>NZ_LMGD01000001.1:0-774205 GCF_001427345.1 Rhizobium sp. Root149
TACGGCCACCTTCGCGGATCGCGAAGCGCAGCTTTTCTTCCATCGCGATCGGAACGATCAGCTCAACGTCAACGGTTACGTTGTCGCCAGGCATAACCATTTCCGTGCCTTCCGGAAGCGTGACGATGCCCGTCACGTCCGTCGTGCGGAAGTAGAACTGCGGACGGTAGTTCGTGAAGAACGGCGTATGACGGCCGCCTTCTTCCTTCGTCAGGATGTAGGCTTCTGCCTTGAACTTCTTGTGCGGCTTGACAGAGCCAGGCTTGCACAGGATCTGACCGCGCTCAACGCCGTCACGGTTCACGCCACGCAGAAGAGCACCGATGTTGTCGCCGGCCTGACCCTGGTCGAGCAGCTTGCGGAACATTTCAACGCCCGTGCAGGTCGTCTTCGTCGTTGCACGAATGCCAACGATTTCGATTTCTTCACCGACCTTCACGATACCACGCTCAACGCGGCCYGTCACAACCGTACCACGGCCAGAGATCGAGAACACGTCTTCGATCGGCATCAGGAACGGCTGGTCGATCGGACGCTCTGGCGTCGGGATGTAGGCGTCAACCTGAGCCATCAGCTCGCGGATCGCGTCTTCACCGATCGTCTTGTTCGARTCTTCCAGAGCAGCAAGAGCAGAGCCCTTGACGATCGGAATGTCATCGCCMGGGAAGTCGTAGGACGACAGAAGTTCRCGAACTTCAAGCTCTACGAGTTCCAGAAGTTCAGCGTCGTCAACCTGGTCGACCTTGTTCAGGAACACAACGATCGCAGGAACGCCAACCTGGCGAGCCAGAAGGATGTGCTCGCGCGTCTGCGGCATCGGGCCGTCAGCGGCGGAGCAAACCAGGATCGCGCCGTCCATCTGCGCTGCACCCGTGATCATGTTCTTGACGTAGTCGGCGTGGCCGGGGCAGTCAACGTGSGCRTAGTGACGGTTCGCCGTCTCATACTCAACGTGAGCCGTCGAAATCGTGATACCACGCGCCTTCTCTTCCGGAGCAGCGTCGATCTGGTCGTACGCCTTGAACTCGCCGAAGTACTTCGTGATCGCTGCCGTCAGAGACGTCTTGCCATGGTCAACGTGGCCAATCGTGCCGATGTTCACATGCGGCTTGGTACGCTCAAACTTGCTCTTTGCCATTNTGATCGCTGCCGTCAGAGACGTCTTGCCATGGTCAACGTGGCCAATCGTGCCGATGTTCACATGCGGCTTGGTACGCTCAAACTTGCTCTTTGCCATTGATGCTTCCTGTGATCAAAAAGAATGGTTCATCCGCGCGTGCGGATTTGGTGACGCCGTTTAAGGCTTTCCAGTTCAATGCGCAAGATAATTATTGCAAAGGTCCCGGAGGTATCCACGCGCAACAGCCAGACGCTATCAACTGAATGTTTCTTGGTAGAATTTGGAGCGGGTAGCGGGAATCGAACCCGCGTATTCAGCTTGGAAGGCTGCTGCTCTACCATTGAGCTATACCCGCGGGCTTGTTCGGTCGAAGATCAGAATGGTGGAGGGAGTTGGATTTGAACCAACGTAGGCTGAGCCAACGGATTTACAGTCCGTCCCCTTTAACCACTCGGGCATCCCTCCAGTATTCTGTCTGGACCGAAGACCAAGCTTGTGAACCGCGTCGTTTGCTGCAGTCACGGCGGCGTATATGACTGCCAGTTCGCCTGCTGTCAACACGACATCAAATGAAAATTTCGAGAAATTTCAAAACTTCTCTTCGACCTGTGGATGACGGCGGACTTTCGCCTTGGATGCACAGTCGTTATAAGGCGGGCATGACCAAGAACGACAACAAAGACAAATCCGCCCGGGACAGCCACTACGCCACTCTGCGTCGGCAAGTTCGCGATTCCAAGAGAGAGCGTGGCGAAATTCCGACGCCAGCGCCCGTCAAGCGCCGCAAGGCAGGCGCAGATTGGTCTCCGCCGCAGCTCGAGGCGGAACAGGTCTACCTTTATGGGCTTCATACCGTTCGCGCAGCCATTGAAAATCCGGCGCGCAAACTGGTGCGCCTCTTTGTGACGCAAAATGCATTCATCCGGCTCGATATCGGCCCAGCGGAAGCGCTGTCGTTTTCGGTGGAATTCGTCGTTCCGTCGGACATCGAGCGCATCCTAGGGCCTGAAGCGATCCATCAGGGCGTCATGCTTGAGACCAGAGCGCTTCCCATTCGACGGCTCGAAGCGCTGAAAGACAGCCCTCTCCTTCTGGTTCTCGATCAGGTAACTGATCCGCATAATGTGGGGGCGATCATGCGTTCAGCCGTCGCATTCGATGCGGGTGCGGTGATCACGACCCAGCGTCACAGCCCGACCGAATCGGGCGTGCTTGCAAAGTCTGCGTCAGGGGCCCTGGAGCTTATTCCCTACATCCAAGTCACCAATCTGGCGGATGCACTTGGTGAGCTTCATAAACTCGGCTTCCAGTCGATAGGACTCGACTCGGAGGGACCAGCTCCAATCGAGGGGACCTTCACGGGAGACAAGATTGCCCTTGTGCTTGGTTCTGAAGGAAAAGGATTGCGCCAGAAAACCCGTGAAACGGTGACCTCGCTGGCCCGACTTGACATGCCTGGCGCCATCAAGTCGCTCAATGTTTCGAACGCCGCCGCTATCGCACTTTATGCAACAGGACAGTTCCTCAAGCGAAGGTAGCCCTCAGCAATATCAGTTTTCGAAACGCTTGAAGCGTTCTGGCGCCAGCGCGTCTCCCCCTGACCGGAGATCCGCTGCAAACTGGATGGCACCTACCAGCTCCAGATCGAAGATCGGCTTGGAAATGACACCGAGTGTTCCTGGCACGCCCTCCCCCAGCAGATCCGGGTTGGCGGTCATGAAGAGGACGGTCGCGCCAGATTGCGCCAATGCAGCACCAATGGTCGGGCCGGTTATTCCGTCCTGCAACTGCACATCGACGAGCGCGATTTCACAATCCTGAGCGTATTTCATCGCGTCCTGTGAATTCGCTGCTATTCCCACCACATCGTGGCCGAGCGCCATTACCGCATCTTCGATATGAAGTGCGATCAGCAACTGATCTTCGACAATCAAAATTTTATAAGTCATTGAATTCGGCCCGCCATCCGATCCGTGAGAACTCACAAGCACGGGAAAGGTTCCCATAATTTTCGCACGAATCTGGGGGTCAAGGCCGATGAACGCGATCAAGGTGTTTCTGCAAAATCATTTGGCGCGCAGCCATTTCCAGGATCAGCCACGCGCCTTGCAACCCAAACACCGACTTCAAATTCTAATTCCTGGCTAAGATAACCAGATGTTCAGGCGGCAGCTCCCGGTTCTTCGGTTTGCTCGTGCGGCGCGTTCATGATTCTTCTGATATCCGGCAATGCATCAATGAAAGCCTGAACACATTGAGGATCAAACTGACTGCCAGCTCTATCCTGAATATGCCGGATCGTCTTATCTATGGTCCATGCCTCTTTATATGGTCGAGCCGTCGTAAGCGCATCAAAGCTATCGGCAATTGCAACGATTCGGCCTGCCAAAGGGATCTCGGCTCCGGAAAGCCGATGCGGATACCCCTGCCCATCCCAACGTTCGTGATGGGCCCCGGCGATCTCAGCGGCCAGTTGAAGCAAGCTCGAGCGAGAATGTCCCAATATCTTCGAACCGATCGATGTATGACACTGCATCTGCGCGCGCTCGATGTCGGTATAGATGCCTCGTTTCAGAAGTACGGCATCCGGAATACCCACCTTGCCGATGTCATGCATCGGAGCAGCCATGCGAATGTCGGCGCAGATTTCCTCTGGCAGGCCATAGGCCTTGGCGATTGCTTCCGAATACGCGCCCACCCGCAGGGTATGCATTGCCGTCTCCGGATCTTTATAGCTAGCAGCCAAGGTCAGTCGATAAATTATTTCCTGCTCACGCTCGCGCAGTTCGTTGACGACTTTTTCAACTTCGGTGCGCAGCCATTCCGCCCGATCTGCCAATTGATTTCGAGCTGTGGTCAGAGCCGCGAGATTACGGATGCGCGCCTGAAACTCGAGGGGGTTGATCGGCTTCGTCAGAAAATCAATCGCGCCAGCATTCAACGCCGTCATTCGGGTGGCGGTATCGCCATCGGCTGTCACTACTACGAACGGCTTATCGCGATATTTATCGAAGCGGCGAATCTCGACGAGGAGATCAACGCCATTATAGACAGGCATCTGAAAATCGATCACTCCGATATCGAAGTCCAGGTCCGGCATTGCATGCAGCGCTTCTTCGGGACTGGAGAAGCCAATTGCCTTGCATCCATCCACGGTCGCAACAAGTTTCTTTAGCAGAACCAGATTGGTCTTGTTGTCGTCGACCACCAGAATGTTCATGTCTTTCTCCTCAGGCGGCCAGCGCAGTCTGCGCGGCACGAATTTGTTGCGAAAGCTCATCAATGTCGGACAGTGTGAGTTCCCTCTTGCGAAGAGTTTGCGCCTGCATGGCAATCTCCTCCAGACCGATATTGGCTGCAGCTCCCTTTAGATTATGCAGAAGCGTGTCAAAATTTTCCTTACGTCCGTCCTGCATTGAGACATTCAGTGAATTCAGAAGATCGACTGCATCATCAAAAAATGCTGCCATGAGCTCCTCAAAAGCATCTGCGCCCAGGATATCCTCAATTTCCTTCCTTCGGTCGGCCACAGCCGCGATACCGCTTCTCGGTTCCTGCGAATGGTTGTCTGAAATCGTATCGACAACAGGGCGTTCCGGCTCGGTAGAGGACATGGGAATTACATCTTGCAACAGGGCATGCAGGGCAGCGAGACTAATTGGCTTTGCCTGGAAGCCAGTCATGCCAGCGTCCCTGCACAGGCGTCGATCTTCTTCCGAAGCATTTGCTGTCAGCGCTATAATGGGCACATTCCTGTTCCGGCTCTCGGGCTCACGAAGACGACGCGTTGCTTCAATCCCGTCCATGATCGGCATCTGCATATCCATCAGAACAAGATCGAAATCCTGCCTGGATGCCAATTCCAGTGCGACCTGACCATTTTCAGCGACAGCCGCTGCCTGTCCCAGATGACCAAGGTAGCCGAGGATAACCTGCTGGTTGATCTTGTTGTCTTCAGCCAGAAGGATCCTCAGGGGCGCAATCCTGGCGAATACGTTGGGCGTTTCGACATCCTGTTCCGTTGCCGGAGCCTCTGTTGCCTGCACCGGGACCTCGAACCAGAAGGTGCTGCCGAAACCAGGTGCGCTATCCACACCGATCCGACCACCGAAGCGGTCAATGATCTCCTTGCAGATGGTCAGCCCCAGCCCGGTGCCGCCGTAGCGACGGCTGATGCTGGCATCGACCTGAGAGAAGGGTCGAAACAGCTTTTTACGCCCTTCTTCGCCTATACCGATGCCAGTATCCTGAACTTCAACGCGCAACCAAACCCCACTCTGGCGAACCTGCTGCCGCATCCGCAAGGTTACGGTACCTTCGCTGGTGAATTTCACGGCATTGCTCATCAGGTTCAACATCACCTGACGCAGGCGTGTGGGATCCGCAAGGACGTGCCGCGCATGCCAACGATGGGGAAGGTCTACAGAAATGCGCGTTCCCGCTTCCGTCGCGCGTCCGCGCATCATTTCCGCCGAATTTTCCGCCAGCGTGACGAGATCGACCGGACGCTCCTCTAGCTCAAGCTTGCCGTGCTCGATTTTAGCGTAGTCCAGGATCTCGTTGATGATATCGAGCAGAGCCTCCCCGGAACGGCGAATTGTTCTGACACGGCTCAGCGCATCCTCGGGGAGCTTGTTCAGTTCCAGCAGTTCCACCATGCCCAATATGGCATTGAGAGGTGTACGAATCTCATGGCCCATGGTCGCCATGAACTGTGATTTGGCGCGGTTGCCCGCCTCAGCTGCCTGATATGACACTGTCAATTCGTGCGCCATAGCCTCAAGGCTCGCACCTGCCGCCTGCACACCGCGCAACTGACGTCTGAGCCCGACGATGAGGAGCAGAACAGAAATCGACAAAAGACCGACGATCAGGAAGGCCTTCTGCTGCAGCGCCTCCACTTCTAACCGGTTCTGGGCGCGCTCTTCGCTCGTGAGCGTATTCGTGTAAACGAGCAGAGCACCCGTCGCTTCCGACAATGCACTCGCCTGCGCCAGGAGCTCGACGGCATTCACGGACGCGGGGTCAACCTGCGTCAACTTGCTAAAGACCGGGTCCAGATGCATGATCATGCCCTGAACCTGTTCCAGCCTCGCCTTGACCTCGTTGTCTGCTGAAAAGCCTTGCTCGAACTTCGACTTCCGCAACACGTCCATGCGCGAGTAGACGATATCGAAACGCAGGGCGAGCCGTTCGCGCGTCGCGGCGGCTTCCAACCCTTCGAAAGGCACTTCCTTCAGGGAATGGAACAGTTCGTCCGCTTCACGGTCCAGTTGGTAGACAGACCACATCGCGTTTTCACGGACAGCGTCTTTAAGATTACCCTGCCGGTTCGAGATATCGATGTAGATGGAAACGAGGATCCCCAGCAGGATCACTGCGAAGATCTGAAGCGCCGCCGTCGTCCGGCTGGCGCGGCGAATGACCTCGCCACCGAACGGCATTGCTGGTGTCACGGCTTTACCTCAATCTCCTTGATCTGCCAGACAGACCGGGAAAAATACTTTTCGTTGTAAAGTGCTGGATCCTTATCGAACGGATAGATCAGGAAAAGAGGCCCCTTTTCTCGGATCGACATCACCTTGCCATTCTGTCGCGTCGCCAGAATCGTATCCAGCTTCTCGGCATCTTCAACGGGCACCTCCGCGAAATAGTCGTTCAAGGCCTTCACCTGAAGTTTGCTGCCAGTCGCTCCCGCAGCATTCAGGATCGCTCGAAGAAGCGGACCCGAGAAACTTGTTTCTCCTTCCGTCCACGGTGTCTTCATTTTGCCTGTACGGCCGTCCAGTTTTTCCAGCATCTCAAGGTCGAACTGCGCTGTTGCGCCGACATTGGCATGAGTGAGCGTACCCTTTACCGTCAAGATCACGGGCCCTTTCGGCGCGTCCAACGCCAGGGCCGAGGAGGCAAACAGCAGGGAAGAAGCGATCAGAGTGAGAAATCGCATTTTTGAAGGCCCGTTTTGTTTTCTCGGAGTGTGAAGAGGCAGCAACTCAGGCTGCCTGAGGGATCTGGTCGTTCTCGAACAGACGTTCGATATTGAGGTAGCAGATCATTCCGGAGTCGTGGGTGATGATCCCGTCGCAGTAGCGGCTGTCGAAACTGGTCAGGACGGTGGGAACCGGCTGCAACTGGTCAGCTGACACAGTCAGCATGTCTGTCACGTGATCGACGACCAGGCCTACAATCGTTGGACCAGCCTCAGCCACGACGATAGCGCTGCGTTCCGTGCGTTCCGCTGGCGTCATGCCAAGTCGGCGCGCCAGATCAATGGTGGGAATCACGTTGCCGCGCAAATTGATGACACCGAGCACAAATTCGGGCGCGTTCGGGATAGGCATCGATGGCCCCCAACCGCGGATCTCACGCACGCCAGTAGTGCGGATGCAAAAGTTTTGTTCGCCCAAACGGAAGGCGATGATTTCCAGAGCGTCGTTCTTGGTTGCGGCCGTCATGGGTCGATCCTCATCTGGCAGTTTCGGGCAATGGTTCCGAACCGACGAGGGATGCCGTTCACGCAAGAACAATGGCCTGCATGCCTGACAGCTGAAAATCGTGAGGATGTCCGCGCTGAAGATGACTTAACTGCGTCTCAGCATCGATTCGGTCGGGTCCGCATTCATTTCGGTGGTGATGCGACCGCATCGCCCGACGCTTTCAACCTAGTCGAAAGAGTCTAATCGACGCTGAAATAATTGCTTCAATTTGATTGAATTCTCGCTTTTTCACGCAGAGGCAGCTTGTGAGCTACCATAGTGAACGGCGACTATGAGAAGAAAAATGGTGCCCCCGGCAGGGTTCGAACCCGCGACCCCCTGATTACAAATCAGGTGCTCTACCAACTGAGCTACAAGGGCACTTGCGGGTGTCCAACTAGCATATCTGGCCGCTGTGTAAACCCCCAAATCCAATTTTCGAGACGAAGAAGAGATAAAAGAGAGGGAGAACCATCAACCCTCAGCATGGCCTTGTACCTGGAGACCGATATCGGCTACCAAAGTGCCAGGAACGAGGAGAGCCAATGTCTTCTAGCAGCTACAAAATTTGCTTTCTGGCTTCTCCAGCACCAGAGGCGCAGGCGGCCTTTGCCGAGTTGACATCGCTCTACGGGAATCATGACGTGTCCGACGCCGATGTCGTCGTTGCCCTGGGAGGCGACGGGTTCATGCTTCAGACCCTTCACCAGACCATCAATAGCGGCAAACGAATCTATGGCATGAATTGTGGTTCCGTTGGCTTCCTGATGAACGATTACCGTGTCGATGGCCTCAACGCGCGAATCAACGCTTCCGTTGAAAACGACCTTCATCCTTTGCAGATGAAAACCATCAATGCAGATGGATCCAAATCCGTCGCACTCGCCATCAATGAGGTCTACATCTTCCGGCAATCTTACCAGGCGACAAAGGTGCGCGTAACGATCGACGGGCATACACGCCTCGAGGAGCTGATTTGTGACGGGCTGATGATCGCGACGCCAGCAGGTTCCACTGCCTATAATCTGTCTGCTCACGGACCCATTCTCCCACTGGAAGCCCCTTTGCTGGCCATGACACCGGTGAGTGCGTTTCGCCCTCGTCGCTGGCGCGGCGCGCTTTTGCCAAACAAGGTTTGCGTTGAGCTCGATATTCTGGAAGCAGACAAACGACCCGTGAACGCTGTCGCAGATAATACCGAGGTCAAGAGCGTCCTGAAAGTTATCATTTCGCAATCCAGCGATCGGACCGCGAGGATCCTGTCCGATCCCGATCATTCCTGGTCCGAGCGGATCCTGGCCGAGCAGTTCTCAGACTGAATATTCCCGCAGGATACAAAAAAGGCTGCGCAACTTGCACGCAGCCCCATTTTAATCACGGATCAACGATCCAGCATCTCAATCGATGTCGGCCACGTCTGCTCCGGCACCACCGTTGATCCGGTGCGCAAGGGCCGCCTCCATGAACTCGTTCAGTTCACCATCCAGAACATCGCCCGGTGCCGTGCTTTCCACGCCGGTCCGAAGATCCTTCACCAACTGATAAGGCTGAAGAACATACGAGCGGATCTGATGACCCCATCCGATATCGGTCTTCGATGCGGCTTCGGCGTTTGCCGCCTCTTCCCGCTTCTTCAATTCGACCTCATACAGACGTGCGCGCAACATATCCCACGCCTTGGCGCGGTTCTTGTGCTGCGAACGTTCCTGCTGGCAAGCAACCACGATACCGCTTGGAATATGCGTAATTCGTACGGCCGAATCCGTCGTATTGACGTGCTGTCCGCCTGCACCGGATGAGCGATAGGTATCGATACGGCAATCGCTTTCGTTCACTTCGATCTGGATCGAGTCGTCAACCACAGGATAAACCCAGATCGACGAGAATGACGTGTGACGACGTGCGTTGCTGTCATAAGGAGAAATGCGGACAAGCCGGTGAACGCCGGACTCGGTTTTGAGCCAGCCATAGGCATTATGGCCCTTGACCAGGATCGTGGCAGATTTGATGCCCGCCTCTTCACCGTCATGGACTTCCAGCAGTTCCACCTTGAAGCCCGAGCGCTCCGCCCAACGGGTATACATGCGCAGGAGCATGTTTGCCCAATCCTGCGATTCGGTACCACCAGCGCCGGAGTGAACTTCAACATAGGTGTCGTTGCCGTCCGCCTCGCCCGAGAGCATGGCTTCGACCTGCCGGCGGGTTGCTTCAGCCCGAAGAACCTTCAACGCATCTTCCGCGTCGCGAACGACGGTTTCGTCGCCTTCTTCCTCGCCAAGCTCGATAAACTCGATATTGTCCCGCAGTTGCTGCTCCAGAGACTTTACGCCGCTGATGCTGTCGTCCAACTGCTGGCGTTCGCGCATGAGCTTCTGCGCTTCGCTGGCGTCGTTCCAGAGTGTTGGATCTTCTGCCTTGTTGTTCAACCAGTCCAGTCGTCTTACCGCCTGATCCCAGTCAAAGATGCCTCCTCAGCAGGCTTATGGCCTGCTTGATTTCGTCGATAACATTCAAAGTCTCGTTGCGCATTCTCTGCCTTCTCGTCCTTTCGGGATTTGACGGTTGAATAGTTCCACCGACGAGATCTGTAAAGCATCACAATGAGCTTGCCATCAGGTCGGCGCGGGACCCGGCCGTTGTGCTGGATCAGAACAGGCCACCGGAACCGGAGGTTACAGCCTGCTGTGCCTGCGGCGATGTCTTGAGGATTTCCTCAGGAGGCAACTGCGCATTGGCGCCAATGATCGTCAGCGTATCTGCAGGCCCTGTTCCCGGCTTGAAAGCTTCGACGATCGTATCCGGCTCACCCTCAAGCGCAAACATGCCGGTCTTTCTGTTGACAGCAATGAACTGCATTCCAGCAGGAACCTGGAATTTCGTCGCCGGGGTTACCTTGGCAGCCTGAGCGAGGAATTCACCGAAAATCGGTGCCGAGAGGCTGCCGCCAGTGCCGCCACGACCGAGCGGCGTCGGTGTATCGAAGCCGATGTAGAGGCCAGCAACAAGGTTCGGCGTAAAGCCGACAAACCAGGCATCCTTTTCGTCGTTCGTCGTACCGGTCTTGCCCGCAACCGGACGATCCTTCACCGGGATCTTACCGGCGGCGGTGCCACGCTGGACAACACCTTCCATCATCGATGTGATCTGATAAGCCGTCATCGGGTCGAGAACCTGCTCGCGGTTATCGATCAGCGTTGGCTCAGGCTGGTTTGCCCAACTATTGAAATTACATCCTTCGCAGGTCCGCTCCTCATGGCGGAAAATCGTTTTGCCATAGCGATCCTGAATACGGTCAACCAGGGTGGGCTTGATCTGCTTGCCACCATTCGCGATGACCGAATAGGCCGAGACCATACGCAGAACGGTGGTTTCACCGGAACCAAGCGACATGGACAGAAGCGGCGCCATCTTGTCGTAGATGCCGAAACGCTGCGCATATTCCGCAACCAGATCCATGCCCATGTCCTGCGCGAGGCGCACAGTCATCTGGTTACGCGATTTCTCGATGCCGACCCGCAGCGTCGACGGGCCACCCGATTCGCCACCGTAGTTATCCGGGCTCCAGACCTGCCCACCAGATGTGACTTCGATTGGGGCGTCCAGAATGACAGAGGATGGAGTGTAACCATTGTCCAGCGCGGCAGCATAGACAAAGGGCTTGAATGACGAACCGGGCTGACGCATCGCCTGTGTCGCGCGATTGAACTCCGACTGACCGTAGGAGAAGCCGCCCACCATGGCCAGGACGCGGCCCGTATGCGGATCCATCACCACCATACCGCCCTGGACCTTCGGGGGTTGCCTCAACGCGAAGATACCAGGCTTGTTCTCGATCGGCTCGACGTAGACGACATCGCCCGCCTCGACCACACCGACCGGAGACTTGGCCGTCTTCTTGACGCCCTTTGCATCGCGGAAGGCCCATTTCATCTGATCGGCAGGGATGGTTCCCTTTTTGCGTTCCTCGACAACTTTACCGGCGACCAGATCAGGTTGAAGGCCGATATCGACCTGCTTGTCGGATACTGCAGTAACGACGGCCAGCTTCCACTCCGGAACATCGCGGAGAGCCGGAACCTTGGCAAGTTCCGGGCCCCAGTCACCGGACACGCCAATCTTTGCAATCGCACCGCGATAACCCCGGCGCTCGTCGTAATCGACCAATCCCTTCTGCAAGGAAGCCCTGGCCATGATCTGCAACTGCGGATCAAGCGACGTACGAACGGACAAGCCGCCTTCATAAAGAGCCTTGTCGCCGTATTTTTCTATGATCTGGCGGCGTACTTCTTCCGAGAAGTATTCTGACGCAGCGAGCGTCGCGCCACCACGGTTCATGTTCACTCCGAGCGGCTGCTTCTTGGCCTGCTCGGCGTCACTGGCGGTGATGTAGCCGTCTTCCGCCATGCGGCTGATCACGTAGTTGCGGCGGGTGATGGCAGCTTCTTCATGACGGAATGGATTATAGTTGGCAGGTCCCTTGGGAAGCCCTCCAAGGTAGGCCGCCTCCGCAATCGTCAACTCCGTCACGGATTTATTGAAATAGGTCAGCGCCGCGCCTGCGATGCCATAGGAATTGAAGCCGAAGAAGATCTCATTGAGATAGAGTTCGAGAATCTTGTCCTTCGAGTAGGTCTGCTCGATGCGGAAGGAGAGGATCGCTTCCTTGACCTTTCGATCGATCGTTTGGTCCGCTGAGAGCAGAAAGTTTTTGGCAACCTGCTGGGTGATCGTCGATGCGCCTTCAGGCCGCCGACCGGATCCGATGTTCTGGATATTGTTGACGACCGCACGTGCGAGACCCCAGGGGTCAACGCCGGGATGCTTGTAGAAATTCTGGTCTTCCGCAGCGATGAATGCCGCCTTGACGCGGTCCGGAATGGCCTGAATCGGCAGAAAGAGGCGCTTCTCTCGCGCATACTCTGCCATCAGCGCTCCATTACCTGCGTGGACGCGCGTTGCGACCGGTGGCTCGTAGGAGGCTAATACCTCGTAATTCGGAAGATCCTTGGATACGCCCATCAGGTAGACGGCGGCGACGGCAGCAAACGCAAAGAACGCGATGCACGCCAGGCCGAAAAAATATCCAAGTAATCTGATCATTCGCTAGCTACCGCTTCGGTCGTTCGGCACAGTCCCGGCCGACTCTCATGTTTCCACGCGTTTCGCACATGGCCTGCACCGACTGCAAGCGTCAGCAGTCAAAAACCATGTTTGGTCACCCATTCCAAGCGTCACTGTGTAACGCCGGGAATGTGAGTAAAATAGGGCTCTTGCGAAGACTTGCCCGTCTTCACCCCGATCCTTTGACCGAAATGCCAACCCAGTGAGAGCCTGTTGCAGTCAGGCCACAATGTAATCTGCTCCGACGCAATCAGCCGCCGCCCGCAACAGTCTCGCCCCGGTATTTCAGGACTGCATCAACAAGAAGGCTGGTCAGCTTGTCCCGCCACTCTTCACTCAACAGCAGCTTTTCATCTCCTTCGTTGGACAAAAAGCCGAGCTCGAGCAGGATCGATGGAATGTCTGGCGCTCGCAGTACCTGAAAACCTGCGAAGCGGTGAGGATTATTGATGAGACCGATCTGGCCCTCGAAGGATTTCACCACCCTGTTTGCCAGGGAGATGGAAAATGCCTGGGTTTCCCGGCGGGTCAAATCCAGCAAGATATCGGCGATTTCGGGCTGCGGTACCTCAATCGAGTACCCGGCAAGCTGATCCGAAAGGTTTTCACGCGCGGCGAGCGCCGCAGCCATCTTGTCCGACGCCGTATCGGACAGCGTGTAAACGGTCGAGCCGCGAATGTTCTTTTGTCCCAGCGTATCGGCGTGAAGGGAGATGAAGAGATCCGCCTTGCCCTGCCGCGCCAGAACAACCCGCTCTGAAAGTGACAGAAAACTATCATTGCTACGGGTCAGAAACGCTCGGATGCCGGTCTGTTTGTTCAGCTTCTCCACGAGGATCTTGGCAAAAGCGAGCGTTATGTCCTTCTCTGGCGTCTTCGTAACTGCACCGGAGGCTCCTGCATCGATGCCACCATGCCCGGCGTCGATGGCAATTGTAAAGACGCCATCCTTCGACATTGCACCATCGGGCAAACCTTCAATATCGGCAGACTGTTTGAGCTCAGAACTCTTCCAGCTCTGGGTCCTGACCAGTTCTGCGAATTTCTCCTTTGTCGTGATCTCGGCATCAAGAACCAGCCTGAAACCTCGATCCTCGTTCTTTTGAACCTCGGCGGAAACCAGTTTCACCGGACGCTGTGCGGTCAGGACGATGCGCGCGCTGCCCTCGCCCATGGTTCCGTAACGGATGTCCTTGAACAGCCCGCGCGCGGCCAAGTCTTCAGCAGGAAAACCGAATGCCGTCGCAGGCAAGTCAATCACGATGCGTTCGGGCGAGGCAACATAATGAACGGAGAATTCCGGCTTGTCGTCGAAATCGACGACGACACGAGATCGCGCATCATCGCCAACAATACGCGCCGAGAATGCCAGCAGTGGTTCATCGGGTTTTTCGGTCGCTCGAACTGAAACGGGGCAAAGCAGACACAGCGCGATGAGCAAACCCGAGACAAGACCGAAGACGCTCCCAGCACCGACAGCCGGTCGGCACATAGATATTGTGGAGTTTCTCCAAACCGGTCTCAACGCGCTTTCCCTCCCCGCACCTGATTCTCAATGTACAACACGCAATCACCGCTGTTCAATTTCCCTGGCAAAGGCGCCCAATGCCAAAGCGATACGGCGCCACTGCGCTTTAGTCCGTCAATTTGATCCATAATAAGGCAGGATCGGCTTTGCCCTTGCTATTGTGACGGATAAAACATACAAGGCTTGTGAGGGTTTAAGTGTCGACGGGATAGTCTGTTGCAGGCAGCCAGCTGTCATGTTCTGGCGCCGTGGAGCAAAGACATCCGCCGTCTCTACACTTGGCCTGAAACACCATCAACTCCGGCATGGCCGGACGAATACCGGATGGCTCGCCATCCTGCTCATCGGGAGCAAATTCATCGGGTTCCGCAAGGGACCTTGTATAACGTCATTCTCGACTGGTCTTTAATGTTGCGGCACGATTTGCATACTCCAGGCAGGCTGAAAAGAACGAAGGTTCTGATGCTTGTCGTGGCGATGCCGCTCGAAAGCGTATCAGCGGGAAATCTTTATCCGGCGCAAAACTCGCGATGCAGGGAGGTGCTGACATGAGGACAGGCCTCTTCAAGCACGCGCGGCTGCGCCGAGGAGCACATGTTCAATGGCAGACAAAATGCTTATCGACGCCTCCCATGCGGAGGAAACACGCGTCGTAGTCGTCCGGGGAAACCGGATTGAAGAGTTCGATTTCGAGTCGCAGCACAAGAAGCAGATACGCGGCAACATTTACCTGGCGAAGGTGACCCGCGTTGAGCCTTCCCTTCAGGCCGCATTCGTTGACTATGGCGGCAACCGTCATGGTTTTCTCGCTTTCGCGGAAATCCATCCAGACTATTATCAAATCCCGCTTGCTGACCGTCAGGCACTGCTTCAGGCGGAAATGGAAGATAATCCCCGCCATCACGATCACGACGTCGAGCCCGTTATTGATCTCGCGAAGGCAGATCAACCTGATGTGGGAATTGTCAAACAGGTAGAAGCCGCTCTTCGCGCTGATGACAGCTCAAGCGAGCCTGTCAACGCGACGGAGGCTCCTGCCAATGCCGACAATTCCGCTGAAGAGGTAGCTGCTGAGGCAGTTGCGGAAGAAAAGCCAAAAGCCAAGCCGCGCCGTAGCCGGGCCCGCAAGAAGCCGGTTGAGGCTGCCGTAGATGAGGCGGCCGTCGCGTCAGACACGACGGACGGAAACGACGACAGCACGCCGGACGAGATGGCGGCGATGGTCGATACTGATTCCGTGTCTGAAGATGTCGTCGATCGCCGTTCCAACGACGACGATGATGACGATGACGACGACCATGAAAAAGAAGTCATCGAGTCCGTTGGTGCAGAAGACGCCATGGAAGAGGTGCCGGATCGCGTATTCCGCAAGCCGCGCAAGCAATACCGAATCCAGGAAGTCATCAAACGCCGCCAGATCCTGCTGGTTCAGGTTGCGAAGGAAGAGCGTGGCAACAAGGGCGCCGCTCTGACGACCTATCTTTCGCTTGCCGGTCGTTATTCGGTATTGATGCCGAACACTGCACGTGGTGGCGGCATTTCGCGCAAGATCACCAATCCGACGGACCGCAAGCGCCTCAAGGAAATTGCGCGCGAGTTGGACGTGCCGCTGGGCATGGGCGTGATTCTTCGTACGGCTGGAGCAAACCGCACCCGCGTCGAGATCAAGCGTGACTTCGAATACCTGATGCGTCTGTGGGAGAATGTCAGGACGCTGACGCTGAACTCGATCGCTCCCTGTCTGGTTTACGAAGAAGGATCGCTGATCAAGCGCTCCATTCGCGATCTCTACAATAAGGACATATCCGAGGTCATCGTTGCCGGTGAGGAAGGCTATCGCGAAGCGAAAGACTTCATGAAGATGCTGATGCCGAGCCATGCCAAAGTGGTTCAGCCCTATCGGGATCTGCATCCGATTTTCTCGCGCTCTGGCATCGAGGCACAGCTCGACCGGATGCTGCAGCCGCAGGTTACGTTGAAGTCGGGCGGCTACCTCATCATCAACCAGACGGAAGCGCTGGTCGCTATCGACGTCAACTCCGGGCGTTCGACTCGCGAGCATTCGATCGAAGAGACCGCACTTCAGACCAATCTGGAGGCAGCAGAGGAAGTTGCTCGCCAGTTGAGGCTCCGGGACCTTGCGGGTCTGATCGTCATCGACTTTATCGACATGGAAGAGAAGCGGAACAACCGCTCTGTCGAGAAGAAGCTGAAGGATTGCCTGAAGAACGATCGCGCACGCATTCAGGTAGGCCGCATCTCGCATTTCGGTCTGCTCGAAATGTCGCGCCAGCGTATTCGCGCCAGTGTGCTCGAGTCGACCACTCAGGTCTGCTCGCACTGCGGCGGAACAGGTCACGTTCGGTCGCAGTCTTCGATTGCCCTGCATGTTCTGCGCGGTGTCGAAGAATACCTGCTCAAGAATACCACGCACGATATCACGGTGCGTACGACGCCTGAGATTGCGCTTTATCTGCTCAACCACAAACGCGGTAATGTCGTTGATTATGAAAACCGCTTCGGCGTCTCTATCTTCATTGAAGCGGATGGCGCGGTCGGCGCAAGCCACTTCGCAATCGACCGAGGTGAGCCTGTTGCCAACCCGGTGAAAATCGAAAGCCTCGTTCAGTTTGCGGCCCTCCCCGTTGAGGAAGACGAAGACGATGTCATCATCGAAGCTGATGACGAGGACGAAGATGAGGCGCCGGCTGCTGCGGCAAACTCCGCACAGGCTGTACGTTCGGAAGATGAGCAGGGCAATCGCAAGCGCAAGCGTCGCCGCCGCCGTCGCAATCGCAATGGCGAGCGTAACGATCCTTCGCAGCAAGCTTCGGGTGATGCATCCGGCGCCGACGAAGACGGCGATGATGATGAAGACGATGATTCTGCGGAAGGCCAGACGGATCAGGCCCAGTCGGAAACCGAAGAAGGCAATAAGCGCAAGCGTCGTCGTCGTGGCAAGCGCGGCGGTCGCCGCAATCGTCAGGGCGAAGAGGACGGCGTGCAGGCAAACTCCGGCGAAGACGATACTGAAGCCAGTACTCCTGCCGATGAGAGCACAGACGACAATGATCTGAGCCCTGTATCCGGCTTCTCCGACGGCGGTTCGACGCAGGAACTCCAGGTCGATGCTGAAGAGGCTGTAGCAGCAGACTCAAACGAAGCCGGGAAAACGGAAGAAACTCCGGTCAAGCCGCGTCGCACGCGTCGTTCCAAGGCCTCCAGCAAATCGGAGACCGAAGCCGTTGCCGATACTGTCGCCGTGACGGAACAGCCTGCAGCGAACTCGGCCGAGGCTGAAGTGGCAGAACCAGAAGCCGTAAAGCCGGAACCAGCAGTCGAAACCGCTGTAGACGCGGCTTCGTCATCGGAAGAAAGTGCGGCCGAAAAAGCAATTCGGGCAAACCGTGCGTCCAACATCGCTTCATCGGAACCGGTGGTGACATCCAGCGCTCCATCCGACAGTGAGCCAGATGGCGAGCCCACGAAACCGAAGCGTGCTGGCTGGTGGCAGAAGCGCGGCTTCCTTTGATCTCGGATTAAGGTTTGTAAAGCGGTCGCACATGTTGCGGCCGTTTTGTTTTTCGGGGGTAAAATAGTGAAATATGTGCGCGCAGTGCTGCGGCGCATTTTTGGTCAAAGGTGATTGATCTCAACCTGTTGCGATGGCAATCATGAATTGATCAGTGTCTGCCAAAATTGTGATCGTTTGATCCGGTAGACCCCGAGACCACCGAAGCGCTACAGGATCGTAAATGATTCACCCAGACGTCAATCGATAGGGTTGAGTCGCGATCAGTTTTTGCGATGCGCGATATAGAGGATAGCCATGAAATCTTTTCTGAAGTTGCTTACCGCCGGGCTTCTGGCCTCCGCTACCGTTGTCGCGACTGGAACTGCTGCAAACGCTCTGGATGACCAGCAGAAAAAGGAATTCGGGGCTTTTATCCGGGAATATCTGATCGCCAACCCAGAGATCATGCTCGAAGTGCAGGATGCGCTGGAAAAGAAGCAACAGGATACCCGCACCTCTCAAGCCTCGGAAGGCATCGCGGCAAACAGCAAGGCAATCTTTTCAACAGCCAGCGACATCACCCTGGGCAATCCGAACGGTGATGTGACGATCGTTGAGTTTTTCGATTACAACTGCACCTACTGCAAGCGCGCTTTGACCGACATGGAAACAATTCTCTCATCGGACAAGAAGGTGCGTTTCATCCTGAAGGAATTCCCGATTCTCGGTCCTGATTCCATGGCCGCCCACCGCGTTGCCAGCGCCTTCAAGGCCATAGCTCCAGAGAAGTATCCGCAGTTCCACAAGCAGCTTCTCGGCGGGCAGCAGCGGGCAACGGAACAGACCGCGATCGCTGTCGCAGCAGCTCTGGGTGTCAGCGAATCCGCAATCCGGAAGTCGATGAAGGACAATCCAAACGACCAACAGATCCGCGCGACCTATGAACTCGCAAATAATCTCGGCGTTACCGGCACACCATTCTATGTCGTCGGAAACGAGGCTGTGTTTGGTGCTGTCGGACATGAAGAACTGTCCAGCAAGATCAGCAACATCCGCTCCTGCGGCAAAGCCACCTGCTGATCGATTGCTTGCAGCCGCTTCACCGGTCGCTTAACGCGCAGTGAGATCAGTATATTCAGTCATTAGGCCCCGGTTATTCACGGCTTTCGTGGCCGGGGGCTTTCCCTTGCCAGCCTGCCGGTCTATAGGTTTCGCTGGTTTTATGGTGGGAATTCCATGAGCAAGACAATCTTTGTCCTCAACGGGCCGAACCTGAATATGCTGGGCAAGCGAGAACCTGGCATTTATGGCGGCAAGACTCTCAAAGATATCGAGAGCGAGTGCGTCACCGCCGGTCGAGAGCTTGGCTTCGAGATCGAGTGCTTTCAGAGCAATCATGAGGGCGTCCTCGTCGACCGGCTTCACGAAGCCGACGATCGGGCAGTGGGCGTTGTCATCAATCCTGGCGCTTACGGCCACACGTCAATCGCGCTTCACGATGCCATCCGGGCCATATCGGTCCCCGTGATCGAAGTGCATATTTCGAACATCCATGCTCGCGAGGAATTCCGACATAAATCGATGATCGCACCAGCGGCCAAAGGCATGATCTGCGGCCTCGGTCCGGGCGGTTATCTTCTGGCATTGCGCGCGCTGCGCGACATCACCAATTAAGAACAACAGAGCACATAGGTTGACCATGTCTGAGAAGAAGAACGGTTTCGACAAGGGGTTGATCCGCGATCTGGCGAACATCCTCAACGATACCGATTTGACAGAGATCGAAATCGAGCAGGACGATCTGCGCATTCGCGTATCTCGCACCATTCAGGCGCCCCAGTACATCCAGGCTGCTGCACCGGCCCCGCAACTTTACGCAGCGCCTGCCGCGGCACCTGCTGCGCCCGTAACCGGCGCTGCCGTTGAACCTGCGAAAGATCGTTCAAAGGCTGTCACTGCACCAATGGTCGGCACGGTTTATCTTTCACCTGCCCCTGGTGCACGATCCTTCATTGAAGTTGGTGCAACAGTCAAGGAAGGCCAGACGCTTCTCATCATCGAAGCCATGAAGACCATGAACCAGATCCCTGCACCGCGTTCGGGCAAGGTGACGGAAATCATCGTCAATGACGCGCAGCCTGTCGAATACGGCGAGCCGCTCGTTGTGATCGAATAAGGCGGTCTCATGATTTCGAAGATCCTCATTGCCAACCGTGGCGAGATTGCCCTTCGTGTCCTGCGGGCATGCAAGGAACTCGGCATTTCGACCGTCGCTGTTCATTCCACGGCTGACGCTGACGCAATGCATGTGCGTCTGGCAGACGAAAGCGTATGTATCGGCCCACCGCCATCACGTGACAGCTATCTCAACATCCACCAGATCGTTGCGGCTTGCGAGATCACCGGTGCGGATGCAGTGCATCCCGGTTACGGCTTCCTGTCGGAAAATGCCAAGTTCGCGGATATACTGGAAGCGCATGGCATTACCTTCATTGGACCCACTGCTGAGCATATTCGCCTGATGGGTGACAAGATCACGGCCAAGAAGACGGCTGTCGAGCTTGGCATTCCAGTCGTTCCAGGCTCTGACGGCGAAGTGACGCCCGACAACGCTCTGGAAATCGCACGGCAGATCGGTTTCCCGGTCCTGATCAAGGCTACTGCTGGCGGCGGCGGTCGTGGCATGAAGGTCGCCAAAACCGAAGCCGATCTTGAGGAAGCCTTCAATACGGCCCGTTCGGAAGCGGCTGCCGCATTCGGCAATGATGCGGTCTATATGGAGAAGTATCTCGGCAAGCCTCGCCATATCGAGATTCAGGTCGTGGGTGACGGGGCCGGCAATGCTATCCACCTCGGAGAACGCGATTGCTCGCTGCAGCGCCGTCACCAGAAGGTTTGGGAAGAGGCAAATTCCCCTGCCCTGAATGTTGATCAACGCATGAAGATCGGTCAGATCTGCGCTGATGCCATGAAGAAGATGAAGTACCGCGGTGCCGGTACGATTGAGTTCCTGTACGAGAATGGCGAATTCTACTTCATCGAGATGAATACGCGACTTCAGGTCGAGCATCCGATCACGGAAGCCATCACCGGCATCGATCTCGTTCATGAGCAGATCCGCGTTGCCTCTGGCGCCGGGCTTTCCGTAACCCAGGACGAGATCAGTTTTTCCGGTCACGCGATCGAGTGCCGCATCAACGCCGAAGACCCGCGTACGTTCGTTCCGTCTCCGGGAACGATCACACACTTCCACGCGCCGGGTGGCTTGGGTGTTCGTGTCGATTCGGGCGCCTATGCTGGTTACAAGATCCCTCCCTACTATGACAGCCTGATCGGCAAGCTCATCGTCCACGGTCGGACTCGCGTCGAATGCATGATGCGTCTGCGCCGCGTGCTCGACGAATTCGTCGTTGACGGTATCAAGACGACATTGCCGCTTTTCCAGGATCTCGTTTCCAACCAGGATATCGCCAACGGTGACTACGATATCCACTGGCTGGAAAAGTATCTGGCTGGCGACAAGCCAAGCGCGTAGTCATGGCAGGTCGGCGCGGCAGATATTATCCAGCCATCACGCCGGAAATTCTGCTGCGTGCCTATTCCATCGGTCTTTTTCCGATGGCCGAATCAGCGGACGACCCGGAAGTCTTCTGGGTCGAGCCGGAACTGCGGGGCATCATTCCACTGGATGCCTTCCATGTATCGAAGAGCCTTCACAAGGCCGTTCGGCAGCAGGCTTTCTCAATTCGCCGTAACACGGCATTCGAAGCCGTGATGGCTGGCTGCGCCGAATCAGCACCTGACAGGGCGACGACCTGGATCAACTCCACAATCCGCTCACTCTATAAACAGCTTCATGCCATGGGGCATGCGCACAGTGTTGAGGCCTGGGACGGCGATCAACTGGTCGGCGGGTTATATGGGGTGTCCCTGGGTGCTGCATTCTTTGGAGAAAGCATGTTCTCACGGCGCACGAATGCGTCGAAGATCTGCCTTGTTCATCTCGTCAATCATCTGCGTGCCAACGATTTTCAACTGCTGGACACGCAATTCACGACTGATCATTTGAAAACGTTTGGCGCGATCGACATCCCGAAACAGGATTATCTCGAACTGCTGAAAGCAGCTGTCGAACTGCCTGACCGCCCCTTCTGATCAGTGACGGAAGATAGCCCCAGGCATTGGCGCCTCGAAACCCAATACAGGTTGCGGCCAAATTTGATGCGTATTTATGGCTTGGCAGCCGCAGGTGGCTTTGTCGGGCTTGCGGGCGGCGGAACATCTGACTTCTGCTTACAGCCTGTCAGCCAGACGTCGTAGATAGGATGTTCAACAGCATTAAGACCAGGGCTGTCGGCAAACATCCATCCTGTAAAGATCCGCCTTATCTTGCGATCAAGCGTGATTTCATCGACCTCAATAAAGCCGTCTACCTTTTGTGCTTCCGTATCATCGCGTGAGAAACAGGCTTTGGGCGTTACCTGCAAGGCACCGTACTGGACAGTCTCGTTCACATAGACATCAAAGCGGGTAATACGACCAGTAATTTTGTCGATACCCGAGAATTCGGCAACCGGATTTTCGATACGGGCCGCGGAAGCAGGTGCAACCATCACCAGACAGAGCGTCATTCCCAGAAGCAGCGAACGAACGAATCTATGGGACATGGGAGCGAAACCACCTTCAGAAACTGCCAAAGCGTGTCGCGATCTTTAGGATTCGCTGCTGACGCTTTATCTCTTTATTTTATCGCACGTCGTTATCGCAAAACCACTGAGCACTTTTGCGCAACATGCTTTAGGTCCCGATCAATGCCGAGACCTAATGGCGATAGTTCAAAAATGTGGCGTGAGATAGAGCAAGACGCTCAGGAGCCCGGTGTCCATGCATCATAGTCACCGGTGACACGCGGACGCTGACCTGTCGCATCCATAGAGCCTGTAGGCTTGTACGCAAACGGCGTCCCTGTCAGGTTCTCGTGATGAGGCTTCTGCCACTCACGGGCTGCATAATTCTCCTTTGAAGGAGGCGTATCGGTCCGGTAATGCATCCAGCCGTGCCAACCCGGCGGTATAGCCGAAGCTTCGGCGTAACCCTTGTAGATGACCCAACGACGAGGCAGTCCGAAGGACGTCATACCGCCTTCGTAATAGACATTACCTAGTTCATCCTCGCCCACGCGCTTGCCGTTGCGCCACGTAAAGAAGCGTGTGCCGAGCGTCTGGCCATTCCACCAGGTGAAGATTTGAAGGAGAAGATTCTTCATAGTTTTCCAGCGTCCTCGCGAGAGACAAGGAATGTTTCCTTGCCTCGCTTATGCAATCTCGATCCGCGAATGTCCAGCCTTTAGGGGGTGGATACGCGCTATTTGAAGTGCATTCTGAAGCCTGTGTAGTCCGGCGAAAAACCCGCCTTCTCGTAGAAGGCCCGGGTTCCGTCACGGTCGCTTCGGTGCGTGATTTGCACCAGCCGGCAACCGCGTCGTTTCGCCTCGCTCACGGCAAACTCCAAAAGCTTGGAGCCGATCCCCTGTCCGCGTCTGTCTGAGCGCGTGTGCACAGCCTCGATGATACCATTCAATCCTCCGCGACCGCGTAGCGTTCGCAAGAAAGCCATTTGGAAGCTTGCGACCACCTCGCCGCCCTGTTCGGCGACGTAAAGCTGCTCGTTCAGCGACTGGTCAATTATGTGAAATGCTTTGACGTAATCATCATATGCATGCTCGTCGCTGGTATCACCATGGCCACCATGCTCATCTTCTTCAAAGAGCTTTATCAGATTTGCGAGATCTTCTTCCCTGGCCCTTCGAATATGCAAGCTTAACTCAGTCATGGCAGTCCTCCCTAATGCGCGAGCGGCTTCTCCATGATGATTGCTTCAATACCACTGTTGTCCTGACCGCAGTTCTTCGTGCGGTCAACTTCCGTGAAGCCTAGTCGCGTATAGAAGGAAATTGCGCGTTCGTTCGCAACGTCAACTTCCAGGCGAAGAATTTCCGCATCCGGGAAACAAGTTTCCAGCTCCGCAAAGAGATCCCGTCCGATTCCTTCGTTCTGGCAAGTCGGATGCACGTAGAGCTGATGCAGGACTGCGGTCTTTGTCATCGTAGGCGACATGGCGGCAAATCCCATGCCACCAATCCGCTTTCCGTCATCGGCAACCAGAAACTCACCGTCCTTCAGGTTGATTCTCTTCAGGATCGCCTCTGCGCTATGCAAGCTAGTGACGAGTGAGCCCACCTTCAGCGGACCGTGGATGGCATCATAGGTCGCGTGCCACGTCTCCGCCAATAGCTTGCGCACCGGCTCTACGTCCTTTGGGCCCGCTGTGCGAATGAAAAACATGGGAACAGCCCTCTCTCGGAGAAGAAAGGCCGAAGCCTTACTCCTCGATGCCCAGCTTTGCCTTTACCAGCGCCTGCACGGCCTGCGGGTTGGCCTTGCCACCGGTCGACTTCATGACCTGACCCACGAACCAGCCGGCCAGCGTTGGCTTGGCCTTGACCTTGGCGACCTGATCGGGGTTTGCGGCGATGATATCGTCGACGGCCTTTTCGATGGCGCCGGTATCCGTCACCTGCTTCATGCCGCGGCTTTCCACGATTTCCGCAGGATCGCCGCCTTCGTTGAAGACGATTTCGAACAGGTCCTTGGCGATCTTGCCGGAAATGGTCTCATCCTTGATGAGATCGATGATTCCACCAAGCTGGGCAGGAGAAACCGGAGTCTCTTCAATGCCTTTGCCAGCTTTGTTCAAGGCGCCCAGCAGGTCGTTAATAACCCAGTTCGCCGCCGTCTTGCCATCACGCCCTTCAGCAACCGACTCGAAATAATCGGCAATTGCCTTCTCGGACACGAGCACGGACGCGTCATAAACCGAAAGCCCCAGTTCGCGTACAAATCGGGCCTTCTTGTCATCCGGCAATTCCGGCAGATCGCTCTTCAGTGCCTCAACGAAAGCATCGTCAAATTCCAACGGCAGCAGATCCGGATCCGGGAAATAGCGGTAATCATGCGCATCTTCCTTGGAGCGCATGGAGCGCGTTTCACCCTTGCCTGGATCGAACAGGCGAGTTTCCTGGTCGATCGAGCCGCCGTCTTCCAGAATTGCGATCTGGCGGCGTGCTTCGTATTCGATCGCCTGGCCGATGAAACGGATGGAGTTGACGTTCTTGATTTCGCAACGTGTGCCAAAAGCTTCGCCGGGACGGCGCACGGAAACGTTCACGTCGGCACGCATGGAGCCCTCGTCCATGTTGCCATCACAGGTGCCGAGATAGCGAACGATAGAGCGAAGCTTCGTCATGTAGGCCTTCGCCTCATCCGAGGAGCGCATGTCCGGCTTGGATACGATTTCCATCAGGGCAACGCCTGAACGGTTCAGATCCACGTAGGACATGGTCGGATGCTGGTCGTGCATGGATTTGCCCGCGTCCTGCTCGAGGTGCAGGCGCTCGATACCGATCTCGATGTCTTCGAAATTGCCCTGACGATCTGGCCCCAGCGAAATGATGATCTTGCCTTCACCGACGATCGGATCCTTGAACTGGGAAATCTGGTAGCCCTGCGGCAGGTCCGGATAAAAATAGTTCTTGCGATCGAAAATCGACCGGTTGTTGATCTGCGCCTTGAGGCCGAGACCTGTCCGCACGGCCTGCTTCACGCATTCTTCGTTGATGACGGGCAGCATGCCGGGCATGGCTGCATCCACCAGCGACACATTGGAATTCGGCGCCTTGCCGAACTCGGTGGAAGCGCCGGAGAACAGTTTGGACTGTGAAAGAACCTGCGCGTGAACTTCCATGCCGATGATGATTTCCCAATCACCCGTGGCACCGGGAATCAGACGTTTCGGATCAGGCGTGCGCGTATCGACAAGGGTCATCTTAAAGGCTCTTCATGCGGTCAAATGGGTTGAATGTCAGGTAGAACAATTGGTGAAGCGGTGCAAGCTTTGAGGCCTCGCACCTGGTCGTTAGAGGTTAAAACTCGACGCCGTAACCCTCTGGTGCTGGAGCAACCAGTTGCTTGGACATGCCAACGGATTGCACATCCTGATCAAGCTTCGGCGCATAGGCAATCGACAGCCAGTTTACCCGATAACCGTTCTTTTCAAAGAAACTGACCGCATCCGTATTGTGCGCATGCGTTTCCAGCTTGATTTCATCGAAACCATGCTGGCGGACTTCTTCCTCGACGGCTTGGAGGAGTTCGGAACCCAAACCTCGCCGCTGATGATCCGGGTCGATCCAGAAATCGGTTATCTGTTCGTCCAGCGCCTCGCGGGATGCCCATCCGGCAGGGACGCCGCCCTCCTCGATCACCGTAATCTTAACCCAGGAGGATCGAACGAAGTCTCCAAATGCACGTAATGCATTTTGCAGCATCGCCTCTGTGCCGCCAATGGGGCCCATGGCCTGGGCCCAGGCTCGCAGACCTATGCCTGTCAGCGCATCAATCTCGTCTTCACGGGCATTGCGAACATGATGCATGAAAATCCCCGGAACGTCGCCACGATTAGATCATTGCCGGACGGTGTTTCCAAGCCCGCCTAAGGGATTAGCCTGCGATACCGCGATCTTTGTTGGAAACTGGTCAACAAAAAAGGACCGGCCCAATGGATGAGCCGGTCCTTCTGCAGTCACCTATTGGCACTCAAAGGTTTTACCACCACTTGGCAGGGGTGAATTTCCCGGCTGCCTGTTCGATCACATGCGCCGTCTTGAACAGGGTTTCTTCTTCGAACGGCTTGCCGATGATCTGAAGGCCCAGCGGCAACCCCTTCTGATCAAGGCCAGCTGGGACAGAAATGCCAGGCAAACCGGCCATGTTGAGAGTGACCGTGAACACGTCCTGCAGATACATTTTGACCGGATCCGCAGCGAGTTCCTTGTCACCGATGGCAAAGGCGGAAGACGGCGTGATAGGCGCCAGGATCGCATCGACGCCCGCATGAAACGCATCTTCGAAGTCGCGCTTGATGAGAGTGCGAACCTTCTGCGCCTTCAGATAATAGGCGTCGTAATAACCGGCCGAGAGAACGTAGGTTCCGATCATGATGCGGCGCTGAACTTCCTTGCCGAAGCCCGCAGCGCGGCTCTTCTCGTACATGTCGGCAATGTCCTTGCCGTCGACGCGAAGGCCGTAGCGAACACCGTCATAGCGCGCGAGGTTGGACGACGCTTCGGCAGGCGCCACGATGTAATAGGCCGGAAGCGCGTATTTGGTGTGTGGCAGCGAAATTTCGACGACTTCAGCGCCGGCATCCTTCAGCCATTCCACACCCTGCTGCCAGAGCTTTTCGATTTCCTCTGGCATGCCCTCGATACGATATTCCTTCGGAATGCCGATCTTCATGCCCTTGACAGACTGACCAAGTGAAGCTTCGTAGTCCGGCACCGGCAAATCGACAGAGGTCGTGTCTTTGGTGTCGACGCTCGCCATGCTCTTCAGCAGGATTGCTGCGTCGCGCACATCGCGCGCGATCGGACCAGCCTGATCCAGCGACGAGGCATAGGCAACGATACCCCAGCGGGAGCAACGGCCATAGGTAGGCTTGATGCCGACCGTGCCAGTAAAGGCCGCAGGCTGGCGGATGGAGCCGCCGGTGTCGGTTGCGGTCGCACCGGCACACAGATGCGCCGCAACAGCAGCGGCGGAGCCGCCTGAAGAGCCGCCCGGCACCAGCTTTTCATCCGAACCCTGGGCCTTCCACGGGTTTACCGCCGGTCCGTAATAGGAGCTTTCGTTGGATGAACCCATCGCGAATTCATCCATGTTCAGCTTGCCGAGCATCACGGCACCATCATTCCACAGGTTCTGGGTGACGGTCGATTCGTACTTCGGCTTGAACCCATCGAGAATGTGGCTGCAGGCCTGCGTGTGGATATCACGCGTTGCGAATAGATCCTTTACGCCAAGCGGAATACCCTCAAGAGGGCCGCCCTTTCCGTCTGCCAGACGCGCATCCGAAGCTTTCGCCATCTCGCGCGCCTTATCGGGCGTTACGGTCACGTAGGCGTTCAGGGCGCCGTTGGCAGCGTCGATGGCCGACAGGTAAGCGTCCGTCAATTCGACCGCCGTAATATCACGGCCCTTCAGTTTAGCGCGCGCTTCGGAAATGGTAAGGTTGGTAAGTTCGGTCATCGTGATCTCGAATTTGGCTTAAGGCTGCGTTGAAGGTCGGTGCTGCGTAATGGTCCGCGCTTACTCGACGACCTTTGGCACGAGGAAAAAGTTCTGATCTGAATTGGGGGCATTGGCCACGATATCGGCGGCCTTATCACCATCCGTCACCGCATCGGCGCGCTTGCGCATGGTGATTGGCGTGACGGAAGTCATGGGCTCCACACCGCTGACATCCACCTCGGAAAGCAGCTCAACAAATCCAAGGATACCATTCAATTCGCCCGTCATCCGCTCCAGATCATCTTCGGAAACGGCAATGCGGGATAGGCGCGCAACGCGCTTGACGGTAGCGATATCGACGGACATGGAACTTCTCCGGATGAAATTTCCTCCCGCTATAATGGCCATATCCGGCATTCGCAACGGTTTTAGCCGCAAGGCGGACGGAGTTCTGACGGAAATCGGCGCGGTTGGCCCAGGATCCCGCGCCGATTACGTAAGGTCAGATGCTTAGCGTAACGCCAACCCTGGGCGTCTCTACCCTCGTCTTCAGGCCTTCCATGCCTTTCACGAACTTTTCCGGCGTCTGGTCAATGATCGGGAAAGACCCGTAGTGGCACGGGATGGCATGCTTGAAATCGAAAAAGCGCTGGCAGGCGAGCGCTGCCACGGCACCGCCCATCGTGAAACGGTCGCCTATCGGCACCAGACCAATATCAGGCTGATGCAATTCGTTGATCAGACCCATATCGGTGAAGATGTCCGTGTCGCCCATGTGCAGCAGCGAGGCCTCTTCTTCGAAATGCAGCATCAGTCCGTTGGCATTGCCAAGCGCATGGGAGACCCCGTCTTCCGTGATCTGGGCGGAGGAATGCAGGGCCTGCGTAAACGTCGCGCTGAAGCTGCCGAAGCTGACTGTACCGCCGGTGTTTCCCATTTCGAGACGTTGGACACCTTTGGAACCGAGCCATGCCGCGAGGTCGGCATTTGCCAGCACGACGGCACCGGTTTCCTGTGCCAGGGCGACGGTATCCCCTACGTGATCTCCATGACCGTGCGTCAGCAAAATGTGCGTGATGCCCGCAGCCGCTTCCTTGCGATCCTGGTCTGCGAAGGATGGGTTACCGCTGAAGAATGGATCGATCAAAATCTTCGCATGGGCGGTTTCGAGCCTGAAGGCCGAATGGCCAAGCCAGGTGATCTTCATGATAAATCTCCATTTTGCAGTTGAGATCAAAGGGTCCGGGTGTGGACCGTCAGTTAAGCGCAGGTTATTCAACACAATATACGCATCAACGGAACAGACGGATTTTATTTCCCGTGCTGACCTAGAGCAGCCGCAATTAATTCAAGAGCATAGACCGAGAGAAGGAATGAGCCGTGGCAACAATGACGATCGAAGAATTGGCTGCCAGTCTGTTGCCGGGGCAACCAGTAGCCGGTCTTGATCTTGGCACGAAGACCATCGGCCTTGCTGTATCAGATCTCGGGAGGCGGTTTTCGTCCCCTCGGCCCGTGTTGAAGCGCTTGAAGTTCACAAAAGATGCGGAACTCTTGCTGGCGTGGGCAGACAAGGAAAAGGTGGCAGCCTTTATCATCGGCCTGCCTATCAATATGGATGGCTCGTCGGGCCCGCGTGTTCAGGCGACCAGAGCTTTCGTCCGCAGCATGAGCGACAAGACAGAGATACCGTTCGTCTTCTGGGATGAGCGTCTATCCACAGTGGCCGCAGAGCGGGCGCTTCTGGAAATGGATGTCTCCAGGGCGAAGCGGGCCGAACGGATTGATTCGGCAGCCGCGAGCTTTATCCTTCAAGGCGCCTTGGACAGACTCGTATCCTTGGAAAGAGCTGCATCGGGAGATGAGGCGTAACGCCTGATCCACCAGGCGTGAATCTGCTTGCGGCGACGAAATGCCAGAATTGCAAGGACGATCAGGCTGTCCACCGCAACGGCACGGACAACCAGCATGGGAAGAAGCGCCGGATCAATTCCCAAGATCTGCCCATAGATCTGGAAAACCAGATCGTGGGTGTCGCGGGTCAGCATGAAGAACCCGAAACTGATGTTGTAGTAGGATAGCCAGTACCAAGCACCCAAGAATGCAACCGGGCCAGCCCAGAGGATGAGAAACCACTTCATGCGGCGTTTCCTTCCACAGTTTGCCAGCGCGTTGAATTCAGCCAAGGTGCCGACAGAACCGCCCAGCGCAGAAACGCCATGACGCTCAGCACGATGGCAGGAAACGTCAGATCAACCGCCCAACTCGCAAAGAAGCAAAGAGCCAGACACAGTAATCCGTATTGATAGCATTGGTTGCCAGACACAGCCTTACCACGCAGCGATGGTTAACAAATCGTTAACCTCAACCTAGTGCGCGCGGCCCAAAGCGCAACGAGAACCACTTGATATGGTTAACGCGGAGCGTGGTCCTGTGGACGAAAGTTTTGGAAACTCAGCTGGCGGCGGGATACAGAAGATCGACGATGTAGGAGGCATCGAAGCGGGAATCGAGCATTCCATAGGTAGCCCGCCATCCACCGGCCAGTCGGGTTTCCACGAAGGCGTCTGCGATCTTGCCGGCACCAAGCCTGAAAAGCTCCGCAGCAGCAGCCGCCAGCGCAAGTTGCTCCACCAGAAGCCTTGCCGCACCCTCGTCCCGTTCCGCGAGCGCCATGGCGGCGCGCAGAACGTCCGTCGTCTTTCGTCCGCTCGGACCCAGATCCCGCTCGATGCCCGACAGAACCGAATCGAACAGATCACGGCCTCTGCTCAACACGCGCAGCACATCCAGCGCCATGACATTGCCGGAGCCTTCCCAGATCGCATTGACCGGAGCCTCGCGATAGTGGCGGGCAAGCGGACGCTCCTCCACGTAGCCATTGCCACCAAGGCATTCCATCGCTTCATAGATCAGTGGAGGCGCGATCTTGCAGCACCAGTATTTGATGACGGGCGTCATGACGCGGGCAAAGGCTGCATCGGCGGGGTTGCTGCCAGCCTTATCGAAGGCTTCTGCCAGACGATAGGCCAGCGCCGTCGCGGCTGCGACGTCCAGCGCCATGTCCGCGAGAACACGCGTCATCAGTGGCTGGTCAATCAGGTTCTTGCCAAAGACGCTGCGACCACGGCAGTGATGCACAGCCTCTGCCAGCGAGGCCCGCATGATGCCAGCTGACGCAAGAGCACAATCCAGCCGCGTGAGCGTCACCATGTCGAGAATGGTTCGTACCCCACCGCCCGGTTCACCCAGCAGGTAGCCGAACGCATCGTGGAACTCGACCTCGGAAGAGGCATTGGAACGATTGCCCAGCTTATCCTTCAGCCTCTGGAATTGAAGCCCATTCGCCGTACCATCTTCCAGGAGACGCGGAACGAGGAAGCAACCGATACCCTCATTGGTTTTCGCGAGCATGACGAAGGCATCGCTCATCGGCGCTGACATGAACCACTTGTGACCGGAAAGACGATAGACGCCCTCGCCCACCCGTTCGGCGATCGACCGGTTGGCGCGCACATCCGTACCGCCCTGCTTCTCCGTCATTCCCATGCCAACGGTGATCGCGGTCTTCTGCTGCGCGGGACGATTCGACGAATCATATTTCCGCGACAGGATACGCGGCGCCCATTCCTTCTGAACGCGAGGCGACGCCATCATCGCAGCAACAGAAGCGCTGGTCATCGTCAGCGGACACAAGTGGCCACATTCGAGCTGAGAGGTCAGATAGAACCGGGCAGCACGAGCGCGGTGCTGGTTGTTGCGCGATTCCGGAATGTTCTCCCACAGCGAGGAATGCAGACCGCTGCTCATCGAACGCCGCATCATGGCATGCCAGGCGGGATGAAACTCCACCGTATCCTGCCGTTCGCCTCTCGGACCGTGGGTCTTCAGCTTTGGCGGATTTTCATTCGCCATCCGCGCAAGTTCCTGCGCTTCGGGGGAGGTCACATAGCGGCCCAGCGCATCGAATTCCTCGCGGATCGCGCGGTGCAATCCCGCCGTCAGATCCACAATCAACGGGTCTGTGCGATAGGCATTGATACCGGACCAGAGGCTTGGCTGGTTCAGGTCGGTGAGATTGTCGTCGGTCCGGTTCATCTGATTCATGAGCTGCTCTTAAACGAAAGCTGGGCAAATTGCATGGGGATCAGAAAAACTCGATGCAGCACACGCTTGCCCGCTCGCCTCGCTGTCTCTATAGACCGCGTAAACAAGCGGAGGACGTTATCGTGGTCTTCTTTCCCCACCGCCATCTCCTCGGGATCAAGGGCCTGACCGAGCAGGACATTACATTCCTTCTCGACAAAGCCGACGAGGCGGTCAAGATCAGTCGGCAAAGAGAGAAGAAAACTTCGACTCTTCGCGGGCTCACCCAGATCAATCTTTTCTTCGAGGCTTCGACACGCACGCAAAGCTCTTTTGAGCTCGCTGGCAAGCGTCTGGGCGCAGATGTCATGAACATGTCGGTCGGCAACTCTTCGGTCAAGAAGGGTGAGACGCTGATCGATACGGCGATGACTCTGAATGCCATGCGGCCGGACGTGCTTGTGGTTCGCCATTCGTCCGCGGGTGCCGCTGCCCTTCTGGCGCAGAAAGTGGCGTGCTCGGTCGTCAACGCCGGTGACGGTCAACACGAGCACCCGACCCAGGCGCTTCTGGACGCGCTGACAATCCGTCGGGCCAAGGGCAAGCTGTCCCGCATCATCGTTGCGATCTGCGGCGATGTTCTGCACTCGCGCGTTGCCCGCTCCAATATTCTGTTGCTGAATGCCATGGGCGCACGCGTACGCGTCGTCGCGCCGTCCACTCTGCTGCCATCGGGCATCTCGCAAATGGGTGTGGAAGTCTTTCATTCCATGGAAGAAGGCCTGAAGGATGCTGATGTCGTCATGATGCTGCGCCTTCAACGCGAGCGCATGTCCGGTTCGTTCGTGCCGTCGGTTCGCGAATACTTCCATTTCTACGGTCTGGACGCCGAGAAACTGAAAGCCGCCAAGGAGGATGCGCTCGTCATGCATCCGGGGCCGATGAACCGCGGCGTCGAAATTGCCTCGGAAGTCGCCGATGGACCGCAGAGCGTGATTGAAAGCCAGGTGGAGATGGGCGTCGCCGTCCGCATGGCTGTGATGGAGGCCTTGCTGATTTCCCAGAACCAGGGGCCGAGAAGCGAAGGAGTGGTCGCATGAAGCCGCTTGTTCTGAAAAACGCGCGTATCATCGATCCTTCCCGGCATCTGGACGAGGTCGGCACGATCATCATCGGTGATGACGGTCGTATTCTTGCGTCTGGCGCAGATGCCCTCAATCAGGGACATCCTGACGGTGCCGAGATCCGCGATGCCCAAGGGCTCGTTGCGGCACCGGGTCTTGTCGATGCGCGCGTCTTTGTTGGCGAACCGGGTGCGGAACATCGGGAGACCATCTTTTCCGCCAGCCGTGCCGCCGCTGCGGGCGGTGTAACGAGCTTCATCATGATGCCGGATACGGACCCGGTTCTTGACGATATCGCCCTCATCGAATTCGTCCTCAAGACGGCCCGCGACAAGGCTCTCGTCAACATTCACCCCGCTGCCGCTTTGACACGCGGGTTGAAGGGCGAGGAGATGACTGAGATCGGCCTGTTGAAGCAGGCGGGCGCCGTCAGCTTCACCCAGGGCCGGCATGGCTTGGCCGATACGCAGGTTCTGCGCCGCGCCATGACCTATGCGCGCGAGTTCGGCGCTGTCATTTCACTCGAAGCCCGCGATCCCTACCTCGCCGTCAACGGGGTCATGAATGAAGGGCTGTTTGCCAGCTGGCTCGGCCTTGCAGGCGCCCCGCGCGAAGCAGAACTCATTCCGCTCGAGCGTGACCTGCGGATTGCTGCCCTCACAAAGGCCGCCTATCATGCCGCGAAGATTTCGGTGCCGGAATCTGTCGAAGCAGTCCGTGTCGCCCGCAATCGAGGCGCGAACGCAACCTGCGCCGTGTCGATCAATCACCTGTCGCTGAATGAAAACGATATCGGCGAGTATCGGACTTTCTTCAAGCTTTCACCGCCGCTGCGCACGGAAGACGACCGTCAGGCCATGGTCGATGCTCTGGCGAATGGGACGATCGATATCATCGTCTCGTCGCATGATCCTCAGGATGTCGACACGAAGCGTCTTCCTTTCGGAGATGCGGCGGATGGTGCCATCGGGCTTGAAACCATGCTGGCGGCCGCCTTGCGGCTCCACCACTCCGGTCAGGTTTCGCTGATGCGCCTCATCGACGCCATGTCCACAAGGCCTGCCCAGATCTTCGGGCTAGACGCTGGAACGCTGAAACCGGGCGCGAAGGCAGATATTGCCTTGATCGACATTGACGAACCATGGATCGTGACGAAGGACACCATCCAGTCCCGCTCCAAGAACACGCCCTTCGAGGATGCGCGTTTTAGCGGACGGGTTGTCTCGACTTATGTCGCTGGCCGTCTGGTACACTCGCTGTAAGGAAATTAAGCATGGCAGAGCTGTTTAACTGGCAAATCACGCTTCCCATCGCGCTGGCCGCACTTGCCTTTGGCTATCTGCTGGGCTCGATCCCCTTTGGGCTCCTCCTGACGAAGGCGGCCGGTCTCGGCGACATCCGCTCCATCGGTTCAGGCAATATCGGCGCCACAAACGTCTTGCGCACCGGCAACAAGAAGCTGGCTGCCGCCACGCTTCTGCTCGATGCATTGAAGGCTACGGTCGCTGCCCTTCTTGCCGCAGCCCTTTGGGGTCAGGAAGCCGGGTTGCTGGGTGGCTTTGCGGCTTTCCTCGGCCATCTTTTTCCGGTCTGGCTCGGTTTCAAGGGTGGAAAAGGTGTTGCAACCTATATTGGCACACTGCTGGGTATTGCACCGGCAATGGTTCTGGTATTTGCATTTGTATGGCTGACAGTCGCAAAGCTCAGCAAATATTCATCTCTATCGGCGCTCGTCGCCACACTTCTTATCCCCGTCGTGCTCTGGCTCATCGGGGAACCAAAAATTGCACTGGTCATGGCCATCATGACCCTGATTACCTATTGGAAGCATAAGGCCAACATCGAGCGTCTGATCAACGGAACAGAAAGCAAGATCGGCCAGAAGGGATAAGTTCCTCTGTGTCCTCCGGCAAAGAAAATCGGAGGGGGGTTGCACTCACGGACGCTCAACGGACCGCCTGGCTCAGGCTGATTCGTAGCGACAATGTGGGACCTGCGACCTTCCGTGACCTCATCAATCATTTCGGCTCCGCCGACGCGGCTCTGGCTGCGATCCCTGAAATGTCGCGCCGGGGTGGCGCGGCACGTGCCATACGCGTGGCGACCGTCCAGCAGGCGGAGCAGGAACTGGAGATAGCTGCTCGTTTCAATGCCAGGCTTGTGGGCATTGGAGAGCCGGACTACCCATTCGCACTTCGCCAGATTGACGCCGCCCCGCCCCTATTGGCGATGAAGGGAGACTTTGCCGCAGCCAACCGCCCTTCGGTGGGCATCGTCGGCTCACGCAACGCCTCGATCAGCGGAGCGAAAATCGCGGCGATGATCGCACGAGACTGCGGTCGCGCCGGTTACACGATTACCTCGGGTCTCGCGCGCGGCATCGATACGGCCGCCCACCGGGCGAGCCTGGACACGGGAACCATTGCTGTGCTGGCGGGCGGCCTTGATCAGCCCTACCCGCCCGAGAATATTCCGCTGCTTGGAGATATTACCGGCGGCGTTGGATTGTGCGTGAGCGAGATGCCGTTTGGATGGGAGCCCCGCGCCCGCGATTTTCCGCGCCGTAACCGGGTCATCGCAGGGATATCTCTCGGGGTGGTCGTCGTTGAAGCAGCCCAGCGTTCCGGATCTCTGATCACGGCTCGGCTGGCGGGCGACTTTGGACGTCTGGTCTTTGCGGTGCCCGGCTCACCGCTCGATCCAAGATGCCATGGTACCAACGATCTTCTGAAAAATGGCGGCATTGTCACCACCTCATCGCAGGACGTCCTGGAGGCGCTGGCTCCCATTTCACAACTGGATCTTTTCAACGGTTCTACCATTGCAGAACCAGGCGAAGATGGGGCGTCGCCGTTGATGCATCCCCTTGATGACAGTGATCGCATGCGGATCACCAATGCTCTTGGTCCCACACCTGTCGAAATCGACGACATTATTCGTCATACGGAAATTCCAGCAGCGACGGTTTACCTCGTGCTGCTGGAACTTGATCTAGCCGGACGGCTTCACCGGCATCCGGGCGGTTTAGTTTCTCTCCTGATGCAGAACTGACCGCGGGCGTCGCCCGGACAACATATCGCCGGATTCGACATAGGCCATTTCAAGGAGATAGCAGAGCATATCTGCATTCTCCTTGTGGGCCACCTGCCGCAATTGACCCAGCATGTGCCGAACATAGGCGATGTTGGATCGCCACTCCTCATTATTGGTTTGCTTTAAAGATGGTTCAACCATCTTGGCCTCGCTAAAATAACTTAAAATAATGCACGTCCAGGGTGTGCATTCCTGAGCGCGCTCGCAATGTGACATTTCTCATCTAAGATTGCAATATCGCATTAATCCTCTTATGGTTGTATCGACGCGAGAGGCAAAAATGCAGCCTCCCTCTTGACCGCAGACAAAACGCCCTCCATGTCGGGAGGTCAGTTTCAAGCCGAAGCGCTATTTTCTCGCTTTGTCGCACCTCTCAGAGAAAAAAGTTATGAATGTCGTAGTTGTAGAATCCCCTGCCAAGGCCAAGACAATCAACAAGTATCTTGGATCAGGCTTCAAGGTTCTCGCTTCCTTTGGCCACGTCCGTGACTTGCCCGCGAAAGACGGCTCCGTCCTGCCCGATCAGGATTTCGAGATGTCCTGGGAAGTCGACAGCGCATCCGCCAAGCGCATGAAAGATATTGCGGATGCCGTGAAAGGCTCCGATGGACTTTTTCTCGCGACCGACCCGGATCGCGAAGGTGAGGCCATTTCCTGGCACGTTCTCGATCTTCTCAAGAAAAAGAAGGTCATTGGCGATAAGCCAGTCAAGCGCGTGGTGTTCAACGCCATCACGAAGAAGGCCGTGCTCGATGCAATGGCAAACCCGCGCGATATCGACATATCGCTGGTGGATGCCTACCTCGCCCGTCGTGCGCTGGATTATCTTGTCGGTTTCAACCTTTCGCCGGTTTTGTGGCGCAAGCTTCCGGGTGCTCGCTCTGCTGGCCGCGTGCAATCCGTTGCTTTGCGTCTCGTTTGTGATCGGGAAAATGAAATCGAGCGTTTCGTTCCGGAAGAATACTGGAACATCTCCGCGCTTCTGAAGACGCCGCGGGGCGATGAATTCGAAGCCAAGCTGGTTTCTGCCGATGGGAAGCGGATACAAAGCAAGGGCGTCAAGAACGGTGAGGATGCTGGCCGTCTGAAGGCGCTCTTGGAAGGCGCTGCCTATTCGGTCGAATCGGTCGAGGCAAAGCCCGTCAAGCGCAATCCCGGCCCTCCCTTCACGACCTCTACCCTGCAGCAGGCTGCCTCCTCGAACCTCGGTTTCTCTGCTTCGCGCACCATGCAGGTCGCACAGAAGCTCTACGAAGGCGTGGACATCGGCGGTGAAACAGTCGGTCTGATCACCTACATGCGTACCGATGGCGTGCAGATGGCGCCGGAGGCGATCGATGCGGCCCGCCGCGCGATCGGCGATCAATTCGGTGAGCGCTATCTGCCCGAAAAGGCGCGCTTCTATTCCACGAAGGCCAAGAATGCGCAGGAAGCGCACGAAGCCATTCGTCCCACCGACTTCAATCGCTCGCCGGACAAGGTCCGCAAGTTCCTGGATGGCGATCAGCTTCGCCTCTACGAACTCGTCTGGAAGCGCGGTATCGCCAGCCAGATGGCGTCTGCCGAAATGGAACGCACGACAGTCGAGATTAACGCCGTAAACGGCTCAGACCGCGCGGGCTTGCGGGCTGTCGGCTCTGTTGTCCGCTTCGACGGATTTCTTGCTGCCTATATGGATCATCGCGACGATGGTGACGCGGGTGAGGACGACGAGGATGGCCGCCTCCCCGAAATCAATGCGCGGGAGAAGCTGGACAAATCGAAGGTCAATTCAAGCCAGCACTTTACGGAGCCGCCGCCACGCTACTCGGAAGCTTCTCTGATCAAGAAGATGGAAGAGTTGGGCATCGGGCGTCCTTCAACCTACGCCGCGACGCTGAAGACGCTAAGCGACCGCGAATACATTGTTATCGAAAAGCGCAAGCTGATCCCTCATTCCAAGGGTCGGCTGGTTACTGCCTTCCTTGAGAACTTCTTCACAAAGTATGTGGAATACGATTTCACAGCCGATCTGGAAGAGAAGCTCGACAAGATTTCAGCTGGCGAACTGAACTGGAAGCAGGTGCTCAGAGAGTTCTGGGACGCCTTCTTCGCCCAGATCGAAGATACGAAGGAACTTCGCGTTACCAATGTTCTGGACGCGCTGAACGAAGCTCTGGCTCCCCTGGTTTTCCCGAAGCGGGAAGATGGCAGCGATCCGCGCATCTGCCAGGTCTGTGGGACGGGTAACCTTTCCCTGAAGCTCGGCAAGTACGGTGCCTTCGTCGGATGCTCCAACTATCCTGAATGCAACTACACCCGTCAGCTGTCCTCCGACGGGGCTGAAGCGGAAGCTGCGGCCCTCAACGAGCCGAAGGCGCTTGGCCAGGATCCGATGACCGGCGAGGAACTGACCCTGCGATCCGGTCGTTTTGGACCTTACATTCAGCGCGGAGACGGCAAAGACGCGAAGCGGTCTTCGCTGCCACGCGGATGGAAGCCCGAAGACATCGATCACGAGAAGGCTCTGGCCCTTATCAATCTTCCGCGGGACGTGGGCCAACACCCCGAAACCAGCAAGATGATCTCGGCCGGCCTTGGTCGCTACGGGCCTTTCCTGCTGCATGATGGCACCTATGCCAACCTTGAAAGCATCGAGGATGTGTTCAGCATTGGCTTGAACCGCGCTGTGACAGTCCTCGCTGAGAAGCAGAGCAAGGGCGCAGGGCGCGGGCGGACTGCCGTCGCAGCCCTGAAAGAACTGGGTGACCATCCGAGCGGTGGACCCATGACGGTTCGCGAGGGACGCTACGGTCCCTATATCAATTGGGGCAAGGTCAATGCCACACTGCCAAAGGGCAAGGATCCGCAAAGTGTGACCGTTGAAGAGGCTCTTGCGCTTCTGACCGAGAAGGCTGGCAAGGCACCGGCCGCAAAGGGCAAGGCTACGAAATCCACCAAGGCGACCAAAGCAGAAGCCGCTGACGCCAAGCCGAAAAAGACGGCAACCAAGGCAAAATCTGCCGCCAAGCCGAAGGCAGCTACGAAAGCAAAGAAGACGGACACGTGAGCAAGAAACCGCGCGAAGACAGAAAACCCGTTCCGGTTGGCCGCAAAGCCGCCCTTCGCGCGGAAAAGGCCGCTCTGGGCGATCCCAATGTGATCGTCCACGGCGTTGTTCCGCCCCGCGATATTCTGCTGCAATTCATTTCCGATAACCCGGACCGCGCCTCAAAGCGGGAAATCGCCAAGGCCTTCGGTCTCAAGGGTGATACCCGCGTCGAGCTCAAGGATGTGCTGCGCGATCTGGAAGACGAAGGTCTTCTTCAGAAGAGCCGCAAGGCGCTGATGCGGCCGGGTGGCCTGCCGCCCATGACAGTGCTGGACATCACGACCCGCAGCAAGGACGGTGAACTGATCGCCCGGCCTGCCGAATGGCCAGATGATGGTGGCGTTGCGCCTGCGGTTTTGATCCGGCAGCCCTCCGATAACCGCAGCAAGAGCAAGACGCCCGCTGCCGGACTTGGCGACCGCGTGCTTGCGAAGATCTTCCCGAACAAGGATCGATCCGGTCCCGCCTATACGGCGCGCGTCGTCAAGATCATCGACAAGCACCGTAATGCTTCCCTCGGTGTCATTCGCATGATGCCGGAGGGTGGAGCGCGATTGATGCCGATTGATCGCCGTGGCGAGGAAATGCAGATTTCCGCCAGTGATCTTGGCGATGCCAAGGACGGCGATCTGATCGAGGCTGATGTTTTGCGTGGCAATCGCTTCGGCCTGACCCGTGCGAAGGTACTATCGGTGATCGGCTCTGTTGCGTCCGAGAAGGCAATCTCGATGATTGCCATCTATTCGCATGGCATTCCGCACGTCTTTCCGAAGCAGGTTCTGGATGAGGCGGAAGACGCAAAGCCCGCCAGCATGACGAAACGGGAGGACTGGCGGCATGTGCCGCTGGTCACCATCGATCCGGCCGATGCCAAGGACCATGACGACGCCGTTTATGCTGAACCCGACCCATCGCCGGATAATCCGGATGGCGTCATCGTCACGGTCGCAATCGCGGATGTGTCCTATTATGTCCGGACGGGATCGCCACTCGACCGCGAAGCGTTGAAACGTGGCAATTCGGTCTACTTCCCGGATCGTGTCGTGCCGATGTTGCCGGAGCGCATTTCAAATAACCTCTGCTCGCTGCGCGAGGGCGAAGATCGGCCGGCGCTCGCAGTCCGTATGGTCTTCTCCAAGGATGGCAAGAAGGCGGGCCACACCTTTCATCGCATCATGATGAAGAGTGCCGCCAAGCTCTCCTACAACCAAGCGCAAGCGGCCATCGACGGCAAACCGGACGACAAATCCGGGCCGCTTCTGGATCCCATCCTGAAGCCGCTCTGGCATGCCTATGCGATCATGAAGCGTGGCCGCGACCGGCGCCAGCCGCTGGAACTGGATATGCCGGAACGCAAGATCCTGCTGAAGCCGGATGGCACCGTCGACAAGGTTGTCATCCCGGAGCGTCTGGACGCGCACAAACTCATCGAAGAGATGATGATCCAGGCCAACGTCGCTGCTGCGGAAACACTGGAGAAGCAGCGTCAGCCGCTGATCTATCGTGTGCACGATGCGCCGTCGCTTGCCAAGCAGGAGGTCCTGCGGGAATTCCTGGCCACGCTCGGCATCCCGATGGCGAAAGGCGGACAGGTGCGGGCAAACTCCTTCAACGGCATCCTCGCGAAGGCTGAAGACACGCCGCATCAGGTGATGGTCAACGAAATGGTTCTGCGCAGCCAGAGCCAGGCCGTCTACAGCCCTGACAATCTTGGCCACTTCGGCCTGAACCTGATGAAGTATGCGCACTTCACCTCGCCAATCCGCCGCTATGCGGACCTTATTGTTCACCGTGCCCTCGTGCGCGCTTTGGGTCTAGGCGAAGGCGGACTTTCGCCTGAGGAAGAAACGCAGCTCGACGACATTGCCGCAGAGATCTCCACATTCGAACGACGCGCCATGGCGGCCGAGCGCGACACGATTAACCGTCTGATTGCCCATCATCTAGCAGAGCGGGTCGGCCAAGAGTTCGAAGGCCGCGTCTCTGGCGTGACGAAAGCGGGACTATTTGTCACGCTGCCGACCTATGGTGCAGATGGCTTCGTGCCGGTATCCACGCTGGGGTCGGACTATTTTGTCTATGATGAAGCCAGACAGGCACTCATCGGCGAACGGCATGGTCTTGGCTACCAGTTGGGCGATTCTGTCGACGTGCGTCTGGCGGAGGCGATACCTCTTGCGGGCGCACTGCGCTTCGAAATGCTGAGCGAAGGCCAGAAGATGGGCGTAGCAACTCGCTCGTTCCACAAATCTGGACGGCGCAGTCGTTCAGCACCAAAACGACCAGGGACCAGACCACCGCGCCGCAACTGACATTGGTTGGCGCCGCCAGCGGCGTCAGATCTGGTTCGTGGTCTATTCGTGTATAGGAGAAGGCAATGGCCGAGCAGCAAGCATTATCAACTCCTGTAAAGCCAGTTCGGTTTGGAGGCGCGCAGGAGCCTGAGCGGCAACTGGGTCAATCCATCATGCGTGGACTGCGTTGTACCTGTCCTAGATGTGGCACTGGTCGTCTGTTCAAGGCGTTTCTGAAGCCGGTGGAGCAATGCTCTGCTTGTGGTGAAGATCTGCACCACCAGCGGGCCGATGACCTGCCCCCTTACCTCGTCATCTTCATCGTGGGTCACGTGACCGTCGGCGGATTCATGATGACAGATATGGTCTGGCAATTGTCCGTCTGGACGCATCTGGCGATCTGGACGCCAATCACAATCCTTATGGCGCTGCTGATGATGCAGCCAATCAAGGGGGGCGTGATCGGCCTGCAGTGGGCGCTGAAAATGCACGGTTTCGGAAAAGAAGATGAGAGTGTCGACCCCGGCCGAGGCGGCCCAATTGATTGACTGGTAACACGTCGTCAAAGCGTGAACATCCTGATGCCCCAATCTTTAACAATGAAGACATCGACGAAACTCGCGGTCACCTGACATCCAGCAGTCATGCAAGCACGATATGAGGCTGCATGATCGCTCAGAACGGAAGCCTTCTTCATTGAAGATTTTGCCGGTACCGCTTCACCACGTGTCGATTGCAGATTATATCGACTTCGGCCGCGCCGAATTTGCGCGTAAAACCTAAGCGACGGGCAGATGGATTCATATTCGAAGGACAAGCACAATCCCAGCCAGGTAGACGGCGATAGCTGCCACCCGGAAGAGATCCACTGGCCTTCGCTGTTTGCTGCGATCTCGGCGATCAGCGCCGTTGGCATCGCGATCGGACTAGGGCTGCCCCTGCTCAGCATAATCCTGGAAAAGCGCGGCATATCATCGACACTGATTGGGCTCAATTCTGCCATGGCCGGCGTGGCGGCCATGGCCGCTGCTCCGATAACCACCAAGCTGGCCCATGATTTTGGCGTTGCCAGAACGATGCTCTGGGCCGTGGTGCTGGCCGCTGTCAGTGCGCTGGGGTTCTACTACGCGACAGAGTTCTGGATGTGGTTTCCGCTGCGCGTGGGCTTTCACGGCGCCACGACAACGCTCTTCATTCTTTCGGAGTTCTGGATCAATGCCGCCGCACCGCCCCGCAAGCGGGGACTGGTTCTCGGTATCTATGCGACCGTACTTGCCGTTGGCTTTGCCATCGGGCCGCTGATCTTCTCGAAGATCGGCAGCGAAGGCATCCTTCCCTTCGCTGTCGGCGCTGCGGCGATCATGTTGGCCTTCATCCCGATCTATATTGCGCGCGGCGAAAATCCGGTTCTTGACGAGAAACCGCAGCAACATTTCCTGCGCTATGTCTTTCTCGTTCCCATGGCGACAGCAGCCGTCTTTGTCTTCGGTGCCGTTGAAGTGGGCGGATTGTCACTCTTCCCGGTCTACGCAAACCGTGTAGGCCTGCCAGAAGCAAGCGCCGCACAGTTGCTGACCATCATGGGAATTGGCAACATGGTCTTCCAGATCCCGTTTGGCATGATTTCCGACCGCCTCAAGGACCGCAGACCAATGCTCTTCCTGATGGCTCTGGCGGGCCTGCTAGGCGCTCTGGCACTTCCTTACCTTATCCATCACTGGTGGCTGATGGCAGGCCTGCTGCTGGTCTGGGGTGGCTGCGTGTCCGGCCTCTATACAGTCGGGCTTGCGCATCTCGGATCTCGACTCACAGGATCTGATCTCGCTGCCGCCAATGCTGCCTTCGTTTTCAGCTATGCAGTCGGCACAGTCGCCGGACCGCAGGCTGTCGGAGTTTCGATCGATTTGGCAGGCAACAACGGGTTTGCGTGGGCACTTGCCGGTTTCTTTGCCCTATATGTGGTGATATTCATCGTTCGGACGGTTTTCAGCCGTCAACGGACTTGACTTTTCGGGCGCGATTTGTAGTTTCGCGCCAGAATTTGCCGTGGACCAAGTGAAGGCGTCCGCGGCTTGATTTTTTATTAGAGGCAGGAAGACCATGGCGAAAGCTACGACCATCAAGATCAAGCTGCTGTCGACGGCCGATACAGGTTTCTTCTACGTGACGACGAAGAACAGCCGTACGTTCACGGACAAGATGACGAAGACGAAGTACGACCCGATCGCTCGCAAGCATGTCGAGTTCAAGGAAACCAAGATCAAGTAATTTGATCTGAATTCCGTTTAAAAAGCGCGGCACCTCGGTGTCGCGCTTTTTTGTTGTGTGCACGTGTCGACAACCGCCTGCAACCGGTCCCCCAATATCACGGTGTGTGGTTGACGCTCCTTTAGACGGCGATAGGCGTGTAAAGCCACGCAAGCGGCTTGCTTGCCAGATTTCAGTTGATGCTTGATGCGGGAATGGCGGAAGCGCAGACGCAGCCTGGGCCGCTGCCAAAGGTTCTTAGACCTTAGGGGGCCGATCGGCATGCAAAGCGGCACGAGGAACCGCAAAACTGCACGCCGATCGACCGACCCCACGACCCAGGAGATGCGGCGGACCTGAGCATCATGGGGTATCTCTGTGTTCCATCAGGAACTTATTCCGCTGACAACAAATTCGCGTAAAACCGGGACGAAATCAACCCATTCTTAACTAGCGCGCCAATTGATGCGTGACATGGTTAAAACAGCAAGATCGAAACCGAGAATCGGCCTTGGAAGTTAAGACATGACCAAGCTTAGTTGAGAAAGTTAATAAAGCTAGACCTAACTAAAAGAGGTTGAATGCTGATATTTGATCACTTTACTAAGAGTACTCAAGCGCAGCAGGTATCAATATAACTCATGCTCGTATTTTGGTCGTCGGTCACTGGAAGCAACGACTTCTACTTTCAAGTGCAATTCAAAATCTGTCCGGAATTCGCCTTCTGTTGCTGCAGCCAATTCACCGTAATCTCACATTGCCCGAATCATATCGTTGCTCTCGCACGATCGGCCCATGGCAACCGCCTGATTAGGGGTTTGAGTTACTATGCCGCCGCCGCAACAACCCGATTTCGTCCGCTGTTCTTTGCCTCGTATAAGGCCCGATCAGCATTTTTCAGGAGTTGTTCGGGTGTCTCCACGCCTGCAGTAAAGCTCGCGATCCCCAAGGACGCAGTGATCTGCAGCGAACCGCCCGAAGGAAGGGCAAACGGAGCGGCCTCGATGATTCCACGAAGGCGCTCTGCGATGGAGGCAGCTGAATGCGCATCCGTATCCGGCATCACGACGACAAACTCCTCGCCTCCGTAACGGCAGGCAAGATCTGCCCCGCGAACCGTGGAGCGAATGCGCCGGGCAAATTCGCGCAGGATCTCATCCCCTGCATCGTGTCCGTAAGTGTCGTTCACGCTTTTGAATCGGTCGATATCGGTGATGCATACAGACAGAGGGCGCGATCTGGCGGCGGCACGACTGAACAGCGTCTTCAGATGATTGTCGAGGTAGCGGCGATTATGCAAGCCTGTGAGGCCATCGGTGACCGCCAGTTCGATCGTTTGACGAACACTGGATCGCAGTTTGTCATTGAAGCGCTTGCGTCGGATCTGTGTCAGGGTTCGCGCCACTAATTCGTTCGGATCGAGAGGACGCGTCAGATAGTCGTTCACCCCAAGGTCCAGAGCCCTGACAATAAGATCCTCACGTCCGCCTTCGGTGATGAGCAGGAGTGGCAGGAAGCGCGTTCGTTCCAGGAGGCGAAGTTGCGAGCATAGCCGGAGGGGATCGTAATCCTCGATATTGTCGTTGATGATCACGAGATCGACTGGAGACTCGGCTGCCTCGAAAATCGCGGCCTGTGGATCCGACATGGCTGTGACTTCAGCTACCGGCTTCAACGCCCTGATTATGCGCTCCTGGGAGCTTCCACGGCCGTCCACCAGCAGAACCTGCCCGCTGATATCGAAACCATCGAACCGGGTCAGATCCTCGAAACCAATCGTTCGTGCGGTATCGGCGCGGATGCGAAGTTCGTCGCTGAGCGTCTTGAGACGTACGAGACTCTTGACGCGCGCAACGAGTTGCAGATCGTTGACGGGTTTGGTGAGAAAATCATCGGCACCGGCCTTCAGGCCACGCACACGATCTGCTGGCTGGTCAAGCGCCGTCACCATGACCACCGGAATATGCATGGTCTTCGGATTGGCCTTCAGCCGCTCGCACACTTCAAAACCGTCCATACCCGGCATCATGATGTCGAGCAGAATAACGTCCACATGAGTGTTGGCGACAATCTCCAGCGCCTTGAAGCCATTCTCGGCCGTCAATACATCGAAGTATTCGGCAAGCAGCCGTGCTTCCAGCAGCTTCACATTCGCCGGAATGTCATCCACTACGAGAATACGCGCTGTCATGTCCGCCTCCCCGCCTCAGGCGTCCCCAAGATAGGTCTTGATCGTTTCGAGAAACTTCGGCACCGAAATAGGCTTGGAAACGTAGGCTTCGCATCCACCCTGGCGGATGCGCTCCTCATCTCCCTTCATCGCGAAGGCCGTGACCGCAACGACCGGAATGACGTGAAGCTCATCGTCCTCCTTAAGCCATTTGGTGACTTCAAGGCCCGAGACTTCCGGGAGCTGGATATCCATGAGGATCAGATCGGGGCGGTGCTTTCTCGCGAGATCCAGCGCCTCCATCCCATTGCGGGTCTGGATCGTCGTATACCCCGAAGCCTCGATCAGATCGCGGAAGAGCTTCATGTTCAGCTCATTGTCTTCAACAATCATCACCCGCTTGGGCATACTTTCTATCCTTCATTTCGGGCGATCGCGCCTATATCGAGATATAAGGCTCCAAACGCTCGATTCCATGCTCCGGCTTTCGGAACAGTAAGCGGATTTGGTTGAAGAAAAGGTAACTGGATCGTTGATGCGTTCAGAATTTGTAAACAGCCCGAAGCCAGATGAAACAGCGGCCGCCGTTTTGCAGTGGCTGGCCAATGAGCCGGATATGCTGGGTCGCTTTCTGGCGCTTTCCGGGGTGCAGCCAATGCAATTGCGCAGTGCGCTGAACGATCCCGGCTTCCTGGCAGGCCTCCTCGACTTCGTCATGTCGCATGAACCCACGCTCCTCGAATTCTGCAAGGTTTCGGAATGGAAGCCAGAGGATGTCGTTGCCGCTTGGCGACATTACTCCGGACCAGGTCGTGATTCGGGGCAACACGAATGAGCGAAATCGTTGACATCGACCATCTGCGTCTTGGCGACCGTCCGCTTGTCGTTTGCGATGTCGACGATGTTGTCCTCGAATTTTTGTCTCCTTTCGAAGGCTTCCTTGGCAGCTTGGGCCACCGTTTGGTGCCCCGCTCCTATCGGCTGCATGGCAATATTCTTTCCACGCTGGACGATCGTCCTCTGGCAGACGATAATGTGACGCAGTTGATCCAGGATTTCTTTGCGGCGCAGGAAGCCTGGCAACGGCCCTTTGGCGATGCGGTACAGGCATTGAGCCGGCTCGCTGCAGAAGCCGACGTCGTCTTTCTCACAGCCATGCCGCCGCGCTATACGCATATGCGCAGGCGCCTGCTGGATAGCCTCGATCTCACCTACCCTCTGCTCGCAACGGAGAGCCCAAAAGGCCCTGTTCTTCGCCAGATACACGGCACCCGTGATCTACCTGTCGCGTTCATCGATGATATGGCTCACAATCATCATTCCGTTGCCGCAGCGGTGCCCGAATGTTTGCTGGTTCATCTCATGCCGCAATCAGAGATGCATAACCACGCGCCGAAGCCAGACCCCATGGTGCTTTCTGCGCAGAACTGGTCGGATGTCGAGCGCTTCCTTCTGGCGCACTTCACTCAGCGTTGAGGCCAGGTCTCTGATATCCTGCCCGCTCGAAAACATGAGGGCGTCAGAATCTGGCATCTGCTCGCATATACTCAAACCTTCATTAAACTCCGTGGCGTAATGTATCGTTTTGGTATCGCGTATGAGGTATGTCATGTTTGGACGCGCGGCGCTGGCGCTTGCCATTCTTCCGAGCCTTGCGGGTTTCAGCTTCGCGGCAGAGGATGGACGAACGATTCAGATCATTGTGTCCAGGGCAAAGCAGAGCCTGACCGTCTATGATGATGGCAAGATAATCGCGACCTCGAAGGTTTCTACAGGTAAGCCCGGCCACGATACGCCAACGGGTATTTTCTCGATCCTGGAGAAACGAAAATACCACGAGTCCAATATCTACTCCAATGCGCCTATGCCCTGGATGCAGCGCCTGACATGGTCAGGTATCGCCCTCCATGAAGGCAAGGTGCCGAACTACCCGGCATCGCATGGCTGCGTGCGGCTGCCTTCCGGCTTCGCCAAAACCCTCTTCTCCATGACCGAGCGTGGGGCTCATGTCATCATCGCTGATGAAGATGTGGCACCAGTCGTGGTAAGGCACCCGTTCTTATTCCAGCCGACAACCGATGTGCAGATCCTTTCGGATGTGCCGCTGCGTCCGTCAAAAAAGACTACTGGTCCCGTCGAACTGGCAATGAACAATCCCGACCGTTCGCTTCTGGTACCCAAACCAGAACCCTTGGTCCGGACTCCGGAGGAGTCCCAGCCGCTTCGAATATTGATTACGCGTCGAGGCGACCGCGAACTCGTTGCAGATGTTCAGACGATGCTGACCGAACTCGGCTTTGATGCAGGGGTACCGGATGGCTTTGCAGGCGAAATGACGCGCAGTGCCATAGCCGGCTTCAAACGGTGGAAGAACCTGCCCTCCAAAGGCACGCTGATATCGAAAGAGATGCTGGCAGCCCTATATGCAGCGGCTGGTCGCGAACCCGCTCCGCAAGGCCAGCTCTACATCCGCCAAGGCTTCAAGGAAGTGCTCTCGACACCGGTTGCCATCCGGGACCCGGAGCGCGAGCTTGGAACATACCTCTATACCGTAGCCGATATCGATCCGAAGAACGGTCAAGCCGTCTGGCAGGCGATCGGACTCCGAAACGAGCTTAGCGACGGCACGCGCAAAAGGCTGGGCATTGCCCCGGAAGCCTCCGTGCTTGAAGCAACGGGCCAGAGCGTTCTGGATCGCATCGAGATACCAACACGGATCCGCACCAAGATCAATGATATGCTCACCGAGGGCACATCAATCACCATTACAGACAACGGTGTTAGCCCCGAGACCGCGCCCCAGGGAACCGACTTCATTACACTGACGCGCTGACGCGATCTCCGAGCCACTGGATAATGTAGCTGCTTCTCCAGTGGCGCTTTCACAGAAGGATCTGTGTCAGCGTTTCTCGACGTGGGCTAAAGCGTATCGCGATTTTTCAAATTCGCTCCTGACGCTTTAGATCTTTGCATTATCGCATCTCGTTATCGCAAAACCGCTGCACACTTTTGCGCGACATGCTTTAAACGACGAGTTCGACGTCCAGGACACCCGGTGCAGTTTTCAGCGCCGCGGCAATTTCCGGGGAGATGCGATATTTCTCCGTCAGTTCGACCTCGATTTCCCGCTTGCCATCGTCCTTGACGACCACAAAGGAAACAAGCCCGTCTCCTCTCGCATTCAGGTGCTTCACGATCGATCTCAGGGGACTTGAGTCCTTGACGTAGACGCGAAGCGCCTTCTGCATCTGGATCGACATCTCCTCCAGCGACTGAACCGTCTGGATGCGCAGCCCGATCCCTTCCGGTCGCTCATCCGCCTGCACCGTAATCACCAGCGATTTTCCTGGCTCCAGCAGATCGCGATACTGGTTCAAGGCTTCGGAAAACAGCACGGCTTCGAACTGACCAGTTGCATCGGAAAAGGTGACGATCCCCATCTTGTTGCCAGTACGTGTCTTGCGTTCCTGCCGCGCGGTGACCGTGCCTGCAAGCCTGCCAGCCCCTGCCCCGGCTTTCACAGCAGCGGAGAACTCCGCGAAATTTTGAACGCGCATTTTTGCCAGCACCTGCGCGTAGGTATCCAGCGGATGTGCAGATAGATAAAATCCAAGCACCTGATATTCGCGCAGCAGCTTTTCAGACGCTGTCCAAGGGTCGAACGCGGGTAGAATGAGCTTCTCCGGTCCGGCGGCAGAGGAAGCGCCGAACATATCATGCTGTCCGCTGGTTTTGCCTTCAGCCGCCCGCTGCGCATAACCAATGATCCGGTCCAAACCGCCGACAAGCTCTGCACGATCCTTGCCGAAACAATCAAACGCTCCAGCAAAGATCAGGCTTTCGAGAACGCGCCGATTGACCTGCTTGGGATCGATGCGCAGGCAGAAATCTTCCAGGCTGCTGAACGGCTTCTCACCACGTACCGCGACGATGTGTTCGACAGCGGCCTCGCCGACACCCTTGATCGCAGCCAGCGAGTAAAAGATGCAATTGTCACCCGTCTCGAACATTCGGAACGAGGTCTGAATGGACGGCGGAACAACCTTGATGCCGAGGCGCTGAGCATCCTGTCGGAAATCATTCAGCTTCTCCGTATTGGCCATATCATAGGTCATGGATGCGGCGAGAAACTCGACCGGATAATGAGCCTTCATATATGCCGTTTGATAGGAGACGATAGCATAGGCGGCAGCGTGCGACTTGTTGAAGCCGTAGTTCGCGAACTTGGCCAGAAGATCGAAGATAAGATCTGCCTGCGGTTTGGAAACCTCGTTCTTGATGGCGCCCTGAACAAAGCGCTCGCGCTGCTTGTCCATTTCCTCCTTGATCTTCTTGCCCATCGCGCGGCGTAGCAGATCAGCCTCTCCAAGCGAGTAACCGGACAGAACCTGAGCGATCTGCATGACCTGCTCCTGGTAGACGATAACGCCTTGCGTTTCCTTCAGCAGGAAGTCGATCTTGGGGTGGATGGATTCGATTTCTTCTTCGCCATGTTTACGCGCATTGTAGACCGGAATGTTTTCCATCGGTCCCGGTCGGTAAAGCGCCACCAGAGCAATGATATCTTCGATACAGTCCGGTCGCATGCCCAGCAGTGCCTTGCGCATGCCGACACTTTCCACCTGGAACACGCCGATGGTTTCGCCGCGCGACAGCATGTCGTAAGTCTTCTTGTCATCGAGCGGAATCGTGGCCAGATCGACATGGATGTTGCGTTTGGCGACGAAATCCACGGCAGTCTTCAGGACGGTCAGCGTCTTCAAGCCAAGGAAGTCGAACTTTACGAGTCCGGCCTGCTCCACCCATTTCATGTTGAACTGGGTGACCGGCATGTCGGAACGCGGATCGCGATACATCGGCACGAGCTTTGAAAGCGGTCTGTCGCCGATCACGATACCCGCGGCATGCGTCGACGCATGACGATAGAGGCCTTCGATCTTCTGCGCGATATCCAGCAGCCGACCAACGACCGGCTCCTTCTCAGCCTCTTCCCTCAGGCGCGGCTCTTCCTCAATGGCCTTCGAAAGCGGTGTCGGATTGGCTGGATTGTTGGGCACCAGCTTGCAGATCTTGTCGACCTGACCGTACGGCATCTCGAGAACACGCCCGACATCGCGCAATGCGGCGCGCGCTTGAAGCGAACCGAAGGTGATGATCTGCGCCACCTGCTCGCGGCCATACTTCTGCTGGACGTAGCGAATGACCTCTTCGCGCCGATCCTGACAGAAATCGATATCGAAATCGGGCATTGAAACGCGTTCCGGATTGAGGAAGCGTTCGAAAAGCAGCGAAAACCGGAGTGGGTCCACGTCTGTGATGGTCAGCGCATAGGCCACCAGCGAACCTGCACCCGAGCCTCGGCCCGGGCCGACCGGGATGTCATGTTGCTTTGCCCATTTGATGAAGTCAGAAACGATCAGGAAGTAACCCGGAAACTTCATCCTCTCGATGACCGACAGTTCGAAATCGAGGCGTTCGCGATAATCCTGCTCCGTATAACCGGCTGCCATTCCGAGCGCCGCAATGCGTCCTTCCAGTCCCTCCACGGACTGGCGACGCAGTTCTGCCGCCTCTGCGCGCTCCGCCTCCTCCGCATCACTGGCACCGCCGGTAAAGCGAGGAAGAATGGGCTTTCTCGTTTTCAGAACGAAAGAACAGCGGCGGGCAATCTCGATCGTATTTTCAAGCGCTTCGGGGAGATCCGCAAACAAGGCCTGCATTTCAGCACGGCTCTTCAGGCAGTGGTCCGGCGTCAGGCGGAAGCGCGTGTCATCGGAGACAATAGCGTTATGGGCGACCGCCATTAGTGCATCGTGTGCATCGTACTCGGTCTTGGACGGGAAGAACGCCTCGTTGGTCGCGACCAGCGGAAGATCATGGGCGTAAGCAAGGTCCACCAGCTTTCGCTCATGCAGCCTGCTATATCCCGTGTGTCGCTGCAACTCGACATAGAGCCTATCGCCGAACACTGACTTCAACCGGAGCAATCGTTGCTCAGCCTGGGAAACGTGCCCTTCTTTCAGCAGTGGGTCTATGGGTCCGGAACTGAAACCGGTCAGAGCGATGATACCGTCCGCGCCACCCTCTTCGAGCCACGACATCCGGATGTGAACGGCATGTCCCCCTTCACCACCGAGATAGGCGCGGCTAACGAGGTCGACCAACCGCTCATAGCCAACCGCATTGGCCGCCAGCAGTACGATTGATGGAAGCTTGACGAAGCCTCCGTTACCACCCCGCTTTTCGTCCCCCTGATCTTCCATATCGATGGACATCTGGCAGCCGATGATAGGTTGGATGCCGTCACCGGTAGCCTTTTCGGCAAATTCCAGCGCCACGAAAAGGTTGTTCGTGTCGGTGATCGCGATCGCAGGCTGATTGTCCGCGGTCGCTTTGGCCAGAATTTTCTTGAGCGGCAGAGCTCCCTCCAGCAGAGAGTAAGCCGAGTGCACACGCAGATGAACAAAACCTGGCGATACCGCCGTTTCTGCTGTCGCCGTGTCGTGAACCTGATCTGCCATTTACCTGCCGTTCTGCCTCAAAGAGTCTCCTCCCAATTGTCGACGGAACGGTCACCAAAGTCCAGCAATGGAGTGATCAATCAACCGGAAAACGGCGTTCTGTCCTTACATGGACAAGACAATGACGCAGAGGCTGGCGAGAAAGGTCATCATCGAAGCAAATGCAGCAACATCCCGGAGCAAGTCAGTCATCACGCTCTCCCTTTCCGTTATGTTTTTAATTTGTTCTTTTTTTGTTCCTTCGTCAATAAGCAGAACATTCGCAGAACGCTTTTAGTGAATAAATTATGAGAGCGTGATGGAGAGCCGCCTGATCATCAATCGGGATAGCCACATACGGATACAGCATCCGATCAACCCGCCTAGCATTGCAGGCAGGTTGCGTAACGGCAAAATTTGAAAGAGCGGCTGGGAAACCGATTAGAACTCGCGGATCTTGCCACCTTCAATGGTGACGCGCCGATCCATCCTGCCTGCGAGTTCGTGATTATGTGTTGCGATCAAGGCAGCAAGACCGGACTGCCGCACGAGCGCTTCCAAGGCATCGAAGACGTAGGAAGCCGTTTCCGGATCAAGGTTTCCGGTCGGCTCATCTGCAAGCAGAATCAATGGTGCATTGGCGACGGCACGCGCAATCGCCACACGCTGCTGCTCACCTCCGGACAACTCGGCGGGGCGATGATCGGCGCGGTGGCCGATTCGCATATAGTCCAGCAGCTGCGCGGCCCTTTCCTTGGCTTCCTTGCGCGAAAGCCCAGAAATCAACTGCGGCATCATGATGTTTTCAAGCGCCGAGAATTCCGGAAGAAGATGATGAAACTGGTAGACGAATCCTATGTCGCCCCGGCGAATAGCCGTGCGCCTGTCGTCCGGCAATCCGCCACACGCTTCCCCGTTGATGTATATCTCGCCACCATCCGGATGTTCGAGAAGGCCTGCCAGATGCAGCAATGTCGACTTACCGGTTCCGGACGGTGCGACAAGCGCCACGATCTCTCCAGCACGCAGTTCGAAATCTGCGTTTTTGAGGATCGAGAGAACTTGCTCGCCCTGACCGTATTGACGGTCCACTGCGGCAAGCTTGAGAACGGTCTTTCGCGCCATGTTCCGATCCTATTCGTAACGCAATGCCTGAACCGGATCGAGCCGTGAGGCGCGCCAGGCGGGGAATATGGTGGCAAGGAAAGACAGAACGAGTGCCATGATAACGACAGACAGGGTTTCACTGAAGCTCATTTCTGCTGGCAACTGGCTAAGGAAATAGAGCTGCGGATCGAACAGGACCGTGCCCGAAACCCAGGAAAAGAACTGCCGAATCGACTCGATATTCAGACAAACCACGACGCCCAGAATGACGCCTGCGATCGTGCCAACGATGCCGATCGCGGCACCCGTCATAAAGAAGATGCGCATCACGGCACCTGAACTCGCGCCCATCGTCCGCAGGATGGCAATATCGCGTCCCTTGTCCTTCACCAGCATGATCAGGCCCGAAATGATATTGAGCGCAGCGACCAACACGATAAGTGTCAGGATCATGAACATGACATTTCGTTCCACCTGCAGCGCCGAAAAGAATGTCTGGTTGCGTTGGCGCCAGTCGGTCAGAAACACTTGCCGCCCTGCGGCTTCTTCGATCTTTGGTCGAAGCTCATCAACCTTGTCCGGGTCCTGCAGGAAAAGCTCGATCGACTGCACGATACCGTCAGCATTGAAATAGGCCTGCGCTTCGGCCAAAGGCATGTAGATGATGGAAGCATCGTACTCGGACATGCCGATCTCGAAGACGCCTGAGACACGGTAGGATTTGACGCGCGGCGTCATCCCCATAGGCGTTACGTCACCCTCGGGGGAGACGAGCGTAATTCGTTCACCGGCAGAGATGCCCAAGGACGCTGCCAGTCTCGAGCCAACGAGAACTCCGTCTCCTGTCGCAAATCCCGTCAGATCGCCAGAGCGGATATTGGTCGAGACCTCTTTCAGCTTTTCGAGATCTTCCGTTCGAATACCGCGCACGAGCGCTCCCGACCCTGCCCCCTGCCGGCCCGAGGCCAAGGTCTGCCCCTCGACAAGTGGAAGGGCCATAGTGATGCCGGATACGCCCGCAAATTTCTGCGCCAGCTGCGCATAGTCGGTTAGAGGCTTGTCTACCGGTTGAACAATAATGTGCCCGTTAATGCCCAGGATGCGAGAAATCAGCTCGGTGCGGAATCCGTTCATCACGGCCATGACGATGATGAGCGTCGCGACGCCGAGCATGATGCCGACAAAGGAAAAACCCGCAATGACCGATATGACAGTTTCCTTGCGCCGAGAACGCAGGTATCGCCACGCAACCATGCGCTCGAAGGCCGAAAAAGGTCCAGCAGATGGAGTAACGTCTTGCTGTTGCACTGCTTTGTTCGCCTCGGCCTTCGCCATGATTTCTCCTGCCCCTGAGACCGTCTGCCTGAAGTTGCGGTTCAGGCGGTCAGGCGATTCAGTGCCGCTTCGACTGTCATCGTTTCACGAGCACCCGTTTTCCGGTCCTTCACCTCGACCTCACCCGTGGCCGCGGAGCGCGGACCAACGATGAGTTGTACTGGAACGCCGATCAGATCCGCTGTCGCGAACTTGGTTCCAGCGCGGTCGTCGGTATCGTCATACAAGACGTCGAGACCGGCATTGGTCAGGCCGTCGTACAGCTGTCCACAGACCCGATCACAGGCTTCGTCACCCGCTTTCATGGTAATGACCATCGCGTCAAACGGCGAAACCGAAGCAGGCCAGATGATTCCGTTCTCGTCATGCGAGGCTTCTATGATGGCAGGAACAAGGCGCGTCGGCCCAATGCCATAGGATCCCATGTGGACAAGATGCTCCTTGCCATCCGGCCCCTGTACTTTCGCACCCATGGGTTCGGAATACTTGGTTCCGAAATAGAAAATGTGGCCAACCTCGATACCACGGGCAGACAGGCGGTCCCCTTCCGGAATGGCGTTGAATGCAGCTTCATCATGCATTTCTGAAGTGGCTGCGTAGGCGGATGTCCACTTTTCGAAGATGGCCTGCAATCCAGCGACATCGTCGAAATCAGTATTCTCACCAGGGATATCGAACTCGATAAAGCTCTTGTGCGAATAGACTTCCGATTCGCCGGTATCCGCGAGAATGATAAATTCGTGGCTGTGATTGCCGCCGATGGGGCCCGTATCCGCGCGCATAGGAATGGCGCGCACACCCAGGCGGGCAAACGTACGGAGGTAAGCTACGAACATCTTGTTATAGGAGTGAAGCGCACCTTCGCGTGTCAGATCGAAGGAATATGCGTCCTTCATCAGGAATTCGCGGGAGCGCATCGTGCCGAACCGTGGCCGGATTTCATCACGAAACTTCAGCTGAATATGATAAAGGTTCAGCGGCAGGTTCTTGTAGGATTTGACATAGGAACGGAAGATGTCGGTGATCATTTCCTCATTCGTCGGACCATAGAGCATGGGCCGATCCTGACGATCCTTGATCCGCAGCATTTCCTTGCCATAGGCATCGTAGCGCCCGCTTTCCTGCCACAACTCAGCAGACTGCAATGTCGGCATCAGCAACTCGACTGCGCCGGCACGATCCTGTTCCTGCCGCACGATAGCATTGACCTTGTCGAGCACACGCTTGCCGAGCGGTAACCAGGAGTAAATGCCCTGGCTCTGCTGGCGGATCATCCCCGCACGAAGCATGAGACGATGCGAGACAATTTCAGCCTCCTTGGGATTTTCCTTGAGGATCGGCAAAAAGTAGCGGGAGAGACGCATTGCGTTTTCCGTCGTTGTAAGCTGATCCCGAACGACAGGAATCAGCAATTGAAAAAAGCTAGAGAGTTGAGGGCTACATAGCGGTTTAGCGTGTCAATTGGAACCCGCCACGCTGGTCAAAGGCGCGTTCACACACAGCGGAAAAGTGGTGATTTGCAGCTACCCGCGCCACAATTGCGCCAGTTCTGTGACGAAAAGTATGACATATGCGTTATTGGAAAAAAATTATGGGAGTGTGTCAAAACTGTCAAAAAGGCTAGTGACAAAGCTCAAACGTTAAGCTAGGTTCGGCTCATAAAAGAGGCAGGGAGTTCAAATCTTTGCCAATCGCGGTCAAGTCTTGGGAGGATCAGATCTTAGGCGCGCTCGTACGCAGCCCCGGTAACGGTTGAAGATCACGCGAAACTTTGAACAAGGCGTTTTCGCCTTGTTTTTTTTTGCTTATTCGATGCGTAATATACGCTCTACGCCGGATCTTGCCGTCGTTTCTGGCGCTATTACAGCCCTTTCTATAGCGCGGAGCACTATGCGCCCCGCACCTCTCTCCTGTCAGAGCTCGACTGAATGCGGGCTTCTACCTGCAGGACGTTCCCGTCAGGTACGACCGAAATCCGGAACGATGCGCGGTAGAGAATTCATACTGAAGCCAAAATATGTCGACGCGACATACCATGCGCCATAAATCGCTGCTGAAATGACACTGGTCAGCAGAACAACGCGCGCGCCACGAAATCGAGCCGGGGCGCTTTCAACAGTTCCAAGCACCACTTCGTTTTCATCAGCCTGCGTTCTCAGCCCGATTGGCAACACCATGAACAGCACAGTCCACCAAATAATGAAATAGACTGCAAAGGCAGACATAAACTGAGTCACGGGGCCTCTCCTGATCCCTAAAGCAATTGCCCACCCGGATTGCGGCAGGCAGGCTAGTCTCCGCGCAACCATATCCATATTTGTTTGATTGCACAGGCGCAAACCAGTGAGCTTGATCGTAATGAAGCGGAGTCTTTATAGCCTCATCTCCGCAGACTTACCATTTCCCCGCTTAGTGATCACTGCGTCAATCGGTCCATCTGCAGATGAGCCTGTCGCGCTTAGTGGTCGGCTGTCTGCGCCTAGACCTGTTCGAGCTCGATCAAGGTTCCCTGGAAATCCTTGGGATGCAGGAACAGTACAGGTTTGCCGTGGGCGCCGATCTTCGGTTCACCGGAGCCAATCACCCGAGCGCCCGCTTGGCTCAATTGATCCCGCGATGCGAGGATATCCTGCACCTCGTAGCATATGTGGTGCATGCCACCGGATGGATTTTTTTCCAGGAAAGACCGAATTGGTGAATCGTCGCCAAGAGGCTCCAGCAGTTCAATCTTCGTGTTATCCAACTCCACAAACACGACGGTCACGCCATGCTCTGGAAGAGCCTGAGGCTGCGAGATTCGCGCACCCAACGTGTCACGGTAACTGGCAGCCGCGACACTGAGGTCCGGAACGGCAATTGCGATATGGTTCACTCTACCAAGCATCCATTTCCTCCGCCCCCAAAATCAATTCGGCACATCTCGGTCGATTTACGAGGCCCGGTCAAACCTTCTGGGCGTCGCCGTCGCTGCTTGCTGGCGCTAGTCAGGCTATCCGGTTCACGAAAACAGTGACCACAGGTTTCTTGCCCCAAGCGTTATTCGCTGCTGAACGAACGGAGCGGCGCACCGCCTCTCTCAGTGTATCCAGATCCTTCCGACGACTGCGCGGGATGCTTTCAACAGCTCCAAGTACAGCATCATAGAGCGTGTCCTCCATATCCTCGCCTTCGTCGTCAAATTCCGGAAGACCGAAGGGTACGACATCGGGATCGCCGATGAAATCATATCGCGCATCCAGCAAGACACTGACTGCAACATGGCCAACATAAGCAAGCTTCTTGCGATCGGATATGCCCATTTCGTCTACATCGCCGATGAGCTTGCCGTCCTTGAAAATCCGGCCATGAGGTGCGTCATCGATGACTTGAACCTCACCGGGCGCAAGGCGCAAGATATTGCCGTTTCGAACACGGGGCACGATCTCGATCCCGGCACCACGCGCCAAATCTGCCTGGGCCGTCAGATGTGCTGCTTCGCCGTGCACGGGTACAAGTACCTGCGGGCGAATCCACTCGTACATCTTCAGCAATTCGTTGCGACGCGGATGACCGGAAACATGAACGAGCGCCTGAGAATCCGTCACAATCTTGATGCCCTGGTCAATCAGGCCATTCATGATCTCGAGAATGGCCTTCTCGTTGCCCGGAATCGTTCTCGATGAAAAGACGACAGTATCACCGGCCGCCAAAGCCACGTGGCGCATCTCATCGCGGGAAAGTTTGGCCAGTGCCGCGCGCGCTTCGCCTTGGCTGCCGGTCAGGATGACGACCACTTTATCGCGCGGAATGTAGCCGTATTCATCCTCAGCGATGAACGGCTTGATGCCTTCCATCAGCCCGACGTCGCGGGCAACGTTTACCACCCTCTTCAACGACGAGCCAAGCAGGAGAACCTCACGACCCGCCGCCTCGGCAGCCTGGGCGATTGATCGTATGCGCCCGACATTGGAGGAAAAGGTCGTGATCGCGACGCGGCCTTCTGCCTGTTCGATAACCTGACGCAGACCTTCAGACACAGCCTCTTCCGACGGAGAGACGCCGTCACGAACTGCATTCGTCGAATCGCACATTAGTGCGAGAACGCCTTCATCACCAATAGCGCGGAAACGGTTCTCGTCAGTGAGAGGCCCGAGCGAAGGCTCCGCATCAATTTTCCAGTCACCGGTATGAACAATGTTGCCGAGCGGAGTGCGGATCACAAGCGACATTGGCTCGGGAATCGAGTGGTTGACGCCGACCGCTTCGATTTCAAACGGACCGATGTTGACGCGGTCACCTGCCTTGAAGATGGTAATCGGGATATCTGCCCGCGTTCCTTCATAATCCCGCTTTGCCTCAAGCATGCCGGCGGTGAACGGAGACGCATAGACGGGCACATTCAAACCAGGCCATAGATCATTCAGCGCGCCGTAATGGTCCTCATGCGCGTGCGTGATAATGATTGCTTTCAACCGGTCACGTTGCTTGGCGAGAAAGGAGATATCCGGCAGGACCAGGTCCACTCCGGGCAATTCCGGGCCCGCGAACGTTACTCCGCAATCCACCATGATCCACTGGCGTTTCTCAGCCGGGCCAAAGCCATAAAGGGCTAGATTCATACCAATCTCACCCACGCCGCCCAGTGGCAGAAATACCAGTTCGTCCTGTTTCGCCATTACACGTTCATTCCGTTTCAAGAAGAAAAACATCGCCCGCAGCAATATGGTGCAGGCGGTTCTCGGTCTCCAGTATCAGAAGTCCATCATCATCGATACCGACAAACACACCATCCAAAGACCGGTCCGGCAAATTAACGCGGATCATCGTGCCTATCCCACATGCAGCAGACCGCCAGAAACGAGTTACCTCAGCCACGCCATGACCGTGATCCCAGATGTTCAAGATCTGAATCATCTCATCGAACAGATGCGTAAACACCTCTCCAGCAGAACTCGTAGCGCCCTGCTCTTGCAAAGAAGTCACGCCATAAGGTGCCGTTTCGGGACGATGACGAATATTGATCCCGATGCCACAGACAACGGCACGGCGGCCATCGGGAAGAATTTCAGCTTCGAGGAGAATGCCGCATGATTTCTTGCGCCCTATAAGAACGTCATTCGGCCACTTGATCTCAACAGCTTCTGCGGTCGCTGGCAAAACTCTCCGCAGCGTCCCGTGAACAGCCAGTGACACGGCGAGCGGAAGCGAGCTCAGGAGTTCAGGTGGTGAAGGATCAATCAGGAGGAGACTTGCGTAAAGATTACCGACTTCGGAGGTCCATGCCCGTCCACGACGTCCTCGGCCTGCGGTCTGGCGCTCGGCAGTAATCCAAAGTCCGGAGGCTTCGCCTTGACGAGCCCGCGTCAAACATTCCGTATTTGTCGAAGACACCTCGCCAAGTGCGAGGTGTCTGAAATTCTCGAGGGAGTAAGATCCCCCTCGTTCGTTGCGCATTAGAAGAACGCCTTCGCAGCAGCTTCTGCGGCAAGGCCGATCGGGCCGCCAAACAGCACATAGGCAGTGACGAAGAGACCCGAAATGCCAAAGACGAGTCTCAGTTCGCCGGCAGTCCGAGCGAACTCGCCGTTTGCTGCGTCGAACCACATGACCTTAACGATGCGAAGGTAGTAGTAGGCGCCGACAACGGAGGAGAGGACACCGATAATGGCAAGCGCATAAAGCTTCGCCTCGATCGCGGCAACAAAGACAAAGTACTTTGCAAAGAAGCCTGCCAAGGGCGGAATACCGGCCAGCGAGAACATGAGAGCCGTCAGAACCACCGCCATGAAGGGGTTCGTCGAGGAAAGGCCTGCCAGATCATCGACGCTCTCGAGAGCCGCACCTTCCTTCCGACGCATCGACATGATGCAGGCAAAAGTGCCAAGCGTCATGACCATGTAAATCAGCATGTAAAGGGCGACGCCGGAAACGCCGGTCTCAGAACCAGAGGCCAGGCCTACCAGAGCATAGCCCATGTGTCCGATCGACGAGTAGGCCATCAGGCGCTTGATGTTCTTCTGACCAATCGCCGCGAAGGATCCCAGAAGCATGGACGCAATCGAGATGAAAACCACGACCTGTTGCCAATCCGCGAAAACAGGCATGAATGCATCTGTCACGATCCGCACGAAAATTGCCATCGCAGCAACCTTGGGGCCAGCTGCGAAAAACGCCGTAACCGGTGTTGGCGCGCCCTCATACACATCCGGCGTCCACATATGGAAGGGAACCGCAGAAATCTTGAATGCAAGTCCGGCCAGAATGAACACTAGTCCGAAAACAACGCCAAGCGACCGCGTTTCTGCCGTCAGAACAGCCGCGATATTGTCAAAGCCCGTATTGCCCGTGAAGCCATAGACCAGCGACATACCATAAAGCAGCATGCCCGAGGACAAGGCACCAAGGACGAAGTACTTCAAGCCAGCTTCAGTTGAACGGAGACTGTCACGATTGATCGCAGCAACAACATACAGTGCAAGCGACATCAACTCGAGGCCAAGGTAGAGAGCGATAAGGTCGTTGGCCGAGATGAGCAGCATCATTCCCAGCGTTGCAAGCGTCAGGAGCACCGGAAACTCGAACCGATCCAGCTGTTCCGACCGCGCGTTGCCGACTGTCATAATCATGGCCGTGATCGAACCGATCAGCGCGATGACTTTCATGAAGCGACTGAAGGAGTCGAGTACGAAAGCGCCTCCCCAGGCTTCGCCCTGCATTGGAGAAAAGACCAGCCACAGTCCGGCTGCGATCATGATTGCAACGGCAAGTCCCGTCACAGTCGGAGCAGATTTGTCACCAGAGAAGACACCGATCATGAGCAACGCAAGAGCACCAACCGCGAGGATCAGTTCCGGCGTCGAGATCTGCAGGCTCGTAATGAGAAGTTCAGCAGTCATTTGAAATCGTGTCCCCTTGTCAATGCACGACAAGTGCAAGTTTCTGCGCGGCCTGCAGGGCAGCGGAGTAGTTATTGAGCAGCAAATCGACGGATGCGGCAGTCGCATCGAAAACCGGTGCAGGATAGACGCCGAAGAAGATCGTCAGAACAACGAGCGGATACAGTATGATCTTCTCGCGTGTCGACAGATCGAGCAGCCCCTTCAGGCTTTCCTTTTCCAGCGCACCGAAGATCACCCGACGGTAGAGCCACAAAGCATAGGATGCCGACAAGATCACACCCGTCGCTGCAAAAAGCGCAACCCATGTATTCGCGCGGAACACACCGATGATCGTCAGGAATTCGCCGACAAAGCCGGAAGTGCCTGGAAGACCGACATTGGCCATGGTGAAGACCATGAACGCAACCGCGTATTTCGGCATGTTGTTGACCAGACCGCCATAGGCCGCGATTTCACGGGTATGGAGACGATCATAGACGACGCCGACACAGAGAAAGAGCGCGCCGGATACGATACCGTGCGACAGCATCTGGAAGATAGCTCCCTGCACACCCTGCGCGTTGGCCGCAAAGATGCCCATGGTGACATATCCCATGTGAGCGACCGACGAATAGGCGATCAACTTCTTGATATCGTCCTGCATCATCGCGACGAGCGACGTGTAGATGATGGCAAGAACAGACAGCGTGAACACGAAGGGAGCGAAGTAATCCGAGGCCAATGGGAACATTGCCAGGGAGAAACGGATGAACCCGTAACCGCCGAGCTTCAGCATCACACCCGCCAGGATAACAGACCCGGCGGTCGGTGCCTGAACGTGCGCATCCGGCAGCCAGGTATGCACCGGCCACATCGGCATCTTGACAGCGAAGGCCGCAAAGCAAGCAAGCCAAAGCCAGGTCTGCATTCCAGCCGGGAAGCCAAACTTCAGGAGTTCAGTGATATCTGTCGTGCCGGCCTGCCAGTACATCGCCATGATGGCCAGCATCATCAGAACTGAGCCGAGGAGCGTGTAGAGGAAGAACTTATAGGATGCGTAGACGCGATCCTTCCCGCCCCAGACGCCGATGATGACGAACATGGGGATCAGCGTCGCTTCGAAGAAGACGTAGAACAAGACGATGTCGAGCGAGACGAACACGCCGATCATCACGACTTCCAGAAGCAGGAAGGCGATCATGTATTCCTTGATACGCTTCTCGACAGATTCCCAGCTTGCCAGAACGCAGAATGGCATGAGGAACGTTGTCAGGATCACGAACAGCATTGATATGCCGTCGACACCCAAATGATAGGCAATCCCGGTGTTGAGCCATTGATGCTTTTCTACCATCTGGAAACCCGGATTCGAGTTGTCGAACCCGATCCAGATCAGCAGAGACACCAAAAAGGTAACGACAGTCGTCCAGAGGGAAACATTCAGGATATTCCGGCGGCCGTGAGGACCGTCTTCCCGCGTCAAGAGCAGGAGAACGACACCAACGAGCGGCAGAAAGGTGACCGTTGAGAGAATCGGCCAATCGGTCATTAGAGGGAACTCCCGAGCATCATCCAGGTGACGAGCGCAGCAATGCCGATGAGCATCGCGAACGCATAATGATAAAGATAACCGGACTGAAGCCGGACAACACCGCGCGTCACATCCATGACGCGTGCCGCGATGCCGTTAGGTCCATAGGCATCGATGATACCCACGTCGCCGCGCTTCCAGAGGAAACGACCAAGCGCCTTGGCAGAGCGGACAAAGAGCAGGTCATAAAGTTCGTCGAAGTACCACTTGTTCAGCAGGAACTGATAGAGAACCCTGTGCTGCTCAGCCAGACGCTTCGGTGTTTCCGGCGACTTGATGTACATGAACCAAGCGATAACGAAACCCGTCAGCATGGCAACGAATGGGCTCCACTTCACCCAAAGCGGTACATGGTGAAACTCTTCGAGAATTTCATTCGTCGGCAGTGTGAACAGGGCACCCTTCCAGAACTCGTTGTACTCGTGCCCGAAGAAGTACCCTTCGAAGACGACACCTGCGAGGACCGCACCAACCGTCAAGAAGGCCAAGGGCAGAAGCATGACAAGCGGTGACTCATGGACATGGTGCATGACATCCGAGGAAGCCCGCGGCTTTCCGAAGAATGTGAGAAACGCCAGACGCCACGAATAGAAGCTCGTGAACAACGCGGCAATAACAAGCAGTGTGAAAGCGAAGCCGGACACAGCCGAATGCGAGGCATAGGCCGATTCAATGATGACGTCCTTGGAGAAGAAACCGGCGAAACCGATCATCGTCCCCGGGATACCCACGCCTGTCAGAGCAAGGGTACCGATCGTCATGGCCCAGAATGTGTATGGAATATGCTTCCGCAGCCCGCCCATGTAACGCATGTCCTGCTCGCCATCCACAGCGTGGATCACGGAACCGGCGCCCAAGAAGAGAAGGGCCTTGAAGAAGGCGTGCGTGAACAGATGGAAGACAGCAGCACCATAGGCACCGACACCCAGCGCAACGAACATGTAGCCAAGCTGCGAGCAGGTCGAATAGGCAATGACACGCTTGATGTCATTCTGCACGAGACCGACCGTTGCCGCGAAGAATGCCGTGATCGCGCCGATGATCGTAACAACCGTCAGTGCATCTGGCGACAGTTCAAAGATCGGCGACATACGAGCAACGAGGAAGACGCCAGCGGTGACCATCGTAGCCGCATGAATGAGCGCAGACACGGGGGTCGGCCCCTCCATGGCGTCCGGAAGCCATGTGTGCAGAAGAAACTGCGCGGATTTACCCATGGCGCCCATGAATAGAAGCAGGCAGACGCCTGTCAGTGCATGTGCTTTATCCAGATGCATGCCGAACAGGTTGATGACTGCTTGGCTGGCATCTGCTGAGCCCGCAGCCGGAAGATAGGTCGGCGCCGTTGCAAAAATGGTCTCGAAATTGATGGATCCGAATAGAACGAAAACACCGGAAATGCCGAGTACAAAACCGAAGTCGCCGACGCGGTTGACGATGAACGCCTTCATGGCCGCTGCAGACGCAGAGGGCTTCTTGAACCAGAAACCGATCAGCAAGTAAGAGGCCAGACCAACACCTTCCCAACCGAAGAACATCTGAGCCAAATTGTCAGACGTTACCAGCATGAGCATCGCGAAGGTGAACAATGAGAGGTAGGCGAAGAAACGCGGCCGATGCGGATCGTGGTGCATGTATCCAATGGAATAGATATGCACGAGGGTCGAAACGGAGTTCACGACCACGAACATGACCACGGTGAGCGTATCGATCCGGAAGGCCCATTCGAAATCAAGGCCGCCGGACTGAATCCAACGCAGGACGGTTACCTTGATCATCTCATGGCCTTCACCGTGAGCAAGCCCGACCTGGAAGAATACGATCCAGGACAAGATCGCGGCGACGATCATCAGACCACTTGTGACGTATTCAGAAGCCTTCGCACCAATGGAGCGGCCAAAGAGGCCGGCGATCAGAAAGCCGATCAGGGGGAGAAAGACAATAGCCTTGTAGATCATAACCCGATCAGCCCTTCATCATATTGACGTCTTCAACGGCAATCGAACCACGATTGCGGTAGAAGACCACGAGTATCGCGAGACCGATCGCAGCTTCCGCAGCTGCAACGGTCAGAATAAAGAGTGCGAAAACCTGACCGACGATGTCGTTGAGGAACGACGAGAACGCGATCATGTTGAGGTTGACCGACAGCAGGATCAATTCGACGGACATCAGAATGATGATGACGTTCTTCCGGTTGAGGAAGATGCCGAAGACGCCAAGCGTGAAGAGTATCGCGCTGACCGTCAGGTAATGGGAAAGTCCGATTTCCATATCTCAGTTCCTTGATCGCGCTCTTAGATGCCTTGGCCGGTCTTGACCTTGACCACTTCGATAGCTGTCGCAGGCGTACGAGCAACTTGCTGCGAAATGTTCTGGCGCTTGATATTTTCGCGGTGACGCAGGGTCAGGACGATTGCACCAATCATTGCGACCAGCAGGACCAGACCCGACACCTGGAAGAAGTAGACGTAGTTTGTGTAGAGAACATCGCCGAGTGCTGCGGTGTTCGTGCGTGTTGCTGGCGACGGGATCGGCATCGTGATGGCCTTGGCCGCTTCGGGCGTGAGGACCGACCCGCCAACAACAACGATTAGTTCCGCAGCAACAATCAACCCGACCAGAGCTCCAACCGGCGCGTACTGGAGAATGCCGGAGCGCAGGGCAGCAAAGTCGATATCGAGCATCATGACGACGAACAGGAAGAGCACCGCCACAGCGCCGATGTAAACGACCAGCAAGATCATGGCCAGGAATTCAGCACCCGTCAGCAGGAAGAGCCCTGCCGCGTTAAAGAAAACCAGGATCAAGAAAAGCACCGAATGAACGGGATTCCTGGCCGAGATGACCATGAAGGCCGATGCGACCGCTACAAAGGCGAACAAATAGAAGAAAACAGCCTGCAAACCCATGGTGGTGCCTTTTCGTCTTCCCCAGCGAGGAACTCTCTCCCCACTGTCAAAACCCGGCGGAACGACCAGCCAGGTAGGTAATGTCTTCAGTTTATTCGGCGCCCTCGCGGACGCCGACAATTCAAACGCTCAACGATAAGGAGCGTCGATGGAGATATTGCGCGCAATTTCGCGCTCCCATCGGTCGCCGTTATCGAGCAGACGCTGCTTATCGAAGTAGAGTTCTTCACGCGTTTCCGTCGAGAACTCGAAGTTCGGACCTTCGACGATTGCGTCAACCGGGCATGCCTCCTGGCAGAAGCCGCAATAAATGCACTTCACCATGTCGATGTCATAGCGGACTGTTCGGCGCGTCCCGTCATTGCGACGCGGGCCAGCCTCGATGGTGATGGCCTGGGCGGGACAGATTGCCTCGCACAGCTTGCAGGCGATGCACCGCTCTTCGCCGTTTGGATAACGACGCAGTGCATGCTCACCCCGAAATCGCGGACTGACCGGACCCTTTTCGAAGGGGTAATTGATCGTCGCCTTCTGCTTGAAAAAATAGCGCATCGACAAGAAGAAGGTCGACACGAATTCCTTCAGAAAAAGCGAGCTGATCGACTGAGCCAGACTTGCCATTTGTATTCTCCAATGAGCTTCCGGTCAGGCGCAATCAGGCGCCAGCGGTAAGCTTCAGTACGAATGCAGTGATGATGACCATAGCGAGCGAGAGCGGCAGGAAGACTTTCCAACCCAGACGCATCAGCTGGTCGTAGCGGTAACGCGGAACAAACGCCTTGACCATTGCGAACATGAAAAAGACGAATGTTCCCTTGAGGATGAACCACACGATGCCCGGCACCCAGTTCAAGAACCAGACATCAACCGGCGGGAGCCAGCCTCCTAGGAACAGGATGGTCGTCAGCGAGCAGATCAGCAGGATGGCGGCGTATTCGCCGAGCATCAACATCATGTAAGGCGCAGAGGAGTACTCCACCATGTAGCCGGCCACGAGTTCGGATTCTGCTTCCGGTAGATCGAACGGAGGGCGGTTCGTTTCAGCGAGGCCGGAAATGAAGAAGATCACGAACATCGGGAACAGGACGAGCCAGTGCCAATCAAGGAACGAGGCTGGCAATCCGACTGCCGTGCCTATGCCGGTCTTTTGCGCAAGGACAATGTCCGTCAGGTTCAAAGAACCGACGCACAGCAGAACCGTCACGATCACGAAGCCGATCGAGACTTCATAGGATACCATCTGCGCCGCAGAGCGCAGTGCGCCAAGGAAAGGATATTTGGAGTTGGACGCCCAGCCAGACATGATTACGCCGTAAACTTCCAGCGAGGAAATGGCGAAGACGTAAAGGATGCCGACGTTGATATTGGCGATTACCCAGTTTTCGTTGAACGGGATGACGGCCCAGGTCGCGAGCGCAAGGGTAACCGACACGAGCGGCGCCAGCAGGAACACGCCTTTGTTCGCGCCGGCCGGAATGATCGGCTCTTTGAATACGAACTTCAAAAGATCGGCAAACGACTGGAAAAGGCCGAACGGGCCCACCACGTTAGGTCCACGGCGCAACTGTACCGCTGCCCAGATCTTGCGATCGGCCAGCAGGATATAGGCGATGAACACGAGCAGGCATACGAGGAGCAACAGGGACTGGCCGATCATAACAATCGCTGGCCAGACGTAAGTCAAAAAGAAGGAGTCCATGTTTTCCAGCCTTTACTCTGCCGCAGCCTTGAAATTGTTGCGGGCCAGTGCCGAACATTCCGCCATCACGGCCGAAGCACGTGCAATTGGGTTCGTGAGATAGAAGTCTTTGACCGAAGACGCAAACCCAGACTTGCCCAAGCTCACCGGTTTTTTTGCAAGCTCTGCAATCTCATTGCTCGGAGCCGGAGCAATTTCGTCCAGCGCGTTGAAATGAGGGTGCGCTTCATACAGCTGGCGACGAAGAGCCGAAAGCGAATCAAAGGGTAGCTTCTTGCCGAGAACGTCCGAAAGCGCACGGATGATGGCCCATTCTTCGCGAGCATCGCCAGGCGCAAAGCCCGCACGATTACCCATCTGCACCCGCCCCTCGAGATTGACCCAAGTGCCGGACTTTTCCGTATAGGCAGCGCCGGGGAGGATCACGTCTGCGCCATGCGCGCCAGCATCGCCATGACTACCGATATAGACGGTGCACTTGGCATGCTTTGTGGAAAACTCCATTTCGTCAGCGCCCAACAGGAAGAGTACGTCCATCGACCGCAGCATGGTTGCGGCATTGGCACCGTTAGCGCCCGGAACGAAACCGAGATCCAGTCCACCAACACGCGAAGCGGCAGTATGGAGCACACCGAAGCCATTCCAGTCTTCGCTCACTGCACCAACAGCACTTGCGATCGAGGCGGCAGAAGCAAGGATGCTCGCTCCGTCGTCTCTCGTCAGAGCGCCGGGTCCCACGACAATCATGGGCTTTTTCGCGTTGCGCAGTTTCTCGAGGAATCCATGGGATCCGTTGGCCAGTTCGGCAAGGGTTTCCGGACCAGCACCGAGATACTCATAAGGGTAACGCAGCTCAGCCGCTTCGCCGATCACAGCAATCGGGAAATTGCCGCGACGCCAGCGTTTACGGATACGGGCGTTCAGAACGGCAGCTTCCACTCGGGGATTGGCGCCGATGAGCAGGAGTGCGTCAGCGTTTTCAATACCTTGGATGGTCGGATTAAAGATGTAGCTTGAACGACCAAAGGCCGGATCCAGCTTCGAACCATCCTGACGACAATCGAGATTCTGCGAACCAAGTGCGTTCAGGAGTTGCTTGAGCGCGTACATTTCTTCAACGCTCGCAAGATCACCTGCGATCGCGCCGATACGGGCACCGGTCGTTGCCGAAACCGCCGTCTTGATCGTCTGGAAAGCGTCCGCCCAGGTGGTGGGCTGCAAGCGACCGTCGCGACGGACATAGGGACGATCGAGACGCTGGGTCTTCAGACCATCCCAGATGAAGCGGGTTTTATCAGAGATCCATTCTTCATTCACTTCCTCGTTCACGCGAGGCATGATGCGCATCACTTCGCGACCGCGCGTATCGACCCGGATTGCAGAGCCAACAGCATCCATCACATCAATCGATTCGGTCTTGCCCAGTTCCCAAGGACGCGCCGTGAAGGCGAACGGACGTGACGTCAGTGCACCGACCGGGCAGAGATCAATGACATTGCCCTGTAGTTCGGACGTCATTGCATGCTCGAGATAGGTCGTGATTTCCGCGTCTTCGCCGCGACCGATCAGGCCTAGCTCGGAGATGCCACCCACTTCCGTCGTGAAACGAACGCAACGCGTGCAATGGATGCAGCGGTTCATCACCGTCTTGACGAGCGGGCCGATATATTTGTCTTCAACAGCCCGCTTGTTTTCGGCATAGCGGGAAGCGTCCATACCGAAGGCCATTGCCTGATCCTGCAGATCACACTCGCCGCCCTGGTCGCAGATCGGACAATCAAGCGGATGATTGATGAGCAGGAATTCCATGACCCCTTCCCGGGCCTTCTTCACCATCGGTGTGTTGGTGAAGACTTCAGGAAGTTCGCCGTTCGGACCACCGCGAATATCGCGCACGCCCATGGCGCAGGAGGCAGCCGGCTTTGGCGGTCCGCCCTTTACCTCGATAAGGCACATGCGGCAGTTGCCCGCCACCGACAAGCGCTCATGGAAACAGAAACGCGGCACTTCGGCACCCGCCTCCTCGCACGCTTGCAAAAGCGTGAAGTGATCGGGAACCTCTATCTCTTTGCCGTCAACCTTGAGCTTAACCATCGTCACTTACGTCCTGTTTCCAGTCCCCTGCCCTTTCAGGCTGGTGACACATTCCGTTACCGCAGCAGCGCCTTTGCCTGCGCGATCCAATCGTCCTTGGCAATCCGACCGTCAAGTCCCAGCTCCCGGTCGAAATGCTCTACTTCCTTATCAGTCCATGCTGCAATATCCTCAATGCGCACGACACCCATGCCATTGAGCAATACCTCCAACTTCGGGCCGATACCCGAAATTGCCTTAAGATCATCCGGCTGCTTTCTAGTTCTGCTGCTGAGACGCTTGCTCCCACCGACCGAAGCCGGTGAAGCGGTAGCCTTGCTACGCCCTACCTTGGCGGGCTTGGGTGCACCTTGCGTCTCAGAAACCTTCTGCTTTGACTTTGCTTGAAGCTTTACCGCGGGAGCGCTGGTGCTCGGAGATACCTCTTGCGATGCATCCGAAGCCACATCCATCGCTACCGCAACTGTCCTGACTTCGTCGATTCGACCCGCGTCCTTCACCGCACCAGAAAGCTTGTCATCTTCTGCCTGCCGCTGCTCGGTAGTTGCAGTTGCCGCCATAGCGGCCTGCATGATGCCGAAAAAGGCGCCCGCGAACTGGTTGCTCAACGCAAGACCAGCGGCGGTGGCAGCCGTCATCCACTCCAAGGGACTAGCCGGTGCATGGTCGGAAAAAGGCAAAGTGAACCCGAGCGAAGAATTCTTCTTCGCATCAGAATTACCCTTTTCGTTGCCCGCCCCGACCATTGATTACTCCGCAGCTTCCATGACAGCGCCGTGGCTGGTGGCGTTGGCAGTGTATTGATCGATGCGCTTCTCGATGTCAGATCGGAAATTGCGGATCAGACCCTGGATAGGCCAAGCCGCCGCGTCGCCGAGTGCACAGATTGTGTGGCCCTCGATCTGCTTCGACACCTGGAACAGCATATCGATTTCGCGCTTCTGCGCCTGCCCCTTCACCATCCGCTCGAGAACACGCATCATCCAGCCGGTGCCTTCCCGGCAAGGCGTGCACTGACCGCAGCTTTCGTGTTTGAAGAACGCAGCAATACGCCAGATCGCCTTGATGATATCCGTGGATTTATCCATCACGATCATGCCGCCTGTCCCGAAGGACGACTTGACTTCGCGCATGCCGTCAAAGTCCATGATCGCATCGGCCATGTCCTCGCCGCGGACAACCGGGCACGATGCACCGCCTGGGATGACAGCAAGCAAATTGTCCCAGCCGCCGCGAATACCGCCGCAATGGCGCTCGATCAGCTCACGGAAGGATAGGCCCATGGCTTCCTCGAAGGTGCAGGGCTTGTTGACGTGGCCGGAAACCATGAACAGCTTTGTGCCGACATTGTTGGGACGACCAATAGCCGAGAACCACGAAGCGCCACGGCGAAGGATAGTCGGGGCAACGGCGATCGATTCGACGTTATTCACCGTCGTCGGACAGCCATAAAGACCCATGTTTGCCGGGAACGGCGGCTTGAGGCGCGGCTGACCCTTTTTGCCTTCAAGGCTTTCCAGAAGTGCAGTCTCTTCACCGCAGATGTAGGCGCCTGCGCCATGATGGACGTAGACATCAAAATCCCAGCCACACTTGTTGTTGGCGCCGAGCAGGCCAGCATCATAGCATTCGTCGATGGCCTTTTGCAGATCCTCGCGCTCACGCATGTACTCACCGCGCACATAGATGTAAGCGGTATGAGCACCCATCGCAAAGCCTGCAATCACGCAGCCTTCGATCAACGTATGGGGGTCATTGCGCAGGATCTCGCGATCCTTGCAGGTACCAGGCTCCGATTCGTCAGCATTGACCACGAGATAATGAGGGCGGCCATCCGATTCCTTCGGCATGAAGGACCACTTCAGACCGGTCGGGAAGCCCGCGCCACCGCGCCCGCGCAGACCGGACGCCTTCATCTCGTTGATGATCCAGTCGCGGCCTTTTTCAATGATCTGCTTCGTACCATCCCAGTGGCCACGGCTCATCGCGCCTTTCAGCGACTTGTCCTTGAGGCCGTAAATGTTGGTAAAGATGCGATCCTGATCTTTCAACATGATGTGTTCCACCAGTCCGCGGCCCCGAGGCCGGCTTTATGAATACCTGTTCACCGCGGAATGCGGCGTTTCACCGATGCGGCAGAGTTATTTGTCGCCACCGGATGTCTTGTCGCCTGTACCCGCTACCTTGCTGCCTTCAGCCGGTGCGCCCTCGCCCGTGCTCCCAACAGCCTTGGGGTCAGGCTCTGAAGCCTTTGTCCCGGAAAGCGGCTGCGTCTCAGCTTTCGCGGCATTCGCTTTCGCTTCTGCCGGCGCAGTCACCGGTGTCTTGAGCGCAGCATTGGTTTCCGCACCCGTATCCTTCGGACGAGCAGCCTCGGCAGGCGGTACGGAAGCACCCTCTGCAGGAGCCTGAGCCTCCAGATTGGTACGGACCGGCTTTGTCTCCTCAAGGAGCGTCAGCGACCCACCTTCGGGTGCAGACAAATGCCGGTCGATCTGGGGACCAGTTCTGACATCTGCGCCACGACCTGCTTCGAATTCATCGATAATCTCTTCAAGACGCTCAGGCGTAAGATCTTCATAAGCATCTTTGAAGATCATCACCATCGGCGCATTGACGCACGCACCCTGACATTCGACTTCTTCCCAGGACAGGGTGCCGGATGCGTTGCGCTCGAAAGGCTCGGCATTGATCTTGCGCTTGCACACGTCCATCAAGGCTTCGGAACCTCTCAGCATGCAAGGCGTTGTACCGCAAACCTGGATGTGAGCCTTCGTGCCAATCGGCTTCAGCTGAAACTGCGTGTAAAAGGTCGCAACTTCCAGCACGCGAATGTAGGGCATAGCCAGTTTCTGGGCGATAAACTCGATTGCTGCCCGCGTCACCCAGCCATCCTGCTCCTGGGCGCGCATCAATAACGGAATCACCGCTGATTGCTGGCGACCTTCCGGATATTTGCGAATCGTCGCTTCGGCCCAATCTGCGTTGTCCGCAGTGAAGGCAAAAGCTGCCGGCTGAAACTGATCTTCGGCTAGTCGACGAACAGACATTTCTTCTCACGCCTTATCAATTGATGGATGCGCACCGCGTGTTCGCCACATTGACGAATTCGCAGGCGTAGCCGGATTTTCCCTTTTGCATGAATACGATCAACTTCGATCCATTGGGTACGGCCGACTTGATTTCATATTCCTTGGCTAGGAGTTCCGCCATGGTCGCATCAGCACCTCGCGCGGTGTCTGCCCCTGTCTGAAAGCTCTGAGCTTCAGCTGCAAAGCTGGACAGGATAAACAATCCGGCTGCGAAGGCGACGCATTTCATCAGCGGTCAACCTCTCCAAACACGATATCGAGTGATCCGAGCACCGCGGAAACGTCAGCAAGCTGATGTCCACGGCACAGGAAATCCATTGCCTGCAGATGTGCATAGCCCGGAGCGCGGATCTTGCAGCGGTACGGCTTATTCGTTCCGTCAGAAACCAGATAAACGCCAAACTCACCCTTCGGGGCCTCTACTGCGGCATACACCTCGCCTTCCGGCACATGGAAACCTTCGGTGTAGAGCTTGAAGTGATGGATCAGCGCTTCCATGGAGCGCTTCATCTCACCGCGCTTCGGTGGAACAACCTTGCCGTCGATAGACGATACGGGACCGGTCTTTGCATCGCCGAGCAGGCGGTCGACGCACTGCTTCATGATCTTGCAGGACTGCTCCATCTCGAACATGCGGATCAAGTAACGATCGTAACAGTCACCGTTCTTGCCGATTGCGATATCGAAATCGAGATCGGCGTAACATTCGTACGGCTGCGACTTGCGAAGATCCCACTTCGCGCCGGAACCGCGAACCATGACGCCCGAGAAGCCCCATGCCCAGGCATCTTCCAGCGAAACAACACCGATATCGACGTTGCGCTGCTTGAAAATGCGGTTGTCGGTGATCAGGCCATGGATATCCTGAAGGGCACGCGGGAACTCGTCACACCATCTACCGATGTCTTCGACAAGATCCTGAGGAAGATCCTGGTGCACGCCACCCGGACGAAAATAGGCCGCATGCATGCGAGCACCGGAAGCGCGCTCATAAAACACCATGAGCTTTTCGCGCTCTTCGAAACCCCAAAGCGGAGGCGTAAGCGCACCGACGTCCATGGCCTGCGTCGTCACGTTCAGCAGATGCGACAGGATACGACCGATTTCGGAATAGAGGACACGGATGAGCTGACCGCGGATCGGGACTTGGATGCCGAGCAACTTCTCAACCGCGAGACAGTAGGCATGCTCCTGATTCATCGGAGCAACGTAGTCGAGGCGATCGAAATACGGCAGGGCCTGAAGATAGGTCTTGGCCTCGATCAGCTTTTCCGTGCCGCGATGAAGCAGGCCAATATGGGGATCGACGCGCTCGACGATTTCACCATCCAGCTCAAGGACCAGACGCAGAACGCCGTGCGCCGCAGGATGCTGCGGTCCGAAATTGATATTGAAATTGCGGACGTTGTGTTCAGTCATTTCTGCCTACTCCATGCTGGACGGCTCAAAAGCGCCAGCGGGATGACGTTCCTTGTTAAAGCGGCGCCAGGACGCCGCCTGAATCAGACCTTGGCCTTCTCGTCGCCGGGAAGCACGTAGTCCGTACCTTCCCAGGGACTCAGGAAATCGAAATTACGAAATTCCTGGCGCAGTTGCACCGGCTCGTAAACGACACGCTTTGCACCATCATCATAGCGAACTTCGACGAAGCCAGTCAGTGGGAAATCCTTGCGGAGAGGATGACCTTCGAAGCCGTAATCGGTCAGGATACGACGAAGATCCGGGTGACCGGTAAACAAAATGCCGTACAGATCCCACGCTTCCCGCTCGAACCAGTCTGCACCCGGGTAGACTGCGCATGCCGATGGGACCGCTTCATCTTCTCCGCACTGCACCTTGACGCGAATGCGCGCATTCTGGCTTGGCGAAAGCAGATGATAGACAACATCGAAGCGACGCGCACGCTGCGGCCAGTCGACGCCGGCGATATCAACGAGGTTGACGTAACGTGCCTGCACATCGTCACGCAAGAACGTCAACAGCGCGATCAGGTTTTCCGGTGTCGTGTTGAGCGTCAACTCATCATATGCGATAGCCGATGACGCGACCAAGCCAGGTCGAGCCTCGTTCACATAAGCCGCGAAGTCGTTCAGGGCCTCACTCATATTCAGTCCTCGCCCTTAGCGCTCGATCGTTCCGGTCCGGCGTATCTTCTTCTGCAGCAGAAGCACGCCGTACAGCAGCGCCTCCGCTGTGGGGGGACAGCCGGGAACATAGATATCAACAGGTACGACGCGATCGCAGCCACGGACCACCGAATAGGAATAATGGTAGTAGCCGCCACCGTTAGCGCACGATCCCATGGAAATGACGTAACGTGGCTCAGGCATCTGGTCGTAAACCTTGCGCAGAGCAGGCGCCATCTTGTTCGTCAGGGTGCCCGCCACAATCATTACGTCAGACTGACGAGGCGACGCACGAGGCGCGAAACCAAAGCGCTCGACATCATAGCGAGGCATTGAAAGCTGCATCATTTCCACAGCGCAGCACGCAAGACCAAACGTCATCCACATCAGGGAGCCGGTGCGCGCCCAGTTGATCAGTTCGTCAGTCGAAGTGACCAGAAAACCCTTATCGGCGAGTTCGTTATTGATCTCGCCGAAGAATGCATCGTCGCTTCCGACCGGCTTGCCGGTCCGGGGATCAATGATACCCTTCGCCTGTGGCGCAACCAGGGTGGTGCCGTTATCGACTACTCCCATTCCAGCGCTCCTTTTTTCCACTCATAGATAAAGCCGATGGTCAGGACGCCGAGGAACACCATCATGGACCAGAAGCCAAACCAGCCGATTTCTCCGAAGGACACAGCCCAAGGGAACAGAAAAGCAACTTCCAGGTCAAAGATGATGAACAGAATCGACACGAGATAGAATCGGATGTCGAACTTCATTCGGGCATCGTCAAATGCATTGAAACCGCACTCGTAGGCAGACAGCTTTTCCGCATCCGGCGCCTTGTAGGCAACAGCGAACGGAGCAATTAGAAGCGCCAGACCGATCACGAGGGCAATTCCAATAAAAATCGCGATCGGAACATAGGAACTGAGAAGTTCAGTCATCGTATTCCATCCTTGCTTGCCAAGCGGTGCCGGGCGGCACAAAAGCGAATGCGCGGCAAGCGAACGTGCATTGCAACAAGGCGTGACTAGCGCAGGCGGAAGCCGCGCGCAAGACCTTTGAATCAAGCTTCCCGCACCAAAATGGTACAAATCCATCTGCATGTTAACATCAAGGGAAGATGACGCAAATGATGAGACCTGAGAATCCTGTTGATCGGCCTTTTATCACCGTCAGATAATGAGGCATTGTCGTGAAAGCAACGGATCAGCGAAACCTGAGGGCGATAGGTCCGTTCGAGAACAAAACGACGGCCTTGCGACGCCGGGTCGCATCGAAGGAAAACGAGTGGGATACCGCCCAATGGGAAACAGAGGAACCCATTTGAGTTCCGCACTGTTCCAAAGCAATTTGAATTAGAATGGCGCGAGTGACGGGGCTCGAACCCGCGACCTCCGGCGTGACAGGCCGGCACTCTAACCGACTGAGCTACACCCGCGCATTGTTTCGTTTTTGACTGGAATGGCGCGAGTGACGGGGCTCGAACCCGCGACCTCCGGCGTGACAGGCCGGCACTCTAACCGACTGAGCTACACCCGCATTCTTCCAGACAAGGGAGAAACCCCCGTCACCAACCGGCAGCGCCAGTCGATGACCGGCTCTCTAAGGCGTTCGTTCTGAGGTGTCAAGCAGGTTTCAAGACAATTCGGTGACGAATGTTCGTTTCTTTTCAACAGGCCCCCTCTTCAGCATAAGCCCCTGTGGAAGACGAAAAAAACTTTGAGGCTAAAACCCCGCAGTTTCAGGGCTTTTGAGAAACCCGCCTCTCTCGTCGTCCAAAAAAATCAAAAAAACTTCGCAAACGCTCTTGCGGTTTTTTTCGGATCTGAATACATCACGGCCACCGACGCAGCGGACACGAGCCGCGGACGTCAGGGCGATTAGCTCAGTTGGTAGAGCGCTTCGTTTACACCGAAGATGTCGGGAGTTCGAGTCTCTCATCGCCCACCATTAATTCCCCTTGTCTTAGGTCATCTCTTGCGGTCGCCAGGTACTGGTGTCTGTTTCGAGTCTTTCGGCTGTCGCCCTGCGCGGCATGTTCTGCCGCGCGCGTGTCGGAAAGACTTGAACCTCATTCAAAGCTGTAATTCGCGACTGTGCGTCACGTACCAATCCACGAAGGCGGCGACGCCCGCATTCAGGTCGATTTCAGGCTTTTTACCTGTCAACGCCACCAGCAGATCCGGTGACGCATAGGTTCGCGGCACATCCCCCTGCTGCATTGGTAGCATTTTGCGCTTGGCCTTCCTGCCCAGCACGGATTCGATGGTTTCGATGAAATCCAGGACGCTGACGGGCTGACCACCGCCAATATTCACGACTCGAAACGGCCCCTGATGCGAGAGAGTATCCCGCACCCCGTTTGCCGTAACCCGATTCCCCTCCGCGGGAACCACGTGCGACAGATCGATTATACCGCTGACGAGATCGTCGATGTAGGTGAAGTCGCGACTCATCCGCCCCTCCCCGTAGATTTCGATTTCTCTGTCTTCCAGTATCGCCTTCACGAACTTGAAAAGCGCCATATCAGGCCTCCCCCATGGCCCGTAGACAGTGAAGAACCTGAAGGCGGTGATCGGTAAGCGATGCAGATGCGCATAGGTGTGCGCCATCAGTTCCATGCTTTTCTTCGTCGCTGCGTAAAAACTCAGCGGTTCGTCAGTCTTGTCGCTTTCTGAAAACGGGATTGATTCGTTCGCGCCATAGACCGACGATGTCGAAGCCAGCATGAGGTGCCGAACACCCACCTCTCGCGCGAGTTCAAGGACGTTCCAGGATCCGAGCAGGTTTGAATCCAAATAGGCGCGAGGGTTTTCAAGGCTGTAGCGAACGCCGGCCTGGGCCGCGAGGTGGATCATCACATCAGGTTGGCCGTGGTCGCACGCACTGTACAACGTTTCACGATCCTCAAGCATGCCGATGACCGGACGGAAGGACGGAAATTGCGCCAGTGCGGCGTGGCGACCTTCCTTGAGCTTGAGATTATAATAGGGTGTCAAACCATCGAAGCCGGTCACCCGATGCCCATCCTCCAACAGACGGCGTGCAAGATGGAAACCGATAAACCCGGCCGTACCCGTTACAAGATAGTGCATGTGTGAAAAAGCTTCCCGTTAATCGGCCGGGATAAGAGTACAATCATTGCTGCAAAGCAACAGTCCGGGTTGGCACCTCTCCTTGGCAGCTTGCTAAAGTTGGTCTGACACGGCCTTCATTGAGCGCCTGCGGTGCGGTGAGAGAGCGATATTGCGGTATTCAGTTGAAGTGGTTTGCCGGATCTTGCGTCCTCTCCGCGTTGATTCGTGACGCAGGAAATATTCAGGCCATCGTGCAGCGCAGTCCGGTTTCGTCCGGCATTCTTGGCAAAATAGAGCGCCTTGTCGGCGCGGGACAGCATTTCGTCCAGGATAATTGGAATCGGCCCGCCAGCAATTGCAATGCCTGCGCTGGCCGTCGCAGATAGAAGAGTCCCTTGTTCCGTTGCAATCTGCTGTCTCATGAAGGTCAGGCGAATCGCTTCCGCCAGGCCTACTGCCTCCGCACGACTTCCAATTGGCACGACACAGGCGAATTCCTCACCGCCCATTCGCCCAAACTCGCCTCGCAGACCTATGCACGATTGGGCGGTGGCGCAAAACTCGGCCAGCACCCGATCACCTGTCATATGACCGCTTTGGTCGTTGATCTGTTTGAAATTATCGAGGTCAAACAGGATGAGTGCGAGTTGAGTGCGTTGGCTGGCAACGTGTTGCCGCACTATGTCAAAGCGCTGCAGGAAGCCGCGTCGGTTCAAAACGCCCGTGAGAGGATCGGTGACAGCAGCTCTTTCAAGTCGCTCCTCGGATTTCACCATCAACATTCTCGCCCCGAGCATCAGCCCCGCCACCAGACATATGATATTGCCCACCGAAGACATAAGCAGGTTGGGCATCTGCGCGAAGGCGACCGGCTTGCTGACCAGAACCTGGACGCCCATGTTGATCATGATCAGCGACTGGCAACAAGCGACCAGCGCGAACACACGCCGCACGTAAGGAACTGGCCTCTGGCCAGTGAGAAGGAGATAGGCAAGTATCAGGTATCCTGCGGCCGAAGCCCATTGTATCAGCGCCGATCGTAGCCAGAAGTACGGATAGATTTGCGGCAAGCATACGACAATCGGATAGAGCAAAGCAGGAACGAGGAGCCACACCCGCGCCTTCAATCCATCATAGACGCAAACGCCTAGTCCCCAGCAGGCAATGCCGAGAAGAATCAGCTCGTTGCCGAGAACGATGGATGCGAAGTCCGGTATGATACCACGCAGGCCGACGAGACATACGCCAATCCCATGACAGGCAAAACCGAGTCCCCACAGCCCCATGACGGTGTGGCTTCGATTGTGCAGCCATGCTGCGATCAGTAAAAACGCGAGCGTAAGCGCTTCTGCTGCCCACAGAAGCATGCCTGTCATCGCATCCATAGTCATCATCCTGCGTGATTGTTGCCGCAGTTTATGCAGGGCAGAGCTTAAAACCTCGTTTCGGTTGTGATCTGTTTGCTAACGATCACGCTATAGAAGAGGTGAAAACTACAAGCAGTTAAGGATATCCGGTACGGAGTCTTGAAGTACCCGGCTTTCACACTCTATGTAGGGATGAGACCAAATCAGAGACGATTCCGGGCGGAAACGCCGTCGGGCGCCGGATGAGACAAAGGAACACCATGAGAAATCCAGTTGATACCGCTATGGCCTTGGTGCCGATGGTCGTCGAGCAGACCAACCGCGGCGAGCGCTCCTACGATATCTACTCGCGTTTGCTGAAAGAGCGGATCATCTTCCTGACAGGCCCTGTCGAAGATCATATGGCGTCTCTGGTCTGCGCGCAGTTGCTCTTCCTGGAAGCGGAAAATCCGAAAAAGGAAATTGCGCTCTACATCAACTCGCCGGGTGGCGTTGTGACCGCCGGTATGTCGATCTACGACACGATGCAATTCATCAAGCCAGCTGTTTCCACGCTTTGTATCGGTCAGGCTGCGTCTATGGGCTCGCTGCTGCTGGCTGCTGGCGAGAAGGGCATGCGTTTTGCCATGCCAAACTCCCGTATCATGGTTCATCAGCCATCCGGTGGCTTCCAGGGCCAGGCATCTGACATCGAGCGCCATGCTCGCGACATATTGAAGATGAAAAAGCGTTTGAACGACGTGTACGTGAAGCATACCGGCCGTACATACGAAGAAGTGGAAAAGACGCTGGATCGTGACCACTTCATGGATAGCGACGAAGCGCTCGAATGGGGCGTTGTGGACAAGATCCTCACCACGCGCCTGGAACTGGAAGGTGGCTCTGCCTCTTAAGGCAAAGCTGTAGTCGACAAAGTGTTACCCCGTATTCGACCGCAACGGGGTTTCAACTGACGACGAACGCGGTAATAATATCTATTAATGCTGTGTTGAATTATTATGACATAGCATGCGGTATTGAAGGGGTTGCGTTGCCACCGCATCAGGGACCGTTAAGTTCCTGTTCGGTAGAGTGCCCCAGAAACGGGTTGGCGTGGCTCTTAGCACGAGAGCCGGCCCACCGGCATAGGAACTCTCCGAGCCTGGGGACAGGCGATCGGTGTGCTGGAAGGAAAGTGATATGAGCAAGGTCAGCGGCAGCAACGGCGGCGACTCGAAAAACACGTTGTATTGTTCCTTCTGCGGCAAAAGCCAGCACGAGGTCCGCAAGCTGATTGCCGGACCGACCGTGTTCATCTGCGATGAATGCGTTGAACTGTGCATGGATATCATCCGCGAAGAGAACAAGAGCTCAATGGTGAAGTCCCGTGATGGCGTTCCGACGCCGCAGGACATCATCAAGGTTCTGGATGAATACGTCATCGGTCAGCAGCAGGCGAAAAAGATCCTGTCCGTAGCCGTCCACAACCACTACAAGCGCCTGGCGCACGCTTCAAAGAACGGCGATGTGGAACTGGCGAAGTCCAACATCATGCTTGTCGGCCCAACCGGATGCGGCAAGACCTACCTCGCCCAGACGCTCGCGCGAATCATCGACGTGCCATTCACCATGGCTGACGCAACGACGTTGACGGAAGCTGGCTATGTTGGTGAAGATGTCGAAAACATCATTCTGAAACTGCTTCAAGCTGCCGACTACAATGTCGAGCGGGCACAGCGCGGAATCGTCTATATCGACGAAGTCGACAAGATTTCGCGCAAGTCTGACAACCCGTCGATAACGCGAGACGTGTCGGGCGAAGGCGTTCAGCAGGCCCTCCTGAAGATCATGGAAGGCACTGTTGCATCCGTTCCACCTCAGGGCGGCCGCAAGCATCCTCAGCAGGAATTCCTGCAGGTTGATACGACAAACATTCTCTTCATCTGCGGCGGCGCATTTGCTGGTCTGGACAAGATCATTTCGGCGCGTGGCGAGAAGACCTCTATCGGTTTCGCTGCGACCGTGAAGGCGCCGGATGACCGCCGCGTAGGCGAGGTTCTGCGCGAACTGGAACCAGAAGATCTGGTGAAGTTCGGCCTTATTCCGGAATTCATTGGCCGTCTGCCGGTTCTGGCGACGCTGGAAGATCTGGACGAGGATGCTCTGATCCAGATCCTGTCCGAGCCGAAGAACGCTCTGGTAAAGCAGTATCAGCGTCTGTTCGAGATGGAAGATGTCGAACTGACCTTCCACGAAGATGCGCTCCGCGAGATTGCTCGTCGGGCCATCATTCGCAAGACCGGGGCGCGCGGTTTGCGCTCGATCATGGAAAAGATCCTGCTGGACACCATGTTCGAACTTCCTGCGCTGGAAGGCGTTCGCGAGGTCGTTATCTCTGAAGAGGTCGTCCGCGGTACGGCGCGTCCGCTTTACATCTACGCCGACCGTCAGGAAGAAAAGGCAAACGTCTCAGCCTGATCTTACTTCGATTTGCGAGGGGGCCTGCTGGCCCCTTCGCTATCTTTAACACCCGCGCAGGGTTCAATCCCGTCGAGGGTGGGGCGATAGGTGTCGGAGCGTTGCTTCCTGACCGGCCCGAACGATCAGGAGCGTTGGCCAGAACTTCATGGCACTGCTGGCTCCTGATTCTGTATGCTGAAATCAGTCACGCGTAAGCATCCGGCCCTATGCTCGACCTTTCCACAGCCGCCTCGCGGATAGCTGTGCAAGGCTTGAAAACTGCGTCCGGAACCTCCACTTTGGAGAAGACAGAAAGTCCAGCCTTTAACTGGACGGCTCCCGGAAACGGGAAGAGTGAAAGGAAATGTTATGACGAATACAGCGTCGGCGCATCAGGACGGAAGTATTTATCCGGTTCTGCCTCTGCGCGATATTGTGGTTTTCCCCCACATGATCGTACCTCTGTTCGTCGGGCGCGAGAAATCCATTCGCGCACTGGAAGAGGTTATGGGTTCTGACAAGCAGATCATGCTCGTCACCCAGATCAATGCGGGTGATGACGACCCGGATCCTTCCGCCATCCATAAGGTTGGTACAGTCGCGAACGTGCTGCAACTGCTGAAGCTACCCGACGGCACCGTAAAGGTTCTGGTCGAGGGCCGGGCGCGTGCAGAGATTTCGGATTACACCGCCCGTGAAGAATTTTATGAGGCGCAGGCCTCCGTTCTCAGCGAACCCGTCGAGGATCCGGTTGAAGTCGAAGCCCTTGCACGCTCTGTGGTTTCGGAATTCGAAAACTACGTGAAGCTGAACAAGAAGATTTCTCCGGAAGTCGTCGGTGCGGCTAGCCAGATCGAAGATTATTCGAAATTGGCGGACACTGTTGCATCCCACCTCTCCATCAAGATCACCGAGAAGCAGGAAATGCTAGAAATGGTGAGCGTGAAGATGCGTCTCGAAAAGGCGCTCGGCTTCATGGAAGGCGAGATCTCGGTGCTTCAGGTCGAGAAGCGCATTCGTTCGCGCGTCAAGCGCCAGATGGAAAAGACGCAGCGCGAATATTACCTGAACGAACAGATGAAGGCGATCCAGAAGGAACTCGGCGACGGCGAAGACGGCCGTGACGAGATGGCCGAACTGGAAGAGCGCATCAACAAAACCAAGCTCTCCAAGGAGGCCCGCGAGAAGGCGGATGCTGAACTGAAGAAGCTGCGCCAGATGAGCCCGATGTCTGCGGAAGCGACGGTAGTTCGCAACTACCTCGATTGGCTGCTGACGATTCCGTGGAACAAGAAGTCGAAGGTCAAGATCGATCTGCACAATGCGGAAAAGATCCTGGATCAGGACCATTTTGGTCTCGACAAGGTCAAGGAGCGTATCGTCGAGTATCTCGCCGTGCAGGCCCGCGCGACCAAGATCAAGGGGCCAATCCTGTGCCTCGTCGGTCCTCCGGGCGTCGGCAAAACCTCGCTCGCACAGTCGATCGCCAAGGCGACCGGCCGCGAATATGTGCGCATGGCGCTGGGCGGCGTGCGGGACGAGGCCGAGATTCGTGGTCACCGCCGCACCTATATCGGCTCCATGCCGGGCAAGGTCGTGCAGTCGATGAAGAAGGCAAAACGGTCGAACCCGCTCTTCCTGCTCGACGAGATCGACAAGATGGGCATGGACTTCCGTGGCGATCCATCATCGGCTCTTCTGGAAGTGCTCGATCCGGCTCAGAACTCCACCTTCATGGATCACTACCTGGAAGTGGAATATGACCTTTCTGACGTGATGTTCATCACGACCGCGAACACGCTGAATATCCCTGCCCCGCTCATGGACCGCATGGAGATCATCCGGATCGCCGGTTACACGGAAGATGAGAAGCGCGAGATCGCGAAGCGCCACCTTCTGCCGAAGTCAATCAAGGAGCACGCGTTGAAGCCGGAAGAGTTTTCCGTCAGCGACGACGCCCTGACCGCGATCATTCAGCAGTACACCCGTGAAGCCGGTGTCCGTAACTTCGAACGTGAACTGATGAAACTCGCACGTAAGGCCGTGACGGAGATCATCAAGGGCAACACGAAGACCGTCGAGGTCACCGCCGCGAACATTCACGATTATCTCGGCGTTCCGCGGTTCCGCCACGGTGAAGCTGAGCGTGAAGATCAGGTCGGTGTCGTGACAGGCCTTGCCTGGACCGAGGTCGGAGGCGAATTGCTGACGATCGAAGGCGTCATGATGCCGGGTAAGGGTCGCATGACCGTAACCGGCAACCTGAAGGACGTGATGAAGGAATCGATTTCTGCGGCGGCATCCTATGTCCGTTCGCGTGCCGTCGATTTTGGAATCAAGCCGCCGCTCTTCGACAAGTCGGATATCCATGTTCACGTGCCGGAAGGTGCAACGCCGAAAGACGGTCCGTCCGCTGGTATCGCAATGGCAACTGCCATCGTGTCCATCATGACGGGAATTCCGATCTCCAAGGATGTCGCCATGACGGGGGAAGTCACCCTGCGTGGTCGGGTTCTGCCCATCGGTGGTCTGAAGGAAAAGCTTCTCGCTGCACTGCGCGGTGGCATCAAGAAGGTTCTGATCCCGGAAGAGAACGCGAAGGATCTGGCGGATATCCCGGACAACGTGAAGAACAACATGGAGATCATCCCTGTATCGCGGATGGGTGAGGTTCTGGAGCATGCGCTCCTGCGCAAACCGGAGCCGATTGAATGGGATGGAACGGTTGAAACGACGGTCATTGCTGCTGTTGACGGCAGCGACGATACGGGTGCGACTGTCGCTCATTGAGCATCATAGGGTGTAGATTATGCACCTCTTGTGGAAAAAGGCCGGTATTTCACCGGCCTTTTTTGTGAAAACTGCTGAGAGCCCCTTGTTTTTCAGGCAATCGCAGAGCTTTTGGTTGGGCGAAGGGCGGCATGAATCGTTGCCCCGACTAGGTCCATTTGTGTGAAACCATTGAAAGGGGTGGAAACATGAACAAGAACGAATTGGTATCCGCCGTTGCTGAAAAGGCTGGTCTGTCCAAGGCAGACGCCGCATCGGCTGTTGACGCAGTTCTCGATGCCGTTCAGGCTGAACTGAAGAACGGTGGCGATGTTCGTCTCGCAGGCTTCGGTAGCTTTTCCGTATCGCGCCGCGAAGCTTCGAAGGGCCGTAATCCATCGACCGGCGCTGAAGTTGATATCCCGGCTCGTAACGTTCCGAAGTTCTCGGCCGGCAAGGGCCTGAAGGACGCCGTCAACAGCTAAGGCTATTTAGCATGCGTTTTCCGAAGCGCAGCTGTTTTGAAGATCCAAGCCCGGCCATCGTGCCGGGCTTTCCATTTGATGGCGAACCGTTGACTTGTTATCGGTGTGATCCGGGGTCGACAGTTGCGGCCAGCAGTAACGACGGATATCTCCATGAACGCGCACCAGCCGAAAAGCCTGATCCGCTCTCCTGCCATACTGGGCGCGCTCTTCATGATCCTGGCAGGGATTGTGTTTGCAGCGATCAATGTTCTGACCCAATGGCTGGCCATGGTACTGCACTTTCCAGCCTCCTCCATGGCGTTCTGGCAATATGCCATTGCAACAGCCTTCTCCCTGCCCTTGCTGATGAAGCTTGGAATCAGGGCAATGCGAACGCGCCATCCGATCCGTCACCTGCTTCGCGTCGTCCTGGCCGCTCTGGGAGTTCAGGCCTGGGCCTACGGTCTGGTGACTGTCCCGATCTGGCAGGCGATTGCCCTTGTCATGACGTCGCCCTTCTTCGTCATCATCGGCGCCCGTCTGTTTCTGGGCGAGACTGTTGGTCTGCACCGTTGGTCGGCAACCGCAATCGGCTTTACAGGCGCTATGATCATTCTACAGCCTTGGGCAGACAGCTTTTCAGCAACCGCGCTCCTACCCGTTCTGGCTGCTCTGCTCTGGGGCGGTTCATCCCTGATCATGAAGAACCTGACGCATCATGAACCGGCCGAGACCGTCACGATCTGGTTGTTCGTGCTGCTGACACCCATCAATGCCGCTCTTGCCTTTGGTACCGGCTTTGCTCTGCCGCAGGCCTCAACGCTTTGGCTACTCGTTCTGGCGGGCTTCTTGACCGCTATCGGACAATATCTACTCACGCTCGCTTACAGCGTTGCCGACGCCGCTTACGTGCAGCCGTTCGATGACCTGAAGTTGCCGCTCAACGTGCTCGCTGGCTGGGTCGTGTTTGGTTATGCGCCGAGCGGGTATCTGTGGCTGGGCGCACTGCTTATTCTGGGGGCGTCGTTGTCGCTGATGCTGAAAGAGGCACGGCAGCAGCAGCGGTGATCACAGTCGAATCACGTAGTCCTTGCGAGTCGTTTCAATGACTTCCCAGGTTCCCTTGAACCCTGGTCTGAGGATCAGCCTGTCGCCCGCCTTGAGATGAATAGGCGCGCCACCATCTGGGGTCACGACCGACTGGCCTTCAAGAACATGGAAATACTCCCATTCGTCATAAAGAATACGCCATTTGCCGGGAGTTGATTCCCAAATCCCGGCATAGACGCCGCCATCCGCCTCTTCAACATTCCATGTCCGGAACCGCGGCTCACCGGAAATCAGCCGATCAGGCGCTGGCGCGCCCTCCTCCGGCTCAATGGATGCAATATCAAAGCGGACGACGTCGTTCATCTTATCCTCATACCTTCGAGAGCGACTGCTCGAGATCGGCGATGATATCCTTCAGATCCTCGATGCCAATCGACAAGCGCACGACGTCCGGCCCTGCCCCGGCAGCCGTCTGCTGTTCGGGCGTCAATTGTCGATGGGTCGTTGAAGCGGGGTGAATGACCAGCGAACGTGTGTCGCCGATATTGGCCAGATGCGAAAAAAGCTTCAACCCTTCCACAAACGTCTTGCCAGCCTCATAGCCGCCCTTCAGGCCGAAGGTGAAGACCGCGCCGGCGCCAGATGGTGAATAGCGTTGCTGCAGACCATGATTCGCATCATCCTCCAGTCCGGCATAGGAAACCCAGGAAACTTTCTCGTGCTTTTTAAGCCACTTCGCCACCGCCAGGGCATTGTCGCAATGCCTTTGCATACGAAGCGGAAGCGTCTCGATACCGGTCAGCAGCATGAAGCAGTTGAAGGGTGAAATCGCAGGTCCAAGATCGCGCAGGCCAAGAACGCGGCAAGCGATGGCAAAAGCGAAATTGCCGAACGTCTGATGCAGCACGACACCGGCATATTCAGGCCGCGGCTCGGACAACATCGGATAACGTCCTGATGCGGTCCAGTCGAAGGTGCCTCCGTCCACGATGATGCCACCCATCGAATTGCCATGCCCGCCGAGGAACTTGGTCAGGGAATGCACGACGATATCGGCTCCGTGCTCAAGGGGACGAACCAGATAGGGGCTAGCCATAGTGTTATCCACGATCAATGGAAGGCCATGCTTCTGAGCGACTTCTGCAATCGCCGCAATGTCCACAAAGGTGCCGCCAGGATTGGCAAGACTCTCGATAAAGATCGCCTGCGTGTTCTCGTCGACTTGCGCGGAGAAGGTTTGCGGATCTGCAGGGTCTGCCCAACGTACGTCCCAGCCAAAATTCTTGAAGGCGTGTCCGAACTGGTTGATGGAGCCTCCGTAGAGACGGCGTGCAGCGACAAAATTGCTCCCGGGCTTCATGATCGTATGAAAAACGAGCATCTGCGCTGCGTGGCCCGAAGCGACGGCAAGAGCCGCGGTGCCGCCTTCCAAGGCAGCAACCTTCTCCTCCAGTACCGCCTGAGTGGGATTCATAATTCGCGTATAGATGTTTCCGAACTGCTGCAGTCCGAAAAGAGCCGCGGCATGATCGGCACTTTCGAAGACGTAGGACGCTGTCTGGTAGATAGGCGTCACTCGGGCGCCTGTGGCCGGATCAGGCTTTGCGCCTGCATGAATTGCAAGTGTGGAAAAGCCCGGATTGTCGGTTGTCATAGTGGTTCCTCCCTTGAACGAATACCGCCGTGTTCGGCTGACTGAGGCACACTATAGACAGCGCCATGCTCCGGCGACAAACCGCCAAACGCCATAAACCGGACTGAATTGAGAAATTCTTTGCGCGGTTCGACGCTGCAGACGGAACTGCTGCTTCCCCGATAAGGACTTGATCCGGATCAAGGTGGCTGCTCACAGACGTGCCACACTGCGAGCCGGATCGTCAGGAGGCATCAGCATGGCTATGAACGAAGCATCGGGAAGTTTCGCAGCGCGCTTGTCGCATCTCTACGGAAATATTCGCAACTGTTTCCAAACCTTATCGGATTTGGATGAGCTGGGACCGGAGCTCCAGAGCGAAATTGCAGCAGATCTGGGTATAGACCGTCACCGGCTGCTGGAGCTGAACCGCCTGGCCGCGAATGGCGCGGAAGAAATGGAACGGTTGATGCAGGCCCTGCATATCGATCCGGTCGAGGTGCGCCTTCTGTCACCGAACCAGTTCCGCGAGATGCAGTCGAATTGCTCGCACTGCGCGTCGAAGGAGCAATGCCGACACGACCTTGGCATGCATCAGGCACCGGAAAACTTTGCCGCATACTGCGTGAACGCAGGCGAGATGAACGCGCTTCGGGTACAGCCGGATTTGCTGGTGGACTAGCGCCCCCGAACCTCTCGACCCGTGTCGGTTCAATGCACCGGATGGTGCCCGAGCAGTCGAGGATATTCGATTGCCGGACACCGATCCATGACAACCTGCACACCCGCTTGCTCTGCCCGCGCCGCCGAACTTTCTTCCCTCACGCCCAACTGGGTCCAGAGGACTTTTGGGCGCGGAGAAAGCGCAAGCGCTTCATCGACAACTTCAGCCAGATATTCCGAGGCACGAAACACATCGATCATGTCGATCCGTTCGGCAATATCGCCCAGGTGACCATACACCTTCTGGCCAAGAATCATCTTGCCAGCCTGACCCGGATTGACGGGAATGACGTGGTACCCCTTGGAGAGCAAGAAGCCCATTACGCCATGGCTGGGTCGGCTAGGGTTGGGAGACGCCCCCACGAGAGCGATTGATTTAACGGATTTCAAGATGTCCGTCAGATAGCCGTCGTCATAGAAATTGTGATCCATCGCGTGATCCTCCAAAGCATCAGTTCATGCTCTTGGCTGAGAAACAGTTTGCGCTATTTAGGTTCCGCAAGGCTTAAAAGGAAAGATCAAATGCAAGGTCACTATTTGATTGCCGCAAGCGCCGCGTTTTCCATCATCGCAAGCAGCCAGCCAGCGGCCGCTATCTCACGGTATAACTCGACATCCATGACCTGCGCGGCAGCACAGGAGCGTATTGCACGCGAAGGCGCAGTTATCTTCCGCTACCCCGGAAGGACGGGGGTGACGCTCTATGATCGCTACGTTTCGAGCGACCGCTATTGTGCCGGTGGCGAGTATGCGAAGTCCGATAGCATTCCGACCAAGGATGTCCGCAACTGCCCTGTCCGTCAGTGCGAAATGCGCCCTTCCCCCGGGGACTGCGACAGTTTTCTGGACGAAGGATGTTTTGGTTGGCGATAAACCACGGTCTCATGCAACAGTTTCGGTTGATTTTTGTGGTATCATAGAACCACAATTCTAACCCATTGATTTTTATCGTTTTATTTCCAGACCGCCAATTGCAGCTATCTTGACGATAGCGGCATCTGTCCCTATAAGCCGCCGCAGGTCGTGAAAGCGTGACTTTCCTGCCCTGTTGGCCTGCTCGCGGGTCAAAACCAAGCAACAAGAAACGCCCGAGATGAGGTTTCCTCGCTACGGGATCATGAAAAGAAGAGAGCACATATGTCTACCTTCGTACAGAAGCCCGCTGAGGTGGAGAAGAAGTGGGTGCTGATCGACGCCGAAGGCCTCGTTGTCGGACGCCTCGCCACCATCATCGCAAACCATCTTCGCGGCAAGCATAAGGCTACCTACACGCCTCACGTCGACGACGGCGACAACGTCATCGTCATCAACGCTGAGAAGGTCGTCTTCACCGGCAAGAAGTACTCCGACAAGAAGTACTACTGGCACACCGGTTATCCGGGCGGCATCAAGGAGCGCACTGCACGCGCCATCATCGAAGGCCGCTTCCCTGAGCGTGTTCTCGAGAAGGCTGTTGAGCGCATGATCCCGCGCGGCCCGCTCGGACGTCGCCAGATGAAGAACCTGCGCGTTTATGCTGGCTCCAACCATCCGCATGAAGCACAGCAGCCGGTCACGCTCGATGTGGCCAAGCTCAGCAACAAGAACACAAGGAGCGCCTAAGCATGGCTGACCTTTCTTCCCTGAAGGACCTCGGCGTCGCTGGTCAGGCTTCCGCTCCGGCACGTGAGCGCAAGGTTGATGCACAGGGCCGTTCCTATGCTACCGGCAAGCGCAAGAACGCCGTTGCCCGCGTATGGGTCAAGGCTGGTTCCGGCAAGATCATTGTCAACGGCAAGGACTATTCGGCATACTTCGCACGTCCGGTTCTGCAGATGATCCTGCAGCAGCCGATCGTTGCAGCTGCCCGCAATGGCCAGTTCGACATTATCGCAACCGTTGCTGGCGGTGGCCTTTCCGGTCAGGCCGGTGCCGTTCGTCACGGTATCTCTAAGGCTCTCACCTACTTCGAACCAGGCCTGCGCTCGGTTCTGAAGAAGGGTGGCTTCCTGACCCGCGACAGCCGCGTTGTCGAGCGTAAGAAGTACGGTAAGGCTAAGGCCCGCCGTTCGTTCCAGTTCTCGAAGCGCTAATCGCTTCTGCTGGATACTGGATTGGAAAGGCGGGGCTTCGGCTCCGCCTTTTTTCGTTATGGCTTCATCAATAATTCAGGCTTGTCCGGAGAAGCCATCTGGGCATCATCAGGCATCGTTTTGAACGAGGCTTCTAACGGGAGATCACTATGTCAGCGGAACCGAAAGATCGTTTCGCAGCGCTGCCAAAGCCACCCTATTTCGTGGTGGCTTTCAGTTCTCATCGAACTGTTGGTGATTGCGGATACGCAGACATGGCCCAGACCATGCTGGATCTTGCCGAGCAGCAACCGGGCTATCTCGGCTATGAGAGCGTGCGCGGCGCTGACGGATTTGGGATAGCCAATTCCTACTGGATCGATGAGGCCAGCATCATCGCGTGGAAACAAGTGGTAGACCACCTTGCCGCGCAGGAACAGGGCCGGAGGGACTGGTATGAACGTTATGAGGTTCGGATCGCCCTTGTGCAGCGCGCCTATGGCTTTGTGAAGGATTGATCCCATGGCTTCGAAATCCATCGATAACGCTTTTATGGCAAAAACAATACGTGGTGCCGCTACCGATCCCACCTATGCGGGCGCCCTGTCCTTCATGCGACGCCGGTACACCAAAAGTCTCGAGGCTGTCGATGCAGTCATTCTCGGCATTCCGTTTGACGCCGCTGTTTCCAACAGACCGGGCGCCCGCTTTGGCCCGCAGGCGATCCGTCGCGCATCGGCGATCTTCGACAATGACCCCCAATATCCGTTTGCGCGGGATCTGTTCGAGCAGATGGCAGTCATCGATTACGGCGACGTGCTTTTCGACTACGGGAATCATCAAGAGACGCCTGCCCTCATCGAACAGGAAGCGGCGCACATCCTTTCCTCGAATGCCTATCTAATGTCGCTGGGTGGCGATCATTTCGTGACCTGGCCCTTGCTGAAAGCGCATGCTGCAAGACACGGCCCGCTGGCGCTCGTGCATTTTGATGCGCATCAGGATACGTGGGATGATGACGGAAAGCGCATCGATCATGGCTCGTTTGTGTGCAGAGCCGTCCGCGAGGGCGTCATCGATCCTGCCCGCTCTATCCAGATTGGCATAAGAACCGAAGCTCCGGACGATTTCGGCATTCGGATCATCCACGGCTACGAAATCGAGGATCTGGGTGCACAGGCCATTGCAGACATGATCGTCTCCCATGTCGGCGAAGCACCCTGCTATCTCACTTTTGACATTGATTGCCTTGACCCGGCGTTTGCGCCTGGCACCGGCACGCCCGTCGCAGGCGGCCCCTCCTCCGCAAAGATGCTATCGGTTCTCCGGAAACTCGGCCCGCTCGACATTCGCGGCTCGGATATCGTGGAAGTGGCGCCTGCCTACGACCATGCGGATATCACCGCCATTGCCGGTGCGACGGTAGCCATGTATATGCTGGGTTTGCGTGCCGAACGACTGGCACGGTCGTTAACAAAATGAATCAACCGGCGGATATACTGATTCCGCCTGCACCCGTAACCCATTGAAAATCTGGACAAGGACATGAGCGCGAAAATCTTCATCGACGGCGAACACGGCACAACGGGACTGCAGATCCGCACCCGCATGGCTGGTCGCCGCGACGTGGAACTCCTGTCCATTCCCGAAGCGGAACGTCGCAACGCTGCCATGCGCGAGGATCTGCTCAATAGTGCGGACATCGCCATCCTTTGCCTGCCTGACGATGCATCTCGCGAGGCTGTTGCGATGCTGAGCGGCAATAACAAGGTTCGGATCATCGACACCTCGACGGCGTATCGCGTTGCCGAGGACTGGGCCTACGGCTTTGCCGAAATGGATAGCGCCCAGAGAAGCAAGATCCAGTCCGCGCGGCTCGTGGCCAATCCGGGTTGCTATCCAACCGGCGCGATTGCGCTCATTCGTCCGTTGCGGGCCGCAGGTCTTCTGCCAGACGGCTATCCTGTGAGCGTGAATGCCGTTTCCGGCTATACGGGCGGTGGCAAGCAGATGATTGCCCAGATGGAAGACCAGACGCGCGACGATGCCATTTCGGCCAATAACTTCCTTTATGGTCTGACCCTCAAGCATAAGCATGTGCCTGAGATGAAGATCCACGGCCTGCTTGACCGCGCGCCATTGTTCTCGCCGTCCGTCGGACGTTTCCCACAGGGAATGATCGTTCAGGTACCGCTTTTCCTGGATGACCTGAAACAGGGTGCAACGGTCGAAAGCATCCATGCCGCTCTGGTAGACCATTATGTCGGCCAGAACATTGTCAGCGTGGTTCCGCTTGAAGAGAGCAGCAAGCTGGGCCGTATCGACGCCGAGGAACTGGCCGGACAGGACACGATGAAGCTGTTCGTGTTTGGAACAGCGGGCGGCGCGCATGTCAATCTCGTCGCGCTTCTCGACAATCTTGGCAAAGGCGCCTCCGGAGCAGCGGTCCAGAACATGGATCTGATGCTCTCGGCATAAGTTTTCGCTGTTGACTTGAAGAAAGCTGTCGCCGCGAGGTGGCAGCTTTTTTATTGTTCAATTTTACTGAACGAATTGTCGGTATGCGTCTAGCTATGCGATGATCTTGCCGACTGATACGCCTTCTATAAGAGCTTTCGGAGGCGCTGATGTCGCACAAACTTCCAGTTTATTTCATTCCGCACGGCGGTGGGCCCTGGCCATTCATGGAATTTCCTAAAAACAATGAGGGAAAAGGACCATGGGATGATCTCGGTGCCTTCTTACGCAATCTTGCGGACGATGTCGGCAGGCGCCCGAAGGCAGTTCTGGTTATATCGGGTCACTGGGAGAATGAGCCGGTTCCAACTCTGAGCACCGCTTCCAAACCCGGCATGCTGTTCGACTATTACAACTTTCCAGCCCATACATACCAACTAAGCTATCCGGCCCCCGGATCTCCTGAACTTGCCGTGCGCGCTCGTAAACTGCTTTCAGATGCCGGTATTGAATCAGCAGAAGATGAAGCCAGAGGGTTTGATCACGGCGTCTTCATCCCCTTCATGCTGATCTATCCGAAGGCGGATGTACCGATCACGATGATCTCACTCAAGAATACGCTGGATGCGCCAAGCCATCTGGAGATCGGCAAGGCGCTTGAGCCGCTACGTGATGAAGGTGTCCTGATCATCGCGTCGGGAATGACCTATCATAACATGCCAATGTTCCGGAAAGCGGATCCGGAACATGTCGCGCAAGCTTCGCGATTCGACGCCTGGCTCGCCGAGGTCATTGAGGAAACAGATTCAGAAAACAGGGCAGCTCGCTTGTCGCACTGGGACAAGAACCCTGATGCGCTCGCCTGTCATGTGCCGGACCACGATCATCTTGTTCCGCTTTTTGTCGCGGCGGGTGCGGCCGGGAGCGATACCGGAAAACGGATATTCACGACCGAATTCCTCGGCAAGCCTTATTCCGCCTATCGCTTCGGCTGAACGTTAAGGATCAGGCTGAAACAACCTGATCCTTCGGGAATTCGCCGTAGAAGCCACGCCAGTGAGTGATAGCATAGCCCAGCACAACGAGACCGCCGGCCTGATGCAAAAGCCCCATCTCAATGGGTACATGCAGGAGCAAAGTCGTAACGCCGATGGCGGCCTGAAGACAGACCAGTCCGAACAGAACGATGGCACCCTTCGCATGCGTCGTTCCGGGTGTCAGTCGGATGGACTGAATCATATGAACCAGAGTCAATGCGAGAAGCACGTAGGCGCCGCAGCGATGGACGAACTGCACTGTCTTCGGGTTCTCAAACAGGTTGATCCACCATGGGTTCTGCACGAAGAGGTCAGGCGGGATGATCGCGCCATCCATCAACGGCCAGGTGTTATAGGTAAAGCCAGCGTCGAGACCTGCCACCAGTGCACCCAGGTAGATCTGGAACAGAGCGAGAAAAGCCAACCCGCCTGCAGCCAGATGTGAATGTGCAGTTGGTGGCCGGTCTACCTGTTGCGGCGTCAGGCCGCGCATGATCCATACACAGGCCGAGAAGATCATGCAGGCGATTGTCAGATGGGTAGCAAGCCGGTACTGCGACACATCGGTTCGCACTGATAGACCGGAAGACACCATCCACCAGCCGACAAAACCTTGAAAGCCGCCCAGGGCCAGAAGACCAACCAGCGGCAGACGCAGGCGCTTTTCGACACGACCGCTTAGCCAGAAAAACAGGAGCGGCAGGCCGAAAACCAGTCCGACCGCACGGGCCAGCAAACGGTGAGCCCATTCCCACCAGAAGATGGACTTGAACTCATCCAGCGCCATGCCCTTGTTGATCTGCTGGTACTCGGGAATCTGCTTGTAGAGCTGAAACTCCTCCTCCCAGTCTGCAACGCTCAAGGGCGGAATGACGCCGTGAATGGGTTTCCATTCAGTGATCGAGAGACCGGAATCCGTCAGCCGGGTTGCTCCGCCAACCAGAACGAGGCAGAACAGCGTTGCAATGACCGTTTTCAGCCACCATCTCAGCGCGGTTCGATTGGTCTCGACGCGCCCTACTGGCGCCTGCATCACTTCCGTCGTCTGCGACGTCGCCATGAGATCTCCTGACATTCGTCAACATGGTTATTGGGCGTTGATTTGCCCTACCCTTCGGTGCAAAACAAGTCCTCGCCCTTTGCGGCATGCCGTCGCGGTACGGGAGAGGTTCAACAAGGAGACAGACGAATGCCTCTGCGGCTCAAAAAGTTCATTGGCACGATCCTGATTATCGTCCTTGTATCGGTCTATGCAATCGTTGCGACAACCATCGCCACGCTAACCCTTTCCACAGCGCCCTGGTATGTCCACCTCCTCTATTTCCTGCTGACAGGCGTTATCTGGATCTTGCCCGCGATGCTGATTATCCGCTGGATGGCGGGGCCGAGAAATGTTTGAGGATCGCTTTAGAGCGCCTTAACCATCTGTCTAAAAGTTGATCGATGGCGTTCTCGTGCTAACAGCTTATGCGGCGTTTGCCGGTAAAGCTTGGGCCGCCACCTTCAGATGGACGGATTTGCCATGAGCGCAGTGACGGCACGGATAGATCAGGACAACTGCGCTGCGGACGCAGCGAAAGACCATGGTCTGGTCGTAAGCCTTCATCAGGAAATCGAGCAGGTTGTGGATGCGTGGCGGGACCTGCAGCAGATCGCATGGAACAGTCCGCACCAGTCTATTGAGTGGTGCAAGGCCTGGTATGCGACGCAAGCCGACAAGCCGCTCTTCCTGTTGGGCTCTGACATGGGAAAGCCCCTGTTCGTTTTACCGCTTGCAGTTACCTCCAGCCACGGCATTCGGTCCGCTGGCTTTCCCGGCGGTTCGTTCAACAACATAAACACTGGCCTGTTCGCGGCAGGTTGCGACTTCTCGGAATCGGCGTTGGTGCACTGTATCGCACAGATCAAAAGCGCTTTGTCTGAGCACGTTGACGTTTTGCACATGCGTGCGATCCCGAAGGAATGGCAGGGTGCCAGACTGCCCTTGCACCGACTTTCAGCCGTAGAGCATGTCAACCATTCCTTCCAATTGCCGCTTCTCGGATCGTTTGACGAGACCCTGGCGCAGATCAACGCCAAGCGCAGGCGCAAGAAGTTTCGCCAACAGACGCGACGGATCAGCGAACTTGGAGGGTATGAGGTCTGCACGCCTGAGCACGCAGGTGAGCAACACGAACTTCTCGACCTTTTCTTTGAACAAAAGCGCGAACGCTTCCGGTCCCAGGGATTGCCGGATGTCTTTGCCAGCGCTTCCATACAGCATTTTTTTCATGCGCTTCTTGATGAGCCCGCCGATGCAGAAAACTATCCCTTAAGGCTTTCAGCAATCAAGCTAACGTCGGGTGGCGACCGCGCAATCCCAGCAATCTGCGGCCTGACGCGTAAGGGCAATCACATAATCTGCCAATTCGGTTCGATTGATGAGAGTCGCGTGCCGGAAACGAGCCCGGGTGAACTGCTGTTCTGGCATGTCATCGAAAATGCTTGCAGCACGGGCGCGAAACTTTTCGATTTTGGACTGGGTGATCAACTCTACAAACGCAGTTGGTGCCCGGTAGAAACGGTGCACTATGATCTGATGGTTCCGATTTCCGGTCGAGGCCATCTGGCAGCCATCGCAAGGCAGGCGCAGATCCGCCTAAAATCGCGGCTGAAACGCAGTCAGACCATCTACCGTCTGCTACAGCGAATCAGAGCCTCAAAGATTGCCTCCCCAGAAGGCTGAAAACCCGCTGACACTACACGCGCCAGCGGGCTCTGCTTTATAACGGTACGATGTGATCCAGTCGTATCATTTCTGGATCTCAGGATTATCAGGCCGCGTGCCGCCCGCGATTTTCCGGGTTGTCGGTCACGCTCGCAGTCATCGCAAGTGCATCGCCGTAACCGGCCTTCCGGAATGCCTCGAGTTGGCTTGCGATGATTTCGTCTCCTGCGCCTGCCAGCGACAGAACGATCTGCATCGGGTTGTTCTTCGTCAGCCGAGCGAGGCTGCGAGGCTCTGCCCGCCCGCATTCGATAATCACAATGTCATAGGCGCCGGTCAGGGCATCGAAAATCATCCCCAGCCTGTCAGCACCGCGCATGGCCTGGGCGGGATCAGCGCCGCCCTGCGGGATGATGTGAGCATCGGACAGACGATCGGGATGAATGGTCTCACCAAACGGCGTCGTGCCACAGAGAAGGTCCGTGATGCCGGGAAGTTGGGCATTGTGTGCCATCAGTCGGGTCGGACATGCGGAGCCTGACATATCGATGAGCACCACACTGCGACCCATTTCTGCGATCTCGCGCGCCAGCAGCACCGTCGCCGTGGAACCATCGTCGCCGGTTGGCGATACGCTGATTGCCATAGGGAGACCTGTGCGCGTCAACAGATCACGAACGTTTTCAACGCTCAGGGACAAAACCTCAACAGGTTCTTCCTGATCCTGCTTCGGTGGCTCCACCGAATTCGAAACAGTTGCTGCAACGCTCATCTCATCTCGCGCGGCTTCTTGAATCTCTACCTCGTCGCCAGACTTTGAAGACAGCGACTCCTTGAGCTCCCGGAAGGGGTCCGTGCGCATCTCGTCTATAGAAACGGCATCTGCCGCGTCAGAAACAGACTTTGAGGGCTGGGGTGCGGGCGTCACTATCACCTTCTCGTCACTGTCCTCCTTCGCCACGGCGGAGCGCGCGCGCAGTTTGGCCAGAGCACTGAAGGTTCGCACCGATGTATCGTCGGGCTTTTCGTTGATCGCTTCAATCTCGGTTGTCGTCTTTTTCCGGACGACAAGGGGCTGCTCGCCTGACTGTTCGAAAGAGGAAGCGTGTGCCGAATTCATTGCTGTATCGGGCAATTCGACCCTTGCATGAGTATCGACAGGTTTTGTCGACCGAACCACAACAAGGTCTTCGTTGCTGGTTGCGGCAGGGCGAAGGCCACGCCCGCTAAAGAGAGCCGCAACGACAATGCCAAGCGCATACAATATGAGTGTGGCCAGCGCCACGACAATGGTGATCGGCACGACCTTGGGGAAATAGGGTTCGGACGGCTCTACAGCGGTTGAAATCACGCGAGCATCGGCTGGCGTTGCCGCCCGATCTGCGCGCGATGCAGCTTCGCGGTATCTGGAGAGATAGCTTTCAAGCAACTGCCGTTGTGCCGCCGCTTCACGCTCCAGGGCGCGTAGGCCAACCTCTTCTTCGCCTGCACGGGCAGAATCCGCCTTAATCGTGGTCAGTTGCTGATTCAACTGAACTTCACGCGCGTTTGCAACCTGCGCTTCACTTTCGGCTGCCGCAAGAATTTTTCGGGTCTCAGCCTGGATCTGTTGGCGAATTCCCGCCAATTGCGCCTTCAGTCCACGCAGGCGGGGATGTCCGTCCATCATGGAAATCGAAAGATCGGCAATCTGCGCCTGAAGGTTGGCTTCGGTTTCCTTCAGCCGCTGAATCATCGGCGAAGCGATGACATCATTCAACGTATCGTAGCCAGTTCCAGCATCCAGCGCCCGCTTGACGTTCTGAGCCTTGGCTTCCGCGGTTGCCTTCTCAGTTCGCACCCTTGCGATCTCAGTGGAGATATCGTTCAACTGGCGCTCTGAGAAACTGGTGTTATCCGAGGAGCGAAACAGGCCAGCCGATGTTCGATAATCCGCGACCTTTTTTTCGGCCTCCTGAACTTTTGTTCGCAGAGCCTGGATTTCCGGCTCCAGCCAACGAGTGGTCTCAGTATGCGTATCGATCTTCGCGCCGCTCTGCATGGAGAGATAAAGATCTGCCATCCGGTTAGGCACAGCAGCCGCCAGCTTGGGGTCTTGCGACGAAAACTCGATTGCGATGATGCGTGAGCCTTCGACCGGGTAGACCTGCAACTTCTCTCGGAATGCTTTCAGCACCCTCTCCTCGGGTGCCGTGTCCATCGGATTGGACTTCATACCTATCGCAACGAGTGGCCCGGACAGGAAGGAATGCGCTTCCGGATCGAACTCCTTGAGATCGGCCAGCTTCAGATCTCTTGCGACCGCCTTGATGAGATCCGCTGACTGCAGGATCTGCGCCTGGCTCACGATATTGTATTGATCGAGCACCGGTTCGGAGGCGCCTTGCGTTTCGCGACCTGCCACGGAGTTTTCTCGCGTTTCGATCAGCAGGCGCGTTTCAGCCTTGTAGGCTGGCGTCATGGTGCCGGCAATTGCCAGAGCAATGCCACCGGCCAGGATCGTCGTGGCCAGAATTCGCATGCGGCGTTCCCACACCGCGCTCATCAACTGGCCGATGTCGATATCTGCGTCCTGATTTCCGCTTACGCCAGACATTGCGCACTCCACGATTTCATTTGGGCGCGAGCGTAAAGGACTATGGTAAGCGTCCGGTTAACGTTCGAAAGCTCATACGAATGCACGAATCTACGTCAAATCAGGGCTGGCCGTGGACACTTTTACCAGACATTAACCCTAACAGTTCCATAACGGGCCATCAGTTTCTTCCAGCGGAGTTCGCGCGGATGGAGTTCGCCCGTTTTAAATCAGTTGTAGCTCTGGCGCTTGCAGCCCTTTCTGCAACCACGCTTGCCGGATGCACCTCCTATGCACCTGCGCCCAAGGCATTTCACGAGGCCACTATCCAGCCTTATCGCCTGGATAGTGGTGATCGCCTGCGTGTGACCGTTTTTGAGCAGCCTAGCCTCTCCAACACCTACACTGTCGACCAGGCCGGTTACATCTCCTTCCCGCTCGTCGGTCAGGTAACAGCACGCGGCCAGACACTAAGCGGACTTTCCGGAGCCATCGCGGCAAAACTCAAGCAAGGCTATCTGCGCGATCCCGATGTATCCATCGAAGTCGACCGCTATCGCCCGGTTTTCGTGATGGGTGAAGTTGGTCGCCCCGGACAATATTCTTACGTTCCTGGAATGACGGCGCAGAACGCCATTGCCATTGCCGGAGGCTTTACGCCCCGCGGCAACCAGCGCGAAATTGACGTCACGCGCAAGATCAACGGACAGATCCTGACTGGCAAGACGACCATCTCTGCGCCGATCCTGGCTGGAGACACTATCTACGTCAAAGAACGTCTCTTCTGATCATATGGCTGCGTCACGACCGCTCCGCATCATTCACTGCTTCAGGTCGCCCGTCGGCGGCATCTTTCGGCATGTGCGCGATCTGGTAGACGCGCATTCGGAGGCTGGTCATCAGATCGGCATCCTCTGTGACAGTTCGACAGGCGGAGCACATGAGGAGGCCCTGTTCGATCGGATCAAACCAAAACTGGCACTGGGATTGATGCGCTTGCCCATCCAGCGGTCAGTGTCGCCGGGAGATCTTCTCGCACTTTATGACAGTTACAAACATATCAAGAGCTTGCAGCCGGATGTTCTGCATGGACATGGCGCCAAAGGTGGCGTCCTTGCCCGTCTCATCGGCTCAGCCCTGCGGGTCAACAGGTATCGCGTAGCCCGCTTCTATTCGCCTCACGGCGGCAGTCTGCACTATGATGAAAAGCGCCTTTCCGGCAAGGCGGTCATGTGGTTGGAGCGCATGCAGGAGTACTTCACCGACGGCTTGGTCTTCGTCTGTGACTACGAGCGGCGCGTCTACGAGCAGAAGGTAGGCAGGCCCCGTGTCGCCGGTAAAGTAATCTATAACGGGATCGACGACACCGAGTTTAAACCGATTGCGACTGTGCCGAACGGGGCAGATTTCCTGTACATCGGGATGATGCGGGATCTCAAAGGTCCAGATGTCTTCATCACTGCGTTCGAGCTGGCCGAGAAAATGCTCGGACGACGCCTGTCCGCTGCAATGGTCGGCGACGGACCCGACAAGGAAACCTATATCCGGACCATCCGTGGAAGAGGGCTGTCGGACCGCATCTCGATGGACAATGCGATGCCGGCTGCGGCTGCATTTTCGATGGCGGACATCGTCGTGGTGCCATCCCGTGCCGAAGCGATGCCCTATATCGTTCTTGAGGCTCTCGCCGCCGGCAAAGTTGTGCTTGCCAGCAGGGTCGGCGGCATTCCGGAAATTCTTGGCGAGCAGAGCCGCGCCCTTGCCATACCCGGAAGTGCAGAGGATCTGGCGCGCTTGATGGTTGAATCAAGAAGCGAGAACGGATGGCGAGAACGGGTAATGCCGCTGCCCGAACAGTTTCGCGCCCGCTTTTCAGCCGATGCGATGGCGTCTTCCATGCTCGAGCTATATCAAGATACTCTAACCAAAGGTTCAAAACTTTCTTAGCATCTTGCTGCTAATGCTCGGCAATGCGCAGAATGAAACAGGCGGTGCCTGGGCGCGTTTGCGATCAATGGGATCCGAGCAATGAGCGAGCCGGCAGGAAAGCAGGAATTCGACGTCGAGGCATTGCGTCGACAGGTTTCCGAGATCCAAAGCCGATCTGAAACCGGGCAGGAAGAGCCTCCAGCCCAGTTGAACGATTTTGCACAGCAAATTGCCGAGCAGTTTCGTGACACGAATACCACACCATCCATGCTCATCGGCAAGTTCCGACTTCTGGAAGGCATGGTCGTTGTCCTCATCAGTCTTCTCGCCCATTACCTCAGCGACAACCGGGATCTGGAATCGCTCATCATCCAGTTCTTCACTTCCGTATTTGCAGCCGGTCTGATGATACTGAGCCTGCAAATTGCGGATACCTACCAAATTCCCTCATTGCGAATGCCTCGACGCATGGTCGTCCGCGTCGTCATTTGCTGGAGCCTTGGTTGGGGTGCCGTTGGGCTTTTGAACTGGCTTCTGCTGTCCTACACGCCTGATGTGCATACGTTTGCGTGGTGGGTGTTTGGCACTGCAGCCATGATTGCGGTGCGCTATCTGATGGCGATTGCCATTCGGCATTGGGCACGCAACGGCATCATGGAGCGTCGCGCTGTGATCGTTGGCGGCGGCCAGCCAGCGAAGGATCTTGTGCGCGCGCTCGAAGCGCAGCCTGAAAACGACATCCGCATCTGTGGTATCTTTGATGATCGTGGCAGCGCCCGCTCGCCGGATCTGGTCGCCGGCTATCCAAAGCTTGGGACATTCGGCGAGTTGGTTACCTTTGCCCGCCTCGCGCGGATCGACATGTTGATCATCGCGCTACCGGCATCCGCAGAACAGAGAATCCTCCAACTGCTGAAGAAGCTCTGGGTTCTGCCGGTCGATATTCGCCTCGCCGCACACGCACACCAGCTTCGTTTCCGTCCCCGCGCCTATAGTCACGTCGGCGCCGTGCCGATGCTCGACATCTTCGACAAACCGCTTCGGGACTGGGACTCGGTTTCAAAACGCGCCTTCGACATCTTCTTTTCAAGCCTCGCATTGTTGCTGTGCTGGCCGATCATGATCGGCTGTGCCATTGCTGTTAAAGCAACCTCAAAGGGCCCCGCGCTCTTCATTCAGAAGCGCCATGGTTTCAACAATGAGGTCATCAACGTCCTGAAGTTCCGCTCCATGTATACCGAGCAGAGCGATCCCACTGCGAAGAAGGCGGTGACGAAGCACGATCCGCGTGTGACACCTGTGGGGCGCTTTATTCGCAAGTCGTCGCTGGATGAACTTCCGCAATTGTTCAATGTGCTGCGCGGTGAACTTTCCCTCGTTGGGCCGCGACCGCATGCGGTCCAGGCCCAGACCGGCGACAGGAAATATGTCGATGTGGTCGAAAGCTATTTCGCCCGTCACCGGGTCAAGCCTGGCGTAACGGGTTGGGCGCAGATCAATGGCCTGCGCGGGGAGCTCGACAGCGACGAAAAAATCAAGGCCCGCATCGCTTTTGATCTCGACTACATCGAGAACTGGTCGCTTTGGCTCGACCTCAAGATCCTGTTCCTGACGCCCATCAGGCTGCTGAACACGGAGAATGCGTATTGAGCGTCGCGTTCGAGGCCCCGGTTTCTGCCAAGCCATTCAACCCACAAATGGCGGCCCTGCGCATCATCGGGTCCGCCATGGTTGCCTTTGGTGTTTTTCTCTCGGGCTTCGTCATTCGTGAGCCAGCTCCCTACGAAGTGATGCTGGCCGTGCAGATTGCGATCTGGTTTCTGCTCGGCCTCAAGATTTCGCGATCGGTCGCTCCGCTGCTCGTGCTGATGCTCTTGTTCAATATCGGCGGTATGTTTTCGCTGACCGTCATGAACGACATGACCGGGGCGCCGCTTTACATGGCGGTCTCAACGTTTCTGGCTCTTACCTCGGTATTTTATGCCGCCATCATCGAAGACGGGCACCATCGCCTTCTGCTGATCTTCAGGGCCTGGGTGGCGGGCGCTGTTATTACCGCCCTCCTCGGCATCCTTGGCTACTTCCACGCCTTTCCTGGAGCGGAAGTTTTCACACGCTATGACCGAGCTATGGGTGCCTTTCAGGATCCCAACGTCTTCGGCCCCTATCTGGTGGCACCGGCAATCTACCTGATGTATCGGCTGCTCACGACCCGATTGAGCCGTGCTGTTTTCTACGTTCCGGGCATTTTGATTCTGGCGCTTGGAATCTTTCTATCCTTTTCGCGTGCAGCCTGGGGTCTGTTCGCTTTTGCTGCCATTGCCTTGATCGTCGTGATGCTTCTCAAGGAACGCACAGCGGCATTTCGCATGAAGATCTTCACGTTGAGCCTGACAGCAGTCGTTATTCTGATGATGGCGATTGCCGGTGCGATGCAATCGAAGAAGGTATCCGACCTGTTCATGAACCGCGCCAAGCTCGTTCAGGAGTATGACGGAGCAAGACTGGGCCGCTTCGAACGTCACAAGATCGGCTTCCTGATGGCGATGGAACGGCCCCTCGGCATGGGGCCCATGGTGCTTGGCAAGATGTTTGGCGAAGATGAGCACAACATTTGGCTCAAGACCCTGACGACCTACGGTTGGCTGGGCTTCGTGTGCTATCTCATCCTGCTATGGTCGACACTCTACATCGGCTTCCGCTCGCTGCTGCGGGAGCGGCCTTGGCAGCCCTTCCTGATGGTCGCCTGGATTGTCCTCGCAGGTCACGCGTTGATCGGAAATGTCATCGATCTCGATCACTGGCGACATGTCTATATGCTTTTCGGGATCATTTGGGGCTGTTTCGCGCTCGAAAACAACTGGCAAAAACGGATACGGCAAAGTTCGCTTGCCAATGCCGGGATAGCTTGAAAAGTCCCACTCCTGCCCCAGTTCATCTTGCATGATGACCATTCAGCAAATGCGGGCTGCACGTGCAGCGCTAAACCTTTCCATGGAAGACATTGCCGGCTTTACCGGCGTGGATGCGCACAAGATCATCGCCTCTGAAAGCGGCGGTGGTGACCTGGACCCTCAGGCGTCAGAGCGGATTCGGGCGTTTCTGGAAAGCCGTGGTATTGTCTTCTTCGAGAGAGGACAGGCCGATCCCGGCATTGGACCGGGAATTCAATGGAGAGATCAAACTCTTGATCAGGGAACCCGTCCGGAAAATCTGAACTCGACGAACGACGATTAGTGGCTGGAATCGCTCCTCCCCCTACAGGTCTCCTCGGAGCGGTCCAAAACTCGGCTAGCGTATTATTACACTCATCATTGAATTTGGACTTTATTTTTCAACCATTTGGATAGATCATTGGAACAAGTCGAGCCGAGTATCGTTGTTGCGTCAGATTCAGATGGGGGAAATCATGACAACGCACGTCGATCAGCATCTCACCGAAACATCCGGACTGAGGAAAGTCTGGAATGTCGCCGAATTCGCCAAGCGCTATCGCCTTGATCCGCAGGAGGAAAATCGCCTGCTCAAGCTGCTTGGTCCCTTCGCAAGCGAACAGGAACTTCTGATGAATGCCAGCCGGACGCCACTTTATCGCTGAACTGGTTATTTCGACAGTTTAGACTTGCGAAGCAGTCGGCAAGCCAGTATGGAGATCAGGCTTCTTCGGAAGCGGGTCGGGGCGTAGCGCAGCCCGGTAGCGCACTTGACTGGGGGTCAAGGGGTCGCTGGTTCGAATCCAGTCGTCCCGACCATTTAACTTTTTAAGCCATTACCCCAGCATTGGCTTTCTCATCCTCTTCGCCCTCTCCTTTCTCAACAGACGTTTGCCTGCGCAATGGCGCGGGAACAATCGGCTGCATCTCCGGTTTGCTTCCCCAGACAGGAGATCATCATGACGGACCAGGGTAAGACAAAAGCGACTGCGACCGAATCTGCAACAGGATTGCACAGATCCGCAAAAGCTGAAGAGACGCGAACGGAAAGCCTCAAGGGGTCACAGCTTCGTAAAGGCGCAGAGCGCGTTGAAGAACGCTCCAGAAGCTCAGATGGAAAGTCCCCCGGCGACAAGCAAGTCTGACGCTGGTCAGAATCCTCGACCGTCGTTCCCGGCGGCAGAGACATTGCTACACCAACCGCTGTTGAGACACGGATAAAGCCGGTGATAAAATCCTTGTGTAACATTGACAATCAAAGTTTGATCACACTGCATGCATTTTAGTGTTTCAGTTTCGATTAATTTTAATCTACTATGAAGATCCAGACGACATTGGGACGAGGTCGATATGGCGCTTCAGGGACGGATTTTCGTATTTGGCTTGGTGTTGTTCACGATTTGCATGCCACTGGCTGCAAAGAAGGCTGAAGCAGACGCCCGCCAGCACAATATGGCATTAATGGCCAAGGTTCGCGCTTAACGGCGCAAAATAACACCCAATGGCGACGATCAAACGGCGGACCTTGTCGACGCGTTCAGTTGTCTTTGTTGCGACCAGCGACAGTGTAACTCGCCACTCTTGTGAAAACTGTCGATTCCGGTTGTGAACCTCTTATGCACGCTTGGATATCAGCGAACCTGATCAAGTAGCCGTTTGCATTCAAGCAGATCAAAAAGCGCTTCCTGCAGTAAGGCACGGTCTTCCTTGCCAATTGAGCTCTTGCCGATCGAGACCTCGTCATCACTCGATCCACCGAAGCCAAAGAAGCGACCGCTGGGTTTTGCTTTCGGTTTGCCAAGCAATTGATCTTCATCTGCATGGCTGAGGCCCTTTGGCTCCTCATGCCGGTCGCTGTTGGCCGCCATGATGGCTTCCATGGTTGCCATATCACCCGTGGCAATTGCTGTTACGAACTTGTTGCCGTTGGACTTCAGGAGCTTCTGGACGCCCTTGATCGTGTAGCCATGATCGTAGAGAAGATGGCGAATTCCCTTCAAGAGGTCGATGTCTTCCGGGCGGTAGTAGCGACGTCCGCCGCCCCTCTTCATGGGCTTGATTTGCGGAAAACGGGTTTCCCAGAAGCGCAACACGTGCTGCGGAAGATCAAGATCATCCGCAACTTCGCTGATCGTGCGGAACGCGTCGGGGCTCTTATCCACGTTTACATATCTCCGAGGAACCGTCGTGCCGAATCACGACAACGCATCCAGTCATAATGCATTTCAGCGACACCGCATCATCGGATCAAGTGCAGTGGTCGCGAACCAACAGAGTTTAATGTTTTGATTTTGGCGCGATCAAGACGCTGGATTCGCAGGCTTCTGCTTCGCCTTGCGTGACAAGTGAGACTTCAGAATTCTCTGCTTCAAAACGTTCGATGCTTTGAACGTCATCACCCGGCGGGGCGAAATTGGAACCTCTTCCCCGGTCTTCGGATTGCGACCTATGCGCTCATTCTTGGCTCGAACCTGGAAGGTCGCGAAGGAAGACAGCTTGACCGTCTCACCCCGTACGATGGCGTTGCAGATCTCGTCGATCACTGTCTCCACCAACTCGGCGGATTCTGTTCTGGACAGGCCGACCTTGCGAAACACCGACTCTGCCAAATCTGCCCGTGTTACTGTTTTGCCAGCCATGATCCTCGCCCGTCTGAAGCTGTATTGATCAATTTTTTCAAACACTATGTGCGTTAATGCCTAGGGTCAAGCGCCTCTCTTGCGGCTTCTACCAACGGACCAGCAAAGCACCCCAGGTAAAGCCCCCGCCCATGGCCTCCAGCATCACGAGATCGCCCTGCTTGATGCGGCCATCATTGGCGGCCACAGACAGGGCCAGTGGGATGGATGCCGCCGACGTATTGCCATGCAGATCGACTGTCACCACAACCTTTTCGAGAGGGATGCCAAGCTTTTTCGCTGAGCCATCGATGATTCTGCGATTCGCCTGATGGGGCACAAGCCAGTTCAGATCTTCAGCCGTTGTCCCGGTCGCCTCAAAAGCAGCGACGATAACATCCGTAATCATGCCGACGGCGTGTTTGAAGACCTCCCGGCCCTCCATCCGCAAATGACCGACTGTGCCCGTCGTCGACGGCCCGCCGTCGACGTAAAGCTTTTCCTTGTGCGATCCGTCAGAACGCAGATGAGACGTCAGAACGCCGCGATCAGACACCTTGCCTTCCTGTTCCTGCGCTTCCAGGACCAGCGCACCGGCGCCATCACCGAAGAGAACGCAGGTTGTGCGATCCGTCCAGTCCAGAATGCGGGAGAAGGTTTCAGCCCCGATGACCAGGGCACGCTTCGCCATCCCTGCCCGCAGATGCGCGTCGGCGGTGGCCATGGCATAGACGAAGCCCGTGCAGACAGCCTGTACGTCGAAGGCGTAGCCCTTGGTCATACCAAGGCGATTCTGAATATTGACGGCAGTTGCCGGAAACGTGTTGTCCGGCGTGGACGTCGCAACGATAACGAGGTCGATGTCGTCTGGCGTAAGGCCTGCGCGCTGCAGGGCGTCCCGTGCCGCGGCTTCCCCGAGAGACGCTGTGGTTTCTCCCTCGCCTGCAATGTAACGCTGGCGAATTCCGGTGCGCTGGACAATCCAGTCGTCGGAGGTTTCGACAAGGCTTTCCATTTCCTTGTTCGTGACGACGCGTTGGGGCAGTGCGGAACCAAAGCCGCGGACGACAGAGCGAATCATCTGATGCAAATTCCTTTGGTCACGCCGCTTCTTCCGGGCCTGCAGGAGGCAGGCGGCGGGCATGATATGTTTTCAAATCCTGTACGATCTTCTGGTTCAACGCATTCCGCACCATGTCGTAGCCGACATCGATGGCAGCCGCATAACCTTCGGCATCCGTTCCGCCGTGACTTTTGATGACGATGCCGTTCAAGCCGAGGAACACGCCGCCATTGACCTTGCGCGGGTCCATCTTCTCGCGCAACCGGTCAAAGGCACCCTTTGCAAGCAGATAACCGATCTTCGACATCAGTGTGCGGGACATTGCCGAGCGAAGCAATTCAGCCATCTGCTTGGCTGTGCCTTCCGCCGTCTTGAGAGCGATGTTTCCGGTAAAACCTTCCGTCACCACCACATCCACGACGCCGCGGCCGATATCGTCGCCTTCAACGAAACCGTGGTAGGAAATTGTCGACAGATTGGCCTCACGCAGCATGCGCCCGGCTTCCTTGACCTCTTCCTGTCCCTTGACCTCTTCCACGCCGACATTCAGCAAACCGACGGTGGGCTTCTCGATTTCAAACAGCGCGCGCGCCATGGCGCCGCCCATCAACGAGAAGTCCAGCAACTGCTGCGCGTCAGCACCGATGGTGGCGCCAATGTCGAGAACGATGCTTTCGCCCTTCAGCGTCGGCCAGATACCGGCAATCGCAGGGCGTTCGATATTCTCCATCGTCCGGAGGCAAAATTTTGCCATGGCCATCAGCGCGCCGGTATTCCCGGCAGACACAACGGCATCGGCCTCACCGGACTTCACGGCCTCAATGGAGCGCCACATGCTTGAAACGTAGCGACCACGCCGCAGCGCCGCGCTTGGCTTTTCGTCCATCGTGATTGCGACATCGCAATGATGGAATGTCGTCTTTTCCTTCAGCTTCGGGAATTTGGCGAGAATTGGCTCGCATTCCTGCTGAAGTCCGTACATGACGAAAACCATGTCCGGATGGCGCTCCAGAGCCTTGGCTGCACCTGGAATGACCACGGCAGGACCGAAATCACCGCCCATGGCATCAAGAGAAATTCTGATCACGCGTTCCTGGTCCTTCTGCCGCCGGCCTGGCTGTGTCGCGGCCAAAATCTTGGTTCATTCGCCCCATACAACTCATTCGCAAGCGAATGCAAACGCTATTCCTTCTTTTTCCAGTCCTTCAGGACGGCAAACGGGTTTGGCTTGTCGTCCTTCGCTGTTGGATCCGACTCGATATGATCGGCGAATTCGATGCCAGCTTTTCGAGGATAGGGATCAATGCCAAGGGCAACCACTTCCGCAACGGTGGCGCCTGCATCGATCGTGTCGCCCTCGAATGTCTCCGGCAGATCGGGACCATCAGGGTCCAGTACCATTTCAGCGCTTTCCCCTGTCATCATACGCGCAAGCTTGGAGCCTTCAGGCACAAAGATCTGCTCGAAGTCTTCCGATACCACGCTCTCGACGGGCTCCAGCGTCACGACGCAGCTCTGGGTCAAACGGGCAGTGATGTGGCCGCGAACCCGGACTCCATCCTTCTTCCAGCGGGCAATCTGCATTTCCGCGCTGAGTTCTTCCACGGAGGAAACCTTCCAGAGTTCTGCCAGTCCTTCTCGTTCACGCTCGTCTGCAGAAATTCGAACTGTCACCGGATTGGCAGAAATATGCCCAACCTTGACCGCATAGGAAAAAGGCGGTCTGGATCTGGCGTCGGGTGATGTCTTCACTGCAAGTCCTCTTGTCCTGGCACGGGCAACTGCAAGGCACCCCGCGCAATATCATCGTCCGAAAGCGCCGCCAGCCTCTTCTCCGTCCTCAGCGCCCAGGCGGCCAGCCCTTCCATCGAAGGTGCTTCACTCATATCCGGGTGGATGTTCCGGCGCAATGCTTGGGCAAGTGCCGCTCCATCCTCGGCCTGAAGAGCCTCCCCATAGGATTGAACGCGACCGTAGAACATGCCTGCAAACTTCTTCATTCGTTTGGGCACGCTTTGATCGCCGACACCGAGCTCCCGGATGGAATGATCGATATCCTGAAAAAACGCGTCAATGATCTCCTGAGCCAGTTCCTTGCCGCTCTGACCTGAGCCGGATGTTCGCCGGAAGAAGAGAATCATCACCAGCGACAGCATCTCGAACCGACCCATTACGGTATCCGGCACATCCAGATCTGAATAGAAGAAGGGGATGCGGGCCGAAGATGTCAATATTGCGTACTGGCGGTCGACAATTGCGCGGTTGCTATTCTTCTTTTTGAAGAGATTGAAGATCATGGGGCTCGAGACTCGATCATGTTTTGTACGTGATCACACTCTTTGCTGCCAAAGCAGCCAATGAAGGCGCGCCACCTTGTTGCATGGAAACAAAAGGTGGTTTACCGAAGCAGGCACGAATTGCAATGGCGATCGCGATCGGCGAGGCTTCGCGCGAGAATATGGCTGTAAAATGCCGATTGCCGTTGCGGGTTTCGCGGAATAGCCACAATGCTATCGCAGCAGGTTTGCTGTCGTTGACCGGCAGGAAGACATGAGGACAAAGTGTTGAAGAAGCGCGTGTTTGGTTCTGACGTGAATTTGAGGGGCACAGTTGCGGTTGCCGCCGTCGCACTCGCGCTTGGCGTTTCCGGCTGCACCAGCATGGACATCGGCCAGACGATGTACAATGGCTATGTTCTCGACAAGGATTCGCTTGATCTCATTCCGGAGGGTTCGAGCCGCGAACAGGTTCTGCTCAGCATGGGCACGCCCTCCACCACCGCGACCTTTGATGGCGAAGTCTTCTATTACATCTCGCAGAAGCGCCATCGCTCGGCTGCCTTCATGAAGCCGAAGCTGGTAGAGCAGACCATTGTTGCCATCTATTTCAACAAGGAAGGCACCGTTGCCCGACGCGCGGTCTACACGCTGCAGGATGGCAAGGTGTTCGACAATATCAGCCGCACAACGCCTACCGGCGGTCGCGACCTCACATTCCTGCAGCAGCTCCTGTCGGGTGGCGGCGGCACAGGCAGCAGCGGCGCCGCAGCCGTTCGCAACATACTGGGCGGGAACTAACTCAGAAATCGACTCCACAGGCAAAAGCCCGCGGCATCTTCTGATGCCGCGGGCTTTTCATCATCGATCAGTCACTCATGCGGCTAGGATCGCCAAAAGCAGCAAGGCCACGATATTGGTGATCTTGATCGCCGGATTGACTGCCGGGCCGGCCGTGTCCTTGTAGGGGTCCCCCACGGTATCGCCGGTCACGGAAGCCTTGTGCGCATCCGATCCTTTCATATGGCGCGTGCCATCCTTGTCGACGAAGCCATCCTCGAAGCTCTTCTTCGCATTGTCCCAGGCACCGCCACCGGAGGTCATGGAAATCGCGACGAAAAGTCCGTTGATGATGACGCCGAGCAGCGACGCTCCGAGTGCGGCAAAAGCCGACGCCTTCGATCCCGAAATCAAGAGAACGCCAAAGTAGACGATGATGGGCGCCAGAACCGGCAGAAGTGAAGGCAGGATCATTTCCCGGATTGCGGCCTTGGTCAGCATATCGACGGCTCGTCCGTAATCCGGGCGATCCGTACCCTGCATGATGCCCGGCTTTTCGCGGAACTGCCTGCGCACCTCTTCCACAACGGCGCTGCCTGCCTTTCCGACAGCCGTCATGGCCATCCCACCGAAGAGGTAGGGAATAAGACCACCGAAGATCAGGCCCGCAACCACGTATGGATTGGCGAGACTGAAGGAGATCGCACCGACATCCGCGAAGTACGGATATTTCTGACCATTGGCTGCAAAGTATTGCAGATCGTTGGCATAGGCCGCAAAAAGCACAAGCGCTCCGAGACCGGCAGAGCCGATGGCGTACCCCTTGGTCACGGCCTTCGTTGTGTTACCGACGGCGTCGAGCGCATCGGTGGATTTGCGCACTTCCGGCGGAAGGCCTGCCATTTCGGCAATCCCGCCGGCATTATCGGTCACCGGGCCGAACGCATCGAGTGCCACGATCATTCCGGCAAGACCAAGCATGGCCGTAACGGCAATGCCGGTGCCGAAAAGGCCGCCGAGCTGGTAGGTGGTGATGATGCCGCCGACGATGACGATGGCCGGAAGCGCCGTTGATTCGAGCGATACTGCCAGGCCCTGGATCACGTTGGTGCCGTGGCCGGTGACCGACGCCTGCGCGATGGAATTCACCGGACGCTTGTTGGTGCCCGTGTAGTACTCCGTGATCACCACGATCAGAGCCGTCACGACGAGACCGAGGATACCGCAGAAGAACAGGTTGGTTCCGGTTATCTGCTTCTCCGCAACCGTACCGATACCGCCCCAGCCTATCGTGAAGGACGTTGCAGCACCCAGGCCGACGATGGAGAGAGCGCCTGTTACGATGAGGCCTTTGTAAAGAGCGCCCATGATGGAGCCATTGGCACCGAGTTTGACGAAGAATGTTCCCACGATCGATGTGAGAATGCAGGCTGCGCAGATGGCCAGCGGATAGACCATGATCGCGGCGAGGTTGGGCGCGCCGGCAAAGAAGATGGCAGCCAGAACCATGGTTGCGACGACCGAGACGGCGTAGGTTTCGAAAAGATCGGCCGCCATGCCAGCGCAATCGCCAACATTGTCCCCAACGTTGTCAGCGATTGTTGCCGGGTTGCGCGGATCATCCTCCGGGATGCCCGCTTCGACCTTGCCGACGAGATCGCCCCCGACATCGGCACCCTTGGTGAAAATGCCGCCGCCAAGGCGCGCGAAGATAGAGATGAGAGAGGCACCAAAACCAAGCGCAACCAGAGCATCGATCACTTCACGTGAACCCGGCGCATGGCCGAGACCGGAAGTCAGGATACCGTAATAGATGGACACTCCCAGCAAGGCGAGGCCCGCCACGAGCATTCCAGTAATGGCGCCGGACTTGAAGGCAATATCAAGACCCGCCGCGAGGCTGTGAGACGAGGCCTGCGCCGTGCGAACATTGGCGCGAACCGAGACGTGCATTCCGATAAAGCCTGCCGCACCCGACAGGACAGCACCGATGACGAAGCCGATAGCCGCAAGCGCGGACAGCAGCCACCATGTTCCCAAAGTCACGACCACGCCAACAATGGCAATGGTCATGTACTGACGCGTCAGGTAAGCCTGCGCACCTTCACGAATATATCCGGCAATTTCCTGCATGCGGGGATTGCCCTGATCCGCCGCCAGAACCGACCGAGTGGCCCACACAGCGTAGGCCACTGACAAGAACCCGCAGACGATCACTCCCAGTATCACTGTCATACGAATTTCCTCTCCCAATGGACCGGCCACAAGAATTGCGCCGGCGAGAACCATCAGACAGATCCCCTCCCAAGGACATAGGCCCGACAGTTAGACGCGAGAGTGCGTTCGTTCATAAATTGCGTCAAGGAATAAACGGTGCGAGCATCCAGCTGCACACTGAAGACTGAGCAAATGTCAGTTTTACCTGATCAAACAGGTGCCGCGCGCCTCTGGCGGATCAGCAGCATCACGATCAGAACGAGGCAGAGAACGGAAACTGGCCAGATGAACAGGTTCATGAAGCTCCAGCCGTAATTGGTAAACACCTTGCCGGACGAGAAAGAAGACAGTGCAACCGTTCCGAACAGGAAGATATCGTGAAAGCCCTGCACCTTGTCTGCCTCTTGTGGCCGGTAAGTGGAGGCAACTATCGCCGTGGAGCCGATGAAGCCGAAGTTCCAGCCGATACCGAGGAGGATCAGGGCGCCCCAGAAGTTCCAGAGTTCGATCCCCATGTGCGCGATGACAGCACAGCCCATAAGCGTGAAAAGACCAAGTGCAACGACCTTCTCAGCCCCAACCCGCGCGATGATCATGCCGGTGAAAAAGCTTGGACCGAACATGGCGATCACGTGCCACTGGATGCCGAGGGTGGCCAGTTCCGTTGGAAAACCGCAACCGACGACCATGGCCAGCGGCGCACCGGTCATCACAAAGGTCATAAGCGCATAGGAGCCTATGCCGCAAATCATTCCCGTGGCGAAACGCTGGTTGGAGATGATCTCCATCAACGGGCGCGCTGGAGTATCCGCACTTCCGGCTTTCGCCATGGGCGGCAGCTTCAGGAAGGTCAGAATCACGAGCGCGATTGCGCAAAGCGGCAGCAAAGCCAGAAACGTTCCGGCAAATGTCACCGGCGCGAAGATATCCTTCGCCCAGATTGCCAATTGCGGCCCGATGATTGCTGACACGATGCCAGCGCCCAAGATCCACGAAATGGCCTTCGGCTTAAAGTAAGAGGGGGAAGCATCTGCGGCTGCAAAACGGATTTTCTGGGTGAAGCCTCCGCTCATGCCAATCAGCATTAGCGCTATCGCGAAGAGCCAGAAATTCATTTGGAAGAGTGCGGCGGTCGCCAGACCACCACCGACGGCACCCAACAATGCTCCAACCATGAAGGCGGCTTGGCGCCCAAGGAAACGGGACAGGATTGCGATGCCCACTGCCCCGAGTGCGGTGCCGACATTAAAGCCGGTCACCGGAGCCGTCGCGAGAGACTTGTCAGCGCCGAGCAGTTGGTAGCCTGCCAACGCGCCAACGGAAATGCTAAGCGGGGCTGCCGAGCCGAGCACCGCTTGCGCACTCGCAAGCAGGAAAACATTGCGTTTGGCGGCACCCAACTGCCTGTCCAGTTCCGTGCCGCCTGCGTTTTCCATGGCTTCCGTTCCTGCTACTTCTTCTCGCCGCGAACCTGCTTGGCAATGCGATCGAGAACCGCATTGACGATCTTGGGCTCTTCCCCTTCAAAGAAGGCCTGTGCGATCTCGACATATTCCGTCACGATGACCGCGACCGGGACATCTTTCCGGTCAAGGATTTCGAACGTGCCAGCGCGCAGGATCGCGCGGAGCGTCGAATCGATGCGCGACAACGGCCAGCCATCCAGAAGCGCGGCACCGATAACCGGGTCAATCTTCAACTGATCGCGCACGACACCGGCGACGATCGCACGAAACCAAGAGGGGTCCGCCTTCAGATAGGTATCGCCATCGAGTTCCTGACCAAGACGGTGCTCTTCGTATTCAGCAACGACTTCCAGGACACCAGTGCCGCCAATATCCATCTGGTAGAGGGCCTGAACGGCAGCAAGACGGGCGGCGCCGCGCTGGTTTGCTGTTTTGATAGGCTGTGCAGGATCTTTAGACATGGATCAGGCGCCCAGTTTCTCACGAAGCGCGATCATGGTGAGAGCTGCACGCGCAGCAAAACCGCCCTTGTCCTTGTCCGACTTGCGGACACGTGCCCAGGCCTGTTCATCATTCTCGACGGTCAGGATGCCATTGCCGATAGCCAGCGATTCCGACACGGCAAGATCCATCAGCGCACGGGAAGATTCGTTCGCCACGATGTCGAAATGATAGGTCTCACCACGGATGACCATGCCGAGCGCGATGAAGCCATCATAATTGACGCCACCCTGCTCCGCGGCATCAAGCGCCATGGCAATTGCAGGCGGAATTTCGAGCGCGCCAGGCACAGTGATCAGATCGTACGTGGCGCCAGCCTCTTGCAGGGCACTGACTGCGCCATCCAGAAGCGCGTCGGCGAAATCGTCGTAAAAGCGCGCTTCGACAATCAACAGGTGAGGCTTGTGTGAATCGGTCATGGTCGTCCTGGTCGCAATTCTGCGAAATAAGATGTTGGGAGTTGGGCGCGTCAAACCATGCCACGCGTCGAATGGCAAGTGATTTTCCACGGGTCAGCCATGCGCGGAACGCGCGAATGGATGCCGAAGCGCATTTTCCTCGGTTTTGGTGAACGGCCAGAGGCTAGTTGTTCGCCGGGAATTCCGCCAGACGGGCTGCATAGCGCGCCATCGTATCGACCTCGAAATTGACGAAATCGCCCGCTTTACGATCGCCCCAGGTGGTGACTTCGAGTGTGTGGCGTATCAGCAGAATATCGAAATCCGTGCCGTCAACCGCATTCACGGTCAATGAGGTTCCATCAAGCGCCACGGACCCCTTCGGTGCGACGAAGCGAGCGAACTGCTGAGGTGCCCTCAGACGGATACGCACCGCCTCGCCTTCCGACGTGATGGATAGGATCTCGGCCTTTCCGTCCACGTGGCCGGAGACGATGTGACCACCAAGCTCGTCGCCAATTTTCAGGGCGCGCTCAAGATTGATGCGTGTCCCGACCGTCCATGAGGAGATCGTGGTCAGACGTAGCGCCTCTTCCCAGGCCTCAACTTCATACCAACGCTCGTTGCTGTCGGTTTCCGATAGCTTCGTTACCGTCAAGCACACGCCCGCATGCGCAATCGAGGCGCCGATATCGATGGTGCGAGGATCGTAACTTGTGGTCACGCGCAACCGAATGCCTTCATCCAGCGGCGTGAGGGCGGAAACCGATCCGACGTCTGTTACGATGCCTGTGAACATTCAAATTTCCTCTCGTATTCGCAACACTGGTCTGGGCCGAAGTTCAATCGGCGAACCGGCTTGTAATCCTGCGGTATGTCGTCATGCGTGAGCGGAGATTCAATCCCGCCTTCGCCAATCGCTGACGGGCCTTCAAAGAGCACGATACGGTCGACGAGCCCGGCATCCAGAAATGCCTTGGCAACCGTAGCGCCACCTTCGACCAGAACCGAGGACAGGCCTCGATCGGCAAGCAGCGTCAACAGGGTTGGCAAATCGGGCACATCCAGAATTTCAACACCGGCCTTGGTCAACGCCGGTGCGGTTTCGGCAAACCGGTCTCCAACTGCGATCACCGGAATTTGCTGCGCGCTTGCAACCAGCTTGCCATCGAGCGGAAGCCGCAGATGACGATCCAGCACGATACGGATCGGAGAGCGATGCTCCAGCCCTGCAATCCGGACATCCAGTTGCGGATCATCAGCGATGGCGGTCCCTATCCCCACCAGGATGCCGTCCATTTCCGCACGCATGCGGTGCACTTCCTGCCGAGAAAGGGGACCGGTAATAGCCACCTGCCCCTCGCCTCTCCGACCGATCATGCCATCGGTGGAAACCGCAAGTTTCAGAGTCACATAGGGCCGTGCCTTCATCTGCCGCATCAGGTAGGCCCGAAGCGCATCACAGGATTGACCCTGCAAGACACCTGTTACCACTTCGATGCCCGCACTTTGCAAGATCGCAAGACCCTTGCCGGAAACGCGAGGATCAGGATCCTTCAACCCGACGACAACGCGCGCAATGCCCGCCTCGACAAGCGCGTTAGCGCAAGGGGGTGTGCGCCCATAATGAGAACATGGCTCAAGGGTGACATAGGCCACCGCACCCCTCGCCGCCTCTCCGGCCATGGCCAGGGCTTGTGTTTCCGCATGGGGGCGTCCACCAACGGCAGTGACGGCGGACCCTATCACCACACCATTCTTGACGATAAGGCATCCGACGGATGGGTTGGTGCCGGTTTGTCCGGTGTGCGTTCGCGACAGCGCGATGGCTTGCGCCATGTAGCGCTGATCATCAGGCGAAGCCGACACGGATCAGGATTCCGCAGTGGAATCACGACCGATCTTGGCTGTGATTTCAGAGATGACCTTTTCGAAGTCATCCGCATGGCTGAAGTCGCGGTAGACGGACGCGTAGCGCACGAATGCTACGTCATCGAGGCTCTTCAAGGCTTCCAGAACCTGAAGCCCAATCTGCTCGGAGCTGATTTCGCTCTCGCCAGAGCTTTCGAGGCGGCGGACGATACCAGACACGGCGCGCTCGATGCGATCGGCATCAACAGGACGCTTGCGAAGCGCGATCTGGAACGACCGCACCAGCTTGTTGCGATCAAAAGGAACCTTGCGGCCGGTCTTCTTCACCACCATCAGTTCGCGCAGTTGTACGCGTTCGAATGTCGTGAAGCGACCGCCGCAATCCGGGCAGATGCGCCGCCGACGGATGGAGGTGAAATCCTCCGCCGGGCGCGAATCCTTGACCTGAGTGTCTTCGGAACCGCAGTAGGGGCAGCGCATCTCAGTTGCCTCTTACATATACGGATACATCGGGAAGCGTTCCGTCAGCGAGACGACCTTGCCGCGCACTGCCTCTTCCACGGCTGCATTGCCTTCATCCGAATTGGCAACCTTCAGCCCGTCGAGAACTTCGACAATCAGGTTTCCGATTTCGGTGAATTCTGCTTCCTTGAAGCCGCGCGTGGTACCGGCCGGCGTGCCAAGACGAACGCCGGATGTCACGAAAGGCTTCTCGGGGTCGAACGGAATACCGTTCTTGTTGCAGGTGATGTAGGCGCGGCCAAGCGCTGCTTCTGCACGCTTGCCGGTGGCGTTCTTCTTGCGAAGATCGACCAGCATCAGATGGTTGTCTGTGCCGCCGGAAACGATATCGAGATTGTGCTTGATCAGCGTATCGGCCAGAGCCTTGGCGTTCTTCACGACCTGCGCCGCATAATCCTTGAATTCCGGCTGAAGCGCCTCGCCGAAAGCAACGGCCTTGGCAGCGATGACGTGCATCAGCGGACCACCCTGGAGACCCGGGAAGACGGCGGAATTGAACTTCTTCGCCAGATCCTCATGATTCGTCAGGATCATGCCGCCACGCGGACCGCGCAGAGACTTGTGCGTCGTCGTTGTGGCCACATGGCAGTGAGGGAACGGCGACGGATGAACGCCACCGGCCACGAGACCGGCGATATGCGCCATGTCGACCATCAAGTAAGCGCCAACGGAATCTGCGATTTCGCGGAAACGCTTCCAGTCCCAGATACGGGAATAGGCGGTACCACCGGCGATGATGAGCTTCGGCTTATGCTCTTCAGCCTTGCGGGCAACTTCGTCCATGTCCAGCTGGTGATCTTCTTCACGAACACCGTAAGACACGACATTGAACCACTTGCCGGACATGTTGACCGGCGAACCGTGGGTCAAGTGACCGCCGGAATTCAGGTCGAGACCCATGAAGGTATCACCCGGCTGAAGCAGCGCGAGGAACACCGCCTGGTTCATCTGCGAACCGGAGTTCGGCTGAACGTTGGCGAAGTTGACGCCGAACAGCTTCTTGGCACGTTCGATGGCGAGTTCTTCCGCGATGTCAACGAACTGGCAGCCACCGTAGTAGCGCTTGCCCGGATAGCCTTCAGCATACTTGTTCGTCATGATCGAGCCCTGCGCTTCCAGAACGGCGCGCGAAACAATGTTTTCCGAGGCGATCAATTCGATTTCGTGACGTTGGCGACCCAGCTCCTTCTCGATCGCACCGAAAATTTCCGGATCGGATTCAGCAAGCGGGCGGGAGAAGAATGCATCTCTATGCGACATGACAGGGCTCCTGGAACAACTGATGCGATGGCGTCTTAACGGTCCGCCTTCACAAGCGCAATACGGACAGCGACATTTGCGGATCAATTCCGGACAGACTTGAAAAGCATCTGATGATTCTCATCCGCTGCTCAAAGATTATCCGAGAATAAAAGCCCTCAGGAAGCCTTCAGGCAGACTGCATGTCCACACCCAGATCAGCGAAGGTCCGGTTGAGGGTCAGCAGCAGATCGGAGCGCGCGCCTGTTTCGGTTCCGACGTCGCGCAGATAGCAGCGAAGCTCGAAGTTCAGCATGCTGGCGCCAAGGTTTCGCAGAAAAACCTGCGGCGCAGGCTGTGCAAGGATGGCGGGATGGCCTTTCGCGGTATCCAGCAGGATCTGGCGAATGCCGTCGATATCCGCATGGCGTGAAACATTGATCGGAATGATCATGCGCCCTGCGCGCGAGCTCAAGGTCATGTTCTTGACCGTTCCGGCAATCAGGTCGGCATTTGGGATGATGACATCATGGCGGTCGAAGGTTTCGATCCGCGTCGAGCGGACCGCGATCTTCCGGACAATTCCAGAAAAGCCCGATACCTCGATCCAGTCACCCTCCTTGATCGGTCGCTCGATCAGGAGAATGATGCCGGATACGAAGTTCGACACGATGGTCTGCATGCCAAAACCGACGCCGACTGAAAGTGCGCCCGCGATGATGGCGAGGTTCGAAAGATTGAGCCCTGCGACAGAAATCGCCATCAGCGCCGAGACGATGAAGCCAACATAACCGAGCCCGGTCCGAATTGCGTTGCGCCCGCCACTGTCGATCCTGGTCTTGGGTAATACCATACGCTCGGTCAGCCGCTGGACCCAGCGTGTCAACAGCATGCCGAAGAGGAAGGTGACGATGAGAACGACAAGAACTTTGGGTGACAGCCGTGCACCGCCGAGATCGACGCCGTTCTGAATGAGCCGCCACAGCTCTGCGAGTTCCGCTTCACGCGCACCCCAAACGATTGCAAGAAGCGGCAGGCTGACCAGGACGATCACCGCCGCAATGACCATGGATGCCAGTTCCAGCGATGATTGCTGGCCACGCAAGGCGCCGCGCACCGGCAGCATAACCACATAGTGCAGGATGAAGGCCAGGCCGAAGATCGCGATACTGCCCATGATGGGTGCGAGCACCGCGCGCGCCAGCGGCACGTAACCAATCGCCGCAGCGATAAGGGATAGAACCGCGACAACCTGCACCGCTCGACCGGCGATACGGAAAAAGCCGGGACCGAAGGGAGCGTCATCATCCTCATCCGTCGCTACTTCCAGCGCAACTTTCCGGAGGATGTTTGCGAAGACGAAAAGGATAACGCAGCCGATCACGATGCTGACGCTTTGCAGGGCCGAACTTCCACCCGGCGAGAATGCGAAGTCCTCTGTCAGTCCTTCCATCAGAAGCTCAAGCCCCATGGATCCGGCAAACGCCATGCCGAGCCAATAGCAGGAGCGGGAAAGACCATCGCTTAACCGGATAAGACGCAGCGCAGGCTGGCTAGGCGCGTAGAGGACATTGCCAATCGAGTTTGCGATGACAAATGCGATGGCAATCGCGATGGCTGCACCGGAGGTGTTCTGGATTGACTTGATGCCGTCTTCCAGCAGAACTGCCGCGATAACGACAAGACTGGCGGCGACCAGCGAGAACACCAGCCGGATCACGTGCACGCCGAGAGCCTGTCCGACAAACCGCACAGACCCCGCAGGCGCCGATATACGACGTTCGAGATAGACCAGCAGCAAGTGGCCGAGGCCGACTGGCAAAAGGAAGGTTGCGAGCAAAAGCAAGGCGGCTGGAATGAGCCGATCGCCGACAAAATCGAACGGCTCGGTCGAAGGTGATCGCAAACGGGTGATGTCGTCGGTTATCTTCGCATCCAGCCGATCGAAATCGCTCATCATGGCCGACCAGCTTGAAGGGAAGAGCGGCGATGGTCTGAGCTCGAAAAGACTGGTCGCCGACCGCGAACGCACAAGCCTGTCGATTTCCTCGATCAGAACGTTTGCCCGGGCCGATGCCTGCTTGGCGTTCATCACCGGCTCACGCGCCTTGGCCAGTTCATCGCCTAACTGCTTGCGCCGTGCCGCAACCAGATCCGGCTCCTTGTCGTCCTTGCCGGGAGCGGGCCCCAGTGTTGCCAGTTGCGCCTCCAGCAATCGTATGGAAAGCCCTGCCCCGTCGACGATCGCATCGGCGTCTGCCCGCTGGGTGGCCAGTTCGGATCGAAGAACTTCGAAAGCATCGGACGACGCCTCACCCGATTGCAGGGCCTGCTCGGCTCTTTGGGCGGTCTTCGCCCATTCCAGCGCCGGATCTATGGCTTTTGTCTGCGCAGCTGCAATCTTGGGAACGAGCGTCGCAAGGCTGACGAGTGCAACAATAAGCAACAGACAAGGCGCAAACCAGTGCTTGCCCGATTTGATCGCTGCAACAGCTCCGTGTGGCTTCATGCTGACCCTTGCCCCTGAAATTCCCTTTATCCGGGAAATCAGATGGATGTCTCGAATGCAAGAGCCAATCTCGATAATGAAAGTGATGAGGCGACAAATGAAAAAGGCCGGCCTCGCGAGGAGGTCGGCCTTCCAGGTCTGACAAATCCAAATGTTTACTGCTGCGGCAGCATGTCCTGTTCGATCGAGCCGGGATTTTGCTCGGTACCGGTCTTGGTCTGCAGTGCAAGTTCAGTTGCACCATCACGCTGGTAGATATCGTCGCGGAACTGAACGACACCATCCCTTGCGGACCAGGCAGTGATGTAGACAAAATAGACCGGAACTTCCTGTGCCAGCTTGATCGGCGTATTTTCGCCCGTTGCGATAACCCGCTCGATTTCCTGACGGCTCCACGGCGCCGTATCGCGAAGCAGCCAGGTCACGAGATCTCGCACGTTCTGGACACGAACGCAGCCGGACGATTCAAACCGCATCAGCTTGTTGAACAACCCCTGCTGCGGGGTGTCATGCATGTACTCGCCGTTCTTGTTGTGGAAGTTGATTTTCGTCGAGGCCATGGCGTTGATCTTGCCCGGGTCCTGACGGAACATCAGGTTTGGTGCCTTCGGCGCATTCCAGTCAACCGTTTCCGGCGCGACTTCCTGGCCCCTTCCGTCGAACAAACGGATGTTGTTGCGCTTCAGGTAGGTCGGATCCTTGCGCATCAACGGCACGATATCCTTCTCGACAATCGAGCGGGGAGCCGTCCAGTAAGGGTTGAGAATGACTTCGTAGATCTTGGAATTCACAAGATGGGTCGGGCGGTCGATACGGCCGACGATGGCTGTATTGCGCAGAACGACGCGATCCGATTCGACTGCCTCGATATAGGCCGCCGGAATGTTCACCATGACATGGCGAATGCCGAGATCGCCCGCCATCGACTGAACGCGAACAAGGTTCGTCTGAAGCTGCATGAGGCGCGTTTCTGCCGGCACGTTCAACGCCTTCAGCGTGAACTCACCTAGGACGCCGTCCGCCGGCAGACCATGGCGAACCTGGAAACGCTTGACGGCGCTGTCGACATAGGAATCAAACGAGGTGGACATACCGGCGTTGCGCGCCAGATCACCAGAGATCATGAGGCGCTGACGAAGCTGCTGCACAGCCGGATCGGCATTACCGATTCGCAAGCCCGCCTGCCCGGGCGTTACCCGAGGCCAGCCACCGTTGGAGACGATGCCCTGATATTCGCCAATCGCCTGCTGGATGTAACCCGGCGCCTGTGACCCGAGAACGGGATTGTTGGAAACAACATTGACCGTTGCGCGCGAAGCAGCGCTGGCGTCGAACTGATCGTCCCATGCGCCGCGGCGAGGAGCGGAAATGATGTCCTGAAGCGCGTCCTGAGCCAGAACCGGCGCAGCCACCGCAGCGGCTCCAAGTGAGACTGCCGACCGCAGGAGCGATCTGCGCGAGATAAGTTCGAAGTTGTTCTTGTTCGACATCACTCAATCCATCTAACCCGACAGCACAGCGTCAATGCCTATACCGGATATGGTTAATAAAGCGTCGTGGAGATTAGGCTGTCCCGAATATCCACGTTCTTCATGGCGCTGGGAGCCTCTGGAAGGAGAGGACAAGTTGCGCCACAACACTTGTTTCGCGGTCCCATAGCAATATGGCCAATTCTTGTCAGGAGCGTTTCGGTCACAGCGGTGTGTAAAATTCGTGACCATATAGACCCAGAAAGCACGAAAACCGGACGCGCTGGGCACGTCCGGTTTTCGAAGTGGAGGTCGTCTGTGGTGTGGCAGGCCAGTCCGGTGGATCGGACTGTAGAGCCTCATCACATGCGATAGGCGATGGTGTCGTTCCAGAAGCGATCGAGGCGCTGGAGCAGCTTGTTCATCTGGACGAACTCAGGCTCGCCGATACCGCCCACCTTTTCGATGGAGCCGATGTGGCGCTCGTAGAGCTTGCCAACAACTTCTGCGATTTCCTGTCCGCTTTTGGTCAGGCTGATACGAACCGAGCGACGGTCGATACGCGAACGCTGATGGTTGATGAAGCCGAGGTCGACCAGCTTCTTGACGTTGTAGGAAACGTTGGAGCCAAGATAGTAGCCGCGAGAGCGAAGTTCACCGGCGGTCAGTTCCGAGTTGCCGATGTTGAAGAGGAGGAGCGCTTGGACGGCGTTGATATCGTCGCGTCCCTGACGATCGAACTCGTCCTTGATCACATCGAGCAGGCGGCGATGCAGGCGCTCGACGAGGTGCAGGGATTCCATGTAAAGATTGCGAATAGTTTCTTCATGACTGTCGGCTGCTGCAGTTGCCTGCGGCTTGATCTGGTTGTTCAACATGTCTGCCTCACTGTTTTGTTTGGCGGTGTTGGTTTTTCTTCCCGCCTTGTGAGTGACACTATCGAATGCTCATAAAATTCGACTTAAAACACAGGGCTAATGAAACCCTAACGCATCTTTTCCCCAGCTCGACCGATTGGCCCCACCCATGCCGGAATAATAAATTCTGCTTTTTATTCAGTCGCTTACGTTTAAATTTTTAGCCAAATCCAGCCGCAAAAGCTTGAAAATCAGGGTAAATCAATCCTTACCCGCTCCTCGAACTTCCGCTTTTCTTCCACCCAAAGCGCGATCCGGAACAGGATATACAGCGCAGCAACGAGTCCATGGAGCAGCGGAACAACGAGATTGCGGCCAAAGATTTCGGGCCAGACCTGATACATGAGGATCTGCGTACCGGCACCGATGACCCAGAGCACCGGTCCCCAGGAAGTCGCCATCCATAGACCGAGCGATGCAACCGGAAAGACGACAGCCAGCGCCGAGCCTGCAACACGCCAGGGCAGCGTGAGGAGATCGAACCTGGCACGCCCACCGAAGGAGTAGCCGACCAGCATGCTCCAATACTGGAGACCAAACCACAGGCACACAACAGCGATGCCGCGCAGGAACACGACAAATAGAATTTCAGCGATACTGCGCTTCGGCGAGGCGGGTGAATCAATCTCCATCCATGCAGAATAGCCGCGTTGGGTGCTCCATGCCAGAGCGTGCTCCCCTGCCCCTCGCCTTCAACCGGCTCACATGGTAGGCCATGCACCATAATTGAAATGCAATGAGGTCAGCCATGAGCAACAAGACGCATCTTGTCGATGAGATCACCGGCCACCGTCGCATGCGACGCAACCGAAAGGCGGACTGGACGCGCAGGCTGACGCAAGAAAACCGGGTGACGGTCGATGATCTGATCTGGCCGATTTTCATCGTACCGGGGACAAACATCGTTGATCCGATCAAGGCGATGCCGGGCGTCAACCGTATGAGTGTCGACAAGGCGGTGGAAGCGCTACGCGAGGCAGCCGAGCTTGGTATTCCGGCTGTTGCCCCTTTCCCCGACATCGAAATGGAAAAGCGGGATCCCACAGGCTCGCAGATCCTTGAGCGGGACAATCTCATCAATCAGTTCACCCGCGCCGTCAAACAGGCCATTCCGAACCTCGGCATCATCACGGATGTGGCGCTCGATCCCTTCACCAGCCACGGACATGATGGAATTCTTCGCGACGGCGTCATCATCAATGATGAGACGGTGGATCAGGTGTCCCGCGCAGCGATCATGCAGGCCGATGCCGGAGCCGACATCATCGCGCCGTCGGAAATGATGGATGGACGGATTGGAGCAATTCGCCGCGCACTCGATGCGGCAGGGCATCAGGATGTCGGCATCATGTCCTACGCCACCAAGTTTTCGTCCGGCTTTTACGGCCCTTACCGCGAGGCCATCAACACCGGCGGTCTGCTGAAGGGCGACAAGAACAGCTATTACATCAATCCGGCCAATGGCACCGAGGCCCTGCGCGACGCCGCACTCGATGTAGAAGAAGGCGCGGATATGCTGATGGTGAAGCCCGGGCTTGCCTATCTCGATATCTGCTGGCGCATGAAGGAAGCCTTCGGCCTCCCGACCTATGCCTATCAGGTTTCCGGTGAATATACGCAGATCAAGGCCGCTGCTATGAATGGCTGGATCGATGGCGAGCGCATCATGATGGAGACCTTGCTCTGCTTCAAACGCGCGGGCTGTGACGGGATCCTGACGTATTTCGCGATCGAGGTCGCCAGAAAGCTGGCGCGGAGCTAAAGTCCCCTTCAGCGAAGCCATATTGTAGAGTTCATCAAGGCTTCCCATATCTCATTTACTGAACTGAGGGAGACTATTGATGTCGTTGGATAACAGCACTGTCGTTGCCGCACCGGAAGATTGGCGCGCCTATCGCGGCGTGCTGTCTCGCCGGATCTTTGCCTTCGTGATCGATTACATGCTGGTTCTGCTTCTCTGCATTCCGGCGGCGATCGTGGTCTTTTTCCTCGGCATCATCACGCTCGGACTTGGCTTCTTCCTCTATCCGGCTCTCTTCGTCATCGTCGCGCTGATTTATTTCGGCATGACGCTTGGTGGTCGCTCGCAGGCGAGCCCCGGCATGCGGGCAGCAGGCATCGCGATGATGCGGGTCGATGGTCGTCGCCTGGATTTCCTGACGGCAGTCGTTCATATGGTGCTCTTCTGGATCTTGAACTCGATCCTCACCCCGCTGATACTCTTGGCTGGCCTTTTCACGGATCGCTCACGTTTGGTGCACGACATGCTGCTCGGAACGGTGGTCGTGCGAACGGTTTGATCGCGTCAAGTTGCGCGGCTTCTGTTGACCTTTTGGGAAGTTGCGCCATGCTATTGATTCAGGCTCGGAAGGCATGTGTGCCGACTGGATGTTAGCAAAGGTCAAGCTCTACGCATGAATACCCAGGCAACGCCATCTCCTCAGTTCTATCTGACGGCACCGGCAGCCTGCCCGTATCTTGCGGGCGAGATGGAACGCAAGGTCTTCACTCACCTTGTTGGTCCTCGCGCCGCCGAGATGAACGACCTTTTGACACAGGGCGGGTTTCGCCGCTCTCAGAACATTGCCTACCGTCCGGCCTGCGAGGGATGCCGGGCCTGTGTTTCGGTTCGGATTCTGGCGAACGAGTTCGAGCCAAACCGAACCATGCGCAAGGTATTGGGTGCGAACCGCGATCTGGTGGGGACGATGGTCCCGACCCAACCTTCTACCGAACAGTTCACCCTTTTCCGGGAATATCTCGATAGCCGCCATCAGCGCGGCGGCATGTCGGATATGTCGGCGCTCGACTATGCGATCATGGTGGAAGACACCCATGTCAACACGCGCCTTGTTGAGTATCGCCGTCGCGTGCCGGGCCAAGGCATCGGAGACAAGCCGCAAGGGGAACTCATCGGCGTGGCGCTGACCGATCTGATGAGCGATGGCCTTTCCATGGTCTACTCTTTCTTCAAGCCGGACATGGAGAAGCGATCACTCGGCACTTTCATCATTCTCGATCACATCAATCGGACCCGGCAGTTGGGCCTGCCCCACGTCTATCTCGGCTACTGGGTAAAGGGTTCTGCAAAGATGCATTACAAGACGCGCTACCAGCCGCAGGAGCATCTGACTCCGAGAGGCTGGGAACGGTATGATTTAGGAAATGATAACTAAACATGCTCGCTCGCGCTGTCGCGCCCGGCGAGATCGATGCAGACGGTGCGGCACGCTTACTGCGCGATCACACCGTCTCCTATCCTTGATCAGCCGCTGAACTTTCCGCTACGCGGGAAGCCCTTCGGCACGGAGCGGCCAGCGGTTGCACGGTCACCGAGCCATTCAAGCAGTTCGTCCTTGTTCTTGGAGAACACCCGCCCGGCACTATCTTCCCAGGTCAGACCCTCAGCAATGGCAAAGCATTTGATGTCGGAAATACCGCCGTCCTTGTAGCGCTGCAGACGCACGCCCTTGCCGCGGTTCATTTCCGGCAGTTGCGTCATCGGGAACACCAGCAGTTTCCGGTTTTCTCCCACGATCGCCACATGATCACCCGCCACGGTGATCACCAGCTTTGCCTCGTCAGGCATGGAAACATTCATGACCTGCTTGCCCTTGCGGGTATTTGCCACGAGTTCGGTTTCCGGCACGATGAACCCATTGCCAGCCGTCGAGGCCAGCAGAAGCTTGCGCGATGGGTCGTGCACGAAGGCCGTCAGAACATCCTGGTCGTTTTCCATATCGACCATGATGCGGATCGGTTCGCCATGGCCACGTCCACCGGGCAGCTTGTCGGCTCCCAGCGTATAGGCCTTGCCTCCGGTGGTCAGGAGCAGGATCTTGTCGGTCGTCTGCGCGGGGAAAGCGATCTTGAATCCATCACCTTCCTTGAACGTCAGACCGGACGTATCGCCGATATGACCCTTCAGCGCACGAATCCAGCCCTTCTGGGAAATGACGACCGTAATCGGCTCCTTCTCGATCATGGCCTGCTGGATGGCTTCGATATCGGCCTCCGGCGCGTCCGCAAACTGGGTCAGGCGTGCAAACGGCTTTCCCTTGCCCTTGGCAAAGTTCTTGCGAACATCCTGAATCTCATGCTCGATCACTTTCCACTGCTTGTCGTCGGAGGCAAGCAGGGCGTCAATATCGGCCTTCTCCTTCGTGAGTTCATCGAACTCCTTGCGGATCTCGAATTCCTCCAGCTTGCGCAGATTGCGCAGGCGCATGTTCAGGATGGCCTCGACTTGCACGTCGGTCAGCTGCCATTTGGCAACCATCACCGGCTTCGGCTCATCCTCCTCGCGAATGATGCGGATTACTTCATCCAGATTGAGGTAGGCGATCAACAGACCGCCGAGGATTTCCAGCCGACGCTCAATGGCAGCCAGGCGGAAACGCGAACGGCGGATCAGCACGTCCTTTCGGTGCTGCAGCCACTCCAGCAGAACCTCGTTCAAGGCCATCACCTTCGGCACCTTGCCCATGGACAGCACGTTCATGTTCAGCGGGAACCGACTTTCCAGTTCCGTCAGGCGGAAGAGTGATTCCATGAGAAGCGTCGCATCGACGGTGCGGTTCTTTGGCACCAGCACGACGCGGATGTCCTCGGCCGATTCGTCGCGCACGTCTTCCAGCAGCGGAAGCTTGCGGGCGATGAGAAGCTCCGCGATCTTTTCAATCAGCCTGGACTTCTGAACCTGAAATGGAATTTCCGTGATGATGATCTGATAGCCGCCACGGCCCAGATCCTCGGTTTCCCATTTCGCACGGACGCGGAAACCACCGCGACCAGTCTTGTAGGCATCAATGATCGACTCCCGACCATCAATGATGACACCCCCGGTCGGGAAATCCGGTCCTGGCACGAACTCGACCAGCTTTTCAACCGGCGCATCCGGATGCTTGATGAGATGCAGAGCCGCGTCACAGAGTTCATGTGCGTTGTGAGGGGGTATGGATGTTGCCATGCCCACCGCGATTCCCGATGCGCCATTGGCCAGAAGGTTTGGGAAAGCGCCCGGCAGAACGGTCGGCTCTTCGTCTTCCTCGTTGTAGGTGGCACGAAAATCGACGGCGTCCTGATCGACGCCTTCCAGCAGCAGAGCCGCTACTTCGGTCATGCGGGCTTCGGTGTATCGATAGGCAGCAGCGCTGTCGCCATCGATATTGCCGAAGTTCCCCTGTCCGTCGACCACGGGGTAACGCTGCGAAAAATCCTGCGCCAGGCGAACCAGCGCATCATAGACCGACTGGTCGCCATGCGGATGGAACTTACCGATCACATCGCCGACGATACGGGCGCACTTCTTGAATGCGGAATTGGGCCTGATCCCCATCTCGCTCATGGCATGGATAATGCGGCGATGCACCGGCTTCAGGCCGTCACGCACATCCGGAAGCGCGCGGTGCATAATCGTTGACAAAGCGTAGGCGAGATAACGCTCCTCAAGGGCGGCCTTCAGGTCCACCGGCAGAATGTTATCGCCGCCATCGTCGTCGGGCGGAGGTGTCAGATTTTTTCCCATGGCCCTTGACTATCGGAAACCCTGATTCCCGGCAACAAAGCGATGCAATCGGCCTGTGGATGAGCACGCAGCAGCGATAGGTCGACCGCTGTCCTGTGTGCCCCATGGACCTTTTGAGCGGAGCGCATATAAAGGGCGGGAATCAGAGTTCAGTTTGCCATGCCGACCGCTGGAGGATCGCTTGATGCTGCATATTCGTTCCAAACAAATTCTTTCCGTCGGGGCTGCATTGTGGCTTGTCAGTTCTCCTGCGTTTGCCCTCGACGGCGCCGACCTCATGAAGAAGTTGACCGCCGGCTTCAATCTTCAGCCCGGCAACATCACTCCAGCGTCCGTTGACATCAACGGCTCCAACGTGACCCTGAAGGGTGTGACCGTCGGCGATACCAAGGGTGGCTCGCGTCTGAATATCGGCGACGTGCAACTGACCGGCGTGAAAGATGCCAAGGGCGGCGGCTACACCGTTGAAAAGATGACGTTCGCCAACATCAACGCCAGCGAAGACAAGACCAAGATCACCGCAAAGGATCTCTACTTCGCAGGCCTCTACATTCCTGGCAATGCCAATGGTGACACCATTGATTCCCTGATGGTCTATGACGAAGCGCACAGCGGTCCGGTTGAGGTAACAGTTGACGGGAAGCAGGTCGTTGCTGTCGCAGAATCCAAAGTGACGACCGAACGCTCGGACGACAATTCCAGCCTGAGCTTCAGCGCCTCTGTCGATGGCGTGAAGGTCGATCTCTCTACCGTTGACGATGCCAATGCCAAGGCGACCATTGAAAGCCTTGGCCTGACCAAGATCGATGGTACGATCACTATGGAAGGCGAATGGGAAGTTGGCCCCGGAACGATCGACATCACGGAATATGCCTTCGATTTCGCCAATATCGGTCGTCTCGATATGACGTTCAGCCTGTCCGGTTATACGCCGAGCTTCCTCAAGTCGCTGCGCGATACGACCGCGGCCATGGAAGCCAACCCGAACAAGGAAGCTGCCCAGCAGGCTGCGGGCCTTGCCATGCTTGGCCTTCTCCAGCAGTTGACCTTCAACAGCGCGCAGATCAGCTTCTCGGACGACGGTATCACCAAGAGATCCCTGAACTATGCAGGCAAGAGCCAGAATGTTTCAGGCGAACAAATGGCGATGATGCTCAAGGGAATGGTGCCGCTGGCAATGGCCCAGGCGAACCTGCCCAAGCTCCAGAACGCTGTTTCCAGCGCAGTCAATGCCTACCTCGACAATCCGCAGAACATCACGATCACGGCAGAACCTGCCAATCCGGTTCCGCTTCCCATGATCATTGGCGCAGCGCAGGCGGCTCCGAACTCGCTCCCGGACATGCTGGGCGTTTCGATCTCAGCCAACGATTGAGCGTCACGCAATCTTCCGAGCCTCACTGGCGCCGATTGCTGATCGGCGCCATTTTTTAATTCTCTAAATCCCGGCAGCGACAAAGTGGTCTTGCTCGACCGAAATGTCCGCAAACCGCAGATTGCTGTTGCGGGCGAGTTTTTCCGCGCAAGCTGCCGGAAGCGGCGCTCCGTAAAGGTAACCTTGCAGTTCGTGGACGCCATGGGATCGCACCCATTCAGCGACGGTTTCGTTTTCGATACCCTCTGCGACAATCGTCACCTGCATGAGTTTGCACATCGCAATGACGAGGCTGACCATTTCCTCATTTTTTGGAAGTTGTGAGACCAGACTTCGGTCGATCTTGATGCAATCGACCGCCAGCTCGTTCAGTCGGGCGATATTGGAATAGCCAGTCCCGAAATCGTCGATCGCGATCCGGACGCCCAGCTCTCTGATCCTGTTGAGATTCTCTTGGATGATGGGATCACTGTCGGAGAAGAGTGTCTCGGTCAATTCCAGCTCCAGGCGCTCCGGTGGGCAGGAATGCCGGTTGAGGCAGGCTTCGACGACGGCGCTGAAGTCTGTTTCGCAAAGTTGACGGAGGGACAGGTTGACGGAAATCGTCAGGTCTATCCCATTGCGCATCCATTTCTCGCGCTGCTCGACGGCCTGTTCCAGAACGATCGTCCCGATCTGGTTGATGAGGCCAGCCTTTTCCGCAAGAGGTATAAAGGTCGACGGTGGCACCATCCCGAGCTTCGGATGTTTCCATCGTGCCAACGCCTCCATACCGATGATGCTTCCATCGACGGCGCTGACACGAGGTTGGTAGAACGGAACGATCTGCCCATATCGAAGGCCGTCGCGAAGGCCGGTCAGCAGTTCGATTTCCTCTTCTCGAGCCCGGCTGAGAGCTTCGTTGTAGACGAAGACCTGGTTCCTGCCTGCGGCCTTCGCCTGGTACATGGCAAGATCTGCCCGGCGCATCAGCGTCTGGATATCGGTTCCGTGATCGGGGTAATGTGCAATTCCGATGCTTGGCGTCACCACGATCTGGTGCCGGTCGCTTTCGACGGAAATCGCCAGTTTGTCCAGCACCCGGTCTGCGATCAACTTCACCCGGCATGGCATGTCGTTGTGCTGAAATAGCAAGAACAGGAATTCATCGCCTGCCAGACGCACGACAATGTCGTCTTCGCTGCAGATTTCACGCAGCCGACGCGCGACATCCCGCAGCAGGTTATCTCCCTGGAGATGCCCCAGCGTATCGTTGACTGTCTTGAACTGATCAAGATCAATGAAAAGCAGGCTGATGCGCGAACCCGTAAGCTCTGCCTTGGTTGTCAGTTCCTCAAAGCGAATCGGCAGGCTCAGTCGATTGAACAGGCCCGTCAGGGGGTCATGATGCGCAAGCTTCTGCGCCAGCGCTTCAGCTTCCTTGAGTTCGGTGACGTCCGATTCGCTGAGGATGAGGGAGGGCGAGCCTGACACCGGGTCGAAGCAGGAACGCGCAATGAGTTCATGCCAGCGCTTTCCCTGAGCTGTGTAGACTTCAGCGATCAGCCTTGCCTCACCACCACCATTCAATCGTTGCAACAGGGATTCAAAGTCTTGCGGATTGACGAAACGATCACTGAGCGAGCCATACCGGATATCGAAATCAGCTCTGGCAGCCGGATTGCAATAAAGAGTTCTCCCTTCAATCGTATGCAGAGAGATCATGAGATGGGTGTGGAGGAGAACGTCGGCACTACGGATAGCCTCCGGCACCAGGCTCATTTCGTCCCGCCCCTCGCAGAGCATGGCCATGCGTCCATCAGGCAGACGGAAGCCACTGAAGCGGACCTGTAGCGGGCGTGGGACGCCACGCGGGTACAGCGTCCACATTTCGGTGAAAACGGCATCCTTGTCGATGAAGTCCGTCTGATACTGAAGCAGGCGGCGAGACACTGCGGGCGACATATTGTCTTTCATGCGCCGGGCGCGCAGTTCCTCAAGGTTGATGGCGGCCCAGATTTCCAGCGCCATCTCATTGCCCCAGACAACACGTCCTTCATCAATGTCGAAAATCCAGACCGCGGTTGAAAGCCGATCCAGCAAATCGCCGCCCTGCCAGACAACGGGCTGCTCTTCGGGCTGAAGCGTCACTCTTTCCGCTACACTCACCTTGGGCATCCAGCGTCCTCCCCGCTATATTCATTCAGACGAGGCCCTGTGAGAACGGGCGCGCAGTGGTGCAGAGTTCGGCCAACGGTCGGAACCGGGGCGTGGAGGAAACGCGGCCGATCCACCGCTGAACGGCTGGGAATTCGGCCATGTCTATTCCTGCTTCGTGTGCCACGTGCACATAGCCAAAGACAGCGATGTCCGTGATTCCGTAGCGCTCTCCCAGCATAAAGCTGCTGTTACCCAGATGAGCCTCCAGGCTAGAGAGGCCGCTTCTGGCTTTTTCCAACCAGACGGCAATATCGGCCTCCCTGCCCTGCCCAAGCTGCGGAGCAATGAAGGTGAGAAAACGGGCAGGTGAAATGAACGGCTCCAATTTGGACTGCTCGAAGAACATCCACTGCAGACTGCGGGCTCGTTCGACAGCCGTATCCGGCATGAGGTCGGAACCGTCTGCAATCAACCAAAGCATCGCATTCGATTCACCGATCCCAACGCCACTCTTGGTGACGAGGTAAGGCACCTGTCCACGGCTGTTTATTCGCAGATAGGCATCCGAACGATGCTCGCCACCCAAGAGGTTCAATTCGATGATATCCAGCTGATACCCGCAATAGGAAGCTGCAAGATAAGGTTTGATGCAGTTTCCAGATCCCTTGGTGACGTAAAGATAATCCATAAGCTCTCCAACCCAGATTAATACAATGACTATGTATTAAATCTGTTGAGATTTCGTTGAAGAGATTAAGTTCATTCGAAATACAAATCAGCTATCGATATACGAATACTACTCACATTACATAATAAATTTATGATTTATTAAATATAAGTTTGTCTCGGCGTGAACCCAACTCGGTTCACGCCGGGAGCTTCTCGTTCAATCAAGAACTTGGATGACACGACGCGTGCCCGGATCGACAACCACACGGCGCTCGTTCACGACTGTGTAGGCATAGTCATTATACCCATCGACCACATGCACATCGACATCCTGCGGCAGCACGCGCCCGACCAGAACGTCGCCTTGATAGGAAACGGACGGGACGCTCTGTTGCATGACGTAAGTCCGTACCTGCGCGGGCATTTCGCGAACGACGACCGCGCCTGGCGGAGGCGGTTCGGATACGATCACGGTGGATTGCGCAAAGGCCGCAGTCGACATGAAAAGGGTCGCAGATGCGACAATCATCGACTTCAACATTCCAATTCTCCCTGTGTTTGTTCTGCCAGACAACACCGGGATGGTGACTTGGTTCCCTCGCGATGGACCCATCGGCGGATAAACAAAAACGCCGCCGCTTTCTGCAAGCGGCGGCGTTGAAGACGATAATCAGCCTGAAGATCAGTCTTTCTTCTGCGGCGGGATGACGCGCAGCGAAAGCTCGCGAAGCTGTGTCGGGGTTGCTTCCGACGGTGCATTCATCAGAAGATCCTGGGCCTGCTGATTCATCGGGAACAGCGTGATTTCGCGCAGGTTCTTCGCGCCCACCAGAAGCATGACGACGCGGTCGATACCGAAGGCACAACCACCGTGTGGAGGCGCACCATACTGGAATGCGCGGTACATGCCGCCAAAGCGCTCTTCGACGTCGGCCTTGGAGAGACCAACCAGTTCGAAGGCCTTGACCATCAGATCCGGCGACTGGTTACGGATCGAGCCCGAGGCGATCTCGAAGCCGTTGCAGACGGCATCGTACTGATAGGCCTTGATCGTCAGAGGATCCTGGTTTTCGAGAGCATCCAATCCGCCCTGCGGCATCGAGAACGGGTTGTGAGCGAAATCGATCTTCTTGTCTTCTTCGTTGTATTCGAAGAACGGGAAGTCGACGATCCAGCAGAACTCGTAGCGATCGCGATCAACGAGGTTCAGTTCCTCGCCTGCGCGCGTGCGGGCTTCACCAGCAAACTTGTAGAACTTGGCAGGATCGCCCGCCACGAAGAAGCAGGCGTCACCAGCTTCCAGTCCAAGCTGCGTGCGAACTGCTTCGGTGCGCTCTTCGCCGATGTTCTTTGCGAGCGGACCGGAACCGGCGATCTTGCCGTCCTCTTCCTTCCAGAAAATGTAACCGAGACCCGGCTGGCCCTGCGCCTGCGCCCAGGCATTCATGCGGTCGCAGAAAGCGCGGCTTCCGCCGGTCTTCGCCGGAATTGCCCAGACTTCGACCTTCGGGTTCGACGCAATCATGTTCGCGAAGACCTTGAAGCCTGAGCCAGCGAAATGCTCGGTGACAGCCTGCATGGTGATGGGGTTGCGCAGATCCGGCTTGTCAGAGCCGTATTTGCGGATCGCTTCATCATAAGGAATGCGTGGCCAGTTCTTTGTTACAGGCTTGCCCTCGGCGAATTGTTCGAACACCGCCGTCATCATCGGCTCCATCGTGCCCCAGACATCTTCCTGGGTGACGAAGCTCATCTCGACGTCGAGCTGGTAGAATTCGCCCGGCAGACGGTCTGCGCGCGGATCCTCATCGCGGAAGCAAGGCGCGATCTGGAAGTAGCGGTCGAAGCCAGCCACCATCAGAAGCTGCTTGTACTGTTGCGGCGCCTGCGGCAGGGCAAAGAACTTGCCGGGGTGAATACGGCTCGGCACCAGGAAGTCTCGCGCACCTTCAGGCGAAGAGGCCGTGAGGATAGGCGTCGAATACTCGGCAAATCCGGAAGACGTCATACCGGACCGCATGGCCGCAATGATCTGGGTCCGCTTGACGATGTTCTTGTGCAGCGTTTCGCGGCGCAGATCGAGGAAGCGATACTTCAGGCGAACATCTTCCGGGTATTCCGGCTCACCGAAGACCGGCAGCGGCAGTTCCTTGGCAGCCGACAGAACCTCGATCTCCTTGGCATAGAGCTCGATTTCGCCCGTTGGCATGTTCTTGTTGACGGTTTCGTCGGTGCGGGCCTTGACCACGCCATCGATACGAATGACCCATTCGCCGCGAACGGTCTCGGCGACCTTGAAGGCCGGGCTATCGGGATCGGCGACCACTTGGGTCATGCCATAATGGTCGCGAAGGTCGATAAACAGAACGCCGCCGTGGTCACGAACACGGTGGACCCAGCCGGAGAGGCGAACGGTCGCGCCGACATCGGACTTCCTGAGAGCGGCACAGGTGTGGCTGCGATAAGGGTGCATTTCAAAATCCTGGAATCGGGTAAGCCAGCTCGAAACACAGATTCCGGCCAGCGTTTAAAATCGGGCGGAAAAGCGCATGGTGCGCCAGATTTGTCAAGCAGAAGTGCCATTCAACGCAGAAAGGCGGGCCTTTATCCTCTGCGCGGTCGCGACTCAGACGAGGTTACTCCGGCAGGAGAAACTGCACGAGATCCAGAGGCGGAACCGGGGAAAGGTCTGCGCAGGCGCTATCCCGCGCAATCTTTTGATCAATCAGAAGGTGTGCGTAACCATGGGCGTGAGCCCAGACTAGATGTTCGACGGAAAGTCTGCCCTCGACGCCTGTCAGACCCAGGCGTTCAGCCACAGAACGGGAAACTTCCGCCAGCACATCGCGCGCGCCCTGCCCTGCTTCGCCGAGAACCGGATCGTCCCAATCCAGCCTGTTCTTATTGAACATCAGCCGGAAAAGATGAGGATTCGACGCGGCAAAGGCCGTGTAACCCCGCAGGGCAGCACGGAGTTGCTCGGCAGCAGTGGGCGCGGCCGTTGACATCTCGCTTGTCATTGACAGTCGGAACGCCTTGAAGCCCTCCGCAGCCAGAGCGTTCAATAAATGACGCAGGCTTGGGAAATGATGCTCCGGCGCAGCATGAGACACGCCCACCCGGGCCGCCAGCTTGCGCAATGACAATTCCTCAAGCCCCAGTTCCTCCAGCAGGGCTAGGCCATTCTCGATGAGCGCCTGCCGCAGATCCCCATGATGATACGCTTTTTGTCTCGCCATTCCACCTTCTTACCGCTGAAGCACAGGGCGTGTCAAAATAATCTTGACATTGCCAAGTTTGGCCTCATGCTTAATCTTGTCACCGTCAAGATGAGGCGCTCATGCACGTAGATACCGTATTTTCACTTGCCAGCAGCGTTGCTTTGGGTGGCTGGCTGCTGCTCATTTTTGCGCCCCGATGGCCAGCACTGGTCGCTTTCATCCGGTCAGGCTTGATCGGGGCGCTGTCGCTCACCTATGCGGTCCTGGTCTTCGTCTATTTCTTTCGGGTTGAAGATGGCGGGTTCGGCTCGATTGCCGAAGTCCGCGCTCTGTTTCTGAGCGATGCGGTGCTGACGGCCGGCTGGGTGCACTACCTTGCCTTCGATCTCTTCGTGGGCACCTGGATCGCTATCGAAGCCGACAGGCGTGGCTTTAACCGGCTGCTGCAGGGGCCTCTGCTTGTTGCCACTTTCATGTTCGGTCCACTCGGCCTTCTGCTCTTCTCCATCACCCGCGCCAGCGAGGCGGCGCTGACGCTCCGAAAGGTCTGACCGATGACGATAGGCTTTGACGACAGCATTTCACCTGCCCTCTCACGCAACATCCAGAGCTCGGCAGACAAGACACGGCGTTTGCTGATCGTCAGCATCGGGCTGCAACTGGGACTCGCTGTTCCCAGTCTGGTCGCCCTCGTCATCGACGACCGGCTGATCAATGAGATCAGTGTCTGGATCAAGCCGCTCAAATTTCAGGCGTCGCTCATCGTCATGCTTGGAACGCTGCTTTTGCTGCTGCCGCTGATCGAAAGACGTGTCCGTGAAGGCCGTGGCGTCTGGCTTGCATGCATGGTCGCCGCCGCCACAGCAACCGGTGAGATTGCCTACATCACGCTGCAGGCTGCGCGTGGCCGCGCCTCCCATTTCAACACAGCCACGGCGACGGAGGCCCTTGCCTATAGCCTGATGGGCGTGGGTGCCGCCCTGCTTGTTCTCTCAAGCCTGGTCATCGGAATTTACATCCTTCGTCGCCCGGATCGCTCCGTCCAGGCGGGCCTGCGGCTTGGGGCTGGCTGGGGATTGATTCTGGGCAGCATCCTGACCTTGATTACGGCATTCGTTCTCGGGAGCGGCCAGATTGCCGGACCCGGTCACTGGGTAGGCGGAATTCGCAGCGATGCAGGCGGCCTTCTTCTGCTCGGCTGGTCGCGAACCGGTGGCGATCTGCGCGTTCCGCACTTCTTCGCAACGCACATCATGCAGGCTCTGCCGATTCTGGGGCTGCTGGCGGATTGTCTTGTTGCGCAGCACGCTCGCTGGATGATTCTCGGCGGTGCTCTAGTATCGATCGCGGTTGTGGTCATGACCTTTGTTCAAGCTCTCAGCGGTCAGCCGTTCCTTTGAGATGAGACTTATCGAGCCGCAATCATCAGTTCCCGTGATGGATCGATCTAAGCTCTGAACTATCTTCCGCCTCAAGGCGTGGCTAAAACAGTGGAACGACGCATGGGAATGGCCCCTCGCTCGTCAAGCACAGCAGATGGCCTCAAACCATGTCCACCATACGCCCGCTGATCCCCCTGCTCGTCACTGCCGGCATATTGATTGGCGGCAATGGCCTGCAAGGGACCTATATTGCGCTTCGCGGGTCCGCCGAGGGCTTTTCACCATCAACGATTGGAATGATCGGTGCTGCCTACAGCATCGGGTTTGCCATCGGTTGCCTCTATGTGACCCGCATCCTGCGATCCATCGGGCATATTCGCAGCTTCGCGGCCATGGCGGCCATCACGGCAAGCTGCAGCATTCTCATGCCGCTCTTTATCGAGCCCGGTTTCTGGATGCTGATGCGGTTTATCATCGGCATTGCGGTGGCCAGTCTCTTCGCCGTCATCGAAAGCTGGATCAATGCCAAGGTCACCAATGCCAATCGGGCCAGGACTCTTTCCGTCTATCGCCTGGTCGATCTGTCATCGGTAACGCTTGCCCAATATCTTATTCCTGCCATCGGCGTCGAAGGTCCGGTCATCTTCTCGCTGGTGGCAATTGCGATGGCAATGTCACTGGTTCCCATCTCGGTTGCAGACCGCTCGCACCCCTCTCCACCGGAAGCGATCAACTATGATATTCGCGCCGTCTGGCGGATCTCGCCGCTATCCGTGGTCGGCGTCATCGCGGTGGGCCTCGCCATGGCGGCCTTCCGCAATATCGGACCGATCTACGCCCAGGATATCGGCATGAGCGTCACAGGGATTGCCACCTTCATGAGCGCGGGCATCATCGGCGGTGTCGTTCTGCAATATCCCCTCGGCCTTTATTCCGACAGGCTGGACCGTCGAAAGGTTATCATCTGGGCCACGATCGGAACGATCCTCACAGGCGGATACCTTTCATTCGTCGCTGGCCTTGACCAGACCGCGAACATCATCGGCATCTTCGTCTATGGTGCCTTTGCCATGCCGCTTTACTCCCTTTGCTCGGCCCATGCGAACGATCACGCAAAGCCGGGCGAGCACGCTCTGGTTTCCGCAGGGCTTCTCTTCTTCTGGTCTATCGGGGCGACCATCGGGCCGCTGCTTGCATCGCTTCTGCTGCAGTTCATCGGACCCAAGGTGTTCTTCATCTACACCTCGTTCATCTTCACCGGGTTCCTTGCCTATACATTCCTGAGAATGAGAACCCGGCCCGCCATTCCGCCAGAACAAAGGCCGGGTCGCTTTCGAGCCCTGCTGAGAACGTCGGCCTATTTCAACAAGCTCGCTGGCACACCCGATGACGAGCGCCGGCCACCCCGGACGTGAGCACTGCGTCACTCTGCCCGCGTCAGCTCATTGATGATTTGCGCACTCATGTTTAAAAGGCGGCGACAAGAAGCAGGACGCGCCACCATGATCCGGATGAACCGCAGGAACGTGCTGAAAGCTGGGCTTGGCATCGCGGCCTATGGAACGGGGCTGGGTGCTGCGATAGTTTCCAGCAGAACAGCGAACGCCGCCAATGAAATCGAACTGGAGGCCGTGAACGCCAAAGCTCTGCTGGACGGTCAGCATCTGACTGATGGCGTTATGACCTACCGCTCCCTTGGCGAGCCGGATGCGTTGATGCCGCCGACTTTGCGCGCAAAGCGGGGTGAAGCCTTTTCCGCGAAGCTCGTGAACCGTCTCAATGAACCAACGACCATTCACTGGCATGGCCTGCGCATCGAGAACCGGATGGACGGCGTTCCCTTTCTGACCCAACCCTATGTCTATACGGGCGACAGCTTCGACTATCGGTTTGCGGCACCGGATGCGGGCACCTTCTGGTACCACCCCCACTGCAATACACTGACGCAGATGGGTCGCGGCATGACAGGAATGCTGATCGTCGAGGACCCGAAAGACCCGCAATTCGATGCGGAAATCGCACTCAATCTGCGGGACTGGCGGCTTGGGGCAAAGGGAGAGTTCATCGAGCAGTTCAAGCCGCGCGACGCCGCGCGAAACGGCACATTCGGCACTGTGAGGGGAGCGAACTGGCAGGTCCAGCCTGCCTATGAGGCGCCATCGGGCGGAATTTTAAGACTGCGGCTTGTTGCGAGTGACGTGACGCGCATCTACCAGCTTCGGCTGGAGGGTGCTGATGCCGAGGTGATTGCCATAGACGGCCAACCGGTGCCGAACCGCTTCCGACTGGAAACGGCGGTCATCGGGCCCGGTCAGCGTCTCGACCTTGCGCTGCGTATGCCGGATGTCGAAGGCAGTGTCGTGTCGCTCCTGGACACGCGCCCTTCCACCGCAAAAACTGTTGCGACCTTCCAGGCCATCGGCCAAAGCCTCAAGCACCGGCTCGAGGAGCTGCCACCTCTCTCAGCCAATCCATGGCAGGAGCCTGATCTCAAGAATGCAGAGCAGATACCGCTGATCCTCAGCGCTACGGCAGAAGGTGGCGCAAAGGAATCCTTCTGCGGCTCGCTTGGATATACGTTCTGGGCTATCAATCGTGTGCCTTGGCCTGGGGACAGCGTCGATCCGACCGCGCCGCTTGCGGAGCTGAAACTGGGCAAGAGCTATATCTTCAATCTGGAAAACCTGACGCCGCACATCCATCCGATCCATCTGCACGGAATGAACTTCCAGGTCGTCGCTTCCAATATGAGACAGGTTCCGCCCCTGATCACCGATACCTATCTCGCCATGCCAGACGAGAAGGTACAACTATCGCTAGTTGCCGACAATCCGGGTGACTGGGTCCTGCATTGCCACATCATCGAGCATCAGAAGAGCGGAATGACATCTTACGTTAGGGTCACCTGAATTTTGTACATTGTTGCCGTCTGGACGACAAAGCAGCGGATAATACCGGGGGTTGATCCATCGCAACGGTCCTTCTGTTGACTTTGGCTGACGAAAGGAGAAGGAAGGTAGAACGTTTATTCTCAACTCCTGCCGACGAAGCTGATGATCGATACGACAATTGCCCTTGAGGAAGCCTGCCGAACACTTGCCCGCTCGCAATTCGTGACCGTTGACACGGAGTTCCTGCGTGAAACGACCTTCTGGCCAGAGCTGTGCCTCATACAAATGGCAGGCCCGGATCTTGAAGTCATCGTCGATCCACTCGCCAAGGGTTTGGACCTCAAGCCTTTTTTCGAGCTGATGGCAAATCCGGAAGTCGTGAAGGTCTTTCATGCCGCACGTCAGGATCTGGAAATCGTCTACCATCTCGGAAATCTGATACCGCATCCCATTTTCGACACGCAGGTCGCCGCAATGGTCTGCGGCTTTGGCGACTCGATCTCCTACGACCAGCTCGTACAGCGGATCAAGAATGTGCAGATCGACAAGTCGTCTCGTTTCACGGACTGGAGCAGGCGCCCTCTTTCGGATAAGCAGCTGGACTATGCACTGGCCGATGTAACCCATCTGCGTGATGTCTATCTCTTCCTCAAGAACAAGCTGGAAGCGGAAGGTCGTACAACCTGGGTGAGTGAGGAGATGGCGGTTCTGGAATCGCCTGAAACCTACGACATGCATCCGGATGATGCGTGGCTGCGTCTGCGATCGCGTCTGCGCAAACCGCAGGAACTGGCGGTTTTGAAATATGTCGCCGCGTGGAGAGAACGCGAAGCGCGCAGCCGCAATGTTCCTCGCTCCCGGGTGCTCAAGGATGACGCGATTTTCGAAATTGCCCAGCAACAGCCAAAGGACGTGGATGCGCTGGGCCGATTGCGCACGATCCCGAAAGGCTGGGAGCGCTCTTCCTCCGGCACTTCGATCCTGTCTGCGGTGAACGAGGCTTTGAGCCTGCCGCGATCGGACATGCCACAGGCCGCAAAGCACACGCATGTTCCTGAAGGCGCACAGTCTGCCGTAGAACTATTGAAGGTGTTGTTGCGGCTGGTTTCGGAGAAGCACGGCGTTGCCGCCAAGGTTCTCGCCAGCAGCGACGATCTTGACAAGATTGCGACCGATGGCGCGTCAGCAGATGTGCCTGCTCTCCAGGGCTGGCGCAAGGATCTCTTCGGGGATCCCGCTCTCAAGCTGATCTCGGGCGAGGTTGCGCTTCGCTTCGTAGACAAGCGGGTCGAGGCGGTCGAGCTGGGACCATGAACCGGAGTTCATGGGTTTCCGTGAGGCTCATTCATCTGTCCTTGAGTGAGGAATAGTAAAGGCCATCATCTGAAACCTGCAGCCGGAAACTTGGCGGAAGTCATGCAGAGACCGACAAGGAAGCGCCTCGCAACGCCAAGCGGCAGGGCTGTCATGCCCCTCTCGCGATGGATCCTGCTCTGCCTGTTTGTCGCGCTTACGGGCGTGCTTTACATGGTGCTGTTTACGGACAGCAAAGCCTACTACATCGGTGCGATCTACGCTCTCGCGTGCAGCCTTCCACTCATTCTCTTCGAATCCGGCCGGCTACTGCCAGGCCTTCACGCACGCATACAGAAGCTTTCCACACCGGCCTACTTCGGCAGCACACTGCTTGCCTATCTGGTTTTGACGGGAACGGGTTTTGGCATCGCAGGCGCCAGTTTGAAGCTTTTGGGTCTTGCTGATGCCGAGTGGCGCGATGTCCTTATCCTCAGACTGACAAGCTTTCTCTACACGATGGCCTTCTTCTTCGTGGGGATCACACTGTTGCGGATCAGGCAGTTGCTGGGCCGGGAGGTGTTTTCCAGCCTCATTACGGGTCGCTATAGAAAGCCTCTGAAAGAGGAACGCATCTTTCTCTTTATCGATGTCGTCGGTTCGACGAGCTACGCGCGTGAGTTCGGCGATCTGCGGGCGCAGGAATTTCTGGGAGAAATCTTCGCAAGTTTTGCAGAACATGTGCGGGCTCATGATGGAGAGATAGACGATTATGTTGGCGATTGCGCCATCATCACATGGCGTTTGAAAGCGGGCATAGACGGGGCGCGCTGCGTCTCATGTCTCTGCGCGATCCTGAGCGAATTGGAAAGCAATAAGGACTGGTGGATTCAACAGTTTGGCAGGGCGCCGAAAATTTGTGCGGCTCTCCATGGCGGCACTGTGGTTACCGCCGCAATCGGTCTATTTCACCAGAAAATCACGTATTTCGGCGATGTCGTGAATACGACGGCGCGCATAGAGGGCCTCTGCAAGACCCTTGGAGAACCTGTTCTGATATCAGCCGAGCTGTTGGGCCGCATGAAGCTTCCAGACAATGTGACCGCCCATGCTTGCGGCGCGCATACGATCAAAGGTCATGATGCTCCCCTTACCGTCTTCGCGCTGAGACAGCCAACCGCCTGAAATCGCGGACTATTCGAAGACGAATGCGAGACGACGGCCCGTCAGCTTCGCCAGTTGCTGGAGACGCCCATCCAGACGCTCGCCCGCGAAGTTGATGTATTCGTGGGGGACGACCAGTTCCAGATCCAGATCCGGCTGATTGGATTTGCGGAAATACAGGTGGTTGACGACGCCCGGCATGGACGCCGAGAAGAGGTAGACCACGCGAAGCAGCCCGCCCAGAAGTTTGGCAAGGCCCAGCAATCGCGGCGTGGCAATCTGCGCCAGAGGCTCCGTTGCGCCATCGTCATGCAGACCTTCGAAGCGGTAGTAATTCGCCAACGCGAGATAGGCGCGCCCCGGATGCGTGATACCCACCAGTGACGAATGCGCGATCAGGTTAAGAGCCTGAAGCCCGCGATAATCCGGATGAGCACGCCAGCTGATATCCGCCAGAAGGCATGCGGCTCTCCGGTAACGGCTTTCCTCTTCCGTTTCATCGATCCCGAAGGAGGGCACCATACGACCGGTCCACTCCGCCAGTTCGCGTGCATGCTCCGGCGAACGGGCGCGCAGGATGGCCAACTGATCGGAAGCTATCAGAAGCGGATCCTCCGCCTGCTCCTCCTTGGGCAGTTGGGCATAGAGATAGCCTTCGCGCACGCCTTGAGCGGAGAAGATCACGCGCGCCGGCTTCATGACGCTCAGCACTTCCTGCATCGCAACTGCACCAAATGGCAGAAGCGCCCTGCGGTTTTTGGAAACCGATTGCCAAGCCGGATCCTTGCTGTCCTTCGAAAGCACGACCTGCTCAAGAAAGTTCTGGATCTCGTCGAAACGCAACTCATACCCTTGCATCATGTGCAGTGGGTAATGCGTCATCTCCATGTGCAGCTTGGCAATGTTGCGCCAGGTTCCGCCGACAGCGTAGAAGGTGCGCCCTGCCCCTTTCGCGAGAAGGGCGGCATCCTTCACATGTCCTTTCGCAAGACTGCGTGCCTTCGCAAGCGATCCACCGGATACTTCGGAAAGGCGCAGACCACCGAGCGGCAGGGTGATGCCCTTGCCGACCTTTCCGGCCTCGATGTCTATGAGCTCCAGCGAACCGCCGCCCAGATCGCCGACAATTCCATCAACTTCACTAAAGCCGCTAATGACACCGAGGGCCGAGTAGAGAGCTTCCTCTTCGCCGGACAGCACCTGGACGGGATGGCTGAGGATGCGCTCCGCCTCTTCAATAAACGCAGGTCCATTGCTCGCTTCACGGGCTGCAGCTGTCGCCAGGATGAAAATACGCTTTGCCTGCGCCTGATCCGAAAGCGCACGAAAACGACGCAGCGCATTGAGCGCGCGTTCAACCGCCTGTTCGTCCATCTTTCCGGTAAGGCCGATGCCCTTGCCGAGACCGCAGAGAACCTTCTCATTGAAGAGAACGGCAGGTGCGCGAGACAAGCCTTCGTAGACCACGAGGCGAACAGAGTTGGACCCAATATCCACCACGGAAACAGGAGCGCTTCCGGGGAGACGCCCCTGTGCATCAGATCGTACCATAAAGCCCTATTTCTTACGTCCGGACATGATGCCCGCGATGAGTTTTGGCGCGCTTGACTTCAATGCTTCACCCCGGCCCGAAAGGCTCGGATTGGTCATGAAATAGTGTTGCGCGTTGAAAGGTTCCTCACCTTTGCGTGCTTCAATCCTGCGCGATGTTCCGTCGGGCAGTATCTCGTAGCTCTGTTGGTTGTCAATCAGGTTGCCCAGCATGATCTGTGAAAGGACTTGCTCATGCACTGTAGGGTTAAGAAGCGGGACCAGCGTTTCGACCCTTCGGTCAAGATTGCGCGGCATCATGTCGGCTGACCCGATATAGACCAGCGCCCTTTCAGAAGGCAGGCCCTGGCCATTGCCAAAACAGAAGATGCGGCTGTGCTCGAGGAAGCGACCGACAATCGATTTCACGCGAATATTTTCCGAGAGACCTTCGACCTGTGGCCGAAGGCAGCAGATGCCGCGTACCACGAGATCCACTTCGACGCCTGCCCTGCTGGCGCGATAGAGCGCGTCGATAATGTCCGGATCGACCAACGAGTTCATCTTCATCCAGATCGCCGCAGGACGTCCTTCAGTGGCATGGACGATCTCTTCCTCGATGTGCTTCAGGATTCGGGGCCGCAATGTATAGGGCGAAACCGCCAGCTTCATGCTTTCTTCCGGCTCGCCATAGCCGGTGATGAAATTGAAGACATTGGCCATGTCATGCGCAATTTTCGGATTGCACGTGAAGAACGAAAGATCCGTGTAGATTTTGGCGGTGACAGGGTGGTAATTGCCGGTGCCAAGGTGGCAGTAGGTACGCAGCTTGCCATCTTCGCGACGCACGACCATTGACATCTTCGCATGCGTCTTCAATTCGATGAAACCGAACACGACCTGCACGCCTGCACGCTCCAGGTCACGCGCCCAGCGAATGTTGGCCTCTTCATCAAAGCGCGCCTTGAGCTCGACGAGCGCGGTGACGGACTTGCCCATTTCGGCGGCATCGATCAGGGCGCGGACAATCGGGCTGTCGTTCGAGGTACGATACAGCGTCTGCTTTATCGCAAGCACGTCCGGATCTCTCGCTGCCTGCAACAGGAACTGCACGACGACATCGAAGCTTTCATAGGGGTGATGAACCACCATGTCCTTTTCGCGAATGGCGGCAAAGCAATCGCCCGCGTGTTCGCGCACACGCTCCGGGAAGCGGGCGTTGTAGGGCTCAAACCGCAGATCATCACGTGGTGCCTTGGTGATTTCTGACAGGGTATTAAGCGCCAGCAATCCGGGCAGAACGGCAATACGGTTATCCGGCACGCCAAGCTCCTGCACCACGAACTGGCGCAGCGATGCGGGCATTTCGCTATCCGTTTCGATCCGGATGACCTTGCCACGGCGGCGGCGCTTCAGCGCCGTCTCGAAGAAGCGGACAAGATCTTCGGCCTCTTCCTCGACTTCGATATCGCTGTCGCGAATGATGCGGAATGTACCGGCGCCCTTTACCTCATAGCCCGGGAACAGGCGGTCGATGAACATGCTCACGACATCTTCGAGAGTGATGTAGCGGATCGTCGCCCCCTCATCCGGCAGACGGATGAACCGATCCAGCGTCGGCGGCAGACGCAGCAGGCCCGTCATCGGTTCGCGACCACTCTTGCTATCCAGCTGCAGGCCCATGGAGAAGCCGAGGTTCGGGATGAACGGGAACGGATGGGCCGGATCAATGGAAAGCGGCGTCAGGATCGGGAAAAGATTATCCTCGAAATCGGTTGCCAGCCAGCTTCGGTCCTCGTCGGACAGGGCGGCTGGCCGCACGATCAGGATGTCTTCCTTGGCCAGATATTGTTGCAGAACGGCGAGAGACGCCTGCTGCTCCATCTGAAGATTGTCGATTTCCTTCAGGATATCCTCGAGCTGTTCCGCGGGAGTCTTTCCATCAGGGCTGCGAACGACGATACCCTGACGCACCTGCCCTTCCAGGCCCGCGACGCGGACCATGAAGAACTCGTCGAGATTGGCCGCAGAGATTGACAGGAAACGGACCCGTTCCAGAAGCGGATGGGCTGTATTCAAGGTTTCCTCGAGAACACGCCGATTGAACTGCAACCACGAAAATTCTCGGTTGATAAACCTCTCAGGGCTGCTCAGCAGGTCGATGCCCGGTGCCTCCGCAACAGGCGGCAGCACATTGGTTTCCGACATCTGATCCATTGACGACCCTTCCCAAAGTCTGAACAGGAGTTTCCCGACACGACTTGCGCCGCATGGCGTAGTTCATGTCAGCCGGAATCAACGCCTGTTCCGGCCCTTCCTCCCGGCCCTATAACTTTTCAACGACGGAAAGATGACAGTCAATCTTCCGCATCGTCCGTCGAGAAACTCTCCAGCACTTCGGCCGCGAGATTGCGCGTAATCCTCGTGCCCCTGGCTAGAGCCAGATGATCCAGCCGCTCAACAACACCTTGTGCTGCCTGCATGGAGCGCTCCATACGCGCCACGATATAGGCCACGATCCGATCATCGATGTGCAGCTGACGGTCTGCAAAGAGCTTGATGATGACCTGTCCCAGCAGGTCTTCGTCCGGCTCGCCGATCTCAACCACCGTGGCCGCCTTCAGGCGAGAGCGCAGATCAGGCAGGGTGACGGGCCATGACATGGGCCAGAGCCGCGCGGTCATCAGGAGGCTGTGACCGTTTTCCCGGACACTGTTGATGACGTGAAACAGCTCGTTGTCGTCGAAAGCAACCCGGTCCGCATCCTCGAAGAGAACCGGTCCTGCCGCCGCGATCGTTGCGGCTTCTGCGCCCGCTTTCGGCTGAATGATCTCTGCACCGGCCTTCTCTCGCCAGACATTGGCCAGATGCGTCTTTCCGCAGCCGGCAGGCCCAGTCAAAATCACGACCGGAGCATTCCAGTGCGGCCATGCATCAATCATTGCAACGGCAGCACTCACCGGTTCCGCGACGAGAAGATCCTCGCGGCCGATTGCGGCATCATGGCTCAGCGCCAGCGGAAGCTGCTCCGCGCGCTGGCGCCTTGTCTTATCAAGCGTCTCTGTCATGCGAAATTTGGGGCTCTTGCACGGCCTTTGTTGCGACTTCCGCCTTTTCATCCCAAGGCAGGGCAGTCGAATGGCCGAAATATATGTCGCTTTGAAGATAGCGTGAGATCGCAAATCGCACAAGCACGCCAACAACTGCGGCGGCGGGCACTGCAATCAGCAAGCCAACGAAACCGAACATGGCACCGAAGGCCAGAAGCGCAAACATCAGCCACACCGGATGCAGGCCCACGCTGGACCCCACGAGCTTCGGCTGAAGAATATTGCCTTCGATAAACTGCCCGGAAAAGAACACGACCATGGTGGCGATGATCCAGCCGTAATCCGGCCAGAACTGCATGAGCGCTACACCCACCGCCAGGATGAGTCCGACCAGCGAACCGATGTAGGGAATGAAACTGATCATACCCGCGACGAAGCCGATCAGCAGGCCGAAGTTCAGACCGACTAGTGAAAGGCCGACGGCATAATAGATGCCGAGAATGAGGCAGAGCGAGCCCTGCCCACGAATGAAGCCGGAGACGGCATCATCCATCTCTCGCGCCAGTTGGCGGATGGTATGGACCTGATCCCGCGGAACCCAGCTGTCCACCTTCTCAACCATGTGGTCCCAATCCAGCAGGATATAGAATGCGACGACGGGCGTGACGACGAGAAGCGAAATCACGTCGATCAGCGTTTTGCCTGAATTCCACAGCTGATTCAGCAATCCGCCGATGAAGCCCGCGCCTTCCGACATCAAGCCGGAGAAATTCTGCTTGGCGTTCTGGATCTGCGTTACCATCCACTTCGGAAGGTAAGAGTTCTCGGGATTGGCGATCAGTTGCTGCAGCTGCGTGACGTAATCGGGCAAGACCTGCGCGAACTGGCTGAACTGGCTGATGATGAGGGGCACGACGACGACCAGCGCGATCGCGAACATCAGGATGAAGCTGATGAGAATGACTATGGTTGCCATCAGTCGGCTGAGGCCTCGCCGCTCCAGCCAGTCGGCAACCGGATCGAGAAAATAGGCCAATGCCATACCCGCCACGAAGGGCAACAGGATCGTCCTGAAGGCCAGAAGAAAGATGACGAAGGCGACGAACGCGCAAAGCCAGAACAGCACGTAACGCCGAAGGCTTGCACCGCTGATGTGATAGGCCATGAAAGGGTTCCCTGCTGCACTGCATTCATGAAGTGGGATAGGCTGCACCTGCCATCAAGGTCAAGCCGGATTACACCAAGGGGAAATCTGGCCGGTGGAGGTTCGAAAACAGGGGCAAACACCGGCAAACTCTTGCATCTGGCGGCACTCCGTGCCATGGCCAGCCGCAAGAATGGAACCGCCGCCATCACGGTGGCGAGGCCGGGATTTTGAGCAAGATTGCAGGTTTCCGCTCAAGGCACGACTGCCGCTCCGGGTCAGTGCTGCAGCACCTGCCAAACCCGTATTGGAGACGCATGATGAGTGAAGCAGGCAAGAATGGTCTTACCTACAGCGATGCCGGCGTCGATATCGATGCGGGCAATCTCATGGTCGAGAAGATCAAGCCCGCCGTCCGCTCCACGCGTCGACCGGGTGCCGATGGCGAGATTGGTGGCTTCGGCGGCCTGTTTGATCTGAAAGCAGCAGGCTTCACCGACCCGGTTCTCGTTGCGGCCAACGATGGCGTCGGCACCAAGCTGAAGATCGCAATCGACGCCGACCGTCACGATACTGTCGGCATTGACCTCGTGGCCATGTGCGTCAACGACCTTGTCGTGCAGGGCGCTGAACCGCTGTTTTTCCTGGATTATTTCGCGACCGGCAAACTAAACCCGGAACAGGGTGCCGCAATCGTTCTCGGCATTGCGGACGGCTGCCGTCAGGCTGGTTGCGCCTTGATCGGCGGTGAAACCGCTGAAATGCCCGGCATGTATCGCGATGGCGACTATGACCTGGCAGGGTTTGCTGTCGGGGCTGCCGAGCGCGGACAGTTGCTGCCGACCGGCGATCTTCAGGCTGGCGATGTCATTCTCGGTCTGACCTCGTCCGGCGTTCACTCCAACGGGTTCTCGCTTGTCCGCAAAATCGTGGACGTCTCAGGCCTTTCATGGAGCGATCCGGCTCCGTTCTCTGACGGCAAGACGCTTGGCGAAGCCCTGCTGACACCAACCCGCATCTACGTAAAGCCACTGTTGAAAGCGATCCGCGAAACGAATGCGCTCAAGGCCCTGGCACATATTACCGGCGGCGGTTTCCCTGATAATATTCCACGCGTTCTGCCGGATCATCTGGCCGCAGAAATCGATCTCGACAGCATCCCGGTTCCGCCCGTCTTCTCGTGGCTTGCCAAAACGGGCGGCGTTGTCGCCACCGAAATGCTGCGCACCTTCAACTGTGGCGTCGGCATGATCGCCGTTGTCTCGGCAGAAAATGCGCAGGCGGTGACAGAGGTTCTCAATCGTGAAGGTGAAGTGGTGGTACCGCTTGGCCGGATGGTTGCCCGGGAAGCGGGCGCTCCCGGAACCATCTACAAGGGAACGCTTGCTCTATGAGGCAGATCCGCAAACGCGTTGTTGTCCTGATTTCGGGCGGCGGTTCGAACATGCTGGCGCTCGCCGATGCCTGTGCGGCGGACGATTTTCCTGCCGAGATCGTCGGCGTGATTTCGGATCGCAAGGACGCAGGTGGCCTCGCCAAAGCCGAAGCACGCGGCATCCCGACCTTTGCCTTCGAGCGCAAGGATTTCGGTTCCAAGGCTGAGCATGAAGGTGCGGTGCTTGAGGCGCTCGCGACGTTGAAGCCGGACCTGATCTGTCTGGCGGGCTACATGCGCCTGCTCTCTTCGGACTTCATTCGTCCTTATGAGGGGCGCATCCTGAATATCCATCCATCACTGTTGCCGCTCTTTCCGGGTTTGCACACGCATCAACGTGCAATCGAGGCAGGCATGAAAGTGGCGGGCTGCACGGTTCACATAGTGACCGAAGGTATGGATGAGGGACCGATCATCGCGCAGTCGGCTGTGCCCATTCTTCACGATGACACCGCACAGTCTCTGGCAGATCGCGTCCTGATCGTCGAGCATAAAACCTATAGACTTGCCTTGCAGAAGATCGCTCTTTCGAAGGGCCAGCCCCGGGAACCTGCATTCGGTCCCGATCAATATATCATCAGCATTTGACGGAGATCTTCCGGAGTCTGGTCTGAAGCCAGTTGCTCACAGCGGCAGATCGCGGCTCAGGCAAATATCCGAGACAATGCCACGATGAGCGCCACAGATTTCTCCTCCTTCATACGGTAGAAAATCTGCTTCCCTTCCCGCCGCGTATCAACGAGACCGCCCTCGCGCAGAACCGTCAATTGTTGCGAAAGGGTTGGCTGATGGACGTTCACCTGTTGCTCAAGCTGGCCGACCGAATACTCGTTTTCCATCAGTGCGCATGCGATTTTCAGTCTCACTGGATGGGCCAATGATTTGAGGTGACTGATAACTTCAGACGCCTGTGGCGTGTCCGAAGCCAGACTTTCAACTTCAAAGGCGACATTGCTCGCTATGTACGTCATGACCCACTCCATCCAAGAAGGCGGTCTTGCGCGTGCCAAGCCATTGTCAGAATGACCGATTTGACATGCCTGAGGCGTTGACCCCCTGTTGGTTGACACCCTGAATGATCGTTACAGTGTCAGGGTGCCAGAGAGCTCAAACTCTAACCGCTATACATGTTACGTTAATGTATAGCGGTCAGGGCGACAATATACTAAAATTAGAGTATATATGTCGAAGGATGGGTTAATCGGGACACGATTTCCTTCATTTTTTTAGAAAATTTAGAAGATCTTCAGTCAATCTCTGCTTGTGGGATGCAAATAGCCCGTGAGGCGCCCCTTCATACTCAATCAGTTCTGCACCTGAGATACCGTCGGCAGCAGCACGGCCAGATGCATCGATCGGAACCGTTTCATCACCTGTTCCATGGATGATCAGAGTCGGCACGCGGAAATGTGCAAGATCTGGACGGAAATCAGTGGTTGCGAAGGCCTCCGCGCAGGCGAGCGTCGGCTTCAGGCCGGCCATCATGGCCTGATTGAAAGACCAGTCCAACACCGCGTCGCTGACCGATCCGGTAAAGACGCCCACGCCGTAAAAGCTTTTGAAGAAGGAGCGGAAGAATTGGGCGCGATCTTCCTTCATGCCTTCCGTCATTTCAGCAAATTTTGCCTCGGACGTGCCTTCCGGATTGTCTTCCGTCTTCAGCATGAAGGGAACGACCGAAGCCACGAGCGCCGCCTTGACGACGCCCTTCCCGCCATGGCGAGACATGTAGCGCGCCACTTCCCCGCCACCCATCGAAAAGCCGACGAGCGTCACATCTGAAAGGCCAAGCCCTTCGATGACATCTGCAAGATCGTCGGACAGGGTATCGTAGTCGTAACCCGTCCATGGTTGTTCAGAACGTCCGAAGCCGCGGCGATCATAGGAAATTGCGCGAAAGCCGGCATTGGCCGCTTCCATGGCGAAGTCATCCCAGGTGTCTGAGGTCAGCGGCCAGCCATGAAGCAGGACGATCGGGCGACCCTGCCCCCAATCCTTCACGTAGAGTTCTGTTCCGGTCCGGGTCTTGATCATGGTCATCGGGGGATCCTTTCGCTGGATTGCCCCCGTTTAACGCAGTTTTCCGATCTGCGTTCCGTCCTGACCCTATCGAAGCCTATCGCGATTGAGGAGCGCCCATTGCAGCAGCATGATCGTCTTGCCGTCGAGGATCTCGCCACTCTCCACCATGGTCAAAGCTTGCGAGAGCGGAATTTCCAGGACCTCGATGTCCTCGTTCTCTTCCTCAAGACCGCCTCCTTCACTCACCCTGTCCTCCACATCAATAATGGCGGCGTAAAAGTGAATGAGTTCTGTCACTGCGCCGGGCGACATGAAACATTTGAACAGAAAGCGCACATCGCGCACCTGATAGCCGGTTTCTTCAATCGCTTCGCGGCGGATAGCTTCTTCCGGGTGCTCGCCATCAAGAAGGCCGGCCGGGGTTTCGATCAGCAATCCGTCGGTCTCGTTCATATAGGCAGGCATGCGGAACTGGCGGACCAGAACCACCAGGTCCCGCTTCGGATCATAGAGCAGGATCGTTGCGCCATTGCCCCGATCATAGACTTCGCGGTCGAGCCTGCTCGTCTTGCCGTTGCGACCCGTATAGTCAAAGCTGACCTTGTGGAGAAAATACCAGTTATCGGAAAGCAGCTTCTTCTCGACGATGGTCACTTCGGGTTGCATTGGCTGCGTCATGCCGTTTCCTTCTTGAGCCAAACCCGATTGTCATGAACGGCGGCACCGCCATAGGGTGCCACCGGGTCAGCCCCGGTCAGGACATTGATCCCCTCACCATCTATATGTGCACCATTCGGCCAGAGCCCCTCGGCAATCAGAACGCCGCGCCGGGCAGTCGCAACGATCTTGACGTGGATGCGCAGGTCACCTCGCCGGTTGCCGATGCGAACGATGCTGCCGTCTTCAAGATCATGGCTGGCGGCATCATCCGGGTGAACCATGACCTCTGGACGCCCTTCTTTGTCGCGCGAGGTTTTTGTCTCCGCAAACGTGGAGTTCAGAAAGTTGCGCGCAGGCGACGTGGCCAGCCGGAAAGGATGCTCGTCATCGGTCAGTTCGATGACATTGACCTGATCGGGGAATGTCGGAAGTTCCGCGTGGGGTCCGAGCGGACCGATGCTGGCTGGCGTCTTGTTGGGGGATGGACCGTTTGCCCAATCCGGCTTGAAGCGAAACTTCCCATCCGGATAGCCAAAGCCATTCAGATAGTGAGACTCTTCGAAGCCCGGCTGACAATCGATCCATTTGTCGACCAGCAACTGATCGTAACCTGGGTAGCCGTTCGGCAGCAGCATGCGATCGATATGTTCGCGTTCGCTCAAACCGAAGCCCGCATAGTGATCCACGCCAAGGCGTTTGGCGAGTTCCTCAATGACGAAAAGATTGGTGCGCACGGTGGCCGGTGGCTCCACCAGTTTCGGACCGAGCAGGATATGGTTCTGACCGCCAGCGCGATACAGATCATCATGTTCAACGAACATCGTCGCGGGCAACACGATATCGGCCACCTGCGCGGTGTCTGTCATGAAATGCTCATGGACCGCGACAAACAGGTCATTGCGCAGGAAACCCTGCCGCACCAACCGCTGCTCCGGCGCGATGTTCATCGGATTTGTGTTCTGGATGAGAAGTGCCGTCACCGGACCACGATGGCGCAGCGCAACCGGATCGCCCGTCAGAACGCGACCGATCTGCGACTGGTCCAGCATGCGGATATCGGGGTCGACATAGGCTGTGCCCATCAGTTCGCGCTTGTCGAGCCGGAAGAGTTCACCATTGTTGTGGAAGGCACCCCCGCCCTCGTATTGCCAGGAGCCGAGCACGGTGGCGATCGAAAGCGCCGCGTGCATCGACACGGTTCCGTTGCGCTGGCGCGTAAAGCCATAGCCCAGGCGGAAGAAGGTTTTCTTCGTCGTGCCGACGAGACGCGCGAAAGCCTCGATCTCTTCGACCGAGAGCCCGGTAATGGCAGACGCCCATTCTGGCGTCTTCGCCTGAAGATGCGCTTCCAATCCTGCGGGATCGTCGGCAAATTTCGTCATGTAGTCACGGTCGGCGTAACCATCCCGGAAAGCGATGTGCATGACGGCGCAGGCAAGTGCTGCATCCGTACCCGGTTTCAGGATGATCTTCACATCCGCCTGCTTCATCGTCGGGCTGTCGTAGATGTCGATAACGACAATTTTGGCGCCCCGCTCCTTGCGCGCCTTCACCGCATGCGTCATCACGTTGACCTGCGTTGCCACCGGGTTTGTCCCCCAGATCACCACGCAATCGGATTTCGCCATCTCGCGAGGGTCAGGACCACGCAAAGCGCCTGTTCCCAGCACATAGCCTGTCCAGGCCATATTCGTGCAGATGGAACCGAAGAAGCCGGAATAGCGCTTGGCATGGCGAAGACGTTCGATCGAATCGCGCTGCACCTGCCCCATGGTTCCGGCATAGAAATAAGGCCAGATTGCCTCGCTGCCGTGCTGGGCTTCGGCTTTCACGAAGGCTTCCGCAATCTCGTCCAGTGCAGCGTCCCAGGAGATCTCTTGCCAGCTGCCGTCACCTTTTGCGCCTATACGTCTTTTCGGCGTCATGAGGCGGTCGGGGTGATAGAGCCGTTCCGCATAGCGAGCGACCTTGGCGCAGATGACGCCTGCCGTGTAGCTATTGGCGTTGGCACCGCGCACGCGTCCGATCCGGCCATCATCGGTCAGATCAACGTCCAGCGCGCAGGCCGAGGGACAGTCATGCGGACAGACAGTGTGTCCGGTGGAATTTTTGAGTGTGATCGGGGTCGCAACGTTCATGTCTTTCCTATAGGACATGCGAAGGCTCGCAGAAAGCGGCATTTGCGTTGCATCAAATCTATTGAAATCATCCAGCAGGGTTTGGAATGAACTACCGGCACATCTATCACGCAGGCAATTTTGCCGATGTTCTCAAGCATGCAGTCCTGGCTCTTTTGATCCGGCACATGCAGAAGAAGGACAAGGCTTTTCGTGTGCTGGATACCCATGCCGGCATTGGGCTCTACGACCTATCTTCGGAAGAAGCGCAGAAGACGGGCGAGTGGCGGGATGGTATCGGCCGCTTGCTGGAAGCCGATCTGGACGGTCAGGTTGCTGGCCTTCTGCAGCCCTATCTCGACGCGGTTCGTGCTGAAAATCCCAAAGGTGGCCTCACTTACTATCCAGGCTCTCCCCGCCTGGCGCGCAACCTGTTTCGCCCACAGGACCGGCTTGCGGCGATGGAACTCCATCCGGATGATTACCGCCGTCTGGCACGTCTTTTCGAAGGTGACTTCCAGGTCCGCGCTACCGAGTTGGATGGCTGGCTGTCGCTGGGCGCCCACCTCCCTCCGAAAGAAAAGCGCGGCATCGTTCTCGTCGATCCGCCTTTCGAGATCGAAGGAGAATACGAACGGCTGGTTCAGGGCTTGGCAACAGCCTATCGTCGTTTTTCCGGCGGCACCTACTGCCTTTGGTATCCGCTAAAGAAAGGAGCGCCGATCCGGCGCTTCCATGAGGAATTGCAGGCGCTCGACATTCCCAAGATGCTTTGCGCAGAGCTTTCAGTGAAGAGTGACCGTGATGGCACCGGCCTGTCTGGCTCGGGCCTCATCATCGTCAATCCACCCTTCACGCTGAAAGATGACCTGCACCGTCTTCTTCCTCCCCTGAAGGATCTGCTTGCTCAGGATCGCTTTGCATCTGCGCGCGCATTCTGGCTGCGTGGGGAAGAACGGATAGACACTTAGTCGCCAGCCGTGACGGAACGGTGCTTGACCCAGCACGCACGCCGGGACATCTTCTCCGTGCATCGGAGATTTGATTCATGTTCCGTTCTATTTTTTCAAAACTGATTGCCCTCACCGCCCTTGCCGCAAGTACGTTCGCCATCGCACCGCAGACGCGTGCGGAGGACAAGGCCGGGGCCTTCGATTTCTACGTTCTCGCCCTGTCCTGGTCACCCACCTTCTGCTCAGGCGAGCGAGGACAGAAGAGCCCGCAGCAATGCGGCACCGACAAGAAATTCTCCTTCATCGTCCATGGGCTTTGGCCGCAGAATGAAAGCGGATACCCCCAATCCTGCGCCAGTTCTGAACCGCGAACGGTGCCGGATGCCGTTGGTCGCCCCTATTTCGACATCATGCCGTCCATGGGCCTCATCGGGCACCAATGGCGCAAGCATGGAACCTGCACGGGCCTTTCCCAGAAGGATTATCTGGAGAAAATCCGAAGCGCCTACAACAAGATCAAGCTGCCGCAGGATCTGACCGCTCTTACGACGACCGGGACTTTCTCGGCCGAGATGATCGAACAGAAATTCACCGAGATCAATCCTGGCCTCACCGCGGACTCCATCGCCGTCAATTGCGAGGCCTCCAAGTTTGAGGAGGTGCGGATCTGCATGACCAAGGATCTGGGCTTCCGCCCCTGCACGCAGGTTGACCGGGGTGGCTGCAAAATCAAACGCATCACCGTGCCGCCGGCACAGTAAACTGTAAGGAAATGCCATGAAACTGCTTGTGTCTCCAGCTTCCCCCTACTCCGCGAAGTGCCGCATGGCGGCGCGCCATCTTGCACTCGGGGTCGAAGAAGTTCGTGTCGACACCAATGCCGAACCGCCGGAACTCATCGATAACAATCCGCTGGGCAAGATCCCAGTCCTGCTGCGCGATGGCCAAAAGCCTGTCTATGATTCTGTCGCCATCATGCAGTTCTTCAACCGCCAGTCCGGCGGCAAGCTCTATCCGGCAGAGGCGCAAGCCCGAACTGACGCGGAAGTGCTGGAAGCACTGGCGGATGGTATTACGGATTGCCTGCTCGCCATCATCTACGAACGCCGGTTCCGGCCCGAGGATAAGGTCGAGCAGTCGTGGATCGACAAGCAGTGGAGCAAGGTGACACGCGGTCTGGATTATCTCGAGGCCAACCTTCCTGTCGTCGGCGACACCCTGCACGGCGGTCACTTCGCCCTTGCTGCGCTGATCGGCTATCTTGATCTGCGCTTTGCCGGCAAATGGGCGAATGGCAGGCCAAAGCTTGCTGCCTGGCCAGACCAGTTTTCGAAGCTGTTCCCCGAATTTGCGACTGTGAAGCCTGCTGCCTGATCACCAGCATAAAAAAAGCGGCCGAAGGTTTCCCTCCGACCGCTTCTTGATCCAGAATACGCGGATCAGAACTTGACGCCGATACCAACCTTAACCGAGTGGTCGTCGAAGCCGCGCGAGAAGTTCGTGCCGCCGAGGTTGTAATCCTTGTCCTGATAGTCCGTGTAACGATACTCAACGCGAGCGGTGATGTTGTTCGTTACCATGGTTTCAACGCCGGCGCCGACCGTGTAGCCGAGAGCCGTGTTGCTGTCGGTACCGCGAGCGTTCGAGAGTTCATGGTCAGCAGCGGCCAGACCAGCCGTACCGTAGATCATGAAGGGGTTCAGGTCGTAACCGACGCGGGCACGAACAGAGCCGTTCAGCTTTTCCTTGCCAACGGTGCCATTGCCTGCAGCGCCCTTCTGGCCGTTATAGCCGAGGTCTGCTTCAGCACCGTAAACGATCTGGCCGCTCTGCCAGTTGTAACCACCGAATACGCCGCCGCCTGCGCCGTCAGCATCGGTGTGGCTGGAGCCACCCTTGAACTTGCCCATGTCGTACGAGCCGTAACCACCAAGGTAGAAGCCAGACCAGTTGCTGACAGGTGCCGCAGTTTCAACGGCAGCAGGTGCTTCCGGAATCTGGGTGACAGCATCAGCCGCATGGGCCGAAACAGCGATGAGACCAGCGGCAGATGCCATGAGGGTCGCGATAAGAGTACGCATACTTAATTCTCCTTTTCATTACCGTGAGGGAGAAGCTGCCTTTGTTTCCAGCAGGCTTTTGGTTTCCCGTCGCGTTGACAGTGAAATTGGTGGGGAAATGAGGAATTGAAAGTACCGAAATGTGAATTGATTGTGGCAGAGCGATGGCTGAATCTGGATGTTGCTTCAGGGCAACATGCACTTTGTTAACCATAACAGAGCGTATACGTTTGCTATTCATAAGAACTATTATTCACATCGACGTGAATACATCAATAGATTCATGTATAACAAAAACAGGCCTGTCGCCCGATCTGTTGATTGGCGCGAACCGTAAAGCTCATCATGAAAAACTTTAGTGAAAACTCCCTCAAATGCGAGTGACAGCGTGAACAAAAGACAAACCATACTTGTGACCGGCGGCGCGAAGCGCATGGGCCGGGCAATTTGCGAAGATCTTGCCCGTCACGGACATGCCATTGCGATCCACGCGAACGCGTCGCTCGCCGAGGCGGAAGCGCTCGCCGCAAATCTTCGAAATGAGGGTTGTCAGGCTGTGGCCCTGCAGGCCGATCTGCTGGATGACCGTCAGACGGAAATGCTGATCGGGAGAGCGGCTGCGGAACTCGGGCCCCTCACCGGGCTGGTGAATAGCGCCTCGATCTTTCTCAAGGATGAGCCGGATCGCTTCGAGCCGGATGTCTTCGACAAGCATTTTGCCATTCATGTCCGGGCTCCGTCCATTCTTTCGGCTGGTCTTCTGGCACAGTTGCCGGAGGGCGAGACCGGGCTCATCGTCAACATCATCGATCAGCGTGTCTGGAAGCTGACGCCTCAGTTCTACTCCTATACCCTCTCCAAGGCCGCACTGTGGACCGCCACCCAGACGCTCGCACAGGCCTATGCGCCGCGCATCCGCGTCAACGGCATCGGTCCCGGCCCTTCCTTCAAGAGCGAACGTCAGGCGGAAGAAGATTTCGCAAAGCAGATTGCCGGTCTGCCGCTGAAACAGGGTCCATCACGGGACGAATTCGGCCGCACGATCCGTTTTCTTTTTGACACTCCGTCCATCACGGGCCAAATGATAGCCTTGGATGGTGGCCAGCATCTGGCCTGGGAAACGCCTGATGTGGCGGAGATCATTGAATGAATGGAACGAAACTGCCTGACGGCGGCGTTCTCTACGACGAATCAGATGACGATGAAGACGACGTAATCCAGCCGGAAGCGGAAGCGGCGTCATCGCTGGCTGGCGTCCAGTGGAACGAGGGCTGGAAGAACGAGTCGGGCCTCAAGGGCGCCGATCTTATTGCCGAGTTCGTGAAGCATTTGCCGAACGCACCGGGCGTTTATCGCATGTTCAACGAAGCAGGCGATGTGCTGTATGTGGGCAAGGCCCGCAGCCTGAAGAAGCGTGTCTCGAATTATGCGCAAGGTCGGGTTCATTCCAACCGTCTGTCGAAGATGGTGCGCGAAACCACGCAGATGGAATTCGTCACCACTCGCACGGAAACCGAAGCCCTGCTTCTGGAAGCGAACCTCATCAAGCGGCTGCGCCCTCGCTTCAACGTCCTCTTGCGCGACGATAAAAGCTTTCCCTACATCATGATCACGGGCGATCATCGGGCACCGGCCATCTACAAGCATCGGGGTGCTCGGGCTCGCAAGGGCAATTACTTCGGGCCCTTTGCCTCTGCGAGTGCGGTCGGCCGCACGATCAATTCCCTCCAGCGTGCGTTTTTGCTGAGAACCTGCACCGATAGCGTCTTCGAAAGCCGCACCCGCCCTTGCCTGCTCTATCAGATCAAGCGCTGTTCCGGCCCCTGCACGCATGAGATCAGCGATGCGGACTACGGGCTTCTGGTGCAGGAAGCGAAGGACTTCCTGTCCGGCAAGAGCCAGAGCGTCAAGGCGACCATCGCCAGCCAGATGGCGGAGGCCTCTGCCGATCTGGATTTCGAACGTGCCGCCGTCTATCGCGACCGGCTGGCGTCGCTCAGTCATGTCCAAAGCCATCAGGGCATCAACCCGGCAGGCGTTGAAGAGGCCGATGTCTTTGCGATCTATCATGAGGGCGGATTGACCTGCATTCAGGTCTTCTTCTTCCGGGCGGGCCAGAACTGGGGCAATCAGGCCTATTTCCCCAAGGCGGACCCGCAGCTCCAAGGCTCGGAAGTTCTGAATGCCTTCTTGGCGCAGTTTTACGACGACAAGCCGGTGCCGCGTCAGATCCTTCTATCGGAGACGATCGAGGAACAGGCTCTGCTTGCGGACGCGCTAAGTGAGAAGGCCGGATACAAGGTCACCATCTCCGTGCCGCAGCGCGGCGAGAAAAAGGATCTCAGCGACCATGTGCTTGCCAATGCGCGCGAAGCCCATGGACGCCGCCTTGCGGAAACGGCATCGCAAGAGCGCCTGCTGAAGGGTTTCGCGGAAACCTTTGCCCTGCCCTATGTGCCGCGCCGGATCGAGATCTACGATAACTCCCATATCATGGGCACGAATGCCGTGGGTGGCATGGTGGTTGCCGGACCGGAAGGCTTCGTGAAAGGCCAGTACCGCAAGTTCAATATCAAATCGACGGACATCACCCCCGGCGATGACTTCGGCATGATGCGCGAGGTGATGACGCGGCGATTCTCACGTCTCCTGAAGGAGGAAGGCCTACCGGATCGCAGCGCTCTGCCTTCTCAAGAAGATGCCGTCGACGCGGGCTTTCCTGCCTGGCCGGATGTCATCCTCATCGACGGCGGCCAGGGACAGATGTCTGCGGTGCGCAAGATTCTCGATGAGCTTGGTATAAGGCAGGTCGTCACGGCCATTGGCGTTGCCAAGGGTGTGGACCGCGATGCGGGGCGCGAACGATTCTTCGCCGATGACCGCAGCGATTTTTCACTGCCGCCGCGGGATCCGGTACTCTACTTCATCCAGCGACTTCGGGACGAGGCTCACCGTTTTGCAATCGGCTCTCACAGGGCACGGCGCAAGAAAGAGATGGTGAAGAACCCGCTCGATGAGATTTCGGGCATCGGCCCTTCGCGAAAGCGGGCTCTTCTCCAGCATTTCGGAACCGCAAAAGCCGTCTCCCGAGCCGGAATAACCGATCTGATGACGGTGGAGGGAATCTCGGAGTCGGTGGCAAAGCAGATCTACAATCATTTCCACGAGAACAGATCGAGTTGAACGGCAGAAGACAGATACGACACGAGAATTTTGAGTTGACGCTTCGAGCCCGAAGCATCACTTAAAGGCAATTGCAACTGACAGGTTGACCATGGCATCGCGCGCACTGAACATTCCCAATCTTCTGACCTATGCGCGTATCGTAGCCGTACCGGTCGTCGTGGCGTGCTTCTTCGTCGAAGGGCGCCTCGAAAGCTCCGATGTGGCACGCTGGACCGCTCTTGCAATCTTCGTTGTTGCTTCCATCACGGACTACCTCGACGGCTATCTGGCGCGCATCTGGAACCAGACATCGAACATCGGGCGTATGCTGGATCCAATTGCCGACAAACTGTTGGTTGCTTCGGTCCTGTTGCTGATGGCAGCAGATGGCACGATTGCGGGCTGGTCACTATGGGCGGCGATCACCATACTCTGCCGCGAAATTCTGGTCTCGGGCCTGCGGGAATATCTGGCCGCATTGAAGGTCGCCGTGCCTGTGACGCGCATTGCCAAGTGGAAAACCACCTTGCAGATGGTCTCCATCGCGTTTCTGTTGGCAGGCGATGCCGGGGACAAGGTTCTGCCCTACACAACCGAAATCGGTCGTGCCTTCCTCTGGATCGCGGCCATTCTCACGATCTACTCCGGCTATGATTATTTCCGCGCCGGTCTCAGACATGTGGTGGATGAAGAATGAAGGTAAAGCTCGTCTATTTTGCCTGGGTTCGGGAGCGGATCGACAAGCCGGAAGAGGAAATCGACATTCCGGAAGCGGTCGTGACTGGCCGGGATTTGCTGAATCACCTGAAGACCTTGGGCGAAGAGTATGAAGCAGCACTTCAGTATCCGGAAGTGATCCGCCTCGCCATCAATCAGGAACATGTCGACCACGACGAACCCATCACCGGAGCGCGCGAAATCGGCATATTCCCACCGATGACGGGTGGATAAGAAAATGGTGGCTCTGAAGCCCTTCATCCGCGTCCAGCGCGAAGATTTCGATCTGCAAACCGAGATCGCGATGTTGACAGAAGGGCGACAGGACATTGGCGCCGTCGTGACGTTCACTGGCCTCTGCCGCGATGAAGGCGGAAGTCTGAACGCTCTTGAACTGGAACACTATCCCGGCATGGCGGAAGCGGAAATGGCCCGCATCGCAGAACTGGCGATCGCACGCTTTTCCCTTCTCGGCCTCTCAGCCGTCCATCGCTATGGCAAGATAGCGCCCGGCGAGAATATCGTGCTGGTCATTGCCGCCGCATCTCATCGGCAGGCAGCCTTCGATGGTGCGAATTTCGTTATGGATTTTCTGAAGACGGCAGCTCCCTTCTGGAAGAAGGAGCACCTTGCAAATGGCTCCACGGGCAACTGGGTCGCGGCAAAGGATGCCGATGACGCCGCGCGCGACAAGTGGCTCAAGCCATAGGCTTTTGCTGGCGCGTTATCACCAGCAGCAAAGCGAGCAGGGAAATCAGGGCCGCATCTCGCCACACCATGGGTGCAAAGGCACTCCAGAAGGTCTCACCGAAGGCAAAGATAGCCGCACCCACAGCTGCACGCCACGGGTGAAGATGCCCGCCCGCCGCGGAAATCAGAACGATCTTCAATCCAAAAATCAATCCGGCACCAAAGCCCATCGTACCGTAGTGCATGGTGGCCAGAATGCCGCCCAGCCCCGCCAGTAGAGCGCTCAACACGTAGGTTTGCGTAAACATCGCGCGGGAATTTACGCCGCACAGTTCCGCCGCCAGCCGGTCCTCCGACACGGCTCTCCAGTTGCGACCCCATCGTGACAGCGCCACAAATACGGCGGCCGATACGAGAAGGATCAGCACGGCGCCGGTATTCACCAGTTGCAAAATGGTCAATGTCACGGGCGACGCGAGGTTTGGCACGATTGCGATGCTTTGGTTGAGGAAAGGCGGCAGCCAGAGTTCCTGTGTTCCGGAGGCAAGCCGCGCGCCCTCCATCAACACCAACAAGAGCCCAAGCGACGCGACGGTGAAGGCATTTGGAGAAACTGCCGAGAGTGGCGCTGCGATCCGGTGACCTATGAGAACGCTCAGAGGCATCACGAGTGCAAGCGTAAGAACGGCTCCGGCGGCCAGCGAGGCGGCGAATGTCAGAAACAGAATGTTCCATCCGGCATGGGCCCCGAGCAGGAATGCATGACCGGAAAAAGCAAACAGCGCGCCGTAGGTTAAATCCGCCCGCTTGGTGAGTGCAACCGACAGGGCGTAGCCAAATGCGAGGAGCGCATAGAGCGCGGACAGTGGCACCGCGTTTGCAAACTGTTGAAGTGCGTAGTCCATGCCCGTCCTCCAGGCTCAAAATATAACTGGTAAAACGTCTTTTGCCAGTTATATTTCCGATATGAGCTTTTCCTGGACACCCCATCGTTTTGTCGGCGGCGCCTTGGCACTGGATGTTGCCAATAGCGTCATTCTGCGCATGGACCCCGCACGCAGCCTGGATCGCTTCGCCGTGCCGGAGCAATTGGCGGGTTTTGCGAATGCTGCTTGTGTTCTTTCCGCAGAGCGGGAACGCTGGGCGCAGTTGCGGCCGGTTCAATCCGGCAATGAGCAGACCTTTCTGACATTCCGCGAGGCAGTTGACCGCTATTTTCGCGGCCTCGCGACAGCGAACGATGCACAGCTTTTACTTGCCGATCTGCTGGATCAGGGATCAAAGCTTTTGCGCAGCAATCCCACCGCCGGCTCGCTGGAAGCGGAAACGGTTCATTCAGCCCTGCGGCTCCTCAGCCTTCCTGATCCGCAACGTCTGAAGATCTGCGGCCACTGCGGCTGGCTTTTCCTCGACCGCAGCAAGAACAAGAGCCGCTTCTGGTGCGACATGGCCGTCTGCGGCAATCGTACCAAGGCCAACCGCCATTATCGCCGCAAGAAGACTGGAGATACGGCATGATTAGAAAGGTTGTAGCCTTATGCCTCACACTCGTTCCACTAACGGCTTGCCAGCGAGAAACGGAAAACAAGATTGCCGAGTTCAGCGGTCATATCTTCGTTTTCAACTACAGGCTTTCGAAGGCGAACTATGTCGTCACTCTCCGGCCTCTGGAGCAGCCCTTGAGACCGGGAACTGCAACGGCCTATTTCGACAACCCGCGCGGCGGTGATCCCCTCGTAGCTCGCCAAATACTCTATCCGAATATGACGAAGATCGTTCTGGAGAGTCCCGACCTCCAATGCGTCAAGGAAGGCAAAGCCTACCACATCAGGGTTGAGATAGCGGGTTCAGATGGCAGGGTTCGCCAGACACTGGAAACCGATCTCGTCGCGACCATCGATCAGAGTGTTCTTCCGGCCAATTCCCTGGTCGTTGGTCCGGCTTATGACCTCAATCCACAGGTGTTCAAGCCAAATGATGCCGTCGATCTCTCGCCTGTCCAGGGATGCCCGGCCTAGGGACTGGTGACGAGATCATCTTGTCTCGTCACACGCTTCCCGATACATCATATCCATAGATGAAGGGGAGCGATGCATCACAATGTTTGAAGGTTTGTCCGCATTTCCGACTACGCCGACCAATGCAGACGGAGAAGTCGATGCCGTTGCATTGGCCCGAGTTCTGGACCGACTGGCGGAGGCGAAGGTAGGGTCCATTGGATTGCTCGGCAGCACCGGTGCCTATGCCTACCTTTCACGCGAAGAAAGACGCCGTGCGGTTGAGGCTGCAAAGGACAGCATTGGCGAGCGCGTTCCGCTGCTTGTGGGCGTAGGAGCTTTGCGGACGGATCACGCACAGCAATTGGCACGAGATGCGGAGGCGGCGGGAGCCGATGCGCTTTTGCTGGCACCGGTCTCCTACGCGCCCCTCACACAGGAAGAGGTTTATCAGCATTTTGTTTCTGTATCGAATGCGACCGGCCTGCCGATCGTGATCTACAACAACCCGACGACGACCAGATTCCAGTTCAGCCTCGACCTCATCCAGAAGCTGGCGATAATTCCCAACATCGCAGCGATCAAGATGCCGCTGCCGGGTGAGACCGCTTTCGCGGACGAAATCAGAAGCTTGCGCGCCCTTGCTCCATCCGGCTTCAGCATCGGCTACAGCGGAGACTGGGGTGCGGCCGATGGCCTGCTGGCCGGTGCTGACGCGTGGTATAGCGTTGTGGCGGGCCTGCTCCCCCAACCTGCGCTGGCATTGACGCAGGCGGCTATCGCAGGAGACCGAGCCGAGGCAGAACGGCTGAATGCTATGTTCGAACCTCTGTGGTCGCTGTTCAAGGAATTTGGCAGCTTTCGCGTCATGTATGCGATCGGCTCGCTGCTCGGTCTGTTTGAAGCCGAACCTCCTCGCCCTGTCCTGCCCGTTCCCGCGAGCGCCAGACCTCGCATAGAGGCGGCGCTGGACGAGTTGCGCTGAGAAAGACCGGGAGCGACAGCCCGCTTAAAAGCCCTCAAGCACCAGCTTGCCCCGCGCTTTTCCGCTTTCAAGAACCGCATGCGCTGCTTTGAGGTTTTCCGCATTGATCGGACGGATGACCTCGGTCAGCGTCGTCCGGATTTTGCCTGCGTCCACCATGGCTGCGACTTCGTTGAGCAGTTTGCCCTGCTCGTCCATGTCGGCGGTCTCGTTCATCGAGCGTGTAAACATGAATTCCCAATGGACGGAGGCCGACTTTCGCTTGAAGGGCATTATATCCATCACGGCAGGATCATCGATAAGCCCCACGCGGCCCTGTGGGGCAAGCAGGTCCGCTATATCTGCGACGTGCCATTGCGTTTCGGTGGTGGAAAAGACAAAAGCCGGTTGGCCGATATCGAGCTCCGCGACTTGCGGTGCAATCGGATGGCTGTGGTCGATGACGTGGTGGGCTCCAAGCTCTTTTACCCAGGCTTGGGTTTCCGGACGTGATGCCGTTGCAATGACTGTCAGATCCGTCATTGCCCTCAGGAGTTGGATCGCAATAGAGCCGACACCGCCCGCGCCACCAATGATCAGTGCGCAACGCGCAGCACCTGGCACCGGCGTACTGACCTTGAGCCGGTCGAAAAGCATTTCCCACGCCGTAATGGCTGTCAGCGGCAGGGCAGCTGCCTCCGCATAGGAAAGCGTGGAGGGCTTTCGTCCCACGATACGTTCATCGACCAGATGAAATTCGCTATTTGCACCCTGACGATCCAATGCCCCTGCATAGTAGACTTGGTCGCCCACCACAAAGTCCTGGACGCCTTCACCTATGGCCACCACCTCGCCAGCAGCATCCCAACCGAGAACCTTCCATTGGCCGTCTTCAGCGGAGGCCCGGCGGCGAACCTTTGTATCGACAGGATTGACAGAAACGGCCTTTACCTTGACGAGCAGGTCACGGCCACTGGCGGCGGGCGTGTCTAGCTCGACATCCATCAGGGCATCTGCTCGATCCAGCGAACCCGCAGTTTGATACGCAATAGCCTTCATCTCGATTTCCTTTTTCAATCATATCAGCGAGGATATAAGGGCGCGAGACGGAAAGAAAACCACGTAAAAAGCCGCCCGAGATGTTTCCCGGACGGCTTGAGAATTGGCTTTCGGATCGATTGATCAGCCGACGATTTCGGTTTCAGCGAACCAGTAAGCAATTTCCTGAGCGGCTGTTTCCGGAGCGTCGGAGCCGTGAACCGAGTTCTCACCGATGGAGAGAGCAAAGGTCTTGCGGATGGTGCCTTCAGCAGCCTGAGCCGGGTTGGTTGCACCCATGATTTCGCGGTTCTTGAGGATCGCGTTTTCGCCTTCCAGAACCTGAACGACCGTCGGGCCGGAGGTCATGCCTTCAACGAGTTCGCCGAAGAAAGGACGTTCCTTGTGAACAGCGTAGAAGCCTTCAGCTTCGCGCTTGCTCATCCAGACGCGCTTGGAAGCAATGACGCGAAGGCCATTTTCTTCGAAAACCTTGGTGATAGCGCCCGTCAGGTTACGCTTGGTTGCGTCCGGCTTGATCATGGAGAAGGTGCGTTCAATCGCCATTGCCTGAAATTCCTCAGTTGTAGGGATAAGTGGGCGGTGTTTAGCCGCCCCGAATCGCGAAAACAAGGGGGTTCCGGCAATTTCACGCAGCCGTCATACGTCAGAGCTGAGAAGATTGAGCTTCAGGCGACCGCCCTGCCCTTTGCGCCATGCAGGTCCAGGCACCGCTCGAACCATTCAGCGACCGAATGATCCTGGGAAATCGCGAGCGAGCCCGTTGTGATCCGCAACCACTGGAGCGCACCAAACAGGATATAGTCCGCAAACAGAGGTGTTTCTCCGCCGAGATACGGCTGGAACTTCAACATATGCCGCATCGGCTCCAGTTGCGTAGTGAGATCGGTTATCGCCTGCGGACGACCGGCTTCGAACTCCTCCAGCTTGCGACCCAACCTCTCTTCACGGCTGGTGCGGAAATAGGTCTGGTCTTTCTCGTCCAGCATGTCGTGGATATCCTTGATCGCAATGCGCGAAAGCACCGGATGGACCAGCATCTGCGAGTAACCTTCTACGAAGCGTGCCAGTGCCTTGCCACCCTCGCCGCCAAACAGCGTCGGACGGTTGGGATAGGTATCTTCAAGATAAACTGCAATATCGAAGCTGTCGCGGATCAGGAGATCACCGTCGCGCAGAACCGGCACGGTTTTGGAGAACCCGTTTTCCAGCTTGGGAACTTCAGTGAACGGCACCGGCCGCTCGACATATTCAAGCCCCTTATGCTCCAGAGCCATGACGATCTTCCAGCAGTGCGGCGAGAAAGGCCTGCTCACATCGCGACCGCAGAGCGAGTAGAGAATTCTGGTCATGGCATTGGTCCCCTCATCTGGTTGGTGCGGCATTCAAGCGCCTGGCGCACCGTCCTGCAAATCATCATTTTTGATCGGTCTCATCTGCAAAGATAATCGAAGCCTCAGCCAAACGTTCCTTCGCCTGCACCTGATCCACTCATTCTCTTGCCAACCCCTGATTCTTCGGCCAAAACCGCGGCCATGATTACGATTACCGATCTTTCCGCACGCGTCGCAGGCCGCCTTCTTCTCGATCACGCCAGCGTCAGCCTTCCCACCGGCACGAAAGCCGGCCTTGTCGGGCGCAATGGCGCGGGCAAGTCCACGCTCTTTCGCGTCATCACCGGCGAGATGGCCTCCGAAAGCGGCTCTGTATCTCTCCCAAAGAATGCGCGGATCGGTCAGGTCGCACAGGAGGCCCCCGGCACCGAGGATCCTTTGATTGAAATCGTTCTGGCAGCGGACAAGGAACGGACGGCTCTTCTGAAGGAAGCGGAAGCTGCGACGGACCCGAACCGGATAGCTGAAATCCAGATGCGCCTCGTCGACATCGATGCGCATTCTGCGGAAGCTCGCGCGGCCAGCATTCTGGCGGGTCTCGGTTTCGACGCCGAAGCACAGGCGCGTCCGGCCTCATCATTTTCCGGCGGATGGCGAATGCGCGTGGCCCTGGCAGCGGTGCTCTTCTCGCAGCCGGATCTCTTGCTGCTGGACGAGCCCACGAACTATCTCGATCTCGAAGGCACGCTCTGGCTTGAAGATTACGTACGGCGCTATCCGCATACGGTCGTCATCATCAGCCACGACCGCGATCTTCTGAACAACGCCGTGAACGCCATTGTCCACCTCGACCAGAAGAAGCTGACCTTCTATCGCGGTGGCTACGACAGCTTCGAGCGACAGAAAGCGGAAAACGACGAACTACAGATGAAGGCCAAGGCGAAAAATGACGCCGCCCGCAAGCATCTGCAAAGCTTCATCGACCGTTTCCGGGCGAAGGCCACGAAGGCGCGTCAGGCCCAGAGCCGCATCAAGGCACTGGAGCGCATGGGCACTGTCGCGGCGGTCATCGAGGATCACGTTCAGCCGATCACGTTTCCGGAGCCTGAGAAGCAACCGTCTTCGCCCATTGTCGCGATCGACAAGGGTGTCGTGGGTTATGAGCCAGACAAGCCGATTCTGAAGGGCATCAATCTGCGCATCGACAACGATGATCGCATTGCCCTTCTCGGGTCGAACGGTAACGGCAAGTCCACTTTCGCGAAGTTTATTTCCGGAAGACTGGAAGCGCAGTCCGGCAACCTGCGTGTAGCCCCGAACCTGAAGATCGGGTTCTTCGCGCAGCACCAGTTGGACGATTTGATACCGGAACAATCGCCTGCCGATCATGTACGCAGGCTGATGCCGGATCAGCCCGAAGCGAAGGTTCGCGCCCGCGTGGCCCAGATGGGCTTGGCAACAGAGAAGATGGACACTGCCGCCAAGGATCTGTCTGGCGGAGAAAAGGCTCGCCTGCTCATGGGGCTTGCCGCGTTTCACGCTCCAAACCTTCTCATTCTCGACGAGCCGACGAACCATCTGGATATCGATAGCCGCAGGGCGCTCATCGAGGCGCTGAATGATTACAACGGCGCTGTGATCCTCATCTCACACGATCGCCATCTGCTCGAGGCCACGGTGGATCGCTTGTGGCTCGTGAACGGGGGAACGGTCGCGCCCTTCGACGGCGATCTGGAGGACTATCGCTCCATCGTTGTTGCTTCATCGCGCAAGAAGGACGAGAAACTTTCGACGGGCGTTGACGATAGTGTCTCCAAGTCCGATCAGCGCAAAGCAAACGCAGAAAAGCGCGCATCCCTCGCTCCGCTCAAGAAGCGCATCAACGAAGCGGAAGCACTGACTGCGAAGCTTGAAAAGCTGATCCAGGCTCTGGACGTTGAACTGGCAGATCCCAAGCTTTACGAGAAATCACCCGCCAAGGCGGCGGAGAAAGCAAAGCAGCGAAGTGATGCTGCTGCAAAACTTGCTGAAACAGAAGAACTCTGGCTCGAACTTTCTTCTCATTACGAAGAAGCTCTGTCTTCATGACGCTTTGGCGGATTGATTAAATATGACTACAGATCTGCTTCACGTTCCTTGCGTGGGGCATCGATTATTACCAGAACACTGCGATTGCGTTTTTTAGGTGTGTAGAAATCCTATTGCAGCTTTAGGAATATCTTAAAGCTTGGAACACATCATGGTTTAGAAAGCTGCGCAGAATGCACGGAAAGGTATTGCCTCGTGCAGGGTGCGCACTGTGCGCTCAAAGCGCATTTCGATAACATTTGATCATTGGCGTGTGCCCCTGGTGCGCGCAGCATTCAGCGTGCCTGCACAGCATCGCGCGATGCGTCTGTGCGTCTTGCGTCGAGCGAATGAACGCTCGCCCGGTTGTTTCGTGCGTAATCTCCATGATGGAGCGGACCGCTTTCCCTGATTGAACTGGACACATACATGCTTCGGACAATCTCGCTGAAAACGTCGTTGACCTCCGCCTTTGCGCTGCTTCTTTGCCTGCTGCTTCTGCAAGGCGGCTTCGCACTTTCGACCATGCGAAACATCTTCGGGAATGTTGATGGGCTTGCCCACGATGCGGTTCCAAGCGTCGACATTACGAACAGGTTGAATATCTCCATCGCAAATCTGCGCGGTCTGCAGACACGCCACATCCTGACAACCGATCCGCAGGCGATGAAGGATGCTGACGCTGCCTTGACGAAGGAAGTGAAGAAGCTGAAGGACCGGATGGCGACCTATGCGCCCATGATCTCGCTTGATGTCGAACGCAAGGCTTTCGCCGGGTTTACCGCTGCTGCCGACGAATATCTCAAGCTTAACGACAGACTCGTCAGCCTCTCGCGCGCCGGCGACAAGCAAGCCGCAGCATCGCTGCTGACGGGCGACATGGTGAAAAGCTACGAGTTGATGGACAACTATGCCGACGAGTTTCGCGATGCCAATGTCGACGAAGCCAAACGGATGTATGCGGAAAGTGCCACCCAGTTCAATAAATCCCTCATTTCGAACGGGCTTGTCCTCCTGGTTGGTATGATCGCTGGTATCGGAGCCACCATTTTCGTGTCGCGGGAAGTATCCCGCCCTATCGACCGGATCACAAAGCTGATGCGCAAGCTGGCCAATGCGGAGTTCAAGGTCGAGATCCCCTACCTCGACCGGAAAAACGAGATCGGCGACATGGCCAAGGCTGTTCAGGTGTTCAAGGAGAATGGTATCCGGGTTCAGCAGATTGCCGAGCAGGAAGCCGCTTTCGGCGAAAAATGCGACGAACTTCGCCAGGATATCGGCCATATGGTTCAGGCGGCGATCGAGGGAGATTTCTCTCGCCGTATGACCATCACCTATCATTTCAAGGAGCTCAATGCGTTCGCTTCTGGAATGAACGAACTGGTGGGCAACATCGAAGCAGGTCTCTCTGAAACCCGCAGAGTGATGAGCGCGCTTGCAACCGGTGACCTGACCGAGAGCATGCAGGGCAAGTTCAGCGGGGCCTTCTTCGAATTGCAGCAGAACGTGAATTCCACAATGGACACGCTGCGCGCCATCGTTTCCGAGGTTCGCTATTCCATTGACCAGATCAATTCCGGCTCCGGCGAATTGCGCTATGCGTCCGACGATCTGGCGAAGCGCACAGAACAGCAGGCCGCAGCCCTTGAAGAAACTTCGTCCGCGCTGGAAGTCATTACATCGGCTCTTCGTCAGTCGACGCAGCGTGCTGGTGATGCCGCCAAGAAAGTCGATCACGCTCGCGTCAGCACGGAGAATTCAAGTGTCGTCGTGGGTGATGCCATTGCCGCGATGGAGCGAATCGAGGCCGCTTCCGGGCAGATCGGACAGATCATCAATGTTATCGACGAGATTGCATTCCAGACCAATCTCCTCGCTCTGAACGCGGGCGTCGAGGCGGCACGCGCGGGCGAAGCGGGCAAGGGCTTTGCGGTTGTTGCGCAGGAAGTGCGCGAACTTGCCCAGCGTTCCGCCAATGCGGCCAAGGATATCAAGGCGCTCATCACCAAGTCGGGCGAGGAAGTGGGTGCCGGAGTTCGTCTCGTGACAGCGACGGGTCAGGCTCTATCCCAGATCCGAACGCATGTGGAAAGCATCAACGAGGAAGTTCATTCCATAGCCAGCTCTTCCAACGAGCAATCGAGCAGCCTGATGGAGATCAACCAGGCGCTTGGCCAGATGGACCAGGTAACCCAGCGCAATGCGGCGATGGTGGAGGAAACGACCGCCAGCACCAACAAGCTGGCGGACGATGCCTACCACCTCTCCAATCTGATTGCGCGGTTCAAGCTGGAGCGAGCTGGCCACGGCTCGCAACAGGGGTTCGCGAACAGCAACTCCCGGTCGGGCAGCGTTCCAATGGTTGCCGCCGGTAGAGGCTGATTTCAAAATGACCAACTGACCGGGCGCATTTCGGCGTCCGGTCGGTCTTTTGGACGGAAGATCAATTCGCAACGGGATTCACTTTGTCTTGCGATGCTCTATGGTCCTGCCTGTGATTTGCAGGAGTTGACCATGGAAAAGCCCGTCGCAGAGGATCTCTTTCTGGAGCAGGACACGGATCCTGAAACCCTTGCCTTCGTGGAGGCCCGCAATGATGCCTCAGCCAGCGTACTGACAACGCCGCACATGGAAGAGACCGCCAAGGCAATCCAGGCCTTGATGGAGCGCGAAGACCGACTCATCATCCCAAGCCGGCGCGGCAATTGGTATTTCGATTTTCACCGCACTGCTACCAATCCGCTCGGTCTGTGGCGTCGCCTGCCCGCAGATCTGGAGCCATCGCCGGACGCGCCTTGGGAAACCGTATTCGATGTCGACGCCTTCTGCGAGCGCGAAGGCAAGCGCTGGATTTTCGGCGGTGCAATCACCTGCCCTCTCCGGCCGACACGAGTTCTCCTCCGCCTTTCCGACGGCGGTTCCGACCTTTCGAGGCTGCTGGAATTCGATACGGAAACCAGATCCATCGTCGAAGGCGGCTTCGACACGCCAGCTGTCCGCTCCCATGCCAGCTGGCTGAATGCCGACGAGATCTGCTATTTCGGCTCGATCGATGAGGACTCGGCCACCCAATCCGGATGGCCGCGCGTTGGACGCAGACTGACACGGGGAACCCGGCCGGAAGACGCGCCACCGCTCTATGCGGGCGAGAAGGCTGACGTCAGTGCCTATGCATTCGTTCTGCATCCGGAGTTCGACATGACTGGCCAGGCTGAGACCCGGTCGATCCATGTTTTTGTTGCCAACCATCAGATCGGAAAATCCAGCGTTCACGTCGGCCCCTCTCCTGCCGACCTGAAACGCCTGCCTCTGCCGGTTGACATGGATTTCGACATCAATCGCGGTTTCTTGGTCTGGCTTGCGAAAAGCGATGAGCAACTGGCGACCGGAACCTTGGCCTTGCAGAAGCTCACGCCTTTCTCGAGCGAGCCCCTGGATCAGAACCGGCGTATTCTGTTCGAACCAAAGCCAGGCAGCGCGATCAGCCAGTTTGCACTACTGAGGGACTGGATAGTCTATGTTGTCGAAGACCGGCTCCAGCCGTCTCTTTTCGTGCTCGATCTGACCGATGCGAATGCACAGCCGATCAGGATCGATTTGCCGGATGGATTCGAAGCCGTATCATTCTCATCGCAATACTCCGATCTTCATCTGGGAACTGACCGTGTATGGGTCACCGGGCGAGGCTTTCTAACGCCCCCCACCTGCTTCGAGTTGGATCTTTCGGATCGCTCGTCACAGCCTGGCCTGAAGAATGGCCGCTCGGCTCCAGCCTATTTTGATGCGGAGGGCATGCAGTCTCTCCTTCTGGAAGCGACTTCCGAAGATGGCACGCAGGTACCCTATCATCTGGTCTTGCCGAAAACCTGGGAAGACGGCGAGCTTCCGGTACTCATTTACGGGTATGGCGGGTTCAGCGTACCCCTTTCCGCCGGCTACTCCGGCGTAACCGGTGGTTGGCTTGAACAGGGCGGTGCCTACGTGCAAGCCTATATCCGTGGCGGAAGCGAGCTCGGCCCTGACTGGCACACCGTTGCCAAGCGCGAGGGCAGACACAAGGCCTTCGAGGACTTTGTGGCCATCGCGCGAGATCTCGTAAAGCGCGGTTATTCGAAACCAGCGCGCATTGCCTGCACCGGCGGCAGCAATGGCGGCCTGCTGACAGGTGTCATGTTGACGCGCTATCCTGATGATTTCGGCGCTGTGTGGTGCCGTGTCCCGGTCCTCGACATGATGCGCTTTCACGAGTTCCCGGCAGGACGGGCATGGATGGATGAATATGGCGATCCTGACAAGCCGGAGGATAGAGCCTTCCTGCTCGACTATTCTCCACTCCAGAATGTGCAGCCTGCTGCCGTCAAACGCTACCCGCCGATCTATATCGAAAGCTCGAGCAATGACGACCGCGTTCACCCTTCCCATGCTCGACGCTTTGCAAAGCGTCTGGAAGAGGCCGGACATCAGCCTCTGTTCCATGAATATGGTTCAGGCGGGCACGGTGGTGCCGGAAATTCCGCCGAAATGGCTCGACGTACCGCCATGGGCTACAGCTTCCTCCGACAGACGATCATGAAGCCGTAACGTGATCTTTTGCTGCGGCGCATAAACGCGCCATTAACCATGTTGAGTGAGAGTGGCGAAGCATATCAGTGCCTTGCCCCTTTCATTTCAAAGTTGGTTTCATGTCCGCCCGCGTCCTTTGCGCCATAGCTTCTCTCGCCTGCCTGCTCTCCTCCTGCGCCGGACGCCCCGTATCGGAAGGCGGTACGTTGGTCTCCTCCTTCGCTGCGGCACCGGCCACAGATGCGCCGGTGAAAAAGGGACCGCAGGATCCGGTCGCTCTGACGCCGGTTGCGTGGGGGCGTATCAACAATCCCGCAGGACTTTCCGGACGAACCATTGAGGTTGCCTCCATCGCCGATCTCAAGCTTCGCGACAAGGAAGTAGTGCTGACCTTCGACGACGGTCCGATGCCGAAGAAAACCGAGCGAATTCTCGCGACGCTCGATGAGTTCGGCGTCAAGGGAACGTTCCTGATGGTGGGCGAAATGGCGAAAGCGCACCCGGATATCGCGATGTTGGTGGCGCGGTCCGGCCATACGATCGGTAGCCACACCTACCGCCATCCAAACCTGAGATCGCTCTCCTTCGATGCGGCGGTCGAGGAAATCGAAAAGGGCAAGTTGGCCGTCAGTCGCGCGACGAATGAAGAGGTCGGGTTCTTCCGCTTCCCTTATCTTGCGGACAGTTCGCGCTTGCGCAGCTGGGTTGCGGCCAATGGCATGGTAGTTCTGGATGTTCAAATCGATTCGAAGGATTACTTCAGCGATTCACCGGCCGCCGTCGCAACGCGGACCATGAATGCCTTGCGCAATCACGGTCACGGAATCATCCTGCTGCATGACATTCATCATCGCACTGCCGCGATGCTTCCGGCGCTGCTGACGCAGTTGAAGGCGGAAGGATACAAGGTCGTCAACCTTCAGCATTCCCACAAACCGTCGCTGCTGATGGCATCTCTCGCGAACTGATTTTTGAGTAGTAAAACGAGAAAAGGCGGCCCGGAGACCGCCTTTCTTAGGAAAATCATTCCAGCATCAGCCCTTGAAACCGCCATGAAAGGCAATCTGGCCAACCGGATGACGCGGGCTTGGCACTTCACGCGCCTGCAATGCTTCGGGCAGCAGAGACGCATCGCCCTGCTTGCCGATAGCGACGGATGCATGCAGCACATGATGTTCGGGCAGATTGACAGCCTTTGCCATCGCGTCCTTGTCGAAGCCAGCCATGGCATGAGCAGCAAAACCGGAGATATGCGCCTGCAGAGCGAGATAGCCCCAGGCGGCACCGGCATCAAACGTGTGCGTGCCGTTATCGACAGCCTCAGTTTTGCCCGGAGGCACCATCTTGGTTTCGCTGGCAACAATCACCAAAGCAGATGCCGTCTTTGCCCAGGTCTGGTTGAACGGCAGCAGAGCGCCGAGAATTGCATCCCATGCAGCATCGCCGCGCAGGGTGTAGATGAAACGCCAAGGCTGCGCGTTGAAGGCAGATGGCGCCCAGCGCGCTGCTTCCAGAATGGTCAGAAGCTCATTTTCGCTGATCGTTTCCTCTGTGAATGCACGGGGCGACCAGCGAGATGGAAAAATGTCTGAAACAGGATGATCGGCCTTGCGGGTATTTGTCGTCATTAAGCGGCTCCAGCTCAAGCGCGTCGCGATCTTTCAGATTCGCTTCGGACGCTTTATCTTTTTGTTTTTTCGCATGTCGTTGTTTTTTCGCATGTCGTTATCGCAAAACCGCTGCACACTTTTGCGCTCCATGCTCTGGGGGTACCAAAAACTCCCGCCCATCAGCTAGCAATACCTTTCGCATCGCACAAGCGAGGGAGAGTTGCTTTCCGGACGAATTAACTCAGGCTTTTTTGACCCAACGGCCTTCAGGAGATTGCTGCCAATAGGTCAGAGCATGGCCTTGAGCCTTCAGGCTCTTCCACTGCTCTCGCGCCCCCTCCAGTTGAGCATTGTCATAGCCGTCAAACATGAAGACCACGCGCTCATAGGGCGCAAGTTCAGGAGGCTGCGCTCCATCCACGATGAAGCGCACGCTTGCTGCGTTGGCGTTCGCCGAACTCTCGGTCAGCAGAACAGGCTGATCGCGCTCAAACGCATCCCCATCCGCGCCATGGGGCAGGAAACTGTCCTCTCGAAACGTCCAGAGGTGCTGATCCAGCATGTCCACACGATCCCTGCCGACCGTCTGGACGATGACACGCCATCCCCGCTCCACGCTCTTTTCCAGGAGGGCCGGAAGGGCATCCTCCAGCTTGGATTCGGTCAGATGATAGAAAAGCACCTCTGTCATGCGATAGGTCAGCCTTCGTAACGATCCCGGATCAACTGATCGAGCAGGCGGACGCCATAACCGGAACCCCAGGACTGATTGATCTCGGTCGAGGGAGATGCCATGGCCGTACCTGCAACATCAAGATGCGCCCAGGGAGTTTCTCCAACGAAGCGCTTGAGGAACTGGGCGGCGGTGATTGAGCCGCCATAGCGGCCACCGGTGTTTTTCATATCGGCGAACTTGGAATCGATCAGCTTGTCGTATTCCTTGCCGAGCGGCATGCGCCAGACCTTTTCACCGGTCTTCTCTCCAGCGGCAAGAAGTCCTTCGGACAAGGGATCGTCATTGGAGAACAGGCCTGCGTGGAGATTGCCGAGTGCGACGACAATAGCCCCGGTCAGGGTCGCAAGGTTCACCATGAATTTCGGCTTGAAGCGGTCGTTGCAGTACCAAAGAGCATCTGCAAGAACGAGGCGCCCCTCGGCATCGGTATTGATGATTTCAATGGTCTGGCCCGACATGGATGTGACAATGTCACCGGGGCGCTGGGCCTTGCCATCGGGCATGTTTTCCACCAGCCCCAGAATACCGACCGCATTAACCTTTGCCTTGCGAGCCGCCAGTGTATGCATCAGGCCGATGACCGCCGCCGCGCCGCCCATATCGCCTTTCATGTCTTCCATGTTGGCAGCTGGCTTGATGGATATGCCGCCCGTATCGAAGACCACTCCCTTGCCGACAAAGGCCAGCGGCTTGTCTGAGGCCTTGCCGCCCTTCCACTGCATGACCGCCAGTCGCGGCGGCCGCTCCGAACCCTGGGCCACGCCCAGCAGCGCACCCATTCCGAGCGCCCTCATCTCGGTTTCAGTCAGAATTTCGACCTCGACACCAAGTGTGACCAGTGCCTTCGCATGATCGGCGAACTCTATGGGACCAAGGACATTCGGCGGAAGGTTGACGAGTTCGCGCGCCAGATTGACGCCACCCGCTACCGCTTGCACGTCGCCAAGCAATGCGGCGGCTTCATCCGACACTGCGCTGATGATGGTGACGGAGACGGTCTTCACGTCGCCTTCTTCATCATCGCCCTTCTTGGTTTTGAACCGGTCGAAGGAATAGGCGCGAAGCAGCATTCCAAGCGCAACGTCCGCGACCTGACGGGGCGTTGGAACCGTGCCCGGCGCATCAAGATAGACCGCGACTGTCTCGGCTTTTTTGATGAGACTCGCCGCCTTGCCTCCCGCACGCAGCCAATCGTGATCGCTCAGAGCCTGCGTCTTGCCAAGGCCAATCACAGAGACGCGATCGAAGGGTGATTGATGCGGAGCAATCAAATCCAGCACCGTCATCGATTTTCCATGAAACTTCGCTACACCCGCAGCCCTTTCGAGGATCTCCGCAGGATCGGCTTCACTTGCCCCTGAAGGCTGCTTCTCATCCGAGGCCTGGAACAGGATTGCAAGATCGGCCCGCTCCGTGCGGGAGGCAAAACGGATATCGAGTTTGGAAGACATGTCTTCTCCGTAGACTAAAGAGGCAGGATTGATTTGACAGGCATTTGGTGTGCAGGCGCACGGCGACAAGCCCTGAATCGTTCAGGTGTAGTTTACCGCACGGTTCTATCCCTTGCTAGAAGACAGTTCTCGTGGCTATTGTCGGCCGCGATCGGGGCCGGGAAATAGAAAGTGGCGTATATCTTACAATCTAACTCTCTGTCATCTAAGGATGCAGCCGTCGAGTTGTTTCGTCGGCCTGTGACCTGGTTCGTTTCGTTGTTCGCGCTTTGGTGGATATTGCTCGGCGTGTTCTACGCGTTCCCACAGATCGACCTGTGGGCGGCCAAGGCGTTCTTTCGTGAGAGCGGGTGTGCACTTGGAAGTACAGATTTAAGGACATGTGGCTACTTTCCGGCGGCGCGGGAGCCAGTCCTGATTTTTGTCCGGAAATTCTACTTCTATGTTCCGATTGCTGTGGCCATGGTGATCATTCTGCTGATGATCCGCAATTTCCAGCATCACGGAGCTACCTACGATGCGACAAGAACCCGACGCTATTCGGTCGCTCTTCTGTCTTCGATCCTCGGTCCCTATCTGTTGGTCAACCTGATCCTGAAGACCATATCGGGCCGGCCTCGCCCCTACGAAACAGATCTGTTTGGCGGCACCCACGCCTTCGCTTCGGCCGGGACGCTGGATGGATCCTGCTTGTCAAACTGCTCCTTTATATCCGGCGAGGCAGCCGGTGCCGGCTGGCTGGCATGTCTCATTGTCCTGCTGCCGCCACGTTTAAGAGTCATCTTCGGGCCAGTCATCCTGATGCTGTGTCTTGTCTCGCCCTATCTCAGGGTTGCATTCGGCGGGCACTATCTATCGGATGTGACGCTAGGCTTCCTTTCCTCCTGTGTGGTCTATGCTGCGGTCGCGGTGTACTACGAGACACAGAAAGAAAAAAATCGGTGGTCGAAAACGGCTTTGTGAGCAGGCAACTGTCGCCTTGACCACATAAATTGCGTAAGAGCCGATTAAGGCGTAGCTCAATTTCATTGGGCTGCGCATGAAGCCGCAGCAAATGTTGGCGTATCGGATCCGTATGAAAATACTCGAACTCTACATTTTCCGGCGTGCTTTCCAGATGTTTCTGGTCACATTGGTGCCGGTCCTGACAATCATCTGGACGATCCAGGTGTTGGGACGGATCAATCTGGTGACTGATACCGGTCAGTCCATGGGCTCGTTCATGACGTTGGCAACGTTTATCCTGCCAACGATCATCCCTGTCGTCCTGCCCTTCGCAATTGTCATCGGCATCACTCAAACGCTGAATGCGATGAACAACGATTCGGAGCTTGCCGTCATCGATGCCGCAGGTTCTGCACGGTCGATCATCTATCGTCCGGTGATGATCCTTGCGATTACCATGGCAGCATTCTCGTTCCTGATCACGAATTTCGTCGAGCCTGCCGCGCGCGTCAAAGCGCGCGAAATGGTCGCCGCAGCCTATGCGGATCTTCTGTCTTCGGTCATTGAGGAAAAAACGTTCCGCAGCATTGAAGACGGACTTTACGTCCAGATCTCCGAGCGGCATTCCGGTCGTGTTCTGACCGGGATTTACATGGTCGACTATCGCGATCCGAACATGGATCTCATCTATTATGCCCGCGAGGGATCGATTGCCGAAGACGGCAAGACGCTCACGATGCGCGATGGTGAGGTTCACCGCAAGACGAAGGAAGGTCGCATCTCCATCGTCAAGTTCGTGTCCTATGCATTCGATTTGTCCTCCATGACCGAATCGACTGACGGTGCACCTGTGTTTGCCAGTGACAGAAGCCTGTCCTTCCTGCTGAAACCCGACCCGACAGACAAAACCTTCCTGTTCTCGCCGGGCAGCTTCCGCTCGGAGTTGCATAGGCGCATGTCCGATTGGCTCTTGCCTGTTGCTTTCGCCCTGATTTCGCTGGTCGTGGCAGGCGGCGCTCGCTCAAGCCGTAGAGCACGACTTCATCCCATGGTCCTGGCGCTCATCTTCTGCTTTACCCTTCGATGGCTCTCGTTCTATGTGACGAATCTTTCGAAGAACAATCCCGCGGTCACTCCACTCGTCTACGCCGTTCCGATCGGTTTCGGCCTGATATGCGCTTACATGCTGGTGACCAACAGGCAGCTTGCAATGCCGCGCTTCATTTCGCAGCCACTGGGTCGCCTTTCGGATCTGGCGCGCCGTCGCCTGGCGAGCGTCAACTCGGCACAGGGAGGTTCGCAATGATTGCAGCGCCGACCCTCAGCCGCTACTTTTTCAAGCGCTACATCATCACTTCCGTCTGGTTCCTGCTCGGCGTCTGCGGCATTATCTTTCTCGCCGATTTCAGCGAGACGAGCCGTCGCATGTCCGGCTTCGTTGGCTACAGCGTCACCGGCGGCCTGCTGATGAGTGCCCTTCGCCTGCCGCTTATCCTTCAGCAGACCATTCCGACTCTCACCCTTTTCATCGGCATGACAACGCTGATTGCACTGAACAGGCGCTCGGAACTCGTGGTCACACGCGCAGCAGGCCTTTCCGTCTGGCAGTTCGTTCTGCCCTTCGTTGCTGGCGCCTTCGTGATCGGTATCGTGACGACGACAGTGATCAATCCCCTCGGCGCCTGGGGCCAGGATCTGGCCACCTCCATGGAGACAGACTGGCGCAAGGCTAGCAACGCATCGAAGCCTTCGAACTTTCTGCCGTGGCTGAGACAGATTGATGGGGATAGCGATACGGTTATTGGTGCCAAGAGCTTTGACAACGGCGGAACGCGTCTATTCAATGTCGTCGTGTTCCATTTTGACAAGAATGGTCGCATCACGCTCCGGCAGGATGCAGACTCGGCGACCTTGGAAAATGGTTACTGGAAGCTTAACAACGTTCTCGATACCCGAACCGATGCTCCGGCATCCCGAAAAGAAACGGCGCAGGTTCGGACCAACTTGAAACAGGAGTTTCTGCAGGAGTCTCTGTCAAAGCCCGAAAGCGTTGCTTTCTTTAACATTTTACGAAAAATTGAGGTTGCCCGATCCTTCGGTATCTCTACAAAGGCTCTGGAAACTCAGTTCCATTCGCTCTTGTCCTTGCCGCTCCTCTTGGTGGCAATGACGCTCATTGCAGCAACCGTATCTCTTCGTTTCAGCCGAATGGCGCAATCGCGCTCGGTGATTCTGGGTGGAATCGTTTGCGGCTTCGTGCTTTATGTTGTGTCTGTGCTTGTGAAAGCATTTGGGAGTAGCGGTGTCGTGCCACCTTTCGTAGCAGTCTGGATTCCAGTGATTGTTGCGTTGGCGCTCGGTGCAACGATCCTGCTCCATCAGGAGGATGGCTAGTGGCGGTAAATGACCGCGGGAATATCAGACGGCTTTTCGCTGCCCTGCTGACAAGCACGGCTGCGTGTGTTGCGGCTGCCTACCCGTTGCCTGTTTCTGCGCAGGATTCACCCCTCGCACCCGCAGTTGCCGATGGAGCAAAGATGCTCCTGCGCGCGAATGAACTGACCTACAATCAGGATTCGCAGCGCGTCACGGCAGTCGGTGGCGTTCAGATCTATTACAATCGCTACCGCATGGTGGCGCAGCGTGTCGAATACGACCAGAAATCCGGTCGCGTAATGGCGACGGGCAATATCGAGCTGATCGAGCCCGGTGGAACCCGTGTCTATGCCGATGCGATGGACGTGACGGATAACTTCGGCCAGGGCTTCGTGAACTCGCTTCGCGTCGAAACGACCGATAATACGCGCCTGGTTGCGGAAAGTGCCGAACAACTTCCCGACGACAAGATGGTGCTGAACAACGGCGTGTACACGGCATGTCTGCCCTGCGCCCAGCGCCCGGACAAAGCCCCGCTTTGGCAGGTGAAGGCGCAGCGTGTCATCCGTGACGGAAAGGCGCACACCATCCGGCTTGAGCACGCCCAGTTCGAACTGTTCGGCATGCCAATCGGCTATGTTCCTTTCGTAACGGTTCCCGACGAAACGGTTGAGCGCAAGTCAGGCTTCATCTTCCCGCGCGCCACTGTGACCGACAAACTCGGCGTGGGTCTGACCGTTCCCTACTACCATGTCTTCTCACCGAGCATGGATGCGACGATTAGCCCAACCTACTACACCAAGCAGGGTCTTCTGCTGCAGGGTGAGGTTCGCAACCGCTTTGAAAACGGCGACCATACGTTCCGTTTCGCCTATATCGATCAGAAGGATCCGGGCGCCTTCGTGAAGGGCACGAGCGATGAACGTGCCGATCAGCGTGCCATGGTCGCATCGAAGGCACGGTTCGAGATCAATCCTCGCTGGGCTTTTGGCTGGAATGTCATGGCCCAGACGGACAATAACTTCTCGAAGACCTACAAGCTGACCGATGTTGCAGGAACGCCGTTTACCAACGACATCTACCTGACAGGGGTCGGGCAGCGGAACTACTTCGACCTGCACAACTACTATTTCGATATCCAGGACACGGATGCTCGCCGTACGGCTGAAAAGCAGCAGGCCATCGTTTATCCGTCTCTGGACTATCTCTATTACGCGCCGGAATCGGTCGCGGGTGGCGAGTTGAAGGTAACCTCCAACTTCACAAACTTGTCGCGCCGCCTTGACGACTTCTACACCGAAGGTACGTCAACGCGTTTCCGTGGCCTGGAAGGCAGCTACAGCCGCTTCTCCAGCGAGGCGGAATGGAAGCGGACGTTCACAACGGATGAAGGCCTTCTGCTGACGCCGATTCTCGCTGCACGCGGTGATGTGTTGCGCCACACGGGTGATGCTGCGCCTGGCTTCAACGGCGTGACCTATGCCGGTGGTTTTGAAGGCGACAGCGCGAGCACGCGCTACATGCTGACGGCAGGTCTTGAGGCACGCTACCCGATCCTGATCGAAGGTGCGGGCAGCAGCCACATCATCGAACCGATGGCGCAGATCTTCGCACGTCCGGATGAGCAACTCGCCGGTCGCCTGCCCAATGAAGATGCCCAGAGCTTCGTATTCGATGCGACTTCGTTGTTCGACCGGGACAAGTTTTCCGGCTTTGACCGTATCGAAGGCGGCACGCGCGCCAATGTCGGCATTCGCTACAACGGCAGCTTCGACAATGGCATCGGCGTTCGCGGTATCTTTGGTCAGTCCTATCGGATCGCAGGCCTGAATTCGTTCGCGACAGCGGATCTCGTCAATGTTGGCGCGCAATCCGGCCTGGAATCGGATGTTTCCGATTTCGTTGCCATGGCTGCGATCGATCTTCCGCAGGGCTACAGTTTCCAGGGCCAGGGTCGTTTCGACGAAAAGTCCTTCGAACTGCGCCGTGCCGATGCCTCGATCAGCTATTCGCTTCCACGGGTGAGCGGATCATTGATCTATACGAACATACAGGCGCAGCCTGATTATGGTCTGAACACGGATAGCCAGTACCTGAAGAGTGCCGCCAATTTCCGCATCAACGAAAATTGGTCACTCGGCACCTCAGCGACGTGGGATCTCAACAATGATCGCGTCATTCGGCGTGGTATCGGCGTAACCTACGCGGACGAGTGCACGATCTTCACAGTTGGCTACACGGACAAGCCGGCCAGCACGGATGCCAATGACTGGACGGTCACGGCTCGGTTGAGCTTCCGCACACTGGGCGACATCAATATCGGTGGCGATACCACCCGATAGAGGTCGACCCTGGAAATGCGTGCGGAACGTCATTGTTTCGCCGCATGAAATGTGCAATCGAACACACAAAGCGCGTTAATTGGACAGGCGGCGTCGATGCCGCCTCGCTGCCAGGAAGAGGATGAGAAATGTTCGCAAGCGTAGCATGGCGCCGGATTGCCCTTGCCACAACGGCGCTCGCCATATCCTTTGTTGCTGAGCCCATGACGCAGACTGCCTCGGCAGCGACCGAGGTTGTGTCTGTCGTCAACAAGACTCCAATTACATCGTCTGATGTGGCAAAGCGCGTCGCGTTCCTGAAACTGCAGCGGAAAACCGGCAATCTGCAGAAGATGGCCCGTGACGAACTGGTGGAAGAAGCTCTCAAGCGCGATGAGATTGCGCGCGTTCGCATGTCGGTGAGCACCGATGACGTCGATCGTTCATTCGCAAAATTCGCCGCAAGCAACAAGCTGACGCCAGCGCAAATGAGCGAGATCCTCAATAAAGCCGGTGTCGGCGTCGAGCATTTCAAAGCCTTTATCGCGGTGCAGATGAGCTGGCCTCGTCTTGTCAACGCGCGTTACGGCGCTGGCCGCATGTCGAATGACGAACTGGTCAAGCGCATGATGCAGAACAAGGAAAAGCCGGTCACAACGGAATATTTCCTCCAGCAGATCATTTTCGTGATCCCGGAATCCAAAAAGGGAAAGATTACCGCACAGCGCAAGGCTGAGGCGGAAAAATCCCGCTCCAGCTTCCCGGGCTGCGCACAGGCAAAAGATTTTGCAAAGACCATGCGCGATGTCTCGGTGCGCGATCTGGGCCGTCTGATGAAGCCGGAATTGCCGGAAGAGTGGAAGCCGCTGATCGAGAAGGCCTCAGCCAATGGTACGACAGGCACCCGCGTGACTGAAAAGGGCGTCGAATTCCTGGCCATCTGCAATCAGCGTCAGGTCTCGGATGATGCGGCGGCGGAAGTCGTGTTCCGCGCGGAAGACATCGGCAAGGCCAAGAAGGGCGGCGAAGACCCCAACAGCGCCAAGTATCTTGAAGAACTGCGCAAGAAGGCGCAGATCGTAAATCCGTGAGACTGAAATTGGTTGAACGTCCGCTGGCATTGACGCAAGGCGATCCGGCCGGCATCGGTCCGGACATTGCAATCTCGGCTTGGCTGAAGCGCAAAGATCTGGGCCTGCATCCCTTTGTCTATATCGGCGACCCGGAAGCCCTTGCCGCGCGCGCGCGCCTGCTCGGTGAAGAGATCCAGATCCGCGAGACGGATGCACAAGACGCCTGGAAGCATTTTGATCAGGCTTTGCCGATTCTTCCGGTGGCCATTGGCAGCGTGATCGCGCCGGGACGCCCCCATATCGTTGCTGCCCAATCAATCATTAGCTCGATTGAAAACGCAGTCTCGCTCACCATGCAGGGTATCACCGCCGCGGTTGTGACCAATCCGATCGCGAAGTCGGTGCTCTACGAGGCTGGTTTCAAGTTTCCGGGCCACACGGAATTTCTCGCCGATCTTGCGCAGCGCGCCACCGGCAAGGATTGCAGACCTGTCATGATGCTGGCCGGGCCAAAGCTCCGGGCAATTCCCGTCACGATCCATATACCGCTGGCGGACGTCCCACGTAGACTGACAGCCGACGCAATCATCGAGACATGCTCGATTGCGTATCACGACCTGCGCTATCGCTTTAACATTGCTTCTCCGCGGATAGCCGTTGCAGGCTTGAACCCGCATGCGGGCGAAGACGGCGCCATGGGCACCGAGGATCGCGATGTCATTGCACCAGCCATCGAGCAGGTGCGCGCGCGCGGTATCAATGCATTTGGCCCTCTGCCCGCCGATACCATGTTCCACGATGATGCCCGTAGCCGCTATGATGTAGCGGTTTGCATGTATCACGACCAGGCCCTCATACCGGCTAAGGCTCTTGGCTTCGACGATTCCGTCAACGTGACGCTTGGCCTGCCCTTCATTCGGACGTCTCCGGATCACGGCACTGCCTTCTCGCTTGCGGGCACCGGTATCGCGCGCGACACCAGTCTGATTGCTGCTTTGAGACTCGCATCCAGATTGGCCGCACATGAGGCGCAGCAAAACTGATGGGCACATTGGACGGGCTTCCGCCGCTGCGCGATGTCATCAACCGGCATGGGCTTGATGCGCGCAAGGCTCTTGGACAGAACTTTCTACTGGATCTCAATCTCACGCAGAAGATCGCGCGTACTGCGGGCTCTCTGGAAGGTGTCACTGTCTTCGAGGTCGGCCCCGGTCCGGGTGGTCTCACGCGCGCAATCCTGTCTCTCGGTGCGAAGAAGGTCATTGCAGTCGAGCGCGATTCCCGCTGCCTACCCGCTCTTGCGGAGATTTCAGACTTCTATCCGGGACGGCTTGAGGTCATCGAAGGGGATGCGCTGAAAACGGATTTTGCAGCGCTAGCGCCCGAAGGTCCGGTCAAGATCATCGCCAATCTTCCCTACAATGTTGGAACGCAGTTGCTGATCAACTGGCTGCTGCCGCATCAATGGCCACCCTTCTGGGAATCGCTGACGCTCATGTTCCAGAAGGAAGTGGGCCAGCGCATTGTCGCACGCGAAGATGATGACCATTACGGCCGCCTGGGCGTGTTGTGCGGATGGCGCACGGATGCTCGTATGGCTTTCGACGTACCGCCCCAAGCGTTCACACCGCCGCCGAAGGTGACCTCTTCTGTCGTTCACCTGGTGCCGAACCAGAATCCACTTCCGTGCGACGTGAAGAAGCTTGAAAAGGTCACGGAAGCCGCCTTTGGGCAGCGCCGGAAAATGCTGCGGCAGAGCCTGAAGCCCCTTGGTGGCGAGGTTCTTCTGGCAAGAGCCGAGATTGATCCGACACGCCGTGCTGAGACACTCTCCGTCCACGAGTTCGTCGCGCTGGCCAACTCTCTCTGATGGCATAATAAAGGCGCGAAAGCGTGTCGCGATCTTTCAGATTCGCTCCTGACGCTTTATCTCTTTGTTTTATCGCATGTCGTCATCGCAAAACCGCTGCACACTTTTGCACGCCATGCTTTAGTGGCAGAAGCCACGGCGCCTATTGATGCACTCAGCTTGACCTCAGCGCGGTAGCACCGGCTCTTCCTCAAGCAGCTCCCGAACGAAATCGAAAAGACCATGGCGGCGATCGCGGCGAACGCGCTCCGCATTCACGATGCAGTTCACGTGACCGAAAGCCTCATCGAGATCATCATTGACGATGACATAGTCATATTCGCGCCAGTGCTCGATTTCCGCACGGGAATTTGCCAAGCGTGTACGGATGACCTCCTCGGTATCCTCAGCGCGGCGATGCAGGCGCGACTGGAGTTCCGTCATGCTGGGCGGCAGGACAAAGATGGAGACGATGTCTGCCTTCATCTTTTCCTGAAGCTGTAGCGCGCCCTGCCAGTCGATATCGAACAGCATGTCACGGCCCTCGGCCATGGCCTTTTCGACAGGTTCACGGGGCGTGCCGTAATAGTTTCCATGCACTTCCGCCCATTCGAGAAGCTCGCCATTATCGCGCATGCGTTCGAACTGCGGGATGGAGATGAAATGATAGTGCTTGCCTGCGATCTCGCTCGGGCGCTTCGCGCGCGTCGTGACGCTGACGGAGATTTCCAGGCTGTGGTCGTCCCGCAGCAGGTTGCTGGCAATTGTGGATTTGCCAGCGCCCGATGGTGACGACAGCACCAGCATCAGGCCACGCCGGGCGATTTTTGTTGGCACGGAAGACACCGGGCTCATTGGCTACTCCAAATTCTGAACCTGTTCGCGAAACTGGTCGATCACCACTTTCAACTCGATACCGGCTGCGGTTACCGCGGAAGAGTTCGATTTGGAACAGATCGTATTCGACTCGCGGTTAAATTCCTGTGCAAGAAAATCGAGACGGCGGCCGACCGGGCCACCTTTCTGCAAAAGTTCCTCGACTGCGCCGACATGGGCCTTCAACCTATCGACCTCCTCCCGTAGATCGGCCTTGGTCGCAAGCAGCGCGACCTCTGCGTAAAGCCGCTCCCGCTCCAGCCCCCCATTGCCATCGAGGAGGCTTGCGACTTGAGCTGCCAAGCGCCGGGTGATCTCTTCCGGCGAACGGGAGGGATCCAACTCAATAACCGTCGTCAGCCGCGCGATTGTCTCCAAATGCTGACGCAAAACCAAGGCAAGCGCGTTTCCCTCATGGATCCGCATGGACACCAGATCGGACAGAGCCGTCTCCAAACCTGCGAGAATATCCCGATCCCTGATCTCGAGTGCTGCTGGTTCTTCGCCAGCTTCCCGAATATCAACAAGTCCACGAATAGAAAGCACGGTATCGAGCTTGAGCGGTGCGTTATCAACAAGACCTCCCAACTCTTCTCGAAGTTTGAGAACGGCCTCCAGCGCGTCGCGGTTGAGAACGGCCTCCATTCTGGATTCCGCCACGGAAACGGATAGCGTAGCCTGAATGTTGCCACGGCTCAGATGCTTCGAGGCACGCGCCTTGATTTCACTTTCCATCGCTTCGAAACCTGGCGGCAGACGAAGACGGAAGTCGAGCCCCTTACCGTTGACAGAACGCAACTCCCAGACCCAACGAAAGCGACCGCTGGTGCCCTCGCAGCGGGCAAACCCTGTCATGGATTGTACATTCATCATCTGGCCTCAGAATTCATGCTGCAACCGGAACCGGCTACGTTGATAAAGAAAAGCGCCGCCGGAGCGACGCCTGGAATTGGTAATGTGCATGCCGCGTCAGTTGCCCTTCGGCGGCTTCTCGGCATCGGCCCCGCCCGGTGAACCGCCATTGAGCGTATCACCCGAGGCGTTGGCCCGTTCGGCCTCGATCTTGCGCCAACGCCGCACATTGGCATTGTGCTCGTCGAGCGTCGCCGCAAAAGCGTGTCCGCCGGTTCCATCCGCAACGAAATACAGGTCATTCGTCCGCCACGGATTGGCAACAGCTTCCAGTGCTGCCCGCCCGGGGTTTGCGATCGGGGTCGGAGGAAGTCCCTTGATCTGATAGGTATTGAACGGCGTTTGCTTGTCGATATCAGATCGCATGATCGGCCGATCGGCAGGACGCCCAGCGCCACCAAACAGGCCATAGAGGATCGTCGGATCCGATTGCAGGCGCATGCCTTTGTTCAAACGGTTCATAAAGACCGAAGCGACATGCGCGCGCTCATCGTCCTTACCGGTCTCCTTTTCCACGATTGAGGCGAGCGTGACGAATTCCTGCTTCGTCTTGATAGGAAGATCCGGATCGCGCTTGGCCCAGATCTGATCGATTAGCTTTTCCTGTGCTGCCCGCATCTGAGCCAGGATTTCGCCGCGGGTCGTACCACGAGAGAACTTGTAAGTATCCGGACGCAGGCTTCCTTCCGGCGGCAGTTCATTCGGCACCGGACCTTCGAGGATTGGATCATCCGCCAGGCGCTTGACCATCTGCTGAACGGTCAGCCCCTCGGGCATGGAGACTGAATAGAGAATGGATTTGCCGGATTCCAGCAGCAGGGCAATGTCCTTCATCGACATCCCTGCCTTGATCTCGTACTCGCCCGCCTTCAGTGTCTGCTCCTTCTGGAGATAGCTCGCCGTCATATACCGGAAGACACGGGCATCGGAGACGATGCCATTGCGCTCCAACATCTGAGAGATCTGGGCGAGACCTGCACCATCCGGCACGACGAAATGCGTGTTCGTGGCGAGCGGTCCAGGTTGTTGATAAGCGGATATGACGTAGTAGAACGCGGCGACGGCCACAACACTGACGAGGACGATCAAGGTCATCAGGAAATTCAGGAAGATGACCAACTGGCTTCGGGCCTTGCGGGAACGGCGCGGTGGTTCGGGCACCCGCTCCGGCTTCAGAGCCTCGTTTGGCGATTTTGGCATGAACGGGCCACTGCCGGAGCTGCCGCCTGCCGAATTCGGTTCGCTTGTGCTGTTCGTATCGGTCACCGCTACTCCTTAAATCAGCTCAACAATGCCGGTCTGTGACCAAGCAATGCGGCGAAAACAGGGATTGTAAGCGGGAACCGGTCGGTCACGACGCGGCTCCCACTTCGAAATCAGCCTTCGTAGCGACGCAGGACCAGCGATGCGTTCGTGCCGCCGAAGCCGAAGGAGTTGGAGAGTGCCACGTTGATTTCGCGCTTGCGCGCGACATGCGGCACCAGATCGATAGCCGTCTCCACGTCCGGGTTATCCAGATTGAGCGTCGGCGGCGCGATGTTGTCGCGGATCGCCAGCGTCGAGAAAATGGCTTCGATTGCACCGGCCGCACCAAGCAAATGACCGACGGCCGACTTGGTCGAGGACATGGAAATCTTGGAGGCCGCATCGCCCACCAACCGCTCCACCGCGCCCAGCTCGATCGTATCGGCCATGGTCGATGTCCCATGCGCATTGATGTAATCGAGCTCGGAGGCGCTGATGCCTGCCCGCTTCAGGGCAGCCGTCATGCAGCGGAAAGCCCCGTCACCATCTTCCGAAGGTGCGGTGATATGGAAAGCATCGCCAGAGAGGCCATAGCCGACAACTTCGGCATAGATCTTCGCGCCGCGCGCCTTGGCATGCTCCAGCTCTTCAAGCACGACGATACCTGCGCCCTCACCCATGACGAAACCGTCGCGGTCACGATCATAGGGGCGTGAAGCCTTCTGCGGATTGTCATTGTGCTGCGTGGAGAGCGCCTTGCAGGCAGCGAAGCCTGCGAGCGAAATACGGCAGATCGGCGATTCTGCACCGCCAGCCACCATGACATCCGCATCACCGAAAGCGATAAGCCGCGCTGCATCGCCGATGGCATGCGCGCCGGTCGAGCAAGCGGTGACGACGGCGTGGTTTGGACCACGCAGCTTGTGCTTGATCGATACCTGGCCGGAAACGAGGTTGATCAGACGGCCCGGGATGAAGAATGGCGAGATGCGCCGAGGGCCTTTGTCGCGCAGCGTGTAACCTGCCTCCACGATGCCTTCCAGGCCGCCAATGCCGGAACCGATGAGAACGCCAGTTGCACACTGGTCATCATCTGTTTTCGGGTGCCAACCTGCATCTGCCAGCGCCATGTCGGCAGCAGCTACACCGTATAAAATGAAGGGATCGACCTTGCGCTGTTCCTTGGGCTCCATCCAGTCATCCGGATTGAAGGCACCTTCGATGGAAGGATCTGTCGGAATGCGGCAGGCAATCTTTGCGGGGAGATCTTCGACCTCAAACTCCGTAACCAGCCTTGCTGCGTTTTGACCGGCAATCAGCCTGGACCAGCTGATTTCCGTACCGCAGCCGAGAGGAGATACCATACCGGTACCGGTGATAACGACACGCCTCATGCCAGCGCCCCACCCGCCAAGAATTGATGATGTCATATGACTGAAACGGCCCGAACATGCCGGGCCGTTGAAGAGCGACCGCCATCAAGGCGTGCTCTAACTCTTAAGTTCAGATCAGGCCTGAGCCTTCTCGATGAACTTCACGGCATCGCCGACGGTCAGGATGGAGTCAGCAGCGTCATCCGGAATTTCAACGCCGAACTCTTCTTCGAAAGCCATGACCAGTTCGACGGTGTCGAGGGAGTCAGCGCCCAGATCGTCGATGAAGCTCGCGCCTTCGACAACCTTGTCGGCATCGACGCCGAGATGATCAATGACAATTTTCTTAACGCGCTCTGCGATATCGCTCATGTCGGTTTCCTCGACCTTTATCTTTTCGGACCGCCGTCACGGCAGCCGTACCCTGTTGGAACCCATGGCCGTCTTTTACAGAACGGCTCCTGGGCAAACTCACTCAACCCGAAGCTAGACTGCGACCTAGTCATGCGTCAATCGCACCGAGGAGGTCCGCATTCGGGGTGACTGTAGCCAGTCATTGGCCCGATTAACACGGTTTCACCGCGCCGCAAAGCCAGAAAATGACCGGTTTTACCGCCGCCAACAGCCAAAACTGTGGGCAGAGGCAATGGAATGCAAGCTGTTCAGATCATTGCCATGCCACCGTTTACGTGCAGGGTCTGACCCGTTACGTATCCGGCTTCGTTCGAGGCAAGGTAAACAACAGCCGTAGCGATGTCGGCGCCGATGCCCATGCGCTTCATCGGGATTGCGCCCAGAATGGCTTCTTTCTGCTTGTCATTAAGCTTTCCGGTCATCGCACTTTCGATAAAGCCGGGAGCAATGCAGTTTACCGTTACGTTACGGGTGGCGATTTCCTGAGCCAGCGACTTCGAAAGGCCAATCATCCCTGCCTTGGACGCGCAATAATTCGCCTGACCGGGATTTCCGGTCACGCCAACGACCGACGTGATATTGATGATGCGGCCGAAGCGGCGGCGCATCATGGGATGCGTCAGTTCGCGAGTCAGACGGAATGTGGAGGTCAGGTTGACTTCCAGGACATTGTCCCAGTCCTCATCGCTCATACGCACGAACAGGCCGTCCTTGGTGATGCCGGCATTATTCACCAGAATGTCGACGCCGCCGAGTTCGGCTTCGGCCTTTTCACCGAGCGCCTTGACGGCATCACGGTCGCCGAGATTTGCCGGGAACACATGGGCGCGCTCGCCAAGCTCGGCTGCCAGGGCTTCCAGCTTCTCGGCGCGCGTTCCGTGCAGACCAACGATGGCGCCCTGCGCATGAAGGGCACGGGCGATCTCTTCGCCAATACCGCCCGTCGCACCCGTCACAAGAGCCTTGCGGCCAGTCAGATCAAACATGTTCGTAATCCTTCGAGATCAGCCGAGCAGCGTCTTCAGCGCCGCATCAATATCAGCAGGTGTGTTGACGGCAATGCCTGTCACGTTCTTGTCGATGCGACGCGCGAGCCCGGTCAGAACCTTGCCGGAACCAAGCTCGTACAATGTCGTCACGCCGTTTGCACCAAACCATTCAACGGTTTCGCGCCAGCGAACCTGACCCGTGACCTGCGCGACCAGCAGCTTGACGATCTCGTCCGCATGCGTGACAGGGGCGGCGCGCACATTGGCGACGACCGGAACGACCGGATCCTGCTTGACCACCTTGTCCAGTGCGTGAGCCATGGCGGTGGCGGCAGGCGCCATCAGATCGGAATGGAATGGCGCGGAGACAGGCAGCATGATGGCCCGCTTTGCGCCCTTTTCGGTTGCCAGAGCTGCGGCCTTCTCGACCGCAGCCTTGGAGCCGGAAATCACGAGCTGCCCGCCGCCATTATCATTGGCAATCTGGCAGACACCCGCCGCCTTCGCCTCTTCGCATGCCGCCTGAACGTCAGCGTGTTCGAGACCGATGATGGCAGCCATGGCACCCTCGCCCACAGGCACAGCAGACTGCATCGCGTCGCCGCGAATGCGCAGCAGGCGCGCGGTGTCGGCTATGGAAAACGTTCCGGCAGCCGCCAGGGCAGAGTATTCGCCCAGCGAATGACCAGCCACATAGGAGATCTTGTCGGCGAGCTTCAGGCCACCGGCTTCCAGCACACGGATCACAGCCATGGAAACCGCCATCAATGCGGGCTGGGCATTGGCCGTCAGTGTTAGCTGATCTTCGGGACCATTCCACATGATGTCGGAGAGTTTTTGACCAAGCGCATCGTCAACTTCCTGAAAGACGGCGCGCGCTTCCGGAAATGCTTCGGCGAGATCCTTGCCCATGCCGACAGCCTGGCTGCCCTGACCGGGGAATGTGAAAGCAATGCTCATCGGGCCTGTATCCTTCCCTATTTTTGCCTTCCATTCACATTCTGGCCGAGCAAGTCAAGACTTTCGGCCAATAGACTAGGCTTCAAGGTCAGGTAGGCCACACTTTATGAACGTCTATGGACGAGACGGTTTTCTCGAAGTTGCATTTTCGGGATGCGTCTTGCGTTGACCGAGAAGCGGCCTACATTGCAGCCGCCCTCCCATCATGCCCACCACGGATACACCTCATGAAATTCAAGAAACTTGGACGAACCGACATTTCCGTTTCGGAAATCTGCCTCGGAACGATGACCTGGGGCTCGCAGAACAGCGAAGCCGAAGCATTCGAGCAAATGGACTACGCGCTCGACCATCAGGTCAATTTCTTTGACACGGCCGAACTCTATCCCACCACGCCCCTCTCTGCCGAGACCTATGCCGATACCGAGCGCATGATTGGCAACTGGTTCGAGAAGACCGGCAAGAGAGACAAGGTCGTTCTGGCAACGAAGGTCGCCGGTGCGGGACGCCCTTATATTCGCGGCGGTGCACCGATTACGGCGCAAGCCATACAGGATGCCGTGGATGCAAGCCTTCAGCGCCTGAAGACCGATTACATTGATCTCTACCAGATCCACTGGCCGAATCGTGGCAGCTATCACTTCCGTGCCAACTGGGGTTACGATCCCTTCAAACAGGACAAATCGCAGACGCTGGGTGAGATCGAAGAAAAGCTGGACGTGCTGGACGCCTGCGTGAAGGCCGGCAAGATCCGCGCTATCGGTCTCTCCAACGAAACGACCTGGGGAACGCAGAAATTCCTCTCGCTTGCCGAAGAAAAGGGTCTGCCACGCGTTGCCACTATCCAGAATGAGTACAGCCTGCTGTGCAGACATTTCGATCTGGACCTCGCAGAGCTTTCCCATCATGAAGATGTGGGCCTGCTGGCCTATTCGCCGCTCGCAGGCGGCATTCTTTCCGGCAAGTATCTCTCCGGTGAAAAGCCAGTCGGTTCACGCGGCGCCATCAATGGCGATATCGGCGGGCGTCTTGTCCAGCATCAGCAGGCGGCAACGCAGGCCTATGTGGATCTGGCGGCCAGGCACGGGATCGATCCTTCCCAACTGGCACTGGCCTTCTGCCTCACCCGCCCTTTCATGGCGGCAGCAATCATCGGCGCAACATCGATGGAGCAGTTGAAGATCAATATCGGTGCGGCTGACGTCACATTGTCCGACGAGATCCTGCGGGAGATCAACAAGATCCACCGTCAGTATCCGATGCCGATCTGAAAATATGCATGTAAGCTGAGCCAAGCGGCAGCCCTTCTCAGTGGCTGCCGTTTCACTGAATGCTAACCTAGTCCCGTGGTGTTGCTGGATCGTCTCAAGCCCCGATTGTAAGCTGAAGCAAGCACCTCAGCGCAATGCGTCATGAGGCTGCAGTATCGATCTCGTCCGGGGAGCAGGCATTCATGAGCACGATCAGCGGCTTCTTTCGCAGCCCGAATGCAGCGCGCGACATCGATCTGCTGTTTTCAACCCCAAAAGCCGCCAGTAGCACCACATATGCAGGCAATCGTCCGCCTGCCGTACCCGCCGATAACGAGCCGAATGCCAGCCAGCGTGCGCTCTCCCGAATCATCGAGATCATCACTCTCAATTCCTCCGAAGCGCAGGACAAGGCGACCATGGAGGAACAGTTGGGCTATGTCACCGCTGGCACAGGTGGTGAGGGTGACGACACCCTGACGGTCACCGGTCGCGGCATCACCAACATCGATGCAGGTGCAGGCAATGACAGCCTTATCCTCAAGAGTGACTCCATTTCGGACATTCGCACCGTCAGCGGCGATGACAGCATCAAGGCCGCAGGTGCCTTTGTCGGATCGATCGACGGCGGCGATGGCAAGGACGATATTCAGATCAAGGCAAAACTCGCCCTCGACCTCCTTGGCGGAGCTGGCGATGATACGATGAAGGTCGCAGCCGACACGATCCGTAATCTGGATGCCGGGGACGGCAACGATAATCTGGTTCTGGAAGGCAACCGGATCTTTGCGCGCGGCGGCCTGGGTAATGACACTGTCAGCATCAAGGCTACCGGCGCCGATCCCTTGATCGAGTATGGGTTTGGTCGAGGTGACGGGCAGGACACCGTTCGCAGCACATCAGGTCTTGCCATCGCACTCGGAAGCCTCACGGCAAATGACCTGGACATCGCAGTTTCCGGAAACACCCTGACCGCATCCATCAAGGGCAGCGAGGATCGCATCACCATCACGCTGGACGGCAAGACAACCGCCAGCTTCAGCTTTGCCGTCAAGGACGGACAGACGATGCTGCGGATAAACTGATCCGGCAAAACCGGTAATTTCCCCAGACGGCTTGCATTCGCGCGAAATGAGCGTATAAGCCCGCCTGTTCGAAATGCCCGGTCTTCTGGCTGGTGGCTGAACGGAGGGCCGGTTTCGCAAATGGAACCGTTGGAACCACAAGGGTTCCGGCCTCCCGTGTCTCCGCTCTCGACCGTCTCGATCGTAACGCTTTTCTTGCTTGGGCTTTTGCTCTTTCCAAGACCAGTCGTTGAGGCTTAGCCGCCGATTACCGGGCCAAGACAACCGCAAGAAAGGCAAGCTACAATGGCTCTTTACGAACATGTATTCCTTGCCCGGCAGGATATGTCCGCTCAGCAGGTTGACGCCCTCGTAGAACAGTACAAGGGTGTTATCGAAGCTCACGGCGGCAAGGTCGGGCGCATTGAAAACTGGGGCCTCAAGTCCCTGACGTACCGCATCAAGAAGAACCGCAAGGCTCACTACGCGCTCATGGACATCGATGCACCGGCTGCTGCCGTGCACGAAATGGAGCGTCAGATGCGCATCAACGAAGACGTTCTTCGTTACATGACCATTGCTGTCGAAAAGCACGAAGAAGGTGCATCTGCCATGATGCAGAAGCGCGATCGTGACGATCGTCCGCGTCGTGATGGCGATGACCGTGGCCCGCGCCGTGACTTCGGCGATCGTGGTCCGCGTCCGCCGCGTGATGGCGACCGTGACCGTGGTCCGCGCGCACCGCGCGAAGACCGCGCGTAATTTCGAGAGCTTAAGGAGAATTACCAATGGCTGACGCATCCTCTGCTCCGGCACGCCGCCCGTTCCACCGCCGTCGCAAGACCTGCCCCTTCTCGGGCGCAAATGCACCGCGGATCGACTACAAGGACGTTCGTCTTCTGCAGCGTTACATTTCCGAGCGCGGCAAGATCGTTCCTTCGCGTATCACAGCTGTTTCCCAGAAGAAGCAGCGCGAGCTGGCCCAGGCCATCAAGCGCGCCCGCTTCCTCGGCCTGCTGCCTTACGTCGTTTCCTAATTGAAACAGTCGCCGCCGGGGCTCAACTCTTCGGCGGCGTCTCCCTTCCGCGATGGGCGTGGATCGGAACCTCTAAAACCCATGTTGGGGACCACGCGACCTGAGACTTTGATTCAGGTGCCTCCCCTAACTGCTTGAACCGGCAGGACAGCGAGACGTGAACGGATTGAACCAGACAGTGCTGACGACCGGCATCATTGCCGGTATTGCCGCAACGCTGCTCGTCATGGGCGCGAATGCGCAGCCGTCTTTTGCGTCTGTTCTCTATGCTTCTTCCGCGCTTCCCGTTCTCGTGGCCGGTCTCGGCTGGGGAAATCGTACGGCGATCATTGCCATTATCACGGCCGCAATTCTGGGCGCGGTTCTCGTCACGCCCATGTTCGCGCTGGCCATGGCAATCTTCACCCTGATCCCGGCTGGCTGGCTTTCGCATCTGGCCAATCTCGCTCGCCCTGCCTCTGAGCTTGGCGGTCCTGACCATCTGATGGCTTGGTACCCGATCTCGGACATCCTGTTGCATCTGTGCGGGCTTGTAACGGCAGCGGTCATCATTCTAGGCATGGTCATCGGCTACGGACCGCAGTTGACGGACCGCATGGTCGACCTGATGGCGGAGAGCTTCAACCAGCAGAGCCCGGGCCTTGCACCGAACGCTGAAAGCCTTGCCCAGACCAAGGTTCTGATCGTGCTGATGCTGCCGATGATCCAGGGCGGCATCTGGGTGACTTTGCTGTTTACCGCCTTCTATCTCGCCATCCGGATCGTATCCCGCAGCGGCCGCGCGCTTCGCCCACGTGAAGACATGCCGTCTGCCCTGCGCATGAACCGCAATGCGATCTTCGTTTTCCTCGCCGGCATCGTCCTGATGTTTGCAGGCGGCGTTCCGGCCATGATCGGCGCCACGATCTGCGGCACATTCGGCGCCGGCTTCCTGATGGCCGGGTTTGCTTCACTGCATTTCCGGCTGCGCGGCAAGGACTGGCGCGTGCCTGCGCTCGTTCTGGCCTATCTCTCGACCATGATGCTATTGCCGATGATCGCCATCGTGATCGTCGGACTTTCCGATACGCGGCGGACAATCGCGTTGACGCCTGCCCGCCCCACCGACAACACCGACTCCTGAAATTGAACTCGAAAGGACACGAAGATGGACGTCATTCTTCTTGAACGCATTGCCAAGCTTGGCCAGATGGGCGAAACCGTAAAGGTTCGCGATGGTTATGCTCGTAACTTCCTGCTGCCGCAGGGCAAGGCGCTGCGCGCCAACGAAGCCAACAAGAAGCGCTTCGAAGCCGAGCGTGCAACGCTGGAAGCCCGTAACCTTGAGCGCAAGTCTGAAGCCCAGAAGGTTGCTGAAGCCCTCGAAGGCAAGAGCTTCATCGTTGTTCGCGCCGCTGGCGAAACCGGTCAGCTGTACGGTTCTGTCGCTGCTCGTGACGTCGTTGACGTTCTGATTGCAAACGGCTTCAACGTTGGCCGTAACCAGGTCGACCTGAACAACCCGATCAAGGAAATCGGCCTGCACAAGGTTACGCTTCATCTGCATGCTGAAGTCGAACTGGAAGTCGAACTGAACGTTGCTCGTTCCGCTGAAGAAGCCGAGCGTCAGGCCAAGGGCGAAAGCCTCACCTCCGCTGATGCCATCTACGGCGTTGACGAAGACGCGCTTCGTCCGGAAGACTTCTTCGATCCGGATGCAGACCGCGACGAAGACGAAGCTTGATTGCTTTCGCCATTTCTGGCGCAACAAACCCCGGTTCAGCGAACCGGGGTTTTTTGTTGTCATGGTAAGGGGTCTTTTCAGTTCGCTGCGGTTCTGACCGGTTGCTCGGTCTTGTCGACACGCACAACAACGGATAGCCCGGGCTGAAGATCTTCGACCGCAGGCTGGGCCGCATCCAGTTTCACGCGCACACCGACACGTTGCGCGATCTTGACGAAGTTGCCTGTCGCGTTGTCCGACCTGATGACAGCGAATTCGGACGCCGCTGCCGGGGAAAAGCGCTCGATTGTCCCGCGCAGTTCACGATGGCCGAGAGCATCGACGGTGATCTGGACCGGCTGGCCGACCTGCATGCCCTGCAGCTGGGTTTCCTTGAAATTGGCGATGATCCACACGTCATCCGGCACAATGGCCATCAGTTGAGTACCAGCCGTGACATACTGGCCGATGCGCGCGCCGACCTCACCCACGCGTCCGTCCCGCGGTGCATGGATTTCGGTGTTGGCGAGGTCGATCTTCGCAAGTTCCACGGTTGCTTCCGCGCTCGAGACGGCAGCTTCCAACGAGCCGCGATTGACGACGATCGTTTGCAGCTGTTGACGAGAAACCTCAAGGGCAGCCTCTGCCTGTTGCACGCCAGCCCTCGCCTTTTCCAGTGCTGCTTCCGCTTGTTCCTGCACACTGGTCGTGCCGACACCACTGCGGCTGAGATTCTGCTGTCGCTCGCTTGCGAGACTTGCCTGCGTCAGGGCAGCCTTCGCACTGGTCAGGGATGCTTCGCTGGAGGTGATGTTTGCCTTGGCAGAAACTTCCTGCTGGTGGGAATTGTCCAGTGCGGCCTTTTGGCTGGCCAGAGTTGCCTGCGCCTGCGCCAGCTTTTGCTGATAGATGCGGTCATCGATCCTGGCCAGCACATCGCCTGCCTTGACCTTCTGGTAGTCCTTGATCGGAACCTCGACCACATAACCGCTGACCTGTGGGCTCAGCGTTGTCACATAGCCGCGCACATAGGCGTTGTCCGTCATCTCCACGCTGCTGGTAAACGGCGGGAGCCTCCAGGCGTAAAGAACGAGGCCAAGACCAACGAGGCCCACGAGCAGGATAATGAGCGTGACTGGGGAAAATAGTTTCTTCAACATGTCTTTATACCTGAGATTGAACTGTTGCCTCTGCCTTGGAGGTTTTCTCGATGCGCCGCACGGCCAATGCCGCTTTCGCGCTATCCCAGGAGAGGTGAATGAGGAGACCGATGAGTGCGGCCGATGTGGCAATGCCGATCAGCAGGAATGTGTCGTTGTAAGCGAGGATGTAGGCTTCGCGCGAAACCTGCTGGCCAAGCAGCATCAAACCCTCGGCGTTCAGAAGCGTCTTGTCCGTCAACGCCTTGGCATAGCCCGCGGACAGCTGGGCGACTCTCTGTGCAACATCCGGGTCGGCGAGAAGAATGTTCTCAACCAGCATGTTGGAGTGAAACTTCTCACGTATTGTCACGAAGGTGCCGAGCAGACCCGTGGCGATGACCGATCCACTGATCTGGGTGAAAAGAAAGATTGCGATGAAATTGACCAGATAGGGAGCCCCTTTCTGAATGGCCGCAGCAAAGCCACGCGCCATGACGGGAGGGAGGAACATGGCTGCGCCGAAGGCGATCATGGACTGGCTGACATAGAACTGTTCCGGTCTGGTGAGGTTCGTCGACTGGCTGTCCAGGAATGCGCCGATCGCAATCATGGCAAGCGCGATTACGTGGGCGGTGCCCAGATATTGCCGTGACATCAGGAATGCGCAGACCGCACCGCCGACAAGCGAGGCAAGAAGGATGTAGCCAAAGAGAACACCCATCTGGTCGTTCTGGATTCCAAGCTGCTGCAGGAAGCCGACCATGGTGCTGGATTGTTCCGCCGTGACCGTGCGGAAGATGATCAACACGGCCGCCAGATGCAGATTCTGCCAGGAGAAGATCCAGCGCAGATCGAGCAACGGATTGGTCCGGCGCAGTTCGATCATGGCAAAGACCGTCAGCGTCGCAATGCTGGTCGCCAGCAGGATGCCGAGCCATGGGGCCTCAAACCACCAATAGAAGCGACCCAGCGTGAAGAAGACGGCGAAAGAGCCAAGACCGACTGCCAGAAGCATATAGGTGAAGACATCCATGCGTTCGATTGCCTTGACGCGAGGCGGCGCTGTGAGAGGCAGAACGAAAATCAGCGGCAGAGCCAGCAAGGCAAGGCCCAGCTCCATCGTATAGAGCGTCTGGTAGCCATCAATATCCATCAGGACCGGAGAAATGATCCGCGCAACGGGCGCTGCGAGCAGGGTTCCAGTCAGGGCAATGCTGAGGCCGACTGTCAGCTTCTTCTGCACAGGGAATGCTTCCAGAATGTAGAGAAAGCCGAGAGACGACAGCGGAGCAGCCGCCATACCGCTGACAAACCGGACGACGAGCGCCGAATGGAAGTCAGTCACGAAAAGATTGAGGCAGGAGGCCAGAACAAAGGCGGCGATGCTCAGTTCGGCAAAGGGACGCAGACCGTACTGCACACGGATCTTGAAGAGCGCGAGCGAAAGGCTGGCATAGGGCGCCATGTATGCCGCAGACAGGGCGGCAACTTCCGCAATTGTTGCCGAGAAGGTTCCCTGCAACTGATAGATATTGGCGGTAACAATGTTCATACCCAGACCCTGGGTCAGGAACATTAGAAGCCCGGAAAAGATATAGGCAAGCGTCAACCATACCGGTCGCTCTTCAACCGGCACAGGCTGGCGCGGACGAAAGGTGGAAGACAGAAAGCCAACCGGCGTCGGCGAGGGTTCGCTGACGGGTTCGCGCGTGTCCGCCTGACGTTCCATCGTTGCACTGACACTGCTCATAAACGCTGCTCCTCGACGCTCGAAACGGCAAGGTTCCGGTTGAGTTGCAAGAGAACGCGCAGAGTGACTTCCAGATCCTCAGGCGAAATGTTTTCCACAAGCCGTGCCCTCAGATCGCGCGCCAGGGTCTGAACCGCACGTCCGGCAATCTCTCCTTCCGCGGTTACATGGATCTCCTTGACTCGTCGGTCACCCTCACCAGCGCGTCGTTCGATCAGGTTCTGCTTCTCCATGCCGTCAAGCACGCGAACCAGTGTTGGCGTCTCGATTTCGAGTTCCTGCGCCAGATCCTTTTGCGAAAGATGACCCCGTCGGCTCAGCGCAAAAAGCGCTCTCGCCCGCGTCAATGTCAGGCCCGTCTCGCGCGTTCGCATGTCGAACATCGCACGCAGCCGCCTGTTGAAGGCCGACATCTCGTCGAACAACCGCTCATTGATCGTATGACGCGACATTGTTATTGATCCCTGATGATTAGGTTACTAATAATTTATAGCCTACGTATGTCAGAGCATAATGATATTCAATAATTCATGTCAGGACGCAGCTATGCAAATTTGACAGACATCAAAGACGTCCCATGCGCGCGTTCACCAAGTTTTGCAAAAGATGCAACCGGCATCTGCACCGGGGAAAAGAGATCTCTATAATGTGGCCTCCGCGACCTGATTCGGGGAAAAGCACAGTCAACGGAAAACTCGCATCACTCACGCTTTTCCGTCATTCGGCGGTTGAGGGCTGTGAATCGATGTGAGTTATGCGCTGGCGTCTGTTATCTCCCTCCGGGACAGGTAAAGTGGCAGCATACCGAACATGATCATGATTGGATCGAAACGATGAACGAAGCCGCGCGCAAACTTGCGCCCGCTCTCTCTAACGAGCCTCACTACCGCGAAGCCCCAAGCAATCTTGAGGCAGAACAGGCTCTGCTGGGCGCGATCCTGGTCAATAATGACGCCTATTATCGCGTTTCCGACTTTTTGAAGCCGGGTCATTTCCATGAACCGCTGCACCGGAAGATTTTCGAGGTTGCAGGCGACATCATACGCATGGGCAAGATCGCCCATCCGGTGACGATCAAGACCTTTCTTCCCGCCGAAACCAAGGTAGGCGATCTGACGCTGGCACAATATCTCGGTCGTCTGGCCGGGGAAGCCGTCACCATCATCAACGCGGAAGACTATGGCCGCGCGATCTACGATCTGGCTCTGCGTCGCGCGCTGATCACCATCGGCGAGGACATGGTGAACATCGCCTATGACGCGCCGCTCGACATGCCGCCGCAGACGCAGATCGAGGATACCGAGCGTCGCCTGTTCGAGCTTGCGGAAACGGGTCGCTACGATGGCGGATTCCAGACCTTTTCCGATGCCGTGGCCCAGGCCATCGACATGGCTGGCACCGCGTTCGAGCGCGATGGCCACTTGTCCGGCATCTCAACCGGTATCATGTCGCTGGATGCGAAGATGGGCGGGCTGCAAAGGTCTGACTTGATCGTTCTCGCCGGACGCCCCGGCATGGGTAAAACCTCTCTGGCCACGAATATTGCCTACAATATTGCGGCAGCCTATGAGCCGGAAGTGCTTCCCGATGGCTCTTTCAAAGCCAAGAATGGCGGCGTTGTGGGCTTCTATTCGCTTGAAATGTCCTCCGAACAGCTGGCCACGCGTATCATCTCCGAACAGACCGAGGTTTCCTCCTCGAAGATTCGTCGTGGTGACATCACCGAGGCGGATTTCGAAAAGCTGGTTGCCTGCAGCCAGATGATGCAGAAGGTGCCGCTGTTCATCGACCAGACCGGTGGTATTTCCATCGCGCAGCTTTCCGCTCGCGCCCGACGCCTGAAGCGCCAGCGTGGACTTGATGTTCTGGTGGTGGACTATATCCAGCTGATGACCGGCTCCGGCAAATCCGGCGAAAACCGCGTGCAGGAAGTGACGCAGATTACGACCGGCCTGAAAGCGCTCGGCAAGGAACTGAATGTGCCGATCATTGCGCTTTCGCAGCTCTCGCGTCAGGTGGAAAGCCGCGAAGACAAACGTCCGCAGCTTTCAGACCTCCGTGAATCCGGCTCGATCGAGCAGGATGCCGACGTGGTTCTCTTCGTATTCCGCGAAGAATACTATGTGAAGAACATGGAGCCACGCGACATCAGCGACCCTAAATACCCTGAGTGGGAACAACAGATGGAGAAAGTGAAGGGCACGGCCGACGTGATCATTGCCAAGCAGCGTCACGGACCGACCGGCACGGTCAAGCTCGCCTTCCAGTCCGAGTTCACGCGCTTTGCTGATCTGGCTGACCCGAGTTTCATCCAGTACGAAGAGCACTGATGCTTCAAGATGAGCGCCCCGATCACAAGCGGGGCGTTTTCGTTAAAGGCCGACGGCTCTCATACCGGCAACGGTCAAGACCCCTGCCACCGCGGCTGGAAGAAGCGGCAGGCGGAGGGCTGCAAGGGCGGTGACACCGCAGGCAACGGATTCCGCGATGCCGGTTGCCAAGGCTGTTGGCGCAACCACTGCCATCAAGACAGCGGGCGGAACCGTTTTCAGCGCTTTTTCAGTTCGGGTTGAAAGGCTCATCCGGCCTATCAGAAACGCGCCGAACAAGCGGGTGAAAACAGTCGCCAGCATCATGGCGAGTATGGCGGCAAGGGTCGATGGCTCGAGCGTCATGCCCGCACCTCCGCCCTGCGATCCGGCATGAGCGCCGCTGCCAATCCGGCCAATGCACCGGCGGCGATATACCAGGCACCCGGAACAAGCGTGTGAACGACAAGCGAGGCCGAGGCGCTGGCAAGGAGCACCAGCCCCGTCTGCCGACCCTTCCAGAAGCCCATCAGCAGCACGATGAAAACGGCAGGGAATGCGAAGTCCAGGCCATAGACGGCAAGATCTCCCAGAAGTGTGCCAAACAGGGCGCCACTGAGACTTGCCATGATCCAGCCCAGATAGAAGGGCAGCGCGAGACCAAGATAGAAGGCTGGCGTCAAAGCCTGCCTGTTGGCACGCGCTTCCGCCAGTGCCCAGTTTTCATCCGCCATCACCAGCAAGGCCGGTATTTTTTGCCAGATCCTGAAAAGTCCGAGGCTCCGCGCGAAGGATGCGCCCATGAGGATATGGCGCAGATTGACCAGAAGCGCGGCAAGGCCAAGCGCGCTCCAGGACGCCGGATGCTGCCACAGATCCAACGCCACGAATTGCGATCCGCCTGCGAAAACGAGCGCGCTCATCAAGGTCGTTTCGAGCGGAGAGAGCCCGTTGCCGCTTGCGACCGTGCCGAATACGAAGCCGATCGGCAGGGCAGCCAGCACAAGAGGGAGAATTGATTTGATGCCTGCAGAAAACTCTGCCCGGCGCGATTGATGATGCATCGATGCCTCCATTCGAAAGAGGCTTTAGCCATCACGTATCAATCGGTCTTGAACGAAAGTGATGTTCAACCGGCCCTGAAGACAGCTGGGGTGAGGCCTGTGCGGGCTTTGAAGTGACGGGTCAGGTGCGCCTGGTCGGCAAATCCACAGGCAAGGGCCGTATCCGACGGGGTTGCTCCCTCTCGCAGCAAATGACGCGCATGCCGGATCCGGAGATCGGTCTGATAGGCATGCGGCGTAATGAAATAATGCTTGCGAAAGGCACGGATCATATGGGCGCGGCTGAGGCCGGCAATGCGGGCCAAGACTTCAAGCCCGATATCCTGATCGAAATTCTGGGCGATATAGTCTCGCACCCGGCGCATGGCGACCGGTTCACTGTATTCCGGCAGATGGATGATGGCGCTGCCATGTCTCTTGAACATGTTGGCGAGCACCCCATACATGCCCTGCTCTCCGGCAAGCCCTGTCTCTTCTTCCACGGCGCGATGGGCGCGATTGAAGGCTGCAGCCAGTGGTGCATCTGTCAGCAACTGCCGGGAAAAACTAGGAGATCCGTGAAAGGCACGCCCTGTCATATCCTCTATGATATCGACCAGAAGCGCCGTATCCGGGTAGATCATCCGGTAGCGGTAGCCCTCCGGTCCGCCTGGCTGGCCGTCATGAATCTCGCCGGGATTGATGAGGTACAAGGCGCCCGGACCCGTTGCTTCCCGCTCTCCCCGAATGTTAGCGACCTGACATCCGTTTTCTATGGCACCGATCGAAAACGTATCATGCGAGTGCGGAGAAAATTCATGCGTGATGAAGGAGGCGGTCAGGCACTCCATGTCACGAAAGTGCCTTGCCCGCCAGAAGCGTGTTCTTTCCGTTCCCGATACAGGCGTTGCCTCGGCGGCTTGCTGCTGCGAAACATTGTGCATGACTGCAGAATAGACGTGTTCGTTATGATCGTCTTGAACAAAAGTGATAGGGTCCGCAGGACGTAGCAGAAGGATCCAAGAATGCCCGACACCGAGCCGCTGATCGAAGAAGCCGATCCGTTTGACATTGCGCCGGTGCGCCTGACCGTCGACCTGACGGCTTTGGCCGAGAACTGGGTCGAGCTTTCCAAACGCTCCGGTCGCGCAAGAACCGGCGCCGTGGTGAAGGCCGATGCCTACGGTCTCGGCATCGAAGACTGCGGTCTGACACTCTACGAAGCCGGGGCGCGGGACTTCTTCGTGGCCGCCGCTTCCGAAGGCGCAACACTTCGTGCCTATGCGCCCGATGCCAGGATCTTCGTTTTATCAGGGATCTGGCCCGGACAGGAGCGCCTGTTTCTGGAGAACGACCTGGTGCCCGTTCTCGCCTCTGAAGAGCAGATGACGCATTGGATGTCGGTGATTGCCGAGGTGGGCGCCTATCCCTGCGCGGTGCAGGTAGATACCGGCTTCAACCGGCTCGGGCTTTCCTTTGACGACGCGATGGCCCTGGCGCAGGATGTTTCTCGCCCGACGAGTTTCGATCCGGTCCTCGTGCTATCTCACCTGCACACAGCCGATGCCGCCGATGCGGAGACGACACGCAACCAGCTTGATCTTTTCCAGCAGGTTAGCGCTGCTTTCGAAGGTGTTGAATCAAGCCTCTCGGCGTCGGCCGGAATTTTCCTCGGACCACGTTACCACTTCGATCTCACGCGACCCGGAATAGCACTTTACGGAGGCAAGGCCTCGCTGGCGATGGACCGACCTCTAAGGACCGTGGCGACGGCGGAGGCCCGCATTGTGCAGATCCGCGATGCAAAAGCAGGCGAGACAGTGAGCTATGGCGGTACGCACCGGCTTCTTCGTGACAGCCGGCTTGCTGTTGCTTCCGTTGGATATGCAGACGGCTATATGCGTTCGCTATCAGGCTCAGGCGTTCCCTTGCGCAACGGAACAGCAGGCGGTGCTGCCGCCGCGTTTGACGGGTACAAGTTGCCGGTCCTTGGGCGTATCACGATGGATCTGACGGTCTTCGATGCGACGGATCTACCCAGCGGAGCTCTGCGAACCGGCGATTATGTCGAACTTGTCGGGCCGAACATGCCACTGGATGACGTTGCAGAAGCAGGCGGCACCATTGGCTACGAACTCCTGACAGGTTTCGGCCTGCGCTATGAGCGTCGATACACCGGCGACGAAGTCTGAGTTGTCCGATCCTCTTGCAAACTTGTTGCCAAGAGGATACGAGAACAAAACATGATCAAAATGGGCCGTGAATTCCGAGGCCTTCAAGCATTGGATAGTCATGGCCAAGGCAAAAACCCAATTCGTCTGCCAGAACTGCGGCACGGTGCACACGCGCTGGGCCGGGAAGTGCGATGGATGCGGCGAATGGAACACGATCATCGAGGATGATCCGCTCGGCGGCATCGGCGGGGGTCCGGGCAAGACACCCAAGAAGGGCCGCGCCGTTGCACTGACGACGCTTTCCGGGGAGACCGAAGAAGCGCCTCGCGTTCAAACGGGCATCAGCGAGCTTGACCGCGTGACTGGCGGCGGTTTCGTGAGGGGCTCTGCGGTGCTGGTGGGCGGCGATCCCGGCATCGGCAAATCCACCCTGCTCATGCAGGCCGCCGCGGCCCTCTCCAGACGCGGGCACCGAATCATCTATGTTTCGGGGGAAGAGGCCGTGGCGCAGGTGAGGCTTCGGGCGCAACGCCTTGGGGCGGCGTCCACCGATGTGCTTCTGGCTGCCGAAACCAATGTGGAAGATATCCTCGCCACGCTTGCCGAGGGCAAGCGGCCAGACCTCGTCATCATCGATTCCATCCAGACACTGTGGAGCGACATTGTCGATTCGGCACCCGGTACTGTGACGCAGGTGCGCACGGGTGTTCAGGCCATGATCCGGTTTGCCAAGCAGACCGGTGCCGCTATGGTTCTGGTGGGCCATGTGACCAAGGAGGGTCAGATTGCCGGACCGCGCGTTGTGGAGCACATGGTGGACGCCGTTCTCTATTTCGAAGGCGATCGCGGCCACCACTACCGGATCCTGCGGACGGTGAAGAACCGCTTCGGACCGACCGACGAGATCGGCGTCTTCGAAATGTCCGATAAGGGCCTGCGGGAAGTGACAAACCCATCCGAACTTTTCCTGGGCGAACGCAATACCAAGGCCCCCGGAGCCGCTGTGTTTGCCGGAATGGAGGGAACGCGTCCAGTTCTGGTTGAGGTTCAGGCCCTCGTGGCGCCAACGTCGCTTGGCACGGCGCGCCGTGCAGTGGTCGGATGGGATGGCTCCCGTCTCGCCATGATCCTGGCGGTTCTGGAGGCGCATTGTGGCGTTAGGCTCGGACAGCACGATGTCTATCTGAATGTGGCGGGTGGATACAGGATCAGCGAACCGGCTGCGGATGTTGCCGTGGCCGCGGCCCTCGTATCGTCGCTTGCCAGCACGCCCTTGCCCGTCGATTCGGTCTTCTTCGGTGAGGTGAGCCTTTCGGGAGCGGTGCGTCCTGTTTCACAAACCGCGCAACGTCTGAAGGAAGCGGAAAAGCTTGGTTTTGCACGCGCGACACTGCCTTCATCCTCTGCCGAACTGCCGAAGGGTCGCAAAGGCCTGACCGAAATCGAGGGGCTACCCGATCTCGTGGTGCAGATTGCAGGCTCCGCGCGCAAGCTCGGCAAGCAGACAGATGAGGATTGATCTTCCCCCGGCGTCGCCACTGTTGTAAGAGATGCGCAAAATTCTTGCCTTTCTGCGGAGTTCCGCTAAGGCCACATCATGCATCCCCGCCGCGGGACCGATCAGTCTTGGAGTAGATCATCTATGCCCATCACGATTTTTGACGGCATTGTTCTTGGCGTCACGCTGTTTTCGGCGGTTCTCGCCATGGTTCGCGGCTTTTCCCGCGAAGTGCTGTCCATCGCAAGCTGGGCCGGCTCCATCGCTGCAGCCTATTATCTGCACCCGCTGCTCTTGCCCTATGCCAAGAATTATACAGCCGACGACCGTATCGCTCTTGCCGGGTCCGCAGGCGTCATCTTTCTTGTTGCGCTGATCATCATCACTTTCATTACGACACGCATTGCCGATTTCATCATCGACAGCCGCATCGGCGCGCTGGATCGCACGCTCGGCTTCTTGTTTGGGGCAGCGCGCGGCATTTTGCTGCTCGTCGTTGCCGTCGCCTTCTGGAACTGGCTGGTCGATGTCAGGTCGCAACCTGCCTGGGTTACGCAAGCCAAGTCCAAGCCGTTCCTGGATACGCTCGTTGCGCGGCTTGAGACCGTTCTGCCAACGGATATCGAACCTCAGATCCGCGCGCGCATCCTGGGACGTGGCGAGGCGAAGGGTAATGAGGCGGCTCCGTCTGACGAAGCTCCGAACACACCTGTTACAAATAATTGACGAACCTGGACTACCGAGGGAAGCCAAACGCCTCCATTTGTGTTACAACCCCATGACAGAAGGCCGGATGATGTTCCTTGCGAACCCTACCGGCCTCTTTCAGTTTTTTCTGAGTTGGCAAGGACCTGCAGATGAATCAGCCGGTTTCGCATGACGCATTCCATGATCTTGATGGTGACACCCTGCATGAAGAATGCGGCGTGTTTGGTATTCTCGGTCATCCCGATGCAGCAACACTGACAGCCCTCGGCCTGCATGCCTTGCAGCATCGTGGTCAGGAAGCAGCGGGTATCGTGTGCTTCGATGGAACACAGTTCCATACTGAAAAGCATATGGGTCTGGTGGGAGACCACTACACCAACCCCGCAACGCTGGCGAAACTGCCGGGCGACATGGCGATTGGCCACACGCGCTATTCGACGACCGGCGAAGTTGCTCTGCGCAACGTACAACCGCTGTTTGCAGAACTCGAAGTCGGCGGCATTGCGGTCGCCCATAACGGCAATTTCACCAATGGCCTGACCCTGCGTCGCCAGTTGATCGCCGGTGGGGCCATCTGTCAGTCCACGTCCGATACGGAAGTGGTTCTGCACCTCATCGCCCGCTCCCGCTATACATCCACGACAGATCGCTTCATCGATGCGATCCGCCAGATGGAAGGCGGCTATTCGATGCTGGCGCTAACCCGCACGAAGCTGATTGCCGCACGCGACCCCACGGGCATCCGTCCGCTGGTCATGGGTGAACTCGACGGCAAGCCGATCTTCTGCTCGGAAACCTGTGCGCTCGATATCATCGGCGCGAAATATGTCCGTGACGTCGAGAACGGCGAGATCATCATTTGCGAAATCCAGCCGGATGGCTCGATCGAGATCGATTCGCGCAAGTCTCCGACAGCGCAGCCGGAACGCCTCTGCCTGTTCGAATACGTTTATTTCGCCCGTCCGGATTCGGTCGTCGGCGGTCGCAGCGTCTATGTCGCCCGCAAGAACATGGGCATCAATCTCGCCAAGGAAGCGCCGGTCGAGGCTGATGTCGTGGTGCCCGTGCCGGATGGCGGCACACCAGCGGCACTCGGCTATGCGCAGGAAAGCGGCATTCCATTCGAATACGGCATCATCCGCAATCATTATGTCGGCCGTACATTCATCGAACCGACGCAGCAGATCCGCGCCTTCGGCGTGAAGCTGAAGCATTCGGCCAATCGGGCGATGATCGAAGGCAAGCGGGTCGTGCTGGTGGATGATTCCATCGTTCGCGGCACGACGTCGCTGAAGATCGTGCAGATGATCCGCGATGCCGGCGCCAAGGAAGTGCACTTGCGTGTTGCCAGCCCGATGATTTTCCATCCGGATTTCTACGGCATCGATACGCCAGATGCGGAAAAGCTTCTGGCAAATCAATACGACGGCGTGGAAGCCATGTGCCGCTATATCGGCGCAGACAGCCTGCAGTTCCTTTCCATCAACGGTCTCTATCGTGCCGTTGGCGGTGAAGACCGCAACCCGGCCCGTCCGCAATTTACCGACCACTACTTTACCGGCGACTATCCGACGCGCCTGCTTGACAAAGCAGCCGAGACGATGGGACGGAAGGTTTCGGTTCTCGCCAGCAACGGCTGAGACAATCCGGCAGAGCGGATCGCCTCTGCCGGATCATTCATAGTGGGACGGATATGAGCATTGACTTGAAGGGCAGGATCGCGCTGGTCACCGGCGCGTCGCGTGGTATCGGCTATTTCACGGCACTGGCGCTCGCCAAAGCCGGTGCGCATGTGATTGCCTGTGCACGCACGGTGGGCGGCCTTGAAGAACTGGACGACGCCATTCAGGCGGCAGGCGGCACGGCGACCCTCGTTCCCTTCGACATCACAGACATGCAAGCAATCGACCGGCTGGGCGCTTCGATTTTCGAACGCTGGGGCAAGCTGGACATTCTGGTCGCCAACGCCGGTATTCTGGGCGTCATTTCCCCACTCGGCCATGTCGAAGCAAAGGTCTTCGAGAAGGTCATGCTGACCAACGTCACTGCGACATGGCGGCTCATTCGCTCGGTCGAACCGCTTCTTTTGAAGTCGGATGCCGGGCGTGCACTGCTGCTTTCCTCTGGCGTTGCCAATGATGCTCGTGCCTTTTGGGGTGCCTATGCCACCAGCAAGGCGGCTGTCGAAATGCTGGGGCGCACCTGGGCGGCGGAAACCTCGCATACCAAGCTCTGCGTCAATAACGTCAATCCTGGAGCCACCCGCACAGCCATGCGGGCGCAGGCCATGCCAGGTGAAGATCCAAAAACCGTTCCCCACCCATCCGAAGTCGCGGAAAAGCTCCTGCCGCTCTGTGCGCCGGACATGACGGAAACAGGCCGTCTCTATGTTGTTCGCGAGGGTAAATTCGTAGATTATAAATTGCCGGAATAACTCCGGTAGCCGCGTTTCAGACAGTCCTCATGCGCCCTCGCGACATCCTCGTTTACATTTTTCTTTCGGTCGCATGGGGTCTTTCCTTCCTGCTGCTGCTGCATGTCATTGCGGCCTTCGGTTGGGTCGGATCGGTAACATTCCGCTGCCTGCTGGCCGGGGCGCTTCTGCTGGGTCTCTCGCGAATTATGGGACGCAAGCTGCGGTTCCCGGCAAGCTGGAGACCGCTGGCCGTTGTCGGTGCGACCACCGTGGCGGGCCAGCTCATCGGCATTTCCTATGCCACGCCGTTGATTGGCACGGCGATGGCGGCGATCTTCGTCGCCACGATACCCCTGTTCTCCATGGTGATTGCAAGAGTGTGGGGTACGGAGCTCATCACGCCCGCGCGCGTTGCCGGGCTTGCTCTGGGAACCATTGGCATCATCATGCTCGTTGGTTTTCCGGCTGTGCCTGTCGACAGGAATTTCATTGTCGGCTGCGTTGCGATGGTCTTCAGCACCTTCTGCGCGGCCTTTGGCAGCAATTATGCCAGCCGTTACCTGAGCGACACCGGCCCTTGGGAAGTGACGATCGGCGCCTTCCTGTTCGGCGGGGTCATGGCACTGCCACTCCTGTTTCTCGTTCCGGTTCCGGGCGTGCCGCACGCCATCGATTATCTCTATCTGCTCGTTCAGGCCGGCGTGATGAGCGCCCTCACCTATGTGCTGTATTTCGGCCTCGTCAGCAGCATTGGCGCCACGCGCGCAATCAGTGTGGAGTTCGTGGTCACAGTGATTGCGGTGCTTGTGGGAGCCTTCGCACTCAATGAACCCATCACCATCCTGCAATTCATCGGTGGCGCAGTTATCATTGCGGGATGTACACTAGTACTCGGTATTTTTCCCGCCAAGGACAAGATCCCGCTTCAGCCTTGAGCTTCTCCCTCGCGCCTGCAGCCCGCTAGAAAGAATATTCTGTCGGGATCGGATCCGGCGAACGTTTGCGCCTTGACGCCCCCTTGACCATCCCTGCCTGTCGCGCCATAAGCTTTGCCCCATGAACAAGGCCAACTGCTGCATCATTTGCGGGATTATTATTCGCTAGCGTTTCGCTGGCCTGGCCGTTCTCGTCTCTCGAAATTCCAAGAAGACAAGGGAACCGGTTCCGGCCGGTGGGTGAATTTCATTCGGGAGAGACTGTCCATGAGCCTCAAGCTCAAGCTTTACAACACGCTGACCCGCGAGAAGGCTGAATTTCAGCCAATCGACCCGAGCAATGTGCGCATGTATGTCTGCGGCCCCACCGTTTATGATTTCGCGCATATCGGCAATGCGCGCCCCGTCATCGTATTCGACGTGCTGTTTCGTCTGCTTCGTCATGTCTATGGCGAGCCTCAGGTGACCTATGCCCGCAACATCACCGACGTGGATGACAAGATCAATGCACGTGCCCTGCGCGATCATCCGGGCCTCGATCTGAACGAGGCGATCCGGCTGGTGACGGAACGGACCGAGAAGCAGTTTCAGGCGGATGTGACTGCCCTCGGCTGCCTTGAACCGACCGTCCAGCCGCGCGCAACCGATAACATCGCCCAGATGATCGGCATCATCGAGAAGCTGATCGAGCGCGGCCACGCCTATGCGGCAGAGGGCGAGGTTCTCTTTGATACCCGCTCCATGAGCGATTACGGCCAGCTTTCCAAGCGTCCGCTGGATGAGCAGCAGGCAGGAGCACGCATAGCGGTCGATGCCCACAAAAAAAATCCCGGCGACTTCGTGCTGTGGAAGGCGTCCAGCGAAAGCGAACCCGGCTGGCCAAGCCCCTGGGGCCGTGGCCGTCCCGGCTGGCATATCGAATGCTCAGCCATGAGTGCCCGTTATCTGGGCGAGACCTTCGACATCCACGGCGGTGGACTGGACCTCATCTTCCCGCATCATGAAAATGAAATCGCCCAGTCCCGTTGCGCGCACGGCACGCATGTGATGGCGAATGTGTGGATGCACAATGGCTTCGTGCAGGTCGAAGGCCGCAAGATGTCGAAGTCGGAAGGCAATTTCGTCACGATCAACGAGTTGCTGGAAACCGAGAAATTTGGTGGCCGCACATGGCCGGGCGAGGTCCTGCGGCTTGCCATGCTGATGACGCATTACCGCGAGCCGATCGATTTTTCCGTCAAGCGGCTGGAAGAGGCGGAACGTCTGCTGGCCAAGTGGCCGGTGGTCGAAGCCGGAAGTGCCAAGCCTTGCGAAAACGTACTGGATGCATTGGCGGATGACCTGAACACCGTCGCAGCCGTCCAGGCCATCCATGCACTGGCGCAGGCCTCGCATTCGGATGAAGATGCGAAGGCACGCTTTGCGGCTTCTGCCAATCTGCTGGGGCTGCTGCCAAAGGCAACGGAAGTCGACGAAGCCATTGCCGCGGGCATTGATGCACTTGTCGAAATGCGGCTCGAACTTCTCAAGGCAAAGAATTTTGCCGAGGCCGACCGCATTCGCGATGAACTTGCCGCCAAGGGCATTCAGCTCAAGGATGGCAAGGCCAAGGATACCGGCGAGCGTGTGACCACCTGGGAAGTGAGGCGCTGATGGCAAAAGCGGGAGGAGAGCATGAGTGAAGTGCATACCGGCGGATGCCAGTGCGGGGCGATCCGTTTTCGCGTCACCGGTCCCTTGAAGGACAGTTCGATCTGCCACTGCCGCATGTGCCAGAAGGCGTTCGGTGCCTATTACGCGCCGCTGGTTTCCGTGCGCAACACGGATTTCCAGTGGACGCGTGGTGAGCGCAAAATCTTCCAATCCAGCAATATCGTGTCTCGTGGTTTCTGTGCGGATTGCGGAACGCCACTGACCTATGAAGCCCCGGATGGAATGGCTGTGGCCGCCGGAGCCTTCGATGATCCCTCCGTGCTGCCGCCGGTCAAGCAGTTCGGCATTGAAGGCAAGCAGCCATTTATCGATACGCTGCACACTTTGCCGGGCCATCCTACCGAGGAAGACTTGGAGGATGCGCCCTTTCTGGCGGATATCATTTCCTACCAGCACCCGGATCACGATACCGATGTCTGGCCGGAGCCAAATGCATGAGCGCGCCAAACCCGAATACCAAAATGCCGAAATGGCTGCTTTACGGGCTCATTGCAAAAGGTGTTCTGGTTGCCGCGATCACGATCGGCGTGGTTGCCTATGTACGTTTGAGGTAGGAGAGGCATGATGGAAGGCGTATTTACCGGCGGATGCCAATGCGGCGCAGTGCGGTTTCGGGCTGAGAAACTTGGTCGCCCGTCCATCTGCCATTGTCGCATGTGCCAGAAAGCGTTCGGCGGCTTTTTCGCGGCCTTGATTTCCGCTGATCAGGCGCATCTGACCTGGACGCGCGGGCAGCCCAGCCTGTTTCGCTCTTCCGCCAAGGTGAAGCGTGGTTTTTGCCCGAAGTGCGGAACGCCGCTGACCTACCATCATCCAGATGGTGTGGAGCTGGCGATTGGCGCTTTCGATCAACCGGAGCTGTTTGAACCGGAAGTTCAGGTTAACCACGACAAGCGCCTGCCCTGGATCGACCATTTGTTCGAGAAGCGCGCGGTAGCACAAAGCCTTGATGAGAGCCTGGTGGATAGCTACCAGCACCCGGATCACGATACGGCCGAGTGGCCGCCAAAGGATGCATGACATGAACGAGTTGCGGACGTTTTATCCCGAGATCGAGCCTTTCGAGACCGGTTTCCTGGAGACCGGCGACGGTCACCGGGTCTACTGGGAGCGGGTCGGGACGAAGGGAGCAAAGCCTGCGGTATTCCTGCATGGCGGTCCCGGTGGCACGATCAGCCCGACGCAGCGACGCCTTTTCGATCCCGCGCTATACGATGTGATCCTCTTCGATCAGCGCGGCTGCGGCAAAAGCACGCCGAATACTAGCCTGGAAAACAATACGACCTGGCATCTTGTGGCCGATATCGAACGGTTACGCGAGATGATGGGCGTCGAAAAATGGCTGGTCTTCGGCGGCTCCTGGGGATCGACGCTAGCGCTAGCCTATGCGGAAACCCATGCTGACCGCGTGTCCGAACTTGTCTTGCGCGGCATCTACACACTCACCAAGGCCGAGCTCGACTGGTACTATCAGTTTGGCGTATCTGAAATGTTCCCCGACAAGTGGGAGCGTTTTCAGGCACCCATTCCCGAAGATGAGCGCCACGAAATGATGGTCGCCTATCGCCGCCGTCTGGTCGGCGACGATCGCGAGGCGCAGTTGCGTTGCGCGCGCGCCTGGAGCATCTGGGAGGGTGAGACGATCACGCTTCTGCCAAACCCCACCTATTCCGGCACCTTCGAGGAAGACGCCTATGCACTGGCGTTTGCGCGCATCGAAAACCACTACTTCGTTCATGCCGGTTGGCTTGAGGAAGGGCAGCTTCTGCGCGATGCCTCCAAGCTGAAAGATATCCCGGGCGTGATTATCCATGGCCGCTATGACATGCCCTGCCCGGCAAAATATGCCTGGGCTCTGCACAAGGCGTGGCCCAAGGCTGATTTTCACCTCATCGAAGGAGCCGGTCACGCCTATCTGGAGCCCGGCATTCTGGATCAACTGATCCGGGCAACGGACCGTTTTGCCGGCAAGACGGACTAAAGAATACGGTTTGCGGCCCGTTTTGGGCCCTCTGATTGAACGATTTGCGGCCCGGGGAGGCGCAACTGATGAGCATGGAACGCATCTATCTTTTCGACACGACACTGCGTGACGGGCAACAGACGCCCGGCATTGATTTCTCGGTCGAGGACAAGATCGCGATTTCAAAGCTGCTTGACGAGTTCGGCATCGATTACGTGGAAGGGGGCTACCCCGGCGCCAATCCAACTGACACCGCATTTTTCGCACGCAAGCAAACGCATGCGGCCAAATTCACCGCTTTCGGCATGACGAAACGTGCGGGGGTCTCGGCCGCAAACGATCCTGGTCTGGCCGCCCTCTTGCAATCGAAAACCGATGCGATCTGTCTTGTCGCAAAGAGCTGGGACTATCATGTCGCGGTCGCGCTTGGCTGCACGAACGAAGAGAATCTCGAATCGATCCGGGACAGCGTGAAGGCGGTGGTCGCATCGGGGCGGGAATCGCTCATCGATTGCGAGCATTTCTTCGATGGCTACAAGGCAAACCCCGATTACGCCCTTGCCTGCGCCAAGTCCGCCTATGAGGCCGGTGCACGCTGGGTGGTGCTCTGCGACACCAATGGCGGCACGCAGCCGGACGAAGTGCGCAGAATCGTCTCCGCCGTCATCGCCTCCGGCATTCCCGGGACTTCGCTTGGCATCCATGCGCATGACGATACGGGGCAGGCCATTGCCAATTCACTGGCGGCCGTTGAGGCGGGCGTGCGGCAGATCCAGGGAACGCTGAACGGCATCGGTGAGCGCTGCGGCAACGCAAACCTCATCACCCTCATCCCCACCCTCGCCTTGAAAAAGGTGTATTCGGATCGGTTCGAAACCGCGATCGATGCGGAACGCCTGACGGGCCTGACGCGATTGTCTCACGCCTTCGATGAATTGCTGAACCGTTCACCTTATGCGCAGGCACCCTATGTGGGTGCCTCCGCCTTCGCAACGAAGGCGGGCATTCATGCCTCCGCATTGCTCAAGGATCCCCGTACCTACGAGCATGTCGTGCCGGAAAGTGTCGGCAATTTCCGCAAGGTCATGGTGTCGGACCAGGGTGGCAAATCCAACTTCCTCAACGCGCTGAAGCGCATCGGGCTGGACGTTGCGAAGGATGACCCGCGCCTGGATACCTTGATTTCCATCGTCAAGGAGCGTGAGGCGCAAGGCTATGCCTATGAGGGTGCAGATGCGAGCTTCGAGCTTCTGGCGAGGCGCACTCTGGGCACAATTCCGCATTTCTTCGATATCGACGGTTTCCGCGTCATGGTGGAACGGCGCTTCGACGCCAACGGCCAGTTGAAGACTGTGTCCGAAGCTGTCGTTCGCCTGATCATCGATGGGCATCGCATCATGTCGGTGGCAGAGGGCGATGGTCCGGTCAACGCGCTGGACCTGGCGTTGCGCAAGGATCTCGGCAAATTCAACCAGGAGATCGAGGAACTCGAACTGGTAGATTACAAGGTGCGCATTCTCAATGGCGGGACCGAGGCGATTACCCGCGTTCTCATCGAGTCCATGGACGGGGACGGAACCCGCTGGTGGACGGTCGGCGTTTCGGAAAACATCATCGATGCCTCCTTCCAGGCGCTGATCGACTCCATCATCTACAAGCTGATGAAGAACCGGCACATGGCCGGACGGCTGGCCGCCGAATAGCGTTTCGGCGCTTCACCAAATGGAATGTTAGCTTCAGCGAAATGAATTGGTTACGCCTGTGGTTCAGGCGTAGACCATCCGCCTTGTGGCGACGAAAGGCATGCAGAATGGCAAGCAGCGAAACAACTCCTGCCCTGAACGGCGATACCCCGAAGGGATTTGCCTATGCCTTTGCCGCCTATGGCCTCTGGGGCTTCATGCCCATCTACCTCAAGATGCTGTCTCATCTGTCGCCTTTCGAAGTATTGGCACACCGGGTAGTGTGGTCTCTTCCGCTGGCCGCCCTCGTGCTTCTGGTGACACGGCGCTTCGGCGACCTGAAGGCAGCCTTCGCGTCCGGCAAGACCATGGTCATGGCCTTCGTGACCGCCTGCCTGATCACGGTGAACTGGTGCACCTATGTCTACGCGGTTGCTTCAGGCCATGCAATCGAAGCCGCGCTTGGTTACTTCATCAATCCGCTCTTCAGCATCATGCTGGGCTCCACCCTTTTGAAAGAAAAACTGGCGCCTGCGCAGAAAGCCGCCATTGTCATTGCGCTGATCGCTGTGGCAATCCTGACCTGGGATGCCGGTCGACTGCCCTGGATTTCGCTGACCTTGAGCATCAGCTGGGGTTTCTACGCGCTGTTTCGCAAGACGTTGCCGGTTGGCCCCAATCAAGGCTTCTTCCTTGAGGTTGCCATCCTCACGGTCTTCGCCCTGCCGTACATCATCTGGCTCGAAATGAGTGGAACCGGCCATTTTACGCATGGCACGGTTTCTGACACATGGCTCTTGTCGGCAGCGGGGTTGGCGACCGCCATTCCGTTGATGATCTATGCCAACGCCGCGAAATTGCTCCGGCTTTCAACGATTGGCATCATGCAGTACATGACGCCCACCTTTGTGTTCTTGATTGCGATCTTCGTCTTCAAGGAACCCATGAACCCCGTCAAGCTTTTCGCATTCGTGCTCATCTGGTCGGCCCTTGCACTCTACAGTTTTTCCATGCTGCGGAACTATCGAGCCCGATAGGCAAAACTGCGGAATCGCCGACGATTCCGACCGTGCATTTCGGCTTTGATAACATCCTGCTCTGAAAAGCTGACGACGCCGTCCGTTCGCTCAGAGACTCGCCCGTCTCGAACTAAAGCGTAAATTTTTTACACATTGAATTTGTGGAAAATTGCCACTGCGCAGGGGCGTGAACAGCCTATTCTCAGCCATTTAACCAGAAATTTAAGGAAACAATACTTTAGCTGTAATTAAATACTCTGCTCCATCCTGTAGTTTAGACAACTACAATATATGATATTATTGACAATTTTGTGAAATTTGCTTAAAATTTACGGTTAATTAAAGATATAAAATATTTCGAGGGGATAACCTACTGTGAAAACATCGATTTCCAGCGCACCTACTCGTTCTTTTTCCAGTTCCGATCAAGACGATAAGACCTCAGACAGACCAGTTCAAACCGAGACAGGGTCCGTCAAAAAAGTTTCGCCAGACAGTTCTCCGTCCAAACGACGCCCCGCGAATTCCTCCACGTCATCCGGCGGCAGCTCTTCCGGTACAAGCTCGGGTTCATCGCCCCGCACCAGCAGCAGTTCCGGGACGGGTTCGAGTCAAACGTCGAGACCTTCCAGCGGGACGAGTTCCGGCACCGGCGGGAGCTCCGGAAACACCCGCGCACCGTCAATAATACCCTCTCGAACAGGATTGTCAGACAACAAAGATGTCAGTCCTCGCGGTGGTCCGTTGACTGCACCGCAGCAGCGATCATCTACCGGAAGCGTACCAAGCAGTCCCACATCTCAGCCACTCTCCAGACTGTCGGGCGCACCCACCCTCATGACCTCGGGCGCGCGTACTGGTGGATCCGCACCGACCAGCCTGAGCTCGACGTCATCGCCGGGGAGCAAAGGGCAAGTCAAGCTCAACACATCGGATGCAAGCGGTGGCACTCGCACGCAACATTCCATCAGTTCATCGGGAGCGTCTTCAGAAGCGCCGGAACAGAACACCAATAGTAGCTCGACGACGACATCTGCCAAAGGACCATCGACGACATCGACGGCTGCGGCCGGTGATCCGCCCGCCAATACAAAGGGCTACGACAATGCAGGAGACCTCATTCAAAACCTGATGGGCTCCAGTCTGATGGGAGAGGTTCATCAATATCTGGCGACGAAGCTCAGTACGAAAGACATGTCTTTCGCCACGATGGATGTGATCCGGAATCCGGGAAAGTATACCGCAGAGCAGAAGACTCTCATGTACATGGACCTGCTCTACACCAGAGCAAGATATGATGGTTTCAAGGGTGAAGCCGACAAGTGGCGCGATGGTATCAACAACCAGAAGGAAATAGGCGAAGACTTCAAGCAGGCTTTGGCCATCCTCGGATCAGACAAGGATGTTCAGTCCGGCTACGTGAAGATGATCATGGATGCCTTCAAACTGCGATTCAACTGGAACCAGTTGACGCCATTTGAGAACGACGATCCCCTGGACCAGATCGAGCAAAGAAAGAAAAAAGACGCAGCCATGAAGCCGACACTGGATGCGGTCCTGGCAGCGTTTGACAGAGACATCGTGGAAGGCGGCTTGCTCAAAAAAGGATTGGAGGCCGGCAAGGATGCCAAAGCGATCATGGAGGAATACAATACTACGCTCGGTGCCTATCTCTCCATCCTGCCGGAACAGGACGTCTTTGGCAGAATGCAGCAGACCCTTGAGCCAACGGACATTCCACTGATCGGAGGCGCGAGCTTCCAGGAGCGAATGACGAAGGCGGAGGAAAAATACAAGGAATTCTTTGCGACCCACATCCTTCCAAATGCACCTAACCCAGGCGATGTTTTCAAGGAAATCTTCGACGAACAGGTCAAGCGCGAATTCGGCGGCCTCGGTCCAAGTGTACTTCCGCAACTCGATCCGAGTAATATCAGTCCTCACAGCGTCATATTCCGCAATCTCTCGGTCGACGTTAACACCCTTCGCGAAGTTGCGAAAAGAGATGTCGCGTGGAAGGAAGGCGTTGGTTTAAAGAACCTTTTCCGTCCGACCGTCGAGATCATGGCAAATCTCAGATACCCTGATGCCGCTACGGCGGGCGGGAAACCGGATGCCAATGCCGCTGCACACCGGAAGGCATTCACGGATGCGGTTATGAACCAGATCGATCCGCTGATGACATTCATGGGAACAACCCAATCGCCTGATGCGATGAATGCCTATCTGGACCGCCTCACATTCACCCCTTCCGCTGCAACCGGCGATTTTACCAAGCAGGATATGGTCCAGGCTCTTCGCGGCCTAGTCATGGGGGCGAGCGCGATCAATACGATGAACGCCGATGCCACTGCCGACCCGAATTACAAAGGTCGTGAAATTGGCACCTATTCCGTCAACGACATTTCCGCGGCCATTACTATTGGGACAGGTCTCGCTGGCCAAAGTCTGGTTGTCGCCGGAACGGATGGCCTCAGTGCGCGCGATGCAGCCGCCATGAAAAAACTGTTCGGAAACGACGACAATGGCCGAGGCTGGAGTGCAGCCGTTTTTAGCGCGGCGCCATCGACGATGGCCACCGAATTCTGGGACAAAAGCGTCGAGAAGATGAGCAAGAGCGTAGCCGCAGGGTTGCGCAACCGAACAGGTCTGGAAGACGGGGTCACGGATCCGAAGATATTCACCCGACAGAGCAAGCTGGATGCGATTGCAAAAATCGTTGCTCCATCCGCGCAAGCTTTGGCCGCATCGTATTTCAAGGACAACCCCGAAGAAGCGAAAACCTTCACAGCCAACATGTCGACCATGCTGGGCGCGGTGTGGGGGCTCACCAAACCGGGCGGTGACATTCACACACTGAAGGCCAATCTGACAGCCTGGGCGGAAACCAATATCAAGTCGGCGCCTCCCTCAATCGAGATCTCGCGCTACCGGTCAATGGTCGTCAGCGGCGCGACCACAATTGTCAACTCCTTGCGCACCTCCTGGCTTGCCGACCATAATCCGGATGCCACCTGGGATACGATCGGCCTTGGCGTCATGCATGCCATGGGTGGTCTTTCGGCCTTGTTGAAGGGTGGATCCACCTATGCGAGCAAACTGATCCCCCACATGGAGGCCATGTTGCCGGGCGAGCCAGACGTCATCAATGCAAGCCGAAAGGCGCTGGCCAAGAATCTTGGTACCGCTGCGAAGGTCGTCGGTAATGCCGCCGGTTTCGGCTATGCACCACTGGAGATCTATCAGTTCGCAAAGGCACTGAAGGATGGCGGCAACCCGGTAGATCTCGCACTGATGGGTATCGGAACCGTCTCCGATTCCATTCTTGCAGTACAAGGATTGGCCGGCCTTGGAGAAGTGCTGATTAATTCCACTTGGTTGAACCGAGCCGGTCCCGCAGCGGCGGCAGCGGGCCGAGCAGCCAGCGCAGCCGCGCCTTTCCGCTTCTTCTCAGGCCTGCTGTCAAGCACCATCTTTACTGCCGCCTCCGCGGTCTCCTGGATCGCCTGGGGTGGCTATGCCATCTGGCAGCTGGTCAAGGCGGAAAAAGCCTATAACAAGACGAAGGACGCGCTGGACGCGGATATGGCGCGATTGATCGGGACGAATATGTCATTCTACGACATCAAATCCCGCGACCGGGATCGCAACGGTCAACCTTACAAGGATGACAACGCAGAACGGACACTCACCCCCGAAGACTGGGCAGCCATCCGAGCCAAGGTCGAGGAATACCGTAAGTCAGCGAACTGGGAAGATTGGAAGATCCCGGAATGACAGATTGATGGCCGGGTAGATAACTGGAGCCGGGCGCCGCCAGAAGCCAGACTTCTGACGGCGCATCCGTTCAAGGGTGTCGCGATCTTTCAGATTCACTCCCGACGCCTTAACTCTTTGTTTTATCGCATGTCGTTTTCGCAAAACCGCTGCAGACTTTTGGCTACGACATGCTTCAGCCGCACTTCACCGGGCTATGCCCATTGAGCTTCGTGCGTCCCTGGGCCCTAATCAGACCCTCCGTCGATCACCCTCAGAGACGATCCATGATTGCCTTGTCACCATCGGATGGCGATGCGTCACCCCACGCATCCACTATCGCAGGAACGATATCCTCGACCCTGTCGATGACGAGTGGCTGCACCAGATTGGCGTTGTGAATGAAGCCCTGACGCTTCATATGATCGATCAGTTCCAGCATGGGATCCCAGAAACCACCGATATTGGCAAAGACCATGGGTTTGCCGTGGCGACCGAGTTGCGCCCAGGTCATGATCTCGACGATCTCCTCCAGCGTTCCAATGCCGCCCGGAAGCGTCACGAAGGCATCGGCGCGCTCGAACATCTTGTGTTTGCGCTCGTGCATATCCTTCGTGATGATCAACTCATTGAGCTGTCCAAGCGAATGACGTGTCGCCTCCATATCCACAAGGAATTCCGGAATGATGCCGGTGACTTTCCCGCCATTGGACAGAACGCCAGATGCGACCGCGCCCATGATACCTTTTGTTCCGCCGCCGTAGACGAGATTAAGACCGTGTGTGGCGATGGATTTGCCAAGCGTTCTGCCTGCCGCGACATGGGCCGGATCACGTCCCGGCTGTGAGCCACAATAAGCACAAATGGATCGAATTGGCACAGCGTTCTCCGTATTTCATGTATCGGATGCCGAACTTCACGGCTCCGTCGTCAAAAGTGACGGGGAATCAAGCTGTGAGCAAGTGCAAAAGGCGGCGAATCCTTGTTAACTCTCAATGAACACTGTAATCCGGAACCGTTGGCGCCGTGACGCCAGGAGAGGTTTTGATGATCCATAATCGTGCCGGTTGGCTCGCTCTTGCTGTTCTTGCTGTCGCAACCCTGCTGATGGTGTTTTTCGTCATGCCTCGGCTATCGGGCGATGAGAAGCCGCAGACGACAGCCATGACTCCTGCAGCACCGGCAACGCAGGCGCCGACACCTGCCGCACCGGAAACTTCGGCGTCACAATCCGCAACGGCTGACAAGGGTGCAAAGCCGCAAGCCGAGACGAAGCAGGATGTACTGCCCGCACCGGAAAAGCCCGCTGCGGCACCAGCCTCGCCTGCACCGCAGAAAGCCGAAGCTCCGGTCATCATTCCGACCTTCGACGTGCTTCGTGTCGAGCCCGATGGCTCCACGGTCATTGCAGGTCGCGCGGCTCCAGGCTCCAAGCTGGAAGTAACGGATCAGGCGAACACGGTTGCCACGACCACAGTCGACAAGGCGGGCGAGTTCGTTGCCATTCTCGACAAGCCGCTTTCTCCGGGCGACCACCAACTGGTTCTCAAAGCCACGAGCCCCGACGGCAAGACGGTAATCTCCGAAGAAATAGCGACGGTCTCGGTTCCCCAGGGCAAGGAATCGGAATTGCTGGCCATGGTCACCAAACCGGGCGAAGCCAGCCGCATTATCGCCAAGCCGACAGCGCCTGCGAAGACCGACCGTGTTGCAACGACTGCGCCTGATGCATCCACGGCGCAAGCCTCCGCCGAACCCGCAAAACCTGTCCCGCAGGTGATGAATGCTCCGGTTGCCCAACCCTCTACCGAGCCCCAGCCGCAACAGCCGACGGTCGCGGCGCCTGCAACAGGAACAGCTCCAGCACAGCAAAACGCGAGTGCCCTGGCTGTCGCACCTGCGGTGCCGAAGTCGTCGGATGCGGGCAAGGCTGATCTTCAGATCAGTGCTGTAGAGGTGGAAGGGAGCAAGCTTTTCGTCGCGGGCGTCGCCAAGCCCGGTTCGCGCCTCAAGGCCTATGCGGATGGACAGGTCATTGGCCAGACGATCGCAGGCAGCGACGGAAGTTTCGTCATCGATGGCGTTCGTGAACTGACGGTCGGTCAGCATACGATTGCCGTCGATCAGATCGGCGCAGACGACAAGATCATTGTTCGCGTCGAGGTTCCGTTCAATCGTCCCGCAGGAGATCAGGTGGCTGCAGTTGCGACACAACAGAATTCTGCGGCGAGCCTGACGCCGATCGATGCCGGGGCCTTCGACAAGCTGCGCAATGAAGTGGCCAAGGCCTTCCAACTGCTGCAGAACCTCTATGCCAATGGTGCAACGCCGAGCATGGAGCAGGTTGCCGCGGCGCGTTCCGCCGTGACCATTTCACTCCGGTCGCTGACAGAGTACCGCCTGCCTGCCGGTGTCAGCGCCAACGCCGCAGCGATTGCCGATACGACAATCAAGGCAGCGGCGGATGCTCTGGCTGCTCTGGAAGTGCTGCCGAAGGATGTCGAAGCCATTCGCAAGAACTTGGGGACCCTGAGCGCAATGATCGCGCGCGTTACATCGTCCACCCTGCCATCTGCGCCTGCGACAGCGCAGGCTACCCCACCTGCGACCAATCAGGATGCGGGCGCGCCGAGGACAATTGCGCAGGCGCCCTTGACCCAGAGCGAGGCCGCCTCAGTCATCATTCGTCGTGGGGATACGCTTTGGCAGATTTCCCGTCGCGTCTACGGCCAGGGTGTCCGCTACACGACGATCTATCTGGCAAACCAGGATCAGATCGCAAACCCGGATGTGATCCAGCCAGGTCAGATCTTCGGCGTCCCGAAGGACGCCATGCCGGAAACGGAAGCAGAAAAACTGCATCGGCAGCGCCTGAACAAGACCTGAAACGAGATTGGGGCCGCTTCTGCGGCTCTCATTTATGATGAACTGGCGTGCCGCGAATCCCTGAATTGCGTTGCGGTCAGCGCAAGCAGGCCTTAAACAGAACCTCCTTCCGGAGGCAGTCATGCAGAACAAACAGAAGACCGTATCGGCGGACGCCAGCAATCCGCTCGCAACGATCGTGAACCTTTGGCCCTATATGTGGCCAGCAGGCCGAAGCGATCTGAAAGCACGCGTCGTTTGGGCGACAGTCTTTCTGATTGTTGCGAAGCTCGTCCTGATCGGGGTTCCCTACTTCTTCAAGTGGGCCACCGATGCCCTGAACGGCAAGCTGGATATGGTAGGCGTGCTGCCAATGTTCCTCCTGGGCGCCGTCGCTTTGGTCATTGCCTATAATCTGACGCGGATCATTCAGCTCGGCCTCAACCAGTTGCGCGATTCGCTGTTCGCGAGCGTTGGCCAATATGCGGTGCGCCAGCTTGCCTATCGCACCTTCGTGCACATGCATCAGCTATCACTGCGTTTTCATCTGGAACGCAAGACCGGCGGCCTTTCGCGCATCATCGAGCGTGGCACGAAGGGCATCGAAACGATCGTCCGCTTCACCATCCTCAACTCGGCGCCAACGCTGATCGAATTCCTCCTGACGGCCGCCATTTTCTGGATCAGCTACGGCTTCACCTACGTGGCGATCACAGCGATCACCGTCTGGGCCTATATCTGGTTCACCGTGAAAGCCAGCGACTGGCGCATCAGCATCCGCCGCTCCATGAATGCGAGTGATACGGATGCCAACACCAAGGCAATCGACTCGCTTCTGAACTTCGAGACCGTCAAATACTTTGGCAATGAGAAGATGGAAGCCGAGCGTTTCGACGCCTCCATGGCGCGCTACGAGAAGTCCGCCACGCAGGTCTGGACCTCTCTCGGCTGGCTGAACTTCGGCCAGGGCGTGATTTTCGGTCTTGGCACGACGATCATGATGGTGATGTCTGCCCTCGCCGTTCAACGCGGCGAACAGACAATCGGCGATTTCGTGTTCGTGAATGCATTGCTCATTCAACTATCGGTGCCGCTGAACTTCATCGGCTTCGTTTACCGCGAGATCAGACAGGGCCTGACGGATATCGAGCAGATGTTCGATCTGCTAGACGTGAAGGCCGAAGTTGTCGACAAGCCGGATGCGAAGCCGCTTGCAATTGCGCAGGGTGCCATTCGCTTCGAGAATGTTCATTTTGCCTATGATCCCAAGCGTCCCATCCTGAAGGGCATTTCCTTCGAGGTCCCAGCCGGGAAGACGGTTGCCATTGTCGGGCCATCAGGAGCCGGAAAATCCACGATTTCGCGGCTGCTTTACCGGTTCTACGATATTCAGCAGGGCGCAATCACCATCGACGGGCAGGATGTGCGGGATATCACCCAGACCAGCCTTCGATCCGTCATCGGGATGGTTCCGCAGGATACGGTGCTGTTCAATGACACGATTGCTTATAACATTCGCTATGGACGAATCTCCGCCAGCGAAGACGAAGTGCTGAAAGCCGCCGAAATTGCGCAAATCGGCACCTTCATCCGCAGCCTGCCGGACGGTTTCAAAACCATGGTCGGTGAAAGAGGCCTCAAGCTGTCCGGCGGCGAAAAGCAGCGCGTCGCAATCGCCCGGACCATCCTCAAGGCGCCACCAATCCTCATCCTCGATGAGGCTACGTCTGCGCTCGATACGACCACGGAACAGGAAATCCAGTCGGCGCTTGATCTCGTTTCCCAGAACCGGACAACGCTTGTCATCGCACACCGGCTTTCAACCGTCATCAATGCTGATGAAATCATCGTCTTGCGCCACGGCGAGATCGCTGAACGCGGCACACATGCTGCACTTCTGGAGCAGAACGGTCTTTACGCCTCCATGTGGAACAGGCAGCGGGAAGCAACGCAAGCCGAAGAGCATCTTCGTCAGGTGCGTGAAAGTGACGATATGGGCGTTGTGGTGCGGCGCGAGCCCGCGAGCTAAGGTGAGGGCTCACTCACCGTCTTTCTCGGGATCTCCTGAATGCATCCATCCCGGAACCGGATTGCCCCCAAAACGGTTTGCCTGTAGTCAGCTAAGCCAAGCATCAAGAAGCTCGACATTCTGGAGACACCATTGGTCAATCTGCTCGACACGATCCGCAACACGCTGGTCCCGATTCACAAGGAAGGCTATGTCTTTGTTATCGCCTTCTTCGTGGCGTCCCTGCTGCTCGGCCTCATTGCCGCGCCGCTGTTCTGGATCGGCCTCGTACTGACGCTCTGGTGCGCCTACTTCTTCCGGGATCCCGAGCGCGTGATCCCACAGGATGACGACATCATCGTCAGCCCCGCGGATGGGCGCGTCTCCTCGGTACAGATGGTTGTTCCTCCGGCCGAGCTCGACCTTGGGTCAGAGCCGATGCTGCGCATCTCCGTATTCATGAACGTGTTTGATTGCCATGTGAACCGCTCGCCAGCGCGCGGACGCGTGTCGCAGATCGTGTATCGTCCCGGTCAGTTCGTCAATGCAGAACTGGACAAGGCGAGCGTGGACAACGAACGCAACGGTCTGGTGATCGAAACCAAGCACGGGAAGCTGGGTGTCGTGCAGATTGCCGGCCTCGTCGCGCGCCGTATCCTTTGCTTCGTGCACCAGAACGAGCCGCTGGACGCCGGTGAGCGCTTCGGCCTCATCCGCTTCGGTTCGCGGCTCGACATCTACGTGCCGGAAGGCGGCCAGCCACGCGTTTCACTGGGTCAGCGCACCATTTGCGGCGAGACCGTAATCGCGGAGTTCAATTCCAACAAGGGCCCCACGATCAGCCGTCGCAACTGATCGAGAGACACCGGGAAAAAGACATGCAGGATCAAGCCAGAACGGACCAGCAGGACAACGACGATGCGCGCGGCCCTCGCTTGCGCGAGATCCCGCTTCGGTTGATGGTGCCCAACCTCATCACCGTACTGGCCATCTGCGCAGGTCTGACCGGCATTCGGCTGGCTTTCGAAAGCCGCTTCGAACTTGCCGTCGCCATGGTCCTGCTGGCAGCCTTTCTGGATGGAATTGATGGTCGCGTTGCGCGCGCGCTCAAGGCGACGTCAAAATTTGGCGTACAGATGGATTCGCTCGCCGACATCATCAACTTTGGCGTTGCGCCCGCGCTGGTTCTCTACGTGTTCATTCTCGACAAGGTCGGTTCGATCGGCTGGATCGCAGCGCTCATCTACGCCATTGCGGCTGGCTTGCGGCTCGCACGTTTCAACGTGATGGCCGAGCGGGAGTTCAAGGCGAAATGGCAATCCGAATTTTTCGTCGGCGTGCCTGCACCTATGGGAGCCATGCTTGTCATGCTGCCGGTCTATCTCGGCTTTCTCGGGCTCGATCTTGATCGGTCATTCGCGATTGTTGCGACCGGCTACACTCTCCTGATTGGCTATCTGCTTGTCAGCCGTGTCCCCGTGTGGTCTGGCAAATCCGAAACGCGTGTGAGACGCGACCTGATGCTGCCGCTCCTTCTGGGCGTTGTCGTCTATGTTGCCCTGCTGATGAGCTTCACCTGGCAGATCCTGGCCCTGACTGCCGCCGCCTATCTCTGCTTCCTGCCCTTCTCTGCCAGTGCCTGGAAGAAGCGGTATGGCACACTGACTATTGAAGACGATCACGCCAACGTTTAATGCAACGCAGCAGCAATGCTGCGCTGCAATAAGAGACAATACTTAACGCCACTTTCAACAAATAACGAATTATTAATAATTAAAAAAATATATCAAATTTTATTCTGACGCTGGACAAGACAAATTTTCGCCTGTTTCCTCTCCGAAACAGTCCGCCCGCACAGGCGGCAAAAGAATCGTTTTTGGAGGAAAACTCATGAGCCAGAATGCAACACAGACGCTGAACCCGAAAACCGCTGAACTCCACGCACCTCTTCGCCCCCTGGGCATCAAGGCCGTTGTTGCTGCCGCTCTGATGCTGAAGCGCAACGTCCTGAAGAAGGCATAATCCTCTATACTCGGCAGAATACTTACGAGAACGGCCTGCGCCGTTTGGCGCGGGGCTGACTAAAACAGAGACAGTTGATCGCTTCCCGGTTTTGCCGGTGCCACGGCCTTGAGCTTCATGCTCGGCTCGACGGGCGTCTGTACATCAGGCCCCATGTTGGAAACCTTGTTCACGAGATCTGAGACAGGGATCGCCTCAAAGAAATCTGCCTGCGCAGGCTGCATCAAATGCTCAACATCGCGGGGTTCCTGCGTCTTGCAATCAAGCCACTGCTCAAAATCCTGCGGCTGGATGACGACCGGCATCCGGTTATGGATTGGCGCGATTGATGCGTTTGCATGGGTCGTCAGAATCGCGGCAGTATCCACCTCGGAGCCATCAGCAGAACTCCATGTTTCCATAAGACCGGCGAAGGCAACCACGGCTCCGTTGCGAGGACGGATCCAGTAGGCTTGCGCCTTTCCGCCCTCCTCCTTTGAAGGTCTATGCCATTCGTAGAAGCCCGATGCCGGAACAAGGACGCGCCGATGACGCATGGCAGCACGAAACGATGCCTTGCCGATGGCCGTCTCAGCGCGCGCATTGATGAGCAAGGGGAAATCTTTCGGATCCTTGACCCATCCGGGCAGGAACCCCCAGCGTGCCAGTACGGCGCGACGCTCTGGAAGATTGCTTCCGGGTGCCATTTTTTCGCCAGCCACGACGAGCAGGATAGGTTGTGTTGGCGCGATGTTGTAGCGCTTGGGAAAGTCATCAATGTCTATGACGCTGAGGAATTCAAGGATCTCCTCCGGCGTCGCGGTCAAGGCGTAGCGTCCACACATAGAAATGAGATGGCACCGCAGGCATGAGGCGTCAAGTCGCGCAGTTCGTCTACGGTGCGCGTGACCTCTCGCTTTCAAGGTTCGAAAAGAGAAGATAGGTTTTTGTGATTCGCCACATCGACTGGCGCTGGATCCCATTCAACGGAGAGATCAAAGTTCATGCCTGAACAGCCGCGGCTCGCTTCCTCTGCCATTCTGGAACGCGACGGCCGATTTCTGTTGATCCGCCGCAGGAATCCGCCGTCAGCGGACCTGTTCGCATTTCCGGGAGGCCGCGCAGAACCTGGCGAGACGCCGGAGGAGACAGCCTTGCGCGAATTCGAGGAAGAAACCGGGATTCCCGTCCGCGACCCCGAGCTTTTCGCGAGCTATGATCTTCCGACTCGCGCCGAGAATGGCCAGATGACAAGTCACTTCCTGCTTTCCGTATTTCTGGTGCAGAGCGATTCCAGCGATGAGGCGATTGCCGCGGATGATGCAAGTGATGCGGGATGGTATACGGCGGAAGAGATCCGGTCCCTTCCCGTTCCGGCCAGCGTGTTGGAATGCGCGGAACGTCTCGCTCAACGCAGACAAACGAAGTGAGGATTTGCTGGTGACTGGGCTTACAAGAACGCCATGGCTTGTGCTCTGCATAGTCCTGACAGGGCTTTCCGGGCAGCCTGCGCTTGCGCAGAAGAAGCCGGCTCCACAGCCGACAGTAACGACGCCGCCCCAAACTGAGGAAAAGCCGACGCCCTATGACGGCCAACTGGCGCGACTAGCGGAAGTCCTTGGTTCAATACACTATTTGCGGTCTCTATGCGGCGCGGCCTCGGGTGACTGGCGCAGCGCGATGCAAACTTTGCTCGACACGGAAACCATAAATGAACCCCATAGACGGGAAAAATTGACGGCGGCCTTCAATCGGGGTTACAGGGCTTTTGCAGCGGTACACACGTCGTGCACACCCGCCGCACGCACAGCCGAAGAACGCTACCGTAACGAAGGTGCAACACTTTCTGGCGAAATCGCCACACGTTACGGAAATTAAGGTTTTATTAGCCTCTTTCGCGGTGCGGGCGTGTCGTTTTGATAAAAGGCTGCTAGTGTTGTTAACGTGCCGGTAACAACAGGCACCACCTTGTAAGAGGAATACACATGCAGACTGCGCGCAACGACATCGACGACATGATTGTGCACGAGAAGATGCAGGTGGCGCTCGAGTATCAGAACGAAGCATGGGCGGATGGCCGCGCCGATGGCATCGAACCTGAGATCATCGCAGACGCTGCAATTGCACTTGCCATGCGCGAAACAATTCGTCTGCATGGGGAAGCTGGCGCGGAAGCAATGCTGGATTCTCTGCGTGAGCGCATGCTTGCGGGCGAGTTCTCCCCCGAACGCAAGATTCAGTGAACATCCTGCGTCGGTAACAGACACAGCGTTTCATTCTTTCTCCTCGAAAATGCCAGGGACTTCCTCATGCCCAATGCATCGACGCAAGCGCGTATTGCGAAAGCGCTGATTGCCAGTGTCGCATTGTCCTCCACCCTTCTGATCGGCGGCACATCGCCCGGTTGGAGCTTGAGCATTTCGCATATTGATGGAACACGCATGGCGCAGGCGGAAACACCTGCCCCTGCCGCACCCGCGGCACCCGCCTCGCCTTCAGTACCCGCCGCACCTGTTGCCCCATCTGCACCAGCCCCGTCACCCGACGCTTCGGCCACCCCCTCCCCGACAGATCCGGTTGCGACGCCTGCGCAGATCCAGTCTGGTGGGAAGGTGGAGATCATTCGCGATCTCTCGAAGCTTCCGGCGCCAGTTGCCCGGATGCGGAACCTGATCAACGAGGCCGCCGCCACGGGCGACATTGAGAAGCTTCGCCCCTTGGCAGCATTCGACCCGGCCCAGATGCAGGTGGGCGCCGAAGGCGATGCGATCGAAGCCATCAAAAGCCTGTCCGGAGATCCTGATGGTCAGGAAATCATGGCCATTCTGATGGACCTTCTGCAGACGGGAGCAGCACACATCAATGTCGGCAAGCCGGACGAAATGTATGTCTGGCCCTATTTCGTCGGCAAGCCGCTCAACACGCTGACGGGGCCCGAGCGCGTTGAACTGCTGCGCATCATCACAGCGGGCGACCTGATGTCCATGGAAGAAGGCAATAACTACAACTTCTATCGCATTGGCATCACGCCGACCGGGCAGTGGAAAGTGTTTGCCGGCGGCGATTGAGCCAACACCTCGACCCAAGGCAATGGCTTGCCTCCATGGTGAGTGCTGACTATCTGTGACGTTACAACACGGATACGAATCTCATGCCTTCTGCCAGCCTTTCAGATCGAAGCTTCATCCATATCGGCGGTGCCGATGCGCAGAGTTTTCTGCACAATCTCATTACCACCGACGTCAACGGCTTGCCCGCAGGCGAAGCGCGCCCCGGCGCATTACTGACCCCGCAAGGCAAGATTCTGTTCGACTTCCTGATTTGGCGGACTGGCGAAGGCTTTACCCTCGAATGCCAGTCAGGGATTGCCGATGTGCTTCTCAAGCGCCTGACCATGTACAAGTTGCGGGCTGCGGTTTCTCTTTCCGCAACGACAGGCAGCGTCCGCCTGATCTGGGGCGAGGAGGCTGACTCTGCGCAAGGCATTCTGGACGCCGCCTTCGCCAAGGCAGGTCTCCGCGTCCTTCGGCAGCCGGAGCCTGAAGCCCCTGACTCAAGGGAAGCCTATGACAGTCTTCGCATCCAGGCGGGCCTTGCCACGGCACCAAAGGATTACGCGCTTCAGGATGCCTTCCCGCATGATGTGTTGATGGATCTCAACGGCGGCCTCTCCTTCCGCAAGGGCTGCTATGTGGGTCAGGAAGTGGTTTCGCGCATGCAGCATCGCGGCACGGCACGGCGCCGTGTGGTGCAGATCAAATCAGACCATCCACTTCCCGAAACAGGCACCGAATTGACCGCCGGCGGCAAGCCGATCGGTCATCTGGGTACGGTGGTCGGGAACCGGGCGCTGGCCATCGTGCGGATTGACCGGGCGGGCGATGCCATGGCCAATGCAGTGCCAATCCTCGCTGGCGAGGTAGTGGTCAGCCTCACGCTCCCAGGTTGGACCGGCCTCAGCTTCCCCACCAATGCGGATGGGGCAGACGCGTGACCACGGCATCTTCCGCGCGCGCCTGGCAGCGCATGCTTTCTGGCCGAAGGCTGGATCTTCTCGACCCATCGCCGCTGGATGTGGAGATTTCCGACATTGCCCATGGTCTTGCGCGGGTGGCACGCTGGAACGGCCAGACGCGTGGCGATCACGCCTATTCCGTTGCCCAGCACAGCCTGATGGTCGAGATCATCTTTCGCCAGCAAAACCCTGCTGCATTACCCATCGATTTGCTGCTGACACTTCTGCACGACGCACCGGAATATGTGATCGGCGACATGATTTCGCCTTTCAAGGCCGTGGTCGGCGGTGGCTACAAGGCGGTTGAACATCGCCTGGAGGCGGCGGTGCACTTGCGTTTCGGCCTGCCTCCGCACCCATCGCGAGAGCTGAAGGTGAAGATCAAAAAGGCGGATACGGTTGCAGCTTATTTCGAGGCCACAGAGCTTGCCGGCTTCTCCCAAGAGGAAGCACGCAAATTCTTTGGCCTGCCACGCGGAATAACCCGGGAAATGCTGCCGCTGGAACCGATGGCGGCGCTTGAGGCGCAGGCGGAGTTTTTAAACCGCTTCCATGCGCTGGATACGCAACGTGTAACAGGCGTTTCGACATGACCGGTTTCGTTGTTGGGCCGTTGGAGAAGATCGCGGAACTGGCGGTCAGGCACCGCTCAACCGAGATGGTGAGCCTGATTGCGGAGAATCAGGACTTCCATCGTCCGGGCGTCATACGGGCCGAGCGCCATCTCAAGCTGAAGATGAACGACATCGCCTTTGCTGGGACGGGCAATCTCATTGCGCCCGCCGAAGAGCATGTTTCCCAGCTGATCGATTTCGCGCAGGACTGGGATCAGTCCGCTCCGCTTCTCATCCATTGCTGGATGGGGGTCTCCCGGTCTCCTGCCGCAGCGCTCATCGCCTGTCTTGCCGTTGATCCTCATCAGGACGAGTTCGATCTCGCTGGCAGATTGCGCAAGGTGGCACCGCATGCCACCCCTAATACGAGATTGATCGAGTTCGGGGACCGCATTCTAAAGCGCGACGGTCGCCTGGTGGCAGCCGTCAAATCGATGGGTCGCGGCGCTGATACCGATGGGCGGGCAAGCTTCATGTTGCCGCTTTGCGGTGATCCAAATTCATGAGCTGATTCAACATTGAGGGACTTTGTTTAAGTCAAGTAAATGCATCCTTTGGTAGAAACCACCACCAGAGGAGAATATTCATGTATCAGAAACTTTCCGCATTTGCTTTGTTCATTGCCATTGCGACCCTGCCAAACTCGGCCCTATGCCAGACAATTCCATACAATCCCCGCGCGTTACAAGTCCCGGAAGGGCATGTATCGATAAATGTGAGCCTTGGCCTATCCAATCCGATTGTCGAGGGCACGGCGGTTGAGGAGCAGATAGAGGCAATCCAGAAGCGAGCTTACCAACTGGCTGGGAAGCAGTGCCAGATCATTACTCAGTCTATTGCCGATAGCTGCAAGCTGCTTGGCATAACCAGCAACATCAACACGCAGCGCCAGTCACCGATGTCGCAGATTGGAATCACCCTGCAGGTCAATCTTGCAATCCGTTTTCGTGATGAGATCAGCAAGCCGTGAAGAGACAAAAAGGTCGTGCCCCAGCTCTCTTGATACCGCAAAGCTCTGCACCAATTAGCCTTTCGTAATCAACAACGACAGGCAATCTTCCCCGCATGGATCAACAGGCTACCGATTTCGTCGTGGCAACACGCGCAGCACTCGCCCAGCTCTCCGCTCTCGCCGTGCAATACTCGTTTTCCGTGGTCGGCGCTCTGCTGCTCCTCATCATCGGCTGGCTTGCGGCAGGAATGCTATCCCGCTGGGCTCATGAAGGCCTCGGGCGCATTCGCGGTTTCGATGCGACGCTGGCGCAATTCTTCGCCAACATCATCCGCTACGCCATTCTGATCATCGTCGTCGTAATGGTGCTTGGTCAGTTCGGCGTGCAGACCGCGTCTATTCTGGCGGCTCTCGGCGCTGTCGGTCTGGCTATTGGTCTCGCCCTGCAAGGCACGCTGCAAAACATCGCGGCCGGTATCATGCTGCTTGTCCTGCGCCCCTTGCGCGTTGGCGAATACATCGAAACACCGAGTGTGAGTGGCACCGTGCAGGATATCGGTCTCTTTGCGACCGAGCTGAAGACCTATGACGGCCTTTACCGACTGACCCCGAATTCCCTGCTCTGGAATGTTCCGGTCACGAACCACAGCCGACTGCCGACGCGCATGCACGATCTGAAGCTGCATATTGCCGATCAGGATGCGATTGAGCGCTCCATGCAGATGCTGCTCGACATGGCCAACTCTGATGAGCGCGTTCTGAAGCAGCCCGCGCCTGTCGCCTTCGTGACCGACCTGACCGATGCTGGAGCCGTCATCTCGCTGCGTTACTGGGCCAATACGGGTGTCTGGTGGGCCGTGTCCCGTGACATGACCAAGCGCGCAAAGGAAGCCTTCCACGCAGCGGGCATTACGGTGCGCACTACGTAAAAATTGAAAATGGCGGCGATCAAACTCGCCGCCAGTCTTGGTTACTGCGCCATCGTCGAGCGATGCGCCCAGCCCGTCATGCGGCGTTCAAGCCAGGCCATGATGGCGTACATGACGATGCCTTCGATGGCCAGCATAAGCAGTCCAGCAAAGACCAGCGGGACATTGAACTGGCTCTGTGCAGAGCTCATCATATTGCCAAGGCCATAGTTGGAAGCCACCGTTTCCGACACGACGGACCCGACGAAGGCGAGCGTAATCGCCACCTTCAGGGAGCCGAAGAAATAGGGCATTGAGCGCGGGATACCGACCTTCAGCATGATATCCATCTTCTTGGCACCGAGTGCCCGAAGCACGTCTTCCGTTTCCGGTTCGATGGTCGCAAGCCCAGTGGCCACGTTCACGACAATCGGAAAGAAGGAAATAAGGAAGGCCGTCAATACGGCTGGAACCGTGCCGATACCGAACCAGATGACAAGGATCGGAACCAGCGCCACCTTCGGAATGGCATTGAAGCCAATCATCAGCGGGTAAAGACCGGCATAGATGGTCTTCGACCAACCGATGAAGAGGCCGATCGCCAGACCGGCCACAACGGCAATCGCGAAGCCAAGGGTCGTCGTGTAGAGCGTCTGGATCGAATTCTTCCAGATCGGAGACCAGTATTTGGCGATGGCGCCGAAGACATCGGTCGGTGCGGGCAGCACTGTCGGCGGCATGTCAAGCGCGATGACCAGCAGTTCCCAGGCAACGAAAAGCGCGATGGTGTAGAGCCAGGGTGCCGCCTTCACCCAGTTGATCCGCGCCATGACCGGCTTTGCGACAACAGGCGGAGATTCCAGAACAGCACTCATGCAGCCACCCTCGCTTTTGCGATTTCGCCGTGCAGTTCATGCACCATGTCGTTGAAGCCAGCCTGATACATGACCTCCAGGTCACGGGGACGTTCAAAAGGAACGTGATGCTCCTTCAAAATCCGGCCCGGCCTCGAACTCATGACGAAGATCTTGTCGGCGAGGAAAACCGCCTCGCGCAAATCATGCGTCACGAGAATGATCGTCACGCCCTGAGCGGCATGGAGGTCGCGGATCACGCACCAGAGTTCCTCACGCGTGAACGCATCCAGAGCGCCGAACGGTTCATCCAGCATCAGAAGCTCCGGTTCGTGGATCAACGCCCGGCAAAGGTTGGCACGTTGCTGCATGCCACCCGACAATTGCCACGGGAATTTTGATCCGAACCCTTTCAGACCGACGATTTCCAGCAGCCGCTCCGCCTTTTCGACATACTCCTTCTTGTTGGCACGCAGGCGATGCCGATGTTTTTCGACGATCTCCAGCGGCAGGAGAATGTTTTCAAGCGTGGTCCGCCACGGCAGCATGGTCGGGTTCTGAAAGGCCATTCCGACAATCGAAACCGGCTTGGTGACCTGTTGTCCCGCAACGACGACAACGCCCGTCTGCGGAATATGAAGGCCGGTCACCAGCTTCATCAGTGTGGATTTGCCGCAGCCGGATGGTCCGACGACCGCAGCAAACTCTCCCTTGTCGACCCGCATGGTCAGGCCGGATACCGCCAGCGTGCCGCTTGCGCCCCCGTAGCGCATATCGACATTATCGATGGAAACCAAATGAGACATGTTCTCTCCTTCGCACTGGCGGTGTTGCTGCCTTACGGCAGCATCCGCTCGGCCTTCGGCGGCAGGTAGCTTGCGTCAAAAACCTGCTCGGCCTTGACGTTGCCCTTCAGCCCCATGGAGATCTTCAGCGTTTCGATCGAGGCACCAAGGCGAGCCATATCCACGCCACCGAAGCCATTTTCCTTCACGTAAGGCGTCTTGATGTTCATGGCATTGGCCATGTTCAGGCGCTCCAGTTCGATCTTGCTGTCAAGAGTCTCATTACGCTTCAGGACGGCTGCAACACCCTCTTCCGGTTTTGCCACGGCGTCGGCAAAGCCCTTTGCCAGTGCCTTCATGAAACCCTTCACGGCAGCCGGATTTTTCTGAGCAAAATCAGTATTGATGAGCACGGCGTTGCCATAGAGATTCAAGCCATGTTCCGCCATCAGGATCGTGGAAATGTCCTCGTCCTTGATCCCCTGCTTCTTGAGGTTCAAGACAACCGAGAAGGCGAAGCCGAAGACGGCGTTGACATCACCCTTGGCCAGCATGGGTTCACGCACCGGGAAACCGATCGATTCGATCTTGATCTTGCTGTCATCGATCTTGGCGGCCTGCTTGAACGCCTTCCACTGGGCGAATGCGCCATCCGGTGGCGGCGCCCCGAGTTTCTTGCCTTCGAGCGACTTGGGATCGGTGGTGATGCCTAAAGACTTGCGGCCCACGACGGCAAAGGTCGGGCGCTCATAGACCATCATGGCAGCCTTGATCTTCTGGTTCGGATCTTCATCCAGGAACTTGATCAGGGAGTTGATATCGCCAAAGCCCATCTGGTAGGCGCCGGTTGCAACGCGCGGAATGGCCTCGACCGATCCGTTACCGGTATCGATGGTCACGTCCAGGCCTTCGGCCTTGAAGTAACCCTTGTCGACAGCGAGCAGGAAGCCTGCTGCCGGGCCTTCGAACTTCCAGTCCAGCGTGAACTTGATGGCAGTGTCGGCGAAGGCTGGCGCGGAAAATCCGGCACTCAACGCCACGGCGGCGATGACCGGAAGCTTGGAAAACAGACGGCGCGTGAACATTCAATCCCCCTGGATGCGTTTTCGAATGCGCACATGAAAGCCGTTCATTCAGTGCGTTGCAAGCACCATTTGCATAAAATATGGACAATTAAACTTTATGATTATGATTTAATCTTTTCGCCTTTTGCTTATGCACGATCTGCTTGCTGTTTTGGCATCCAAATGCCGTTGTCGTTCAGCCTTTCCTTTCTGACGGCGCAGACGATATAACGGGTTCCGAGCTGGGAACGCGGAGCACCTATGTACGAATTACTGGTTCTTGTTGGAGTTTTGATCCTATTGATCGGCCAGCGACGCCTGTCCAATCGGGTCAACCAGTTGGAAGCGGAGGTGAAGACACTGACGCTGCGGCTGCAGGAGGGGAGCAGCGCAAACAGCACTGACACCGTTCCGGTGGTCAATGACAGACCGACCGAAACCCTGCCCGAACTTGAAACGGCCGCTCACACGCTGCCCGACGAACCGGCACTGTCAGAGACGGAACCCGCGAGGCCGGAATTCATTCCGGTTGCGGCCAATGTGAAGCCGCGCGAAAGTTTCGAAAGCAGGCTTGGCGCGCAATGGACGGTCTGGGTTGGCGGTCTGGCACTTGCCCTCGGCGGCGTATTTCTTGTTCGCTATTCCATCGAAGCGGGTCTTCTGGGGCCAGCAGCGCGGCTGACGCTCGCGACGATATTCGGGCTGTTGCTGGCGGCGGGCGGTGAAGTGTTGCGCAGGGGATCGCTGCCCAGACTTCCACAGGCCTACAACAACGCCATGATTCCGGGCATCTTGACCGCGGCGGCAAGCGTGACCCTGCTGGCGACCGTGTTTACCGCGCATGCCTTCTATGGCTTCCTCGGGCTGACAACGGCCTTTGTGCTCCTCGCACTTGTTTCCTTTGCCACGCTCGGGCTTTCCTTGCTGCATGGGCAGGCGCTTGCGGGGCTCGGTCTGGTGGCCGGTCTGGTTTCGCCGCTTCTTGTGTCCAGCGACGACCCGAGTTTCTACGTTCTGTTTGGCTATCTCACCACGGTTTGGTGCGCCGCGACGCTGGCGGCCCGGATTCGCGAGTGGCGCCTTCTGCCCGTATTTGCCAACCTCCTGATGATGTGCTGGATCATGTTCAGCTGGGGTAGTGCCTATGTTCTGGAGCCCAGCGCTCTGCCGCCGCCGCCAGCCTCAGGCATCGCCTTGATCGTCATGATTGCAGGAACTGCCTTCTTCTGGCCAGGTCGCCGGTTTGAGGCAGATATCGCGGAACCGGCAGCCGAACGCGGTCTGTGGCGCTACACCCGCAGACTGCTTGCGCGCTCGCCAAAGGCCATCATGATCTCGATCTCACTGGCCGTAATGCTCTCGATCCTGACCATGGTCGCGGCAGATCTTCCAGCTATCGCAGATCCGGTCCTGATATTCGTGGCCGTGACAGGCTGCCTTGCCGGCCTTGGCGCGGGGCGTCGGTCTGCGACGATCCCCGCGATATTCGCCGGATTGACGGCAATCTGGGGAATTTCACTCTTCGCCCTGCTCGACGCCTCTCGCGTCGTGTCATCCACTTTACCGCAAGCTTCCGTCGATGGCTGGCTGAGCAGCATTGCACCTGAAGCTCTGGGCGGGCTCATTCTCGGGGGCATATTCACCCTCTGCGGCTGCCTGTTCATTCGCCGCAATGACCGGATCGATCCGGAATTCAGCGTGTTTTGGGCGCTTCTTGCGTCGATCATTCCGCTCGGCATCGCCTCCATCACGTTTATCAACTACGGAGCGCTGAACGGTGACTGGTGGCACGCCATTGCGATGCTGCTGACGGCAGCGGCACTTTTCGCGACGGCACTGCGCATCTCGACATCAGAGAACGACGCGGCGTTTGCGCATATGTCCCGCGACTTGTTGCTGCTCGGCTCTTTCGGCGCACTCACCCTTGCGCTGCATTGCCTGACCAAGGGGCTCGCCACGACGATCGGGGTTCCGATCATCGCAGCAGCCTATGTTCTTGCAGCGTCTCGTTACCGCTGGCGCGGACTGCCCTGGGCGATGATCGCCGCCGCCTTCGTGACTCTGGTCCGGATCGGGTGGGAGCCGACGATCGTCGGAGTGCAGAACCTTTCGACGACGCCGGTCTTCAACCAGTTGCTGGCAGGATACGGCGTTCCGGCTGCGCTGCTGACCTTTTCTGCATGGTTTCTCCGGCACTGGGAAGGTCGACGCGCCTTGAACGCACTCCAGGGTCTGGCGGCGCTCATGGGGCTGATCGCAATTGCCATTCTCGTTCGCCATGCCATGAACGGCGGCGTTCTGAACGATGCCGTGCCGACCCTTGGCGAACAGTCAATCTATACGCTTCTGCTGATCGGTTTGTCGGGCATCTTGATGACGCTGGATTTTGGCAACCCATCCGGCGCTTTGCGCTACGGTTCTATCCTCGCAGGCGTAGTTGCAACGCTGAATGCGCTCTTCCTGCATCTCGGCGCGCTCAATCCCTTCTTCACGGATGAAAATCTTGGCAGTTGGCCTTTGGTCAACCTGCTGCTGCCGGGCTATCTGCTGCCTGCGCTCGCCTATGCGGGGCTTGCCTATTACGCGCGCGACAAGCGTCCGCGCCCTTATGTCATCATGCTGGCGATCGCCGCGGCGATTCTCGTTTTCGCCTGGGCAACGCTGAGTGTGCGCTGGTTCTGGCAGGGGCCACATATTGCGGAATGGAAGGGCTTCCTCTCTGCGGAGACCTATACCTATTCCGTTGTGTGGCTGGCGATTGGGGTGGGCCTTCTGGTGCTGGGCTCGCGCTTCAATGCGCGCAGCCTTCGCCTTGCCTCGGCGGCGCTGGTTCTGATCGCAGTCTGCAAGGCCTTCCTCATCGATATGTCAAACCTGGAAGGGATTCTTCGCGCCCTCTCCTTCATCGGGCTCGGCGGTGTTCTGATCGGCATCGGCCTGTTTTACCAAAAGGTACTGGCCCGCTCGACACCAGCGCCGGAAGAGCCGGCGGCATGATGGACAAAGTGACTGATCTTTTCGCGCCGTTCCAGGATCTGGCGGCGGCGCTTCTTCCGCATGCGTTCGATGCAGAAGATGGCGCGCATGATACGGCGCATCTTGCCCGAGTGTTCAAGAACGCCATGCGCATTCATGGCAAGGAGGGCGGCGATGCCGACGTCATTGCTGCTGCGGTTCTTCTGCATGATTGTGTGAGTGTGGAGAAGAACTCGCCGGACCGCAGCAAGGCGTCGCGGCTGGCGGCTCTGAAAGCAATCTCCTTGCTCACCGAACTCGGCGGCTTCACAGACAGAATCGAAAAGGTCGCCCATGCCATTGAAGCGCATAGCTTTTCCGCAGGCATTCAACCCGAGACCATCGAGGCCAAAATCCTTCAGGATGCCGACAGGCTGGATGCAATCGGCATGATAGGAGCCGCCCGCTGCTTCTACATCTCAGGCCGCATGGGCAGCAGTCTTTATGATGCTGGTGATCCGCGGGCTTTGGATCGCGACATCAACGGCAACAGGTTCGCGCTGGACCACTTCCCTGAAAAGCTGTTCAAACTGGCAGAGGGCTTTCAAACGCAAACGGGGCAGGCCCTTGCGCAAGCGCGGCATGCGCGACTAAAGCTGGTTTACGATACACTTCTGGACGAGATCGAGAACGGCTGATGCGTGTTTCCGCCCTGAATATTTTTCCGCTGAAAAGCGCCCGTGGCATCAGTCTCAACGAGGCCCAGGTGGATGCCTTCGGGCTGGCCGGCGACCGCCGCTGGATGGCGACCGAACCGAGCGGAAAGTTTGTGACTCAGCGTGACCTGCCGCAGCTGGCGCAGATATCTGCCTATGCAGACGACAATGGCCTTACGCTGCGGATAGGCAGCGATGAGCCGTTGCTGGCGCCAGCCACTCCAGATCGCCGCAGACAAGACGTCATCATCTGGGACTCCACGGTGAATGCGGCGGTTGCCGACGAAGAGATCAACCAGACCATATCGCGATGGATGCAGCGCCCGTTGCAGCTCGTCCATTTCGACGAGGTATCGCGCCGGACGGCCAGCGTGAACTGGGTGGGTGAGGAAACGCCGGTGGCCTTCGGTGACGGCTATCAGGTGCTGATCACCAACACGGCCTCGCTCAACGCGCTGAATGAAAACATGGCGGCCCATGGTGAAACGACCGTCGGAATGGAGCGCTTCCGCGCCAATATCGTGCTGGAGCACGACGTGGCCTGGGCCGAAGACGGCTGGGAAGCGGTCAAGATCGGCGACATTCTCTTCAGGCTCGTCAAGCCCTGCGCACGCTGCATCATGACGACTCAGGATCAGGCAACCGGATCCCGAGACATTGCGTCCCCGATGCCTGCCATGGGCCGGATGCGCATGTCTGCGGATCGAAGCGTCCCCGGTCCGCTTTTCGGCTGGAATGCCGTGCCTGTGGGTCATGGCACCATCAAGGTTGGTAATGAGGCGCAGTCTGTCGGCGCAAAAGAGCCGTGGGCGATCAAGAAGCGATAAGCGAACCTCGCATGCGGCTTCGCATTCATCACAGAGTTGAATGTAAGCAATAAAGAAAACTCACTTGGTTTTGAGCCTGACACGGTTATTCTCCTGCAAAATGGGATTATACCGACATGACCAAGCCAAGTGCCCTCGCCTCACAAATGCCCTGGCTTATCATCGCCAGCGGCTCCCTCATCGTAATGCTCGTGTTCGGTCCTCGCTCGGCCATGGGCTTTTTCCAATTGCCGATGCTTTCGGAAACCGGTTGGGATCGCAGCACTTTCGGCCTTGCCATGGCGCTGCAAAACCTGTTCTGGGGCTTGAGTCAGCCGTTCTTCGGAGCAATCGCCGACCGCTTCGGCACAGCGCGCGTTCTCGTCGCCTCCGGCGTTCTCTACGCTGCAGGCCTGTTGCTCATGGCACATGGAACAGCGCCTGTCTGGCTGCATGTGGGCGGCGGTATGCTGGTTGGTCTTGCGGTGGGTGCCGGTTCGTTCAGCGTGATTCTTTCGGCCTTTGCGCGCAATGTCACACCGCAGCAGCGCTCCATGGCTTTCGGTATCGGCACCGCGGCCGGGTCCGCAGGCATGTTCCTCTTCGCGCCGCTCAGCCAGACGCTGATCAACCTCTATGGCTGGTCGGACAGCCTAGTCATCATGGGCGGCCTGATGCTCATCATTCCGCTGCTGGCCTTCCCGCTGAAGGGGAATGCAAATTCCGGTACGCAGAGCGCATCCAGCGTTCAACAGAGTGTTGGACAAGCCCTGCGCGAGGCGTTTGCGCACCAGAGCTATCTGCTGCTGGTCAGCGGCTTTTTTGTCTGCGGTTTCCAGGTGGCGTTCATCACAGCGCACTTCCCGGCCTATCTCGGCGATATCGGTATCGATGCGAAATACGCCGTCATCGCCATGGCCCTCATCGGCTTTTTCAACATCATCGGCTCGCTGGGCGCGGGCTGGATCGGTCAGCGATATTCGAAACCCTATTTCCTGGCCTATATCTATATCGGCCGGTCAATTGCCGTGACGGCCTTCCTGCTTCTGCCGCAGACTCCCCTTTCGGTCATCGTCTTCGCCACCGTCATGGGCCTGCTGTGGCTATCCACGGTTCCGCCGACGAACGGTCTCGTGGCCATCATGTTCGGCACGCGGCATCTTGGCCTCCTGGGCGGCATGGTATTCCTGTCGCACCAGATCGGCTCCTTCCTCGGCGTGTGGATGGGCGGATATCTCTACGATCACTTCGGTTCGTATGATCCCGTGTGGTGGCTGGGCGTCGGTCTTGGCATCTTTGCGGCAATCGTTCACTGGCCTATCCGCGAACGTCCGGTCGAACGGCTTCTGACCGCGAACCCAGCCTGATCAAACGTCCGACGGAACCGGCTCGCTTGGCTTGTTCCTGCGCTCCAGTGCTTTCAGCGCCGCCTGGACGAAACCGTCCCGGGCGGCGTTTTGCTGCAGGCCTCTCGGCTCGTAGACATGTCGATGTAGAAAGAAGCCACTGAGGCGGAAGGCATCCGCCAGTTCGCGCACGCCCGCCGGTTCGGAGGGCTCCGGCGAGAGAAAACCGGGGAGTGGCAGCATTCTGTCCGCATAGGGCGCACCTGCATCGCGACTGACCGCGCGTCCGCTTTTCGGGGACACGTAGACCAGCCTCTCCCGCGTACCCGTGGCCGCGCATTCGCCCAGATCGAGCCCGAAGCCGAGATCATTCAAGACGGCAAGTTCGAAGCGAACATAAAGTTCCCCGGCCCCGGCAGGATCTTCCATATGATCGAGAATGGCATCCAGAGCATCGAACAGATGCGGATGCGGATCGCGCTCCGGCAGCAGGCGAAGCAGCGCCCCCATGGCCTGCACGCCATAAACCGCGGTTGCGCTTTCCATGAGACGCGCCGCCCGCAGGTGGATCGGCTCAAGTTTGTAATCGCCCAGATGCTCGTCCAGTCTGGCGCGCCAGACCGCATCCACGCGGTTTCCCGGCTGAAGCACCGGCTGCATGGTGCGGGAACGTCCACCGCGAACGAGGCCCATGTGGCGACCGCGCGTCTTTGTCATCAGCTCCGCAACGACGCTCGTTTCGCCGTGGCGGCGAACACCGATCACAATGCCTTCATCCTGCCACTGCATAGTGTCCGTGTCTTCCTTCTGGAACGCAGTTTCACCTGACATCGGGTCTACGCGCAATCGCGAAGACGTGCTGGAACAAAACATAGCATCCGGTGTCTGGATGCGGGAACCAAACAGGGGGCTGATCGGTTGCTGCGCCGAGAGTAAAAATTCCGGAGAAACCATGCGCAACGCGTCGCTCGCCGTCCTTATCACCCTTCCCGCATTGATCTCCATTGCGCCGCAAATGGCCCGCGCGCAATCCGCCGAACTGGAGCAGGCCTGCGTTGCAGTGGCCAAGAGCTTCATGCTGGTCCCGACGCTGAAGACCGGCGTTGTGCAGTCCTTTCCGGAGCTTGATCCGCCGGGTGCACGCCTCACCTATTCCACACGGGCGAACCCGGAGCCGACGGACTATACCAACGAGATCAATTGCGAATTCGACAAGGCTCAAGCCCCGTTCGGGCTCAAGCGCTTTTGCATTTCCAACACCTGTTACTCAGCAAGCGAAAAGGAAGACGAAAATCGTCGACGCTTCCTGGAAGTGAAGGCGCTGATGGACCGTCAGAAGCGGTAGAGCAAGGGCTCAGCCCCTCGGGAACTCCAGCCCCATCTCGCGGAAACGCTCTGGATCATCGCCCCAGTTCTCGCGAACCTTCACGAACAGAAACAGGTGAACGGGCTGTTCGAGGATTTCGGACAGCTCCTTGCGGGACGCAGTGGAGATTGCCTTGATCGCTTCGCCACCCTTGCCCAGCGCGATTTTCTTCTGGCTGTCGCGCTCGACATAGATCACCTGTTCGATGCGAACGGATCCATCCTTACGTTCTTCCCACTTCTCCGTTTCAACATGCGAGGAGTAGGGAAGCTCCTGATGCAGGCGCAGGAACAGTTTTTCGCGCGTGATTTCGGCAGCGAGCTGGCGCATGGGCAGATCGGAAATCTGGTCTTCCGGATAGTACCACGGGCCTTCCGGCAGAACCTCTGCGAGGTGATCCATGAGATCTTCGCAGCCAGATCCCGTCGTGGCCGAAATCATGAATGTCCGCTCGAACTTGACGGCCTCGTTCGCAGTCTGCGCCAGCTTGAGCAGATCCTCCGGCTTCACACGGTCTATCTTGTTCAGAACCAGTATCTTCGGCTGGTGGACGTCCTTCAGACCTTCCAGGATCGCTTCCGCATCGCCCCGAAGGCCGCGCTCGCTATCAATCAACAGCATGATGAAATCGGCATCTTTGGCGCCGCCCCAGGCGGATGTCACCATTGCGCGATCCAGACGTCTGCGCGGCTTGAAGATACCAGGAGTATCCATGAAGACGATCTGCGCGTTCTTGTGGATGGCAATGCCCCGCACGATAGCGCGCGTCGTCTGAACCTTGTGGCTGACGATCGACACCTTGGCGCCAACAAGCCGATTGACCAGCGTAGACTTGCCGGCATTCGTCGCACCGATCAGGGCCACAAAGCCGGAATGGGTTTTTGGCGCATCCGCCGCATGAGTGCCGACACCATCGTCGGCAATGTTCTGTTCTTCGCTCATCTTGACCCTTCAGCCTTCTTGTTCAGGCTTTTGCCAGATGCCTTCGCGCTCCAGCAGTTTCGTTGCTGCAACCTGCTCCGCGGCCCGCTTGGAGCGCTCGATACCGGTTTCGGGCTCTACACCCTCAATTTCGACCGTCACGGTGAATTGCGGTTCGTGGTCGGGACCGGAACGATCATCAACGCGGTAATGAGGCGTACGGCCAAACTTCGCGTGGGACCATTCCTGCAATTCCGTCTTGGCATCACGGCGGCCATTGGCCGAGCTTTTCGCCCGCTTTTCCCAATGCTTGAGTATGAAGCTTCGCGCAGCCTCCAGTCCGGCGTCAAGATAGATGGCCGCAATCAGGCTTTCCACAACGTCGGCCCGCACGTTCTGCATGCGCTTGCCAGTCAGCTTCTTCACATCGGAACCGGTACGAATGAACTGGTGAAGACCGAGATCATCCGAGACACTGGCACAGCTGTCGGCGCTGACCAGTTGGTTCAGGCGAACGGAAAGTTCGCCTTCCGTGGCCGTCGAATAGGTGCTGAACAAGAGTTCTGCCACACACAGACCAAGAACGCGGTCGCCCAGGAACTCAAGCCGCTCGTAGTTCGAGGCCTTGCCGCCGCCGGTGCTTGAATGCGTCAGCGCCCGATCCAGCCACTGCTTATCCGCAAACGTATGCCCGAGCGCCGTTTCCAGCTTCACGCGCTGTTCTGCGGACAGGGTCGTCGACTTCATTATTGAACGACCTTGAATAGACGATCCCAGCGCATGTTGGCAGGCCACTTCCAGATTTCGCTGAAGGACGTATCGTTGCCCAGCGAGAAGAAGATGATGCTGGCGCGACCGACGAGATTTTCCGCAGGAACGTAGCCCACATCGAAGCGGCTATCGAGAGAATTGTCGCGATTGTCACCCATGAAGAAATAGTGGCCAGCAGGAACAACGAACTCGCGTGTGTTATCGCCACGGCCATCCTGGATCTGATCCAGCGTTTCGTAAGCCTTGCCATTATCCAGCGTCTCGCGGAAGACCGGCACATCCGTGCCGGGGTCGAGACGGTAGTCCGATGTGAATTTTCCATCAGGCTGCTTGGGCACCGGCTTGCCGTTCAAATGCAGGACACCGTTGATCATCTGGATACGGTCGCCCGGCAAGCCGATCAGGCGCTTGATATAGTCCACGTTCGGATCTGTCGGCAGACGGAAAACGATGACATCACCGCGTGTCGGTTCGCTGGCCAGAATGCGCCCAGAAAACAGGTTTGGCGAAAGAGGCAGCGAATACTTGGAGTAGCCGTAGGCGAACTTGTTGACGAAGATGTAGTCGCCCACCAGAAGCGTCGGCATCATCGAGCCTGACGGAATCGTAAAGGGCTGAAACAGAACAGTTCGGATAACCAACGCCAGCAGAAGCGCCTGGATGATGACCTTGATGTTTTCCCAGAGGGCGCTCTGTGACTTTTCGGCTTTTTCGGACACGGTTGACGTCTTTCGTTATCGGCTTTCGCGCTTCTCTAACCCCTTCCAGGGGAGCGGGCAATGCCTCAGCGCGACAGGATGGAGGCTTCACTAGAAATGGGGCGGGCCTCGATGATCACAAAGGCCTGAGCGTAAGGATATTCATCGGTAATGGTCAAATGAATCACAGCTTCGTGCCCGGCGGGCATCATCGATGCCAGATGCGCACCTGCGCCGCCTGTCAGAAGCATTGTGGGTTTGCCTGATGGCAGGTTGACGACCCCCATGTCACGCCAGAAGACGCCCTGCGCAATGCCGGTGCCCAAGGCCTTTGAGCAGGCTTCCTTGGCAGCGAAGCGCTTGGCGTAGGAGGCGGCACGTGTCTTGCGCCCGTCGGACTTGCGGCGTTCAGTTTCCGTGAAACAGCGATGGGTAAAGCGCTCGCCGAAACGCTCGATGGATTTTTCGACCCTTCGGATGTCAATCAGGTCGCTACCCATTCCAATGATCATGGTGATCCTTTCGCCCTGGTCAACAAAGCCACCATCAAGATGGATCTGTGCCACATGCTGGCGCTCAAGCGACAAAGGCCGCGCACGCCAGTCCTCAAGGCGATACCGCAAGGACGCGTATTCTGCAATCGCCGAGCGGCGCCAAGGAACAAGAGCGCCGCGCTACCCATCCGGAGAGTGCGCTCCTAGACGGAGCCATGCACCTATCGGATATTCAGTCATGTATTTTGCACCGCACAATTATTGTGCGAGGCAGGTTGTGGGTCGCCCTGCTCAGAAGGACTTGCGGAACATTCCGCGATCAACCTGGCGCATGCGGTATTCGAGTTCGATTGCATCGCTCGCATCGTTCAAATAGGCCATTTCACGTTCCTGAACGGTGGGAGCGCGAAGGGCGCGGGCGAGCTGTCTCATGGGCTTGAACATGTGTTCGTCTCCTTGTTGCGATGCACAAAACATAAGACGAACCGATTGAAACCACCAGAGCCAGTCCGCTTCAGCTGCCATGCATTACACGCATGGCTTGATTAGAAGACAGGCAAAGAGCGATTAACGAATGATCAATCGTAGAGCCGCTTGACCGTGGAGATGCAATCCAGGTCCTTCAACTGCGAAAGCAGCTGATTGAGCTGACGCAAATCCCAGACTTCCAGCTCCAGCGCCAGTTCCGAGAAGTCGGTTGCAACACGCCCCATGGTCATCATGCGGATATTGATGTCGAGGCGGGCAATTGTCTGGGCGACGGTGGCCAGAGTACCGGGCTCGTTCAGCGCGTTGATGACGACCTTCGCCATGAAACGAGACTTGTTGGCCTCATCCAGATCCCAACGAACATCGATCCAGCGTTCCGGCTGATCGTCGAAGCGTTGAAGCGCGGAAGACTGGATAGGGTAGATGGTGAGGCCCTTCCCCTCTTCCATGATACCCACGATGCGATCTCCGGGCACCGCACCGGATGGGGCAAACTGAACCTCGATATGATCGGCAAGACCACGGATCGGCAAGGGATCGGGACCAGCGCCATTTGGCACGGCCGCTTCGCTTGCCTCCTGCGCCGTGCGTTCACGGCCCGGCAGGCGGAACATCATGCCCGAGGCGCTCTGCATGTTGAACCAGCCCTGATCGGCCGCCGGCTTGATGGTGGCGCGCTCGTCTTTGTAATCGGGGAACACAGCCCGGAAGACATCCAGCGAGGACAGCTCACCGCGTCCTACAGACGCGATCGCGTCTTCCACATCCTTGTGGCCAAGTCTGAAGAGCGCTGGCTTCAGGATGTCGCGCGAGAACTGTTTGCTGGCGCGCTCGAATGTGCGCTCCAGAATGCGATAACCAAGGCCAGCATATTGCTTGCGGATTGCCATGCGAGTTGCGCGCCGAATGGCCGCACGCGCCTTGCCGGTCACCACAATCTCTTCCCAGGCAGCGGGCGGAACTTGTACGCCGGACCGAATGATCTCGACTTCATCGCCATTATTCAGGCGGGTGACAAGCGGCATGATGCGGCCATTGATCTTCGCACCGACCGTCGTATCGCCGATGTTGGTATGAACCGCGTAGGCGAAATCGATTGGGGTAGCACCGCGCGGCAGGGCGATCAGCTTGCCCTTTGGCGTGAAGCAGAAAACCTGGTCCTGGAACAGCTCGAGCTTGGTATGTTCGAGAAATTCTTCCGGATTGTCCCCTTCCGCCAGCGCCTCGATCGTATGACGCAGCCAGGAATAGGCGTTCGATTCCTTGGAGAGCAGTTCGCCGCCCTCCGTGTTCTCCCCATCCTTGTAGAGGCTGTGCGCCGCGATGCCGAATTCCGCGATCTCATGCATGCGCCGGGTGCGGATCTGCAGCTCGATACGCTGCCGCGACGGGCCGACGATCGTGGTGTGGATGGAGCGATAGTCGTTCTGCTTCGGCGTCGAGATATAGTCCTTGAAACGACCCGGAACGACGCGCCAGCGAGTATGGACAATGCCGAGCGCACGGTAGCAGGCCGGAATATCATCCACCAGGATACGGAAGCCATAGACGTCCGAGAGCTGCTCGAAGGACAGGGATTTCGACTGCATCTTGCGGAAGACGGAATAAGGCTTCTTCTGCCGACCTTTCACGTAGGGGTTCAGCAATCCGTTGGCGACGAGAAGTTCGCGCAATTCCTCCTCGATCTTCGAGATCAAGCCTTCGTTGCGCGAAGAAAGCTCTGCCAGGCGCTTGGTAACCGTCTCATAGGCTTCCGGGTTCAGATAGCGGAACGAAAGATCCTCAAGCTCGTCGCGCATGTCCTGCATACCCATGCGACCCGCAAGCGGCGCATAGATATCCATGGTTTCTTCGGAAATGCGGGCGCGCTTGTCATCACGCATGTGTTCAAGCGTGCGCATGTTGTGCAGCCGATCGGCAAGCTTGACCAGAAGAACGCGCACATCATCGGAGATCGCAAGCAGCAGCTTGCGCAGGTTTTCTGCCTGCTTTGCCTTCTTGGAAACAAGATCCAGACGCTTGAGCTTGGTCAGACCTTCGACGAGGCGGCCGATATCCTCGCCGAAGAGCTCATCGATTTCGGCGCGCGTCGCGGTGGTGTCTTCAATCGTATCGTGCAGGAGAGCCACGGCAATGGTCGACTCATCCAGATGCATGTCGGTCAGGATGGCGGCAACTTCCAGCGGATGGGAAATGTAGGGATCGCCGCTGGCGCGCTTCTGCTGGCCATGTTTCTGCATGGCGTAGACATAGGCTTTGTTCAGAAGAGCTTCGTTTGCGTCTGGCTTGTACTTCTGGACGCGCTCAACGAGCTCGTATTGCCGCATCATGCCGTGGAAAATCCTGTCGAACTTGAAAACAAAAATGGCGCGCCGACCTATGCGTCGACGCGACCATCAATATATCTGCTGCGCTGCATGAGATACAGCGCTGACTGATAAATATCAGTAGTCGTCGCTCTTTTCCGGCGGAACGAGACCTTCGATACCAGCCAGCAGCTCTTCTTCCGACATCTGGTCGAACGTCAACGTCTCAGGAAGATCGTCTTCGTCAAGCACCTTGTCCTGACCGGAAGCACCTGCATTGGCGGCAATGAGGCTGGACGGATCGGGTTCCGGCTCATCGACTTCCACATGCTTTTGCAGGGAGTGGATCAGATCTTCCTTCAGATCGTCCGGCGATAGCGTCTCATCGGCGATTTCGCGCAGGGCCACGACCGGGTTCTTGTCGTTATCGCGGTCAACGGTGATGGAAGCACCCTGCGAAATCTGACGCGCCCGATGACTTGCCAGAAGCACAAGCTCAAAACGGTTATCGACTTTGTCGATGCAATCTTCTACTGTGACGCGGGCCATAGCCTGTCCTTTATGGTCGGTATTTCAGGATTTGATATGCCGGATACAGGCAAAGGTCGCCAAATTCAAGTTTTTCCTCGGGCGGCTGCGATTTACCCCCTTCTCACCACAAAGTCTATGGTATATTCAACCATAAGTTGCTTGGATAAATTTGAGCCGTGCCGTAAAGGCTGGTTATATGAAAATATCATAATGTTACCAGCCATTTCTACAACTCTGTTGTGAAATTATTCGTACGACAGACATAGTGGCAGGGTCGCAGTAGCATTTCTGGGACGGATGAGGATTTATGTTTGACCCCCGCGAAAAAATAGCTCTCTTCATCGATGGCGCGAATCTTTACGCAGCCTCGAAAAGCCTTGGTTTTGACATTGATTATCGCAAATTGCTGAAGGCTTTTCAGAAGCGCGGCTACCTGTTGCGGGCTTACTATTACACCGCTCTTATTGAAGATCAGGAATATTCGTCCATTCGTCCGCTGATCGACTGGCTTGATTACAACGGCTACAAGGTTGTGACAAAGCCTGCCAAGGAATTTACCGATTCCATGGGACGCCGGAAGGTAAAGGGCAATATGGACATCGAACTGGCTATCGACGCGATGGAACAGTCCGAGACCGTTGATCACCTGGTGCTCTTCTCTGGCGACGGCGATTTCACGACGCTCGTGGAAGCACTGCAGCGCAAGGGCCGCAAGGTTTCGGTCGTGTCGACCATGGCAACGCAGCCACCGATGATCGCAGACGACCTGCGCCGTCAGGCGGACCATTTCATCGATCTTCTGTCTCTGAAGGCGGAAATCGGTCGCGACCCCTCCGAGCGGCCTGTGCGTCCACATGATGCCGGTGCAGATCTGCCGACGAGCTAAAACGCATCATCATCATTCACGAAAAGGCGCCCGGGTGGCGCCTTTTTTGTTGTTCGGAATATTTCAGGTCCCCATTATCGATCATAAAACTTGATCGCATCTATCTCAAACATTCGCTGGACGAATTGATGCTGCAGCAGCATTGTCTGCGTACAGCTTGCGGCGACAGCCGCGCATCATCAACCCCTCACCCATTCGCCGATCCCCTGCCTGCATGCTGCAGCGCGGGCATCACCTCTTCGTGCCGTTTGAAAGGATATCGCCATGCGCACGATCAGCCACGCCCATTCCCTCGTCATCTCCGCAGTCACGGAGACCGGCCGCGCCGTTTATGAAACCATCGCGATGCTGACGAGAGCGGCTCTTCGACGCCAGGTGAGGATCTCGAATAGCATTATCGATCTCAACCCATATCAAATGAGAGATCTCAATGCGGATCTGGAGGGGGAGAGCATGCGCCTCAATCCGGCATTCCGCGCCTATGAGCAGGAGCGCGCCCTGTACGAAGCAAAGCAGAAGGCTTTGCTCTTCACGCTGGGCATGAGCGGAAGGTAGCACACCCGACCAACCTGATCGGGAACAACAGATCAGCCGGTCTTCAACAACCGGCTTTTCTGGCGATTCCAGTCGCGTTCCTTCTCGGTCTCGCGCTTGTCGTGCAGTTTCTTGCCCTTGGCCAGAGCGAGTTCCAGCTTGGCCCTGCCCTTTTCATTGAAATAGATCTTCAACGGCACGAGTGTCATGCCCTCACGATTGATACCTGCCCTTAGACGGCTGATCTCCCGCTTGTTCAGCAGCAGTTTACGACGGCGCCGAGGCTCATGATTGAACCGGTTCGCCTGCAGATATTCCGGCAGGTGCGAGTTGATCAACCAGATTTCGTCACCTTCATCCGAGGCGTAGGATTCGGCAATATTGGCTTTTCCATCGCGCAGAGATTTGACCTCGGTGCCGGTCAGAACCAGACCTGCTTCGTAGGTATCGACGATCTCGTAGTTGAAGCGCGCCTTGCGGTTCTCCGCAACGATCTTGTTGACGACGCGCTGGCTGCCTCTGGGTGCCATCTGCCTATTCCAGTTCCTGATGATCCGCCCGATAGCCGGACGATATCAATGATGTGGTGTGTCGGCTCTCAAAAGCAAAGATGGCAGCCAAGCAAGGGCTGCCGACCTTGTCAGTTCAGGAGGCCCGCATGCTTGAGTGCCGCATCGATGGCAGCCTCGGTGGCAGGTTCAAGCGTCGACATGAGCGGCGAACGCGCATGCCGGTTTAGGCCACGCGTGCGCGACAGAGCGTACTTGGTGCCGCAGACACCCGGCTCCATGAAGATGGCCTTATGGAGCGGCATCAGGCGATCCTGGTATTCCAATGCCTTGGCATAATCACCGGCCAGCGTCGCCTGCTGGAACTCTGCACACAGGCGTGGTGCCACATTGGCAGACACCGAGATACAGCCAACACCGCCATGGGCATTGAAGCCGAGAGCCGTACCATCTTCGCCAGACAACTGGATGAATTGCTTGCCGCATGTCATGCGCTGTTCGGAAACACGATCGAGCTTGCCAGTCGCATCCTTCACGCCCACGATATTGGAATTTGCCTTGACCAGGGCGCCCATCGTTTCCGGCGTCATGTCGATGACTGAACGCGGCGGGATGTTGTAGATGATGATAGGCAGCTTCACGGCCTCTGCAACCGCCGAGAAATGGGCAAACAAGCCTTTCTGCGTCGGCTTGTTGTAGTAGGGCGTCACAACGAGCAAACCGTCTGCACCCGCCGCTTCCGCGTGCTGGGCCAGTTCGATAGCTTCGCGCGTATTGTTGGAGCCGGCGCCCGCAATGACGGGCACACGTTTGCGAGCGACTTCAATGCACAGTTCAATGACGCGCTTGTGCTCATCATGTGAGAGCGTAGGAGATTCGCCCGTGGTTCCGACCGGCACCAGACCAGTGCTGCCTTCCGTAACCTGCCACTCCACGTGAGCAGCAAACGCCTCCTCATCCACTGCGCCCGCATCGGTAAATGGCGTGATGAGCGCGGGCATGGACCCCTTGAACATGCAAAGTCTCCTCGGCGACCGTACTCATTCTTCGGCCGCATTATTCTTGTTTAAGTGCGCGCACCATAAAGGGCGAGTTGAGCCGCGACAAGCGTGACAAGGTGCGTTTTGCAATAGATCGTGATAGAAGATTGCCGATGCGAGGCCCATGCAGTAACGGGCTGTTAATCAAGATGGAGCGTAATTAACTATCGGAACGGATTGCAACTGTGCGAACATGAGTGCGGGATGAAGACCTCTCTCTGCGTAACAAGTCTGACGCTTTTATTGACGGCATCCGCGGTCCTTTGTGCGCCGTTGCCGGATGGTCCGCTTCCGCATCCTGTTTCCCGGCCAAAAGACTTTCAGCCTGCCGCCGTGCCTGTTCCGGAAATCACCGGTTCCATTCCGCGCGCCACTGTCCCGCAGGACGCCGACGCCTCTCTTTCGCTTCTGAAGCAGGGCCTAGATTCTCTGTCCAACCGGGACATCACGTCAGCACTTGCCGCCCGGGACGCGCTGCCCCCCGGTTCGCTTGATCATCATCTTCTCACCTGGGCGATTGCAACGTCGGGTGCTCGCGGCGTCCCCTCCTCCGAGATCGCCGAAGCCCAACGGGAACTGACCGGCTGGCCGGGACTTTCCAGGCTACGCGCCAATTCCGAGCGATCGCTTTTTGCAGAAAATCCTCCGCCCGTTCAGGTGCTTGCGGCGTTTGGCAGCACACTTCCAGAAACGCCCCAAGGCGCCATCATTCTGGCCAGATCGCTTGCCGCGCAGGGAAATGGACCGGGAGCAGCAAAGGTCCTGCGACCATTCTGGATTGGCTATACGCTGGATAAGGATCTGGAAGATCAGATCCTGCGGGAATTCGGCTCTGTGCTGACAGCGTCCGATCATCGAGCGCGGATGGATTACCTCATGTACCGGGGACGCTCAGCGCAGGCACAGCGCTTTAGCGAACTTGGCCGCGCGCCATCTCTCTACAAAGCCTGGGTTGCAGTTGCGACCAATGCAAAGAATGCAGCCGCCCTCATAAGCAGCGTCGAGCGGTCGCTGCAGGACGATTCCGCCTATCTCTTCGTCCGGATCGAATATCTCCGCCGTCAGGATCAGTACGAGCAGGCGGCCGCTTTGCTTGCGCGTGCTCCCAAGGATCGCGGAGACATGGTCAATGCCAGCGAATGGTGGAACGAGCGCCGGATCATTGCACGCGGTCTGGCGGATAATGGCGATTTCAGGTCGGCCTATCAGGTGGTGGCAGCCCACAACGCCAAAAGCCCGACAGATATCGTTGATGCCGAGTTTCATGCGGGCTGGTACGCCTTGCGCGGCATGCGAGACCCGAAGGCGGCTTCCCAGCATTTTGAACGGATTTTGAAGGCTTCGAGCAGGCCTCTGTCGGCTTCGCGCGCCTGGTACTGGCTTGGTCGCTCTGCGGAAGCCGGTGGTCCGGGCAATGCCGGTGACTATTTCTCGAAGGCCGCGGCCTATTCCGCGACCTTTTATGGACAGCTTGCAGCGGCACGCCTCAACCGCCCTGCCCTCAATGTTTCCTATCCATCGCCCAGTGCCCAGGATCGGCGGCTGTTCGAATCGCGGGAAGCGGTGCGCGCCATCGACAGGCTGGATCAGGCCGGACACGCGAAAAGAGCCGACGCACTTTACAAGGCATTGGCTGACGAAATGACGAGCCCCGGGGAGCTGGCAATTCTGGCGGCGCGCGCGGAGCGGAACAACAACCACGCCATGTCCCTTGAGATCGGCAAGTCTGCGTTCAACCGCGGGCTGGATGTCGCTGCATTGGCATTTCCGATCGGCGTCATCCCGCCGTCTGCCAATATCATTGGTTCCGGAAAGGCGCTTGCCTACTCCATTGCGCGGCAGGAAAGCGCGTTCAATCCGACCGCAATTTCGGGCGCAGATGCGCGCGGCCTGCTGCAATTGCTACCCGGTACAGCGAAAGCGGTTGCCGGCCGGCATGGCTTGCCTTTTACGGCGGCCAAGTTGACCTCTGATCCAGGCTATAACGCGACCCTTGGCGCGCATTATCTTGGTGAGCAGATCGACGCCTTCGATGGCTCCTACATCATGACCTTTATTGCTTACAATGCTGGGCCGCGGCGTGTGCCGGAGTGGATTGCGCGTTACGGAGATCCACGCGGCAAGACCATCGATGAGGTTGTCGACTGGATTGAGCGGATACCGTTCCCGGAAACACGCAACTATGTCCAGCGTGTGATGGAAAACTATCAGGTCTACAAGGTTCGCCTGGGTCAAAAAGCCGATATCGTCGATGACCTTCGGTTTGGACGCCGGTCGTAGTTACCTATTTCCCGCATATTGCTGTTGCCGGACGTGCTGGAAGGCGAGGCATGCATCTTGCGCCTCAGGACGCGACATGAAACTTTGACCCTAGACAAGCGAAGCATTCGGCCACACAGGAAGAAGGATCCAGCGTGCGAGAAGACGGCGCCAAACTCGACTTCGTGACATCAGCGGACGGCACACGGATCGCTTACCGGACCTACAGGAACCATGAGCCCTCTTCCGAGGCCCTCCCCGTTGTCTGCCTGGCTGGTCTGACCCGCAATAGCCGCGATTTTCATGCTTTTGCCAAGCGGGTCTCTGGCGATCCGATCAAGCCACGCAGCGTCATTTGCATCGATTATCGCGGGCGCGGCGCCTCGGACCGGGCTGAAGATCCCGCAACCTATTCCATCTTCACTGAAGCACAGGATTGCCTGTTGGTTCTGGATGCGCTCGGGATCACGCAGGCGATCTTCGTCGGCACCTCACGCGGCGGCCTTATTCTTCATATCCTCGCTCAACTTGCCCCGGATCGAATAGCAGCCGTGATGCTGAACGATGTCGGTCCAGAACTCGGATTGGAAGGATTGAAACTGATCCAGAGCTATCTCGGCGAAGGCAACACCAGCGCCATTCCAGACTGGGCATCTGCGGCGGAACAGCTGTCCCGCGTGCATGGAGCCGCCTTCCCTGCTCTCGAGCCAAGCGATTGGCAGGACATGGCTCGCGCCATCTATACCGAACAGGGCGGACAAATTGTTCCCGACTGCGATCCAGCCATCGCGCGTGCATTCGCATCGATGGATCTTGAACAACCGCTCCCTCACCTATGGACCCAATTCGATCTGCTGAACGACAGGCCGATGATGGTTGTTAGAGGCGAACACTCAACCTTGTTGACCGAACAGATCGTAGCGTCCATGCAAGACCGGCACCCGGAACTCCGTGTCGTAACAGCCGCAGGTCAAGGTCATGCGCCGCTTCTGCACAAGCCGCAGGTGTACGACGCGCTCCTAGACTTTCTGCGTCCCGTCTAACCCAACTCGCGACTGTCCAGTTCGCTGCCAGCGTTTACGGCCTTGTTCTGTTGCGTGCTGTAACCGTGAGATCGACGCGCACTTCCGCAGATATGCATCTGCCTGCCAGCTAAAACGAGAAAACCCGCCTTTCGGCGGGTTTTCAAAACTTTGTCGTCAGGCGCTCTTAGAATGCGCGCTGCAGACGGAAGAAGCCAGTCCAGCTTTCCGGACCGTTGTCGATGTCCTGGTAGTTTGCAGTCACCTTGGCCGACAGGTTCGTGGCCAGCTGGTAATCCACGGTTACGCCAGCGCGCCATGCATCGCCACCGACGAAGTCGCCAACGCGGTTGGTCTGTACCTTCCAGAGGTACTGAGCAGCCGGGGTGACCGTGAACTTGTCGTTCAGCTTGATGGCGTACTCACCGGCGACAGTCCACTCGGACTCATCGTAGTAAGCGTTCGCACCGCTAGCCCAGGCAGCGGACAGGCCGAGCGTGCCAGGACCGATATCGGCATAGGCAATCGCGCGCAGAGCGCCGTTTTCCTGGTCGATGTCGTAGGAGCCAATCAGGTTACCGCGGATCGCACCTTCGGAAATACCAACTGCACCGCTGATGCCGACATTGTTGTTAGCCTTCGGAACGAAACCGTAAGCAACGCCGAGGTTCGAACCGCCAGCATAGGCGCTTTCGAGTTCTTCAACGGCGACGCCAGCGAAAAAGGCACCCGATGTGTAGGTGTAGCGGATGGCGTTGTACTGAGTCGTGTTGGACGACAGGATGTCTGTTTCGCCAGACAGATCGTCATCCCACCAGCTGTAGAAGAAGCCGACCTTCAGGCCACCGACTTCGATGAAGGCCTGATCGACGTTTACGCCGCGCGAGGTGGAGTTGTCGGAGTTGCCACGAAGGCCGATGAAGCCGCGAAGCGTACCAAGTTCCGTATCCGAGCGAGCATCGAGTTCCAGCTGTGCACGTGTAAAGGCGTTCCAATCAGAACGACCAGAAAGATCACGGCCGAAATCAGTCTGGAAACGGACGTAGCCACCGATCTTCAGGCAGGTCTCAGAACCCGGAATGTAGAAGAAGCCAGCGCCGAAAGCGTCGCACACGCGGACATATTCCATTGGCTCAGGCTGAGCAGCAACGATAGCATCGGCAGCATAAGATGCCGAAGCAAAGGACAGCGCAGCTACAGAGCTTGCGGCGAGAACCTTGAAGTTCATGTTTTTCCCTCGAGAATTGAAACCATCGGGCGTCAGGTGGCTTGGGTCAACCTGATGTGAGGCTATTAAAACACCGGCGTTCGCAGTCGCAAAATTAAAAAGCTACGTTTTGAGATTATCAACGGTCGTTGAATTCAACATTGTTGCGAAATCGTGACACATTCGCGTCAGCGCAACATCTAATAGTTAATCACATCATATCAGCACACGCCAGACACGTCATAAACTAACGAAATATTAATGAAATCAAGGATTTCACTGACACATTTCCGCCTCAATCCGAGCTTGATCCGCCGAGCAATTCAGATTCGGAATCAATTGATGGGAGATGGCTGGTCGATCGACGGGACTCATCATGGCCGCAAAACCTGAACGAGCTGGCTTAGAATGCTCATCACAAGCGTGCTGAGCCAAGCAACGATGAGTGTGCGGCTTCGGCCTTGCTGCAAACGCAAAAAGCCCGGCACTAAGCCGGGCTTCCGCAATCAGACCTGAATGGTCAGATTAGAACGAACGCTGCAGACGCAGGTAACCAGACCAGGACTCCTGAGCGCGGTCAGGATCGTAGTACTGTACCGAAGCCTTTGCAGACAGGTTCTTTGCCAGCTGGTAGTCGAACGTCAGACCAGCCTTCCAAGCGTCACGCGAACCAACGAAGTCGCCGAAGCGGTTCTGGTCGAGCGTCCAGAAGTACTGGAAGCCGGGGGTGATCTTGAACTTGTCGGTGACCTTTACAGCGTATTCAGCTGCAACAGTCCACTCAGCCTTGTCGTAGTAGAAGTTCTGGCCAGAAGACCATACTGCTGCGAGGCCGAAGGTGCCTGGGCCAACATCAGCCGTCAGGATACCACGGATAGAACCGTTTTCCTGGTCCGTGTCGTAACCGCCGAGAACGTTGACGCTTACGCCGCCGAACTTGCCGCCAACGATACCGGAAACGCCGACGTTGTTGTTCGGGTCAACTGCACGAGCTACGCCGAAAGGAGCGACCTGAGCGGTTGCAGACTGGCTTTCCAGTTCGTCAACCGAGAGACCAGCGTAGAAGGAGCCAGCCGTGTAGGTGTAACGGATGGAGTTGAACAGCGTGTTCTGGCCGATATCATCGGTTTCGCCAGAGAGGCCGTCATCCCACCAGTTGTAGAAGTAACCAACCTTGAGGCCACCGATTTCGATGAAGGCCTGGTCTACGAACGTAGCGCGGTTGCCGGAGTTCTGAGCGTTGCCGCGCAGACCGATGTAACCACGGAGCGTGCCGAGTTCAGAGTCAGAACGGGCGTCAAAGTTGACCTGAGCGCGCGTGAAGGAGTTCCAGTCAGACGTGCCGGACAGGTTACGACCGAAGTCCGTCTGGAAACGAACGTAGCCGTCGATCTTGAGGCAGGTTTCAGAACCCGGAATGTAGAAGAAACCAGCGCCGAATGCGTCGCAAACGCGAACGTATTCCATCGGCTCCGGCTGAGCAGCAACGATAGCGTCGGCAGCCTGGGCGCCGGATACTGCTGCGAGAGCAGCAGCGGAGCCGAGAAGAAGGCTCTTGATGTTCATAATGACCTCCAGTCAAGTTTAACGAGGGTTTGGGTTTTTAGATCGCGAAACGACCTTCCCTGCCCCACACCCGTTTAATCAGAAGGTAGACGATCCACCGCCTCGCTTCTGATGGTGAACATACTCGGTCAGTTGACGCTTGCAATCGTGAAGTTGACCGCAATCAGACAAGCCGGGCTGCTTCACAAATGGCTGTTGCTCAAACGACACAAAAGCGCGTGGACAACGTTTCAAATTTTACCAATGATTAAGAAAGTCGTTATCCGACAGGGTGTTACGCGCAGCCAGACCTGCGAAGGCCATGTTGCGCAATTGCACCAGCAGCTCATCTCGCGAGTCTGCCTCATGCTCAGTCATGTATGAGATATTTGAAATGCGCGCTTTCGCATCAATAGTGGCGGAGAGGAAGGGATTCGAACCCTCGATACGCTTTTGACGTATACTCCCTTAGCAGGGGAGCGCCTTCGACCACTCGGCCACCTCTCCGGTGCCGACGTGATTATGTCGTCGAGCCACCGATTGCAAGGCATTTTGCGAGACTGCCTGCAAAATCCCCCGATATCATCTGAAATCCTTGAGCTTTTTGCGATGAGACACGGCTTCAGGCAAGCAGCTCCTTTAGATCGCGCGTCGGATCCTCAAGAATCGATCTGTTCAAAGGCATGTTCGAATCCAGCAGTTTCTTGCCGGTAACATAGGCCTTGGCATCGTTGATGGCATCGACAGCAACAAACCGATTCTCCCGGAAATACCAGATCGATTGGCTTCCCGGTCGCACTCCCTGCCTCACGAAGGTTTCGTCGAACCCGACGTTCAGTCCGGCAATCTGCAGTTTGACATCATACTGATCCGACCAGAACCACGGTTTAGGCTCATAGGCCTTGTCACTGCCTGCGAGAATCGCAGCGAGCGCCTCGGCCTGATCAACGGCGTTTTGAACTGATTCCAGCCTGATCATTGTGTTTTGCCAAGGCAAGCTGGCGCAGTCGCCGATCGCGTGGACGTCCGGATCCGATGTCCGCGTCATTGAGTCGACCACGATTCCATCCGTCACCGTCAGTCCGGCAGCCTGGGCAAGCTCCGTATTCGCCGTCACGCCGATTCCGACGATGGCCAGATCGAGATCGATGACGGTTCCGTCTGCCAATTCGGCGCCCACCAGCTTGCCGCCCTCCCCAATCAGGCGACGCAAGCCCGTCGACTCACGAATCGCAACGCCGTGCGATTCGTGGATCGCCCGCATGGCGTCTGCGGTCTGAGAAGAGGCGACTCGCTTGAGGATACGGTCCGCCATTTCGATAAGCGTGACCTCAAGCCCTTTGTGTCTTGCAACGGCCGCCGCTTCCAGGCCGATGTAACCGCCGCCTATCACCAGAGCCCGCGCGCCTGGTTGGAATGCCGCAGCCAATTGGTCCGCATCGCGCTTGTCACGCATGACGAAAACGTTTTCGAGATCGCCTCCGATGGCTGCGGGAAGGCGTCTCGGGGCAGCCCCTGTTGCAAGGACGAGCTTGTTGTAGTTCAGGCAGGAACCGTCCTGAATGCGAACCGAGCGAGCAGCAAGGTTGATCTCCTCCACGAATGTCGAAAGTCGCAGATCAATTGCCTGCTCGCCATACCAGGCGTCTGGGCGCATCTGAAGACGGTCGAACTCCATCTCGCCCAGCAGATACTTCTTGGAGAGAGGCGGACGTTGATAAGGAGCAACATTCTCGGCGGTCAGGATCGTGATCGAGCGGCTGTCACCAAGGCTGCGAAGCTTGGCCACAAGTGAGAAAGCAGCCTGTCCGCCCCCAACAACCACCAGATCAACCGTCATTGCCCGCTCCTTCATTCGCGTCTTCCGCCCTTTCCTATCGAGCGTAGAGACTGCTTGGGTAGCGCCGTGCGGACAAGGCGTCAACGAGGAGCAGGCAGTTGAAGAAACTATCGAAAAGATAAGCTGCCTATCATATTTTACGCAGCGCCTTTACCGCTTGGTAGGTGATATCCCTTATTCTTGGGTTCCAATAGCGATGGAGGGCGTCATGTCCTTGAATATCAACCTTGATCCGAAAGCGAACATTCCGCGCGACCAGGCATTTCCGAAATACGTCATCGACCGGCCGGGAAAAGTCATCTTCGTCGGCCATCACCTGAGCACGGCCTCTCACTTCCGCTGCATCGTGCGCAACATTTCCCTTTACGGCGCGGATCTGGATGTCAGCCCCAACCTGACGATGCCGAAAAACTTCTTCCTCGAAATTCTCGGCATCCATGACGAAATCGGCTGCACCGTGATCCGGCGCGAAGCTGAGCATGTGGTTGTCGGCTTCAACATGCTGTTGGCACCGGAATTCCTGCATCACGTCATTCGGCGGGGATTTGAAGACGCCTGAGAAGGCGTTGCGGGTCTGACGGGCGAGTGTACCAGTCTCGCCGCAAGTGTACTTGCGGATAAGCCGGAGCACTTTATGGTGTGGCTCTCATTGCCCTTTGAGCCGGGAACATCATGCCAAGCTTTGCGCGCTTCACACCTCTTCTTTCCTCACTGCCTGCCACTGTTCCTTTTGTCGGACCGGAAGCAATCGAACGCAACCGTGGACTGATAGTGAGGGCCAGAATCGGCGCCAATGAAAGCGGTTTCGGTCCGGCACCGTCCGTCGTGGCCGCCATGGCGGAGGCCGCCTCTGATACCTGGCATTATTCCGACCCGGAGAATTTCGAACTCAAGCAGGCCTTGGCAGCTCATCTCGGCTGCTCCCCGACCAATATCGCGGTGGGCGAAGGCATCGATGCCCTTCTCGGCCATATCGTTCGCATGATCATAGAGCCGGGCATGCCGGTGGTGACATCGCTTGGCGCCTATCCCACCTTCAATTTTCATGTCGCTGGCTATGGCGGCCGACTTGTCACCGCACCTTACGTGCAGGATCGGGAAGATCTGGCCGGTCTGCTTGAGCTTGTGAAGCGCGAAAATGCGCCACTGGTCTATTTCGCCAACCCGGACAATCCCATGGGCAGTTGGTGGAACGCCGATGCCGTGGCCGAATTTGCCGAAGCGCTGCCGGAAACCTGTCTGCTGATCCTGGACGAGGCTTATTGCGAAACAGCGCCAGACGGCACGACCCCGGCGCTTTCCCGTTTGATCGACCGCCCCAATGTCATGCGCACGCGCACGCTTTCCAAAGCCTATGGTCTTGCCGGGGCGCGGGTTGGATATGTCATCACCACGCCTGAAAACGCGCAGGCCTTCGACAAGATTCGCAATCATTTCGGAATGGCGCGGATCAGCGTCGCTGGTGCGCTGGCGGCCCTGAAGGATCAGGCCTATCTCACGGATGTGCTGCAGAAAATCTCTGCCTCCCGTGACGCGATTTCCGACATCGCCAGAGCGAACGGGCTTCTGCCCCTCGTGTCGGCGACCAACTTCGTCGCGATCGATTGCGGTCGGGATGGCGCCTATGCGCGGGCCATCGTGGATGGCCTGATGGAGCACGGCGTGTTCATCCGCATGCCGGGTGTTGCGCCGCTTAACCGGTGCATCCGCATCAGCACGGGTCTGCCGCAGGACATGACACTGCTGGCGGAGGCCCTGCCGCAGGTTTTGAAGACGATCGGCTGAAGATTACTAAGCTCTTCAGCCTCTTCGTCGATCTGCCGGTTCAGGGATAGACGTGCGATGGATCAGTGCGTGGTCATCCAGTCGCGGGCGGCGCGGAGGGCTTCCGCAAGCTGCATCTTTGTCATCATGTGGGAGAGGTCCGCCCGCAATTCCGCGGCACGGTCGGATCCCTTGATGGCGGCGATGTTCAGCCACTTGTGAGCCGCAACCAGATCCACCGGGCAGCCGCGTCCGGTGGCATACATCAAGCCCATGTCACAGAAGAGTTCAGCGCGGGCCTCGCCACCCATCGCCGTCATTTCGCATTCCTGAATGTCAAAGCGTGCCATTGGTTTAATCCCTGTTGAACCGGTTATTCTTGCCCTGTTTTCGAGAGCCCTTGCGGGCATCGAAAGTGCGAAACCTCTCCGGGTTCTCATCACCTCCGACCGGCAGATTTTCTGCTCGTCTTCATGGGTTCACTATGCGGCAGCGGCTTCAAAATTCGCCTAAAATGCATGATTAATTTGAAACAAACAAAGTCCAAACAGTTGGTAAACCTCAGTTTTTGTTAAACATCACATCCCTTGTGGACCAGTCGATTCCGCGTTTTGTTAGGTTTACGGCAACCATGGCGTTTTCACCCTTTCTTGACCATGATTTCGCATGCAAACTCTGATGCCAGGACCGGGCCTGACGAAATGGCACCTATTTACCTTTACGTGTGCGTAAGCTAATCTCAGCACATCAGCCCGAGAACGCGGAGGAGGAACTGCGTTCGGGGAAGACGGATTTCACTTTGGCGGAGGAGCGTCACATATGATTCGCATGACTGGACTGATCGCAGGAGCAATGCTGGCGTTCTCAGGCATTGCCTGGGCCGCGGAACCGATCGAAGGCAACTGGAAGACTGCCAGTGGCGAGACGGCAGCCATCAGCAAGTGTGGTTCTGCCTTCTGTGTAACGCTGAAGACCGGCAAACATGCGGGCAAGCAGATCGGCAAGATGAGCGGCACCGGCGGCAATTACAGCGGTGAGATCACCGATCCCGAAGCCGATAAGACCTATAGCGGATCGGGCGCAGTCAGCGGAAACTCTCTGAAGATGAAGGGCTGCGTCATGTCGGTGTTCTGCAAATCGCAGACCTGGACGCGCCTCTAAACTCGCTCCCACACGATTCGTCCAGAAGGTCCGCCGGTCACTCCGGCGGATTTTTTTGTTCGCTCGCGTCTCGTTAAGACTCTTGAATTGCGGATGAACGGTTGCCTCAGTGCAGGTTCAGGCAAGTCTTGTCATCTTTGATACAGGGATAAGGCATAAGGGGTGGACGGACATGACAAGACTGGCGCGCAGAATGACAATCATAACGCTGACGATGATGGTATTTGCAATTTCAATGTCGGCACTTGTGAACCAGACACGGAAAGCGAATGCCCTATCGGATGCCTCTGCGTTTTCCTGCCGGACCACAGGCGGGCAATGCGGCGCCCTCCTCTGAGTTCAAAACTCGGCAATCTGCTTCCCGGCCGTAATTGGCTTGTCAACAAGTCCACACTATAATGGCTCATGACAAAACGAATCTTTTCCCAATCTGCCCCCACCTTCATCAATCCACCGGCTTATGAGCCTAGGGTCTTCAGTGATCCCGCCGCTGCGGTGGACGCGCTGACCGAGCTTTACGAGCGCAATACCGGGTTCCTGATCGAGGCATTCGGAAATCTGGCGAAGGGCCAGCCGATCGAAGGTCGCTATCGGGCGTGCTATCCGCAGGTGAGCATAGAAACCACCAGCTTCGGGCATATCGATTCGCGCCTGTCCTACGGCCATGTCACGGCGCCCGGCCATTACACGACCACCGTCACACGGCCGAAACTGTTCCGCCATTATCTGAAGGAACAGCTGGGTCTTCTGATGCGCAATCACAACGTACCGATCACGGTGTCCGAATCGCAGACGCCGATTCCGTTGCATTTTGCCTTCGGAGAAGGCGCGCATATCGAGGCATCCGCGTCTGCGACGGTATCGGACATGCCGCTCCGCGATATCTTCGATACGCCGGATCTCAACAACACGGACGATCTGATCGCGAATGGTGAATATGATCAGGTTCCAGGTGAGCCCGCGCCGCTTGCGCCGTTTACTGCACAGCGCATCGATTACTCACTGGCCCGCCTCAGCCACTACACGGCCACGAGCGCGGATCATTTCCAGAACTTTGTGCTTTTCACCAACTACCAGTTCTACATCGACGAGTTTGCGGCCTGGGCTCGTGAACTGATGGCGAATGGCGGCGAAGGCTATACAGCCTTCGTCGAGCCCGGCAACATCATCACCCCTGCCGGGAGTCGCACAAACGAAGCGCCCGTACGCCTTCCCCAGATGCCAGCCTACCATCTCAAGAAGAAGGGGCATGCCGGAATAACCTTGGTGAATATCGGCGTCGGCCCATCGAATGCGAAGACAATCACAGACCACATCGCCGTGCTGCGCCCGCATGCCTGGCTGATGGTTGGTCATTGTGCCGGGCTACGCAACAGCCAGCGGCTCGGCGACTACGTTCTTGCACATGCTTACATGCGCGAAGACCATGTGCTGGACGACGACCTGCCGGTCTGGGTGCCGATCCCGGCGCTCGCTGAAGTTCAACAAGCGCTGGAAGATGCGGTCGAGGAAATCACGGGCCTCGAAGGATTTGAGCTGAAGCGCATCATGCGAACGGGCACCGTTGCCACCATCGACAACCGTAACTGGGAACTTCGCGACCAGGCAGGACCGGTCAAGCGATTGTCGCAGGCGCGCGCGATTGCGCTGGACATGGAATCGGCCACCATTGCGGCCAACGGTTTCCGCTTCCGCGTTCCCTATGGCACCCTGCTGTGTGTTTCCGACAAGCCTTTGCATGGCGAGTTGAAGCTGCCGGGAATGGCGACCGAATTTTACAGGACGCAGGTTCGCCAGCACCTCAAGATCGGCATCCGTGCCGTACAGAAACTTGCCGCCATGCCGACAGAAACGCTGCATTCGCGCAAGCTGCGCAGCTTCTACGAGACGGCGTTCCAGTAACCCGAGAGATTCGAGCGTCGGGCGACCAATCGGAAACGGCCCGCCGCTCTAAATTCTTTGTTGACGCATCGGTTGAGCGAAAAACCGGATTCCACTTTTTCGCCCGATGCTTTAGCGGGGTGTTTTCGACCGCCCCGCAACCAGCATCGACAGCCCGGCGCCAATGACGGAGCTGAGAATGATCAGCAGGTGCGCGTTGATGGCGGCCTGCCCCAGCTCAGCCAATGCGCTTTCCGAACGTTCGGCACCGAAAGCCAAGGCTCCGGCTGTTATTCCTGCCGGATAGGTTCCGATGCCGCCCGGCGCATGCAAGGGAAGCACTGAGGAGAGCTCTCCCCCAAGCGCGCCACCGAAGCCTGCGGCAAGGCCGATGTTTGCGAGCAGAACCAGAACCCAGGCCATGACCGCAATTTTCACGAACCAGTTGACGAGGGTTACACCCCAAGCGCGAATGAATGATGATGTGTTGGCCGGAAGTCCTTGTTCGAGTTCCGCCATCATGTGCTGAAGCTTGGGGTGAGAGATCTTGCGCGCCTGCCTCAGCAGACCCTCTTTGAGCGCGAAGGCAATCGCGGGACTGAACGCGAACAGTGCCCAAAGAAGCCAGAGCCAGAGATTGCGGTGTTCCAAAGCCAGACCGAACCCCGCTGCCGCAAAGAGCGCATGCAGATCGAAAAGCCGCATGACCAGCAGTGCAGCGCTGGCCCGTGTGATGGAGACGCCAAACTCCTGCTTCATCAGCAAGGGAAAGCTCAGTTCACCGCTGCGAAAAGGAAGCATGACGTTCAGGAGATTATGGACCTGCACCACACGAAACAGACGGCGAAAGCTGCCTTTCGTTTCTCGCGGAAAATAATCGTAGATCCGCCAGGTGCGAAGCACATAGGTCATCAGCAAAAGCAGAAGCGCGGTGCTTGCAATGCCAAGACCGGCTGTTCTCCAGATCCCGACGATTTGCGCCCATCCCCATACCCACTGGATGAAGCCGACATAACACACCACCGCAACAAGTGTCACAAGTGTGGTCGTATGGCGGAGAATCCATGGCTTTTGGCTGGCAAGCCTTTCGTTCTTCATATAGAGGACGCGTCCATCAGCAATAGATCCACTTCGGCAATTCCCGGAGGAGATATCGCCACGCGATATCACCCGGCCGGGTCGATGGCCATCAAGGCAAGCCCCCGAGGTTTAGGAGAAAGACCAGGTGCGTACAACTGTGGAATTGATCGGCGCGGATACGGTGGGCACAGGCGGGCTTGAACTTTCGCTTGTCGTGCCTGTCTTCAACGAAGAGGAAAGCGTCGGCCCGCTGATTGCGCGCGTTCAGGAGGCAATGGCTGGATATGCCGGACGCTGGGAACTGATCCTCGTCGATGACGGCAGCACCGATGCCACACTGACCGCCGCCCGTTCCGCCATCGGGCCCGAGGGGCTGGAACTTCGCATCGTCGCCATGCAGCGAAATTTCGGCCAGACGGCTGCCATGCAGGCGGGAATCACCGAAGCGCGCGGACGGCTGATCGCAACGCTCGATGGCGATCTGCAGAACGACCCGAAAGACATTCCGGCCATGGTGGCGGAACTGGAGCGCCGTGAACTGGACCTTCTGGTCGGCTGGCGCAAGAACCGGCAGGACGGCCTTGTCCTGCGCAAGATCCCTTCCTGGATCGCCAATCGCCTGATCGGGCGCATTACCGGCGTTCGCCTGCACGACTACGGTTGCAGCCTGAAGATCTATCGCGGGTCGGTGATCAAGCAGGTCCGGCTGATGGGTGAAATGCACCGCTTCATCCCCGCCTGGGTCGCCAACGTGGTGCCGAGTTCCCGCATCGGAGAAATGCCCGTCACGCACCATGCACGGCAGCACGGCGTTTCCAAATACGGCATTTCGCGCACGTTCCGGGTTATCCTCGATCTTCTGTCGGTCCTGTTCTTCATGAAATTCAAGGCGCGGCCAGGCCACTTTTTCGGCTCGCTTGGCCTTGGCATCGGCGCGCTCTCGGCGCTCATCCTGTTTTACCTGTTCATCGACAAGTTCATTCTTGGCAATGACATTGGTACGCGGCCGCTCTTTCTCGTCGGAATCATGCTGTTCCTGTCCTCGGTTCAGATGATCACCACCGGTATTCTGGCGGAAATGCTGGCGCGCGTTTACTTCAAGGATGACAGCAGCCTGAGTTATGTGGTCAGGGAAATCTATAGCCGTGATCAGCAGAACCCGTAATCTTCTCGTCCGCCAACCGGGCGTCATTGTGTGGGCAGTCCTCGCCTACTTCATTCTCTGCGTCATCATGCGGGTTCTGCGTTCCGACAGCCTGCAGAATGACGAGGCGGAGCAGGCATTTCTGTCGCAAATGCTGCTGCTAGGCTATGGACGGCAACCGCCGCTGTATGACTGGCTGCAGATCGGCATGAATGCGCTGTTCGGCCTGTCGGTTGCAACGCTCTCGGCACTCAAGAACAGCCTGCTGTTTCTCTGTTGCATCTTCTACGGGCTTGCCGCGCGCCAGGTGATGGAAGACAGAAGACTGCCGCTCATTGCCATGCTCGGCTTATTGATGGTTCCCTCCATCAGCGTTCTGGCGCAGCGGGATCTGACGCATGCCATCGCAACGCTCTGCTTCGTTTCGCTGTTCCTGCTTGCCTTCCTGAAGACGCTCGACAGGCCAAGTCTCGGCTCGTACATCCTGCTCGGATTGACGGTCGGACTTGGCTTCCTCACGAAATACAATTTTGTCATCATCCCGATTGCGGCCATCATCGCCGTCCTGCCGGAACCCGATTTCCGCAAACGCTTGCTAGACTGGCGCATGATTCCGGCCATGCTGGTTGCGGCGGCCATTGCGCTGCCGCATCTGATCTGGGCTCTGATGAACCTGGATGTAGCGACCACCGGCACAGTGGAAGCCATGCGCGAAGGTGCGTCCGGCGATCTGGCGCGTGACAGCATTCGCGGCCTCATCTCCATTCTGCTATCGACCCTGAAGGGCACCTTGCCGGTCATCGCAATCTTCGCCGTCATCTTCTACAGGGATCTGGGAGCGGTTTTGAGAGCCAGCGATCGCTGGAGCCGGGTCATCGGATGGATGATCGTGGTCTGTCTTGTGCTGGTTACGCTGATCGGCCTCGGGTTCGGGGCTTCCAGCATCCGTCAGAAATGGCTGTCCCCCTTCCAGATGCTGCTTCCTCTTTACCTTACCCTGAAGATTGCAGCGGCACGGATCGACACAAGGGGGAGCGTGGCCCGTATGGGCATTCCCGTCATGGCCATTGTGACGGTCAGCGTCTTGTATTTCGCAGTCGCCAATATCATCGCGCCCTATATCGGCCGCTACAGCAAGGAGCACACGCCTTACCAGCCGATGCTGGAACAGGTCGTGGGTGCCCGCAATGAGCGGCCTGCCTTCATTCTCACCGACGATCTGATGATGGCTGGCAATGCACGGCTGGAATTCACCAGCGTTCCGGTGCTGATGCCGCAGCTTCAGCCTATCGCTTTTGCCGATGCCGTGCGGCGCGGTCCGGGCCTCATCGTCTGGCCACTGCGGGACGGCCGCGAAGGTTTCTCGGACGACTTGGCCGGCTTCCTGAAAGCGAATGATGTTTCGCCCGCATCGCTGAAGATCACCTATGTCGACGTTCCGTACAACTTCGCGCAGGAAGGCGATACCATGCGGTTCGGGTATGTCTGGCTGGAGCAGGTCGCCCTGCCCCAGCGCTGAGACAGCTTTCAATCGAGATGCTGCTCTCGCAAATGGTCGAGACCGTGGCGGATATATTGAACCAACCCGTCCACCTCTTCACGGCTGATGATCAGGGCGGGCGAAATCAGCATCCGGTCCGCTGTCGCGCGCATGATGAGCTGGTGGTCGTAGCAGAAGCCGCGCACCACGCGCCCGGCGCGATCGGGATCCTTGAACCGCTGGCGGGTGGACTTGTCCTTGGCCAGTTGAACCGCGCCCAGCAATCCGACCGATTCGACCTGCCCGACCACTTCATGATCCTCAAGGGTCTTAAGGGCCTGTGCGAGGTAGGGGCCGATATCGTCGCGCACCCGTTCCACAAGTCCTTCCTCTTCCACGATACGAAGGTTTTCCAGCGCTGCCGTGGCGCAGACCGGATGGCCGGAATAGGTGTAGCCGTGGTTGATGTCGCCGGCCTCAGCCAGCACAGCGGCGACTTTTTCGCTGATCAACACGCCGCCGATCGGCAGGTAGCCGGATGAAAGCCCCTTCGCGATCGATGCCATATCGGGTTTGAAGCCGAAATGCTGATGGCCGAACCAGCTGCCAAGGCGTCCAAAACCGCAAACGACTTCATCCGCAATCAGCAGAATGTTGCGCGCCCGGCAAATACGCTCAATCTCTGGCCAATAGGTATCCGGCGGGATGATGACGCCGCCTGCGCCCTGAATGGGCTCGCCCACAAAGGCCGCCACATTCTCCTCGCCCAGTTCATCGATCTTGGCCTCAAGCTCGCGGGCCATCTTGAGCCCGAATTCCGCTGGCGTCAGATCACCACCGTCTGCGTACCAATAAGGCTGACCGATGTGGTGAATACCCTCGATCGGCAGATCGCCCTGCTCGTGCATATGCTTCATGCCGCCGAGCGATGCGCCGGCCACGGTAGACCCGTGATAGGCGTTGCGTCGTGCGATGACCTGCTTCTTGGAAGGTTGGCCCAGCACCTTCCAGTAGATCCGGGCCAGCCGGAACCAAGTGTCTGTTGCCTCGGACCCTGACGAGGTGAAGAAGACATGGCTCATCAGGCCTTGCGTATAGCTCGTGACCTTCTGGGCTAGAAGGGTCGCGGGCTGGGTCGATGTGCCGAAAAAGGTATTGTAATAAGGCAGCTCGTTCATCTGCCGCATGACGGCTTCGCCGATTTCCTTGCGCCCGTAGCCGATATTCACGCACCAGAGACCGGCGAAGGCATCCATGTAGGGATTGCCCTGCGAATCGAAGATCCAGATCCCCTCACCTCGCGCCATGATCTGCGTACCATGACGCGCCATGTCCTTCATGTCGCAAAAGGGATGGATGTGATGCGCCAGGTCGATTGCGCTCATGTTCTCGGAATTACGAACCGGGTCCAAAGACTTCCCCCGTCTGACTTGTTTACGATGTTGGCGATTGAACGGAGGCGGCCACGTTGTAAGCCCCTGTTCGATCCGCTACGAACATGGACCAACAGCAACAGGCTTGGCAAGCAAGGTCCATCCGGACTGACGGCCAGTGATGAATACAAAAAGCAGCGAGGCGCGGATGCCGGTCGAGACCCAGGAACCGAGAATCGAAATCTTGCTCGTCGGCATGAACGGCGATCTTCGCGGCAAGCAGATTCCGCTCAGCGCGCAGAACAAGGTGTGGGATGGCAAGGTGCGGCTGCCGACATCCACGCAATCGCTGGACATCTGGGGCGATGACAATGACGATATCACGGGCCTCTCACTGACGCTCGGCGATCCCGACGGCTGCTGCATTCCCGATCCCAGAAGTCTGGCACCCATGCCCTGGGCGCCGCAAGGATCGGCACAGGTTCTTTCCACAATGCATGAACTGACGGGCGAACCGAGCTTCATGGATCCGAGGGCGATCCTGTCCTCCATGCTTGCCCGGTTTGCAGAGCGGGGGCTGACACCGGTCGTTGCGACCGAGCTTGAATTCTACGTGATCGAGGACGATTGGCGTGAGAGCGGCAAACCGCGCCCGCCAAGATCTCTCACCTACCGGGGTGAACCGAACGGATTTCAGCTCTACGACATGAGCGCCGTGGACGCCCTGCAGGGCTATCTGGACACGTTGCGCGAATGGGCGGATCTGCAGGGCCTGCCAGCGGACGCCACGACGGCGGAATTCGGCCCTGGCCAGTTCGAGATCAACCTCAACCATCGGCCGGATGCTCTGGCGGCGGCCGATGACTGCATCTATCTCAAGCGTCTTGCGCAGATGGCGGCACGCAAGCATGGCCTTCGCTCAACCTGCATGGCCAAACCCTATGGCGACCATGCCGGTTCCGGCCTGCATGTGCATGCCAGCGTCATAGATAGATCAGGGCGCAACGTGCTGGATGCGGCAGGTGGGGAACCGACTGCCTTGAAATCTGTCTGTGCCGGAATGCTGGAGACGATGCGGGAAGCGCAGCTCGTCTTTGCACCCTTTGCCAATTCCTACCGACGGTTCCAGCCCGGCTCCTTTGCTCCCGTGGATATCGATTGGGGTGTCGGCCATCGCGGGACGGCAATCCGCATTCCGGAAACCGATGGACCGGGCGCACGTATCGAGCATCGGGTGGCAGGCGCAGACGCCAACCCCTACCTGCTGCTGACGGCGATTCTGGGCGGCATTCTGAGAGGGCTCGATTCGACGCTGGATCCGGGTCCGGCAACCGAGGCGGGCCAGCAAGCCACGAGTGGCAGAAGACTGACCCATGACTTTCTCACCGCCGTCGAGGACTTCGCGCAGTCAGAGTATATTCGAGATACGTTCGGCGAAGGCTACCAGCGCCTCTATGCGGATACGAAACGCAAAGAGGCCATCGCCTATCTGCGCACGGTGTCCGATTTCGATTACCAGACCTATCTCGCGCGTATCTAGAGGGAAGGCTGCTGTTCAACCATGCCTTCCTGGTCCTGCACCTGAAGGGTGGGCTGCTGCGGCTGGCGAACCAGCACTTTAAGCTCCCCGGCGTGAATACGCAGTTTGACATCCCTCGCCATTGGCAGCAGCTCCCCATCGATGACGCAGCGCACATCGTGCCGCCGCTTGGGAAAATGCAGTTCCAGTTCGGTGGCTGTCATCGCGGTTACTGCCTCGTTCTCCTTCAGCTTGCCGCGCAGGATATCGATCGTGAGCTTGGCAACGCCTGCCGGCGTCAAGGCGTCTGCGATGTAGAAACCGAGGTGGCCGCCCGTGACACTGTCGGCGTAGAGAAGCGCATCCTGGCCGAACTCGTTGTTGGAGACCGAAATGGCGGAAACCTTGCGCAGACCGCGGCGGCCTTCGGCGTTAAATTCCACCTCGAAAACCGGTGGATTGAACATCACGCCCAAAGCGGCCCTGGCATTGGCTCGCATCTTTCCAAGCCGCGAGGCATAGCTCATCTGGTTGCGATATCGCACCATGCGGGCATGCAGACCCGCGGAAAACTGGTGCACGAAGCTGTGGCCATTGGCGCTGGCAATATCCACGTGCTCCACCTCGCCTCGCGCCAGAACATCGATCACCTGCCAGATATCGAGAGGCAGTTTGAGAGTGCGCGCGAAGAGGTTCATGGTGCCTGCAGGCACGATGCCCAGCACGAGACCGCTTTTCCAGGCAATGCCAGCCGCCGCGGAAATGGTTCCATCGCCACCACCGGCAATCAAACCGTCGACCCCGCTTTTCGCGACCTCTTCCATGGCGCTTACGACATCGTCTCCGGCTACGACCCGGCATTCGATGTCATGCCCCTGCTCTGCGAAGAAGCGCGCGGCATGATCGCAATAGGCGTCCATGTCGGTCGTCTTGAAGGTACCGCCGTCACGGTTGAAGATCGCAATGAGTTTCATTGAAGCCCGCGTTCCATCTCAAATCCGCACCACAACGGCGCCAGAGTTAAATGGTTGCCTTTTATGAATGCGACAAGCCCGACCGGCACATTGCCGGACAATCCGATTGCGATTTGCCAATTTAAACCGTTTCGCAGTGCAATATGATATGCTAGCCTTATTAAGCGATGTCAAAAACATCGCCTTCAAAGTTTCTCCTCCCGCCAGACAGTGAATTTCATGACTGATACCCTTGCCGCAGATCGGGCTAACGATCCGTCAGTTCTGCGCGACCGAACCGCTCAATCCCTCTCTCCCATGACAATCGTGCTCATCGAGATCGCGCTGGCGGTCGGTGGGTTCGGTATCGGAACCGGCGAATTTGCCATCATGGGCCTGCTGCCGGATGTTGCCGCTACCTATGGCGTCAGCATTCCTCAGGCGGGCTATGTCATCACCGCCTATGCGCTAGGCGTGGTGATCGGCGCACCGATCATAGCTGCACTGGCAGCTCGGATTAGTCGCCGCAGCCTTCTGCTGATGCTGATGTCCATCTTTGCGATCGGCAATATTCTGAGCGCCGTTGCGCCGGATTTCACCACCTTTACCGCTCTCCGCTTCGTCACAGGCCTGCCCCACGGTGCCTATTTTGGTGTCGCGGCTCTTGTGGCCGCCTCCATGGCAGCCCCACACAGGCGTGCCCGCGCTGTCGGACGCGTGATGCTAGGCCTGACCATCGCAACGCTGATCGGCACGCCCATCGCTACCTTCCTCGGTCAGATGATGAGTTGGCGCGCCGCATTTCTGCTGGTCGGCGGCGTTGGCCTGCTGACGGTCGCACTCGTCTGGCTGTTCCAGCCGCAGGATCAGGTTCAGCCGGGCGCGAGCATTCGCCGGGAATTGGGAGCGCTTCAGCGACCGCAGGTCTGGCTGACGCTCGGCGTGGCCGCAACCGGCTTTGGCGGCATGTTCTCCATCTTCAGCTACATCGCCTCAACGACGACCGAGACCGCCATGATGCCCGTCGCCATGGTGTCGTTCGTGCTTGCGCTCTTCGGCATCGGTATGAATGTCGGCAATGTCATCGGCTCTCGTCTGGCTGACATATCGCTCAAGGGGACGATCGGCGGCGTGATGCTGTTCAACGTCGTGGTCATGACGGTGTTCAGCCTGACGGCGGATGTGCCTTTCATGCTGTGTCTTTGCGTGTTTCTCATCGGCTGCGGATTTGCCGCCTGCCCCGCGGTTCAGACTCGCCTGATGGATGTTGCCGCAGACGCGCAAACGCTTGCTGCTGCGTCCAGTCATTCGGCTTTCAACATTGCCAATGCGCTTGGGGCGTGGCTCGGCGGCCTGACGATCGCCTGGGGCTATGGCTACGGCTCCACCGGCTATGTTGGCGCGGCACTCTCGCTGGTGGGCCTTGCGGTCTTTTCCGTGTCTGTCGCGCTGGAGCGCAAAAAGGGCTGATCAGAAGCAAAGGCGGCGACTGGTTTCCCTCCGCCGCCTTGTTGTTTCAACCTTTTGAAATCAGGCGCGGGCTTCCTGAATGACGACAACCTTGTCGCCCACCTTCACGCGGGAATAGAGATCCACGACATCGTGGTTCATCATGCGAATGCAGCCGCTCGACATGGCATGACCGATCGACTCTGGCTGGTTGGTGCCGTGGATGCGGAAATGGGTATCGGCACCGCTCCGGTAGAGATACATTGCGCGTGCTCCGAGTGGATTATTGGGGCCACCCGGCATTCCACCGGCAAGCTTCTTGTAGCGGGCTTCTCTGCGCTGCATGTTGGCGGTCGGCGTCCAGGTCGGCCATTCGGCCTTGCGACCGACATAGGCATTTCCGGCCAGTGCCAGACCGGCACGGCCCACACCGACGCCGTAGCGCATGGCACGACCGTTATCCAGCACATAGTAAAGACGACGCGCGGGCGTATCCACCACGATCGTGCCCGGCTTGTGTTCCGTCGCATAGGCCACTTCGGTTCGACGCAGTTCCGGCCTGATCTTGTCGAGCGGCACTTCCTTCAGGGGATGCAATTCGTTCGGCCGGGCCGAGTAATCTGCCTGCTGGGTTCCGGAGGTAGAAGCGCATCCGGCAAGGAGAAGCGGAAGCCCGATCAGCAGTCCGCGGCGCGAGATCGACATGAATGTGTCCTTATTGCGGTCATCTTGAGATGAGTCGCACGTTACGGACATTATGGTTAATGAAGCACTAATTCAGGCTCAGGCAAGCGACCGCAGCGTAACGCAGATGCAGATGATGGTGAACATGAGTGGCATGACGTACCGGACCACTCGGCGAACTTCGCTGGACAGGAAGGGATAGGCCGTGCGTCCCGGAAAGCGCTCACTTTCCATGAAGAGATCGATCAGAAGCGCCAGGATCAGATAGAAATATCCGATCGAGATCATGAAGGCGATTGGCGATGTCACCGACATGCTGCCGGGGAAACTTGCCTCGAAGGTGAAGCTCAAAGCCGCCAGCGCCAGAAGTGCTGAATAGGTGACACCCGTTTTGTCGCCGATCAAACCCTTCGGCTGCCACAGGATGAACAGCGATACGGACAGGACGGCGATGAACGGAATGAAAATGCGCAGGAAATAGCGCGGCCATTTGCGATCGATGGCAACCTCTGCCGTCAGCTTCGCAAAGGGCCTTGCACTCCAACCATAAAACTGGGCCGTCGTGAAGGAGAGGTTCTTGGCGCTCCAGTCCGAGGCAGAAAGCTGGGGCGGCAATCCGGAGAGCTGCCGATCCTGAAAGTCCTGCACGAAGACCACATCATCAGCCGGATAGTACTGGGATACGAAGGCCAGCCTCACATGCTGCTGATCGAAGGGAAAGGCCGACAGGTCACGGGCAAAACGGAAGCTCCCCTCAAGCCTGCGCATCGACGTCACTTCCCCGTTGCTGCGGATCGACAGGGCCTCAAGCTGGAGCGTTTCATCTCCGCTGCGGTTCTCGATCTCGACAGCCGGGTTCCAGATCGTGGCGAGCTTCGCTGCGGCTTCCGCGCCGGTGAAATCCTGCCGATCACGACCGAACTGGATAGCATTGAACTGAAGCGCGGGATCTTTCCAGCGCTGCTGCACTTCGACGACCAGTTGCGCATCGCCCGTGGTCTCATCGATCTTGAGAATATCGAGCACACGGACAACCAGATGGATCTGCAGGGGACGCTGCACGCCTTGCGGAAGCGGCTGACGTTCAGCCCCCTCCTGCGCAGAGACAGCGAACGATCCGAGCAGGATGACGAGACACGCAACGAAAAGCCGAAGAAACATATTGTGCATGGTTCAAGGCTCCCCGGCCCGATCCTGCCTCGTGGACACAGCATCGGAGACGGCTTTCTGCAGATCGCGGAACTCCTTCAGTCCACTGGTCGCCTGCGATTTGGCGGCTTCTTCAGGCGACGCCTTCACCCGGACCGCCAGATCCTTCAGGGGTCTGATCACGGCTGCGCGCACCGTGCTCATGAAGATCGCGGTCACGATCAGGAGGCCGGCCAGAAATACTGACCCGATCGTGACCAGTGAACGGTTGTAATAGCTTTCCAGCGATCCAAAATCACTGACAGTCAGAATCGTTCCGATCATGTTGCCGCTATAGTCGATCAGCGGGCGACCCTGAATGGTCAGATCCCGGTCCCCCAGTCGATGGAAGAAAAGAAGCTCGCTACGGGAGAGCTGGACCTTGCCAGCGCCGAGAATGCTTTCGAACAGACCCTTGTCGGTGGAGGCATCAAGAACAAGACCATTGGCGGACACGACGGCATTGCCCACGTCTTTCAGGTAGCGACGATCAAGCACGAGAGCAAAATCACTGCCGCTGGCAGCCTTGGCAAGATCGGCAAGCGCCTGCAGATCGACGCCGACCTCAACGGTTCCGATGAAGTTGCTTCCGCTCGTGTCGAAAACCGGGGATACCGCGCGAAGGCTCAAGCCCCGCACGCCAAGCTCCAGCCCCTTCTGCGTCTGCCGGTCGTGATTGGCAGCCACCACCATCGGACGGAAGGTGGAAAGATCCTGCCCGAAATTCTGCGGTTCCCAGACGCGCAGAAAGGACTTCATGGCTGCATCATGGAAATGCACCACGCTAACGCCCGCCAGGCGTGCCAGCCGCTCGAACATCGGCTTGGCATAGGCCTGAAGCTCGTTGCGAGAACCTGCCGCCAGATGGGTACGAATGGAAGGATCAGCGGCCAGAAGCTCGGAATGTGTTGCGGAAAGAATGGCGGCCTGATCCATCGTGGTCGAAAAAACCACCGAGGTCTGATCGATTTCACGTTGGCGGGCATCGGTGAGCAGTGCCTGCTGGTCGGCAATCATCAACCAACCGCCAAGAAGCAGCACAAGACCGACACAGAGAGCAGATACGAAGGCGAGAAAACGATCGAGCGACATGAACCCAAGCTTTGACCGGCGGAGACTGTCGCTGTTTCACTGGTAAAGTGTAATGGAGTCAATCAAGCGAACGCTTGCCCACAATAACGATCATCAATGCCGATTGATAATTGTCGCTATGACCAAAAGAACGCAGCCTGAACAGGTCGGAAATCAGTCTTCTTCGCAGGGCCATTCGACAGGAACGGTCAACCCTTGAGGAAGCTTGGTCTTGCTGTTCCCGCAAGACAAGGCAATCTGATCCTGCTTGAGACCCGTCGCCTGACTGAGGTCTACGCCCTCGAAACGCGTGAGAAACAGGAAGGCATTAGCGAAATCGACCGGCCCCTTCATGGAGGCGCTCTTGAACGACGCTCTCGCAAGGTTAGCCATGGCAAAATGCGTGTCTCCCAATTCCGCACCCTTGAACACTGCCCGTCCAAGTTCTGCCTTGGTGAAATCCGCTCCCACAAGCGTTGCATCCGTGAAATTGGCGCGCTGCATTTCAGCCATCGTGAATTTGGTCTGCGTCGCCACGACGCTTCCGAAGTCGCTGCGATAGCCTTCCACCTTCAGAAGCGAGGCACTGCTGAGATCTGCCTTGACGAAGGATGTGCGAATGATGGCTGCCTTGGTGAGATCGGCACCAACCAGCTTGCTGCGGCTGAAATCGGAATTGCTGAGATCCGCCTCCGCCATCTTCGCCTTTTCAAAATTGCTGTCCTTCAGCATCAGCATTCGCTTCTTGCAGTCGGCCCAGTTGACTTCCGGGCCTGCATCCGCGCGGCAGCGGCCGCCGCCAAATCCGTTATGCTTGTTGGGGAACAGCAATACCAAGCCACCCGCAATCACGATGATCGGGATGAAGATCTTCATCTTGCTTTGGCGGATACGGCTCCAGGCTCTCGACCAGAAGGACTTCGGTTTCCGCTTGACGGGTGCGTTCATGGTCTTGCCAGTGCACTTTCCAACACAATTGCGTCAGTCTTAGCGTGGTTACCCCTTAGCCGAAAGAGGAAAGCGATGCCTCTTGACCGCTTTCCCTGCTCATGGCTGTTCGCTCAACGAAATCGCTGACGTGCGGTTCCGCAGTCGCTACATGCTGGGATAGACTGGCCCCTCGCCGCCCTGCGGCGGCACCCAGTTGATGTTCTGGTTCGGGTCCTTGATATCGCAGGTCTTGCAGTGAACGCAGTTCTGCGCGTTGATCACGTAAACCTGTTCACCATCCTTCTCCACCCATTCATAGACGCCTGCAGGACAGTAGCGTGCGGACGGTCCGCCATACACGCCTAGCTCGGAACGCTTCTGCAGGTCCATGTCCTTCACCTTCAGATGAACCGGCTGGTCCTCTTCATGGTTGGTGTTGGACAGGAAGACCGATGACAGGCGATCGAACGTCAAAACGCCATCTGGCCGCGGGTATTCAATCTTCTTGTGCTGGGCTGCGGGCTCCAGCGATGCGGCGTCGGTCTTGCCATGTTTCATGGTGAAGGGTGACGTGCCGAAGATCTGGTTAATCCACATGTCGATGCCGCCGAGCGCGACGCCAAGTGCTGTGCCGAACTTCGACCAAAGCGGCTTCACGTTGCGCACCCGCTTCAGATCCTTGCCGATGGCGGTCGAACGCCATTCGTTCTCGATCTCGACAGGCTCGTCGTTGGCGCGGCCTGCAGCAATGGCTTCCGCAATCTTTTCCGCCGCCAGCATGCCGGAAAGAACGGCGTTGTGGCTGCCCTTGATGCGCGGAACGTTGACGAAACCGGCCGAGCAGCCGATCAGCGCACCGCCGGGGAAGGAAAGCTTCGGCACCGACTGGTAACCGCCTTCTGTGATCGCGCGGGCACCATAGGAAATGCGCTTGGCACCTTCGAAGGTGTCGCGAATGGCCGGATGCGTCTTGAACCGCTGAAACTCCTCGAACGGGAAGAGGTAGGGGTTCTTGTAGTTGAGGTGCACGACGAAGCCGACAGCCACGAGATTGTCATGCAGGTGATAGAGGAAGGAGCCGCCACCGGTCTTCATGTCGAGCGGCCAGCCAAAGGAGTGCTGAACCAGACCGGCCTTGTGGTGTTCCGGCTTGACCTCCCACAGCTCCTTGAAGCCGATGCCGTATTTCTGCGGCTCACGACCTTCATCGAGCTTGAACTTCGAAATCAGTTGCTTGGCGAGCGAGCCCCGCACGCCTTCGCCGATCAGCACATATTTGCCAAGAAGCGCCATGCCGCGGGTGAAGTTCGGGCCGGGTTCGCCATTCTTCTCGATGCCCATGTCACCGGTTGCGACGCCGATCACCGCGCCCTGCTCATTGTAGAGCACTTCAGTGGCGGCAAAACCCGGATAGATATCGATGCCAAGCGCCTCCGCCTTCTCGGCGAGCCAGCGACAGACGAGACCAAGGGATACGATGTAATTGCCGTGATTGTTCATCAGCGGCGGCATGAAGGCGTTCGGTAGCCGGACGGAGCCTGCCGGACCGAGGAAAAGGAACTGGTCGTCGGTCACCGGGGTCTTGAACGGATGGCTGGCATCGTCGCGCCAGTCCGGCAGAAGTCGATCAATGCCGATTGGATCGACGACAGCGCCGGAGAGAATATGTGCGCCGACTTCCGCGCCCTTTTCCAGCACGACGACCGAAAGTTCCGGGTTCAGCTGCTTCAACCGGATTGCCGCCGACAGGCCTGCGGGCCCTGCCCCGACGATGACCACGTCGAATTCCATGCTTTCGCGCTCAGGAAGCTCCATATCGCTCATTCTCTCACTCCGCTCGGCCGTTCCCATCTTTCCACTTCCTTGTCAAAACCTGCGCGCCTTGTCGAGCGAACATATGACATGGGGGTATGATCGTCCGGCCCCTCCTAGATCTGGGAGCGAAGATAAATAACGTTTACGTTCACGTCAATATTTGACGAAGACCTACGAAATGCGCGGCCGGATTTGCGGCACTGCGATCTCTTCCGCCCTTTCGAGCAGAAAGATGTAGTGGTCGCTCTGCCCTTCAACCACCATCAGACCCATGACGCGATCCGCATCAATCCGGCGGAAATGATCAATGATCGGCTGATCGTCATAGATCATGGCTGCACTTGATGCGGCACGGAATTCGGCGGATTTGACGGCAGCAACCGGCCCGCGCGCCCACATTCCCTTCATGGCATAGGCAAACAGGTTTCGGAACCACTGCCGACGCACCAAACCGCTAAACCGGAGCACCAGACGCAGCGGAAGATGCTTCGGGTCCAGCGGCACAAGCCTTCGGCTACCGACACTGAACAGAAGCGCATCTGCCCTGCGGTCGGCATGGAAGCGCTTTCCATACCAGCCAAGGCTTTCCAGCGCCCCGTCCAGCGGATGACCGGTCGGCAGGCTAGACCCCTTCCACAGACCGATGAGTTCGGACGGCGTGATCGGGTCCAGGGAATCGAAGAAGACCAGGGCTTCTTCCTGTGTTTCGAATTTCAGCGGGGATGACATAAATTGAATTATAGGTGCTCTGGTTCAGGGGGCAACTTTATCATCAACATTCGATGAAAAGATCATTCACAACCCTTCACCATCGGACCGTCCGGCGATAACGTCCGCGCCAGACTAAGCATGCAGCAAGGAAACTGATCATGGATTTCGGCATTACCGGCAAACGCGCACTGGTGTTGGCCTCATCACGAGGCCTTGGACTTGGCATCGCCACGGCGCTGGCTCAGGAGGGTGCAAATGTTCTCCTGTGTGGTCGCAGTGGAGAAAAGCTGGCGGAGAACTGCGCACGAATCAACGCTCTGGGCAAAGGCAAGGCCGATTGGGTCTGGTCCGATCTTGCCGAAGACGATGCGGTCACGGCACTGGTCAAGGCTGTTGAGGAGAAGTTCGGCGGCGTCGATATCCTGGTCAACAATACTGGCGGCCCGACACCTGGAACGACCGAAGACATGACACCGGAAAAGCTGGACAGCTTTTTCCAGACCATGGTCCTGCGCGTCATTACGCTGACGAATGCTGTGTTGCCCAACATGAAGGCGCAAGGCTGGGGTCGCATCCTGACCGTTGCCTCATCCGGCGTCATCGAGCCCATTCCAAATCTTGCGCTATCGAACACGCTGCGCGGGGCGCTCGTCGGCTGGAACAAGACGCTGGCAACGGAAGTGGCGGCGCACGGAATTACGGCGAACATGATCCTGCCGGGTCGTATTCATACGGACCGTATCGACGAATTGGATGGTGCCAACGCCAAGCGCCAGGGCAAGTCGCTGGAAGAGGTTCGCACTGCCTCGATCGCCTCGATCCCGGCAAAGCGTCTCGGCACCGTCGAGGAATTCGGCGCGGTTGGCGCCTTCCTGTGCTCAGGCCCAGCCGCCTATGTGACAGGCAGCACCATTCGCGTTGATGGCGGCGCTGCAAAGTCAATCTGATAGACGCGCACTTTCCCGCCAGCCTGACGGGAAAGTGCAACCCTCGCGCAGCGCAGAATAGAAACGCCTACATTACAGAAGTTTAAGGTGCTTTTGCGTAAGTTGTGGCGTTTCCTGACGATCAAAGCTTTGTCGACTTATGGCTGAGCACGCCCGTCATTATCCCTGCGCGGACAAACCCATGAAAAAAATTCTCTCGAGCGTTGCAATCCTTGCGATCCTGGCTGCGGGTGCAGTCTATTACAGGGATCAACTCCCCGAGCAGATCAGGCCACCGACCTGGCATCAACTGGCGCTGGCAGCCGGGCTGAAATCGGATACGCCTGAACCGGCAACGGCCGATGCCAGCCGCAAGCAAGGTGGCCAGAAGCCGGGTTCTGGCGAGACTGCCCAGGCAAATGGCGAAGGTCGTGGCCAGGGCCAAGGTCAGGGTCAGGGTCAGGGTCAGGGTCAGAACCGAAGAGGCGGCGGCCCCTCCGCCGTCAAGACGATTGCCGTGACTTCCGGCACCCTACCCATGGATGTGGTGGCGACGGGCTTTGCGGAAGCGGCCGATACCACCACGATTGCAGCACTCCAGTCCGGTCCCGTGGTCGAGATTTTGGCGAAGGATGGGCAGGAGGTCAAAAAAGGCGACGTCATTGCCAGACAGGACGATCGCACGGCACGGGCGCTGGTCGCAAAGGATCAGGCAAACCTTGCCAGCGATCAGGCGGCCCTGGCGCAGGCCGATGCCGCATTTGCCAGAACGCAGAACCTGCTGAAGCAGAATGTGCAATCAGAACAGAGTTACGAGCAGGCCAAGGCGACGCGTGATTCCGCCGCTGCCAAAGTGGAAGCCGACAAGGCGACCCTCTCTTCGGATCAGATCGCGCTGGGCAATCTCGAACTGAAGGCGCCTTACGACGGACGTCTGGGCAATATCGCCATCAGCCCCGGCGCCTATCTCAGCGCGGGTGCAAGCGTGGTGACCATCACCCGTTATGATCCGATCTATGTGAATTTCCGCATGGCCCAGCGCTATCTGCCGCAGCTTCATGCCGGATTGAAATCGGGTGTGAAGGTGGATGCAGACCAGTCAGCAACCGGCGGCGTTGCCGATCAGGGGGTGCTTTCCTTCTTCGACAACAATGTCGATCAGGCCTCCGGAACCGTTCTCGCCAAGGCAGAATTCAAGAACGACAGCGCGCTTCTGTGGCCCGGCGAAAGCCTGAACGTGACAGTGCACTTCGTGACCGACACCAAGAGCCTGATCGTGCCGACGGTGGCTGTGCGGCAGGGTGCCGATGGGCCGTTCGTCTATACGGTGGACGACAAGGCGAAGGTCCACGCGACGAAGATCGTACTTGCGCGCACGAATGGCGATCAGGCCGCGATTGCGTCCGGCCTCACCGAGGGTCAGCATATCGTCGTCGAGGGACAGGTGCAGCTGGCCGATGGCCAGACGATCGTCGAGCAGTTCTCTGGCAGCCAGGCGGCGGCAAAGCCCGCCCGGACGGAACAGGCGGCGCTGATCGAGGGAGCCAAGCCATGATCCCGGCCTTTTGCATTCGCCGCCCGGTCGCCACGACATTGCTGGCCATCGGCGTGGTTCTCGCAGGTCTTGCCGGTTACAAGCAGCTGCCCGTCGCGGCCCTGCCGAAGGTGGATTTTCCCACTATCAACGTTTCCGCCTCCCTTTCCGGCGCCTCGCCCGAAAGCATGGCAACCTCAGTCGCGACACCGCTCATCAAGCAGTTCGAGACGATCCCCGGCATCAGCGAAATCAGCGCGTCGAACTCGCTCGGCAATACATCCATCGTCCTTCAGTTCGATCTGAACAGAAACATCGATGCGGCGGCGGCAGACGTGCAGGCGGCGATCTCCAACGCCACAAGGCAGCTGCCGTCCAACATGACGACGCCGCCCAGCTATCGCAAAACCAATCCGGCCGATGCGCCAATCCTGCTGATCACTATCAATTCCGATGAAATGCCACGCTCCAAGGTGGACGAGATCGCCCAGAACGTGATTTCGCCCATGCTGTCCACGCTGTCGGGCGTGGCGCAGGTCAGCGTCTATGGATCGCAAACCTATGCGGTGCGCGTCGAGCTTGATCCCTCCAAGCTTCAGGCAAGAAATCTCGGTGTCGATACGGTTACCAGCGCCATAGCCAATGCCAACAACCAGACTCCGGTCGGGACGCTTCAGAGCCGCAGCCAGCAGCTCACCATCGATGCCAAGACGCAGCGCACGAATGCGGAGGAATTCCGCACCCTCGTCATCGCCAACAAAGGTGGTGCGCCCATCCATCTGGGCGACGTGGCAACGGTGCAGGACAGCGTGGAAAACCTGAAAGGCGGCAGCTGGTATGACGGCAAGCAGGCTATCATTCTCGCGGTGCAACGCCAGCCGGATGCCAATACCGTTGACGTCGTGAACGAGATCAAGGCGAAACTGCCCGCGCTCAAGGCGCAACTGCCGCCATCCGTGCATCTCAACGTCATGAACGATGCTTCGACCTCCATCAAAGATGCGATATCGGACGTTCAGTTCACGCTGTTTCTGACCATCGCGCTCGTCATTCTGGTCATCTACCTCTTTACCGGCCACCTGACCGCGACGCTCATTCCGGGCCTTGCGGTGCCCCTATCGCTGATTGCCACCTTCGGCGGCATGTATGTTCTGGGCTACAGTATCGACAATATTTCGCTGCTGGGCCTCACTCTGTCGGTCGGGCTGGTGGTGGATGATGCCATCGTCATGCTGGAGAATATTCTGCGTCTTTCGGAAGAAGGTATGTCCATGCGGGAGGCTGCGCTGAAGGGTGCGGCCGAGGTGAGCTATACCATCATCTCCATGTCCGTCTCGCTGGTGGCGGTGTTCATTCCCATTCTGCTGATGGGCGGCGTCGTGGGTCGGCTGTTCAACGAGTTCGGCATGGTGGTCACGATGGCCATCATGGCCTCGGCCATCGTCTCGCTGACGGTGACGCCTATGCTGGGTTCGCGCCTCTCCAATCATTCCGGCAAGCCGCCCTTCATCATCCGCTGGTTCAATGCCGGGTTCGACTGGACACTGCGCGGTTACGATCGGGCCGTTTCCTGGTGCCTGCGTCACCGCGGCCTCGTCCTGCTGCTCTTCATCGGCAGCGTTGCGGCCTCCGGCTATCTGTTCAAGACGCTTCCGTCCAGCTTCTTTCCGCAGGAAGACATAGGCAGACTTTCGGTCTCTACCCGCGCCCGAGAAGACATTTCCTATGAGGCGATGCGTGACCTGCAGCAGCAGGTGGCGGACATCATTGGCAAGAACCCGGCGGTGCTGCATGTCACCTCCATTGTTGGCGGCGGCGCGCGTAGCCCGCTGAACAACGGTACGATGTTCGTGGAGTTGAAGCCGAAGGAAGAACGCGGGGCACTGACGGAGACCATCAACCAGTTGCGTGGAGCGACGGCGAAAGTGGCGGGCCTGAAGACCTACATCACGCCACAGCAGAGCCTGCGCTTCGGCGGCCGCTCGACTGCGAGCCAGTATCAGCTGGTTGTTCAGGCGCTCGATACCGCCACGACCACGGAATGGTCTGGCAAGATGATGGCCGCGATGCGCCAGGACCGGATGTTCACCGATCTCGCGACCGATGCGCAGAACGGTGCGATTGCCGCCAATATCCAGATCGATACGGACAAGGCAGCTGCCTACGGCATCACCAATGACCAGCTTCGCAAGACGCTGGAAATGGCGTTCGGTGGCTATGCGGCGGCACAAATCCAGTCGACGGGCGACAGCTACGACGTGATTGTCGAGTTTGACCAGAGCCGTTCCTACGACGACGAGTTCCTGCGCAATATCAACGTCATGTCCCAGCAGACGGGAACGCTGGTTCCGCTTTCGAACTTCGCAACGGTGGAGCGCCGCGCTGCACCCGTCACGATCAACCAGACCGGTCAGCTCGTCTCCACCACGATCTCCTTCAACCTGCCTGAAGGCGTCGCGCTTTCGGAGGCAACGGCGCGGATCGACCAGATCAAATCCAGCATCAACATGCCAAGCGATGTCTTCACATCCTATGGCGGAACCGCGGCAATCTTCCAGCAAAGCCAGGGCAATACCGGCATGCTGATCCTTGCGGCGGTTCTCACCATCTATGTGGTGCTGGGCGTGCTCTATGAAAGCTTCATCCATCCGCTGACCATCCTGTCCGGTCTGCCAGCGGCTGCTTTCGGCGCGCTGATCGCACTGAAGGTGATGAACTTCGACCTGTCCGTGATTGCCCTCATCGGTCTTCTGATGCTGATCGGCATCGTGAAAAAGAACGCGATCATGATGATCGACGTTGCGGTCGAACTCATCCGCGACAAGGGCGAAACGACCGCGCGTGCCATACACGAGGCTTGCGTGCGCCGTTTCCGGCCCATCATGATGACGACGTTCTGCGCCCTTCTCGGTGCGCTGCCGATTGCGCTTGGTGAGGGCGCCAGTTCGGAATTGCGCCAGCCACTCGGCATCGCCGTTGTCGGCGGGCTCATCGTCTCGCAATTGCTGACCCTGTTCATCACGCCGGTCATCTTCGTCGAGATGGATCGCCTGGGCAAAGCCCTTGGGCGCCTGTTCCGCCGCAAGGGGCATGACGATCCGGCCAACAGCACCTTCCAGCAGGAAAGCCGAGCTGCCGCCGAATAGGCAAATCACGCGTAGCATTTACAAAGAGGGGCGGGATTTTCTCGCCCCTTTTTGCTGACCCGTTTTTCGTGCCCCTTTTTTCTTGCCAAGCAGCCGATCCTGTGCGATCAGCCCGCCTCCCTATTTTTCAGCGGCGCCGTTTGCGCCTCCATCGGATGCGCCAGTCGCATTCGTATCCAGCACTTTCAGAAAGGATGCGGCCATGGCACGTGCGCTCGGGCTCGACTTCGGCACGACCAATACTGTTCTCGCGCTCGGTGAACCGGGTGCCAATGCCACCCATTCCGTGCCTTTCGTCAGTAGCGCGGGAACAAGCGACAGCATGCGAACCGCCCTCTCCTTCATGAAGGACAAGGCGCTCGGTGCGCAGGCTCTGAAGGTTGAGGCCGGACAGGCCGCCATCCGCCAGTTCATCGATAATCCAGGCGATTGCCGTTTCCTGCAGTCGATCAAGACCTTCGCCGCCAGTGCGGCATTCCAGGCCACCCTCGTTTTCGCGCGCAGGCAGCAGTTCGAGGATCTGATGGAGATCTTCCTGCGCAGGCTGAAGGCCTATGCAGGGGACGCGTGGCCGAACGAGATTTCACGGCTGGTCGTGGGGCGTCCTGTCCGGTTTGCCGGCGCAAACCCGGATGAGGCGCTTGCCTTGCAGCGCTATCGCACCGCGCTGGAGCGCTTCGATTTCCCGGAAGTGCATTTCGTCTACGAGCCAGTGGCCGCCGCCTATTACTTCGCGCAGTCGTTGACTAAGGATGCCAATGTTCTCGTTGCCGATTTCGGGGGCGGCACTACCGACTACTCCTTGATCCGGTTCGAACGCCATGCGGGGCAGTTGCGCGCCATTCCGATCGGTCATTCCGGTGTCGGCATCGCGGGCGATCACTTCGACTATCGGCTGATCGACAATCTCGTCTCGCCGGAAATCGGCAAGGGCAGCCATTTCCGCAGCTTCGACAAACTGCTGGAGGTTCCGGCGGGCTACTACGCAAACTTCGGACGCTGGAACCAGTTGTCGATCTTCAAGACAACGCGCGAGTTCACGGATCTTCAGTCGCTGGTTCGCTCTGCAACGGAGCCGGACAAGCTGGAACTGTTCATCGAGCTTATCGAGCATGATGAAGGCTATCCGCTCTATCAGGCGATTTCCGCGACCAAGATGGCGCTTTCGAACGCTGAAGAGGCCGAGTTCAACTTCTCGCCGCTGGGCAAGGCCGGTCGCCGAACCGTGAAGCGAAGCGACTTCGAAAGCTGGATTTCGGAGGATCTCGCGCGCATCGAAGAGGCGCTGGACGAAGTTCTCGTCAAGACCAATACATCTGCCGACCAGGTCGACAAGGTGTTCCTGACCGGCGGCACCTCGTTCGTGCCGGCCGTGCGCCAGCTGTTCGTCAACCGTTTCGGCACGGAACGGATCGAAAGCGGCGGCGAGTTGCTGTCCATCGCGCACGGCCTGTCGCTGATCGGCGAGAGCACGGACATTGAGCAGTGGGTTGCATGAGGCCAGAGGCTTTATCCGGCAACCGGGTTCGGATAGAGTGAGGTCATGACCTCAGCCTCGGAACTTGCCCCAGCAGAACTCGCAGCCCTCCTGCACTTTTATGCGGATTCCGGATGCGACTGGCTTCTGGAGGACGAGGCCGTTGATCGTATTGCCGAGTTCCAGGCCCAGCGTCTTGAGCGCGAGGCGCAGATGCGCAATCGCCAGCAGGCCGCCCCGCAGACAAGCGAACGGCCTGCCAATGCCGGGCGTTCAGCGCCGTCGCCCGCGGCCCGGACGCCCGCTCCCGGTGTCAATGTCGCCGTGCCCGACGCGGATGCCGTGGCGGCTGCCCGGCAGGCTTGCGCTGCCGCCAACAGCCTGGACGCGCTGAAAGCGGCGCTGGAAGGCTTTTCCGGCTGCAACCTGAAGAATGGCGCGCGCTCCACCGTATTTGCATCAGGCGACCCTTCCTCCGGCATCATGGTCATCGGTCCCATGCCCTCGGCGGAGTGCGACCGGGACGGTATTCCCTTTTCTGGTCGGCCGGGCCAATTGCTGGACAGAATGCTGGCTGCCATCGGACTTCATCGCGACAAGGTGCTGTTGACGAATGTCGTGGCGTGGAGGCCGCCGGGCAATCGTCCGCCCTCGCCCGCAGAGATGGACATCTGCCGCCCGTTCATCGAGCGCCAGATCGAGCTTGCGGCTCCTAACCACCTTCTGATCCTTGGCAATTTCACGGCGCGTTTCTTCTTTGCAGAAGAGCAATCCATCTTTGCCATGCGCGGCACCTGGAGGGATGTGCAGGTCGGTGACCGTGCCATCCCAGCCATTGCAAGCCTGCATCCGCAGGATCTTTTGACGGCACCGGCCAACAAGGCGCTGGCCTGGAAGGATCTCCTCACGTTCCGCCAGCGCATCTCGCTCAACGAGTCGTAAATCCGAGTCTTAAACTTTTATGAAATGTGGTATGCGTAATTCGCATGGCTGCATCACGGTAGCTGCTGTTGAATTCATCATGTTGCGGTGCAATATACAGAAGTGTCTTGGGAGGAACGTTTAGGAACCAAGGCCATGAGCACACGCATTCGCCCCATTCATTCCGGCTTCGAGACGCTTCGTCTTGCAGGCCTATCGCCTCGCTCAACTGCGGGCTACCACAACTTCGGCTCTGCTACGAATGAGCAGCTGACGGCGACGGCCTATGCGCGTCGCGGCGGCCTCTCCCGTCCGACGGCGATCTTCGCCGATTGTCGTGAACGCTGATCAAGGAGTGTGAACCAATGAAGTACAGACTTCGCCAGATCCGCGATAACCTTGCCTCGATATCTGTCGCTGTTCGTGCGAGCCACGAATACACCCGCTCTGCGGGCCAGAGCGCGGAAAGCCGCGGGCGTGACCATTCTCCGCTCGCCGGTATCCCGATCTGATCAACGGCCATTGATCAATCATGTTGACGGCGAGGATGCCTTCCTCGCCGCTTTGCGTTCCAGCCCAAGCTGGTGCTCGCGATAGATGATGAAGATCCCGGCCGAAACAGTGATTGCTGTTCCCAACAGCATTTGCCAGGTTGGGACGTCGCCGAAAAGCACATAGGCAATTGCGATCCCGAAGATGATCGACGAATAGTCGAAGGGAGCGACGGTCGAGACATCGGCCAGCCGGTAGCTCTGCGTCAGGAAAATCTGGCCGAGCCCGCCACAGATGCCTGCACAGATCAGGATCAGCTTCGTCTCCCAGGAAAGCCCATTCCATCCAAAAGGCAGGCTGATGAGCGAGAAGGCCGCAGACAGAAGCGAGAAATAGAGCACAATCGTAAACGTCTTCTCGGTCTTTACGAGCTGGCGGGTCTGAACCATGGCGAGACCGCCGATCACTGCCGATAGCAGAACCGCTATGGCCCCCGTCGCCTCGTTGGCTCCCATTCCGCCCTGTTCGAACATGGTCAGCTTCGGCCATGAAATGATCAGAACGCCGAGAATCCCGATCGCAACCGCAGTCCAGCGATAGATTCGCACCTTTTCCTTCAGGATCAGCGCGGCAAAGATCACCGCCATCAGCGGCGAGGCATATCCGATGGCGATGGCATCCGGCAGCGGTAGATGGATCAGGCCGAAGAAACCCATGACCATGGCGATCATTCCGAGCGTGCCGCGCTTGAGATGGCCTGTCAAGCTGGACGTCCGGAAGGCGGAGGCCAGTTCCTTTCGCATAGCCAGATAGACGAAAATGGGGATGAGCGCGAAGAACGAGCGATAGAACGTAATCTGCCCTGCCGGAATGCCTGCGCCTGCGGCCTTAATGAAGGTCTGCATGCCAAGAAAAGCCATGACGGACAACAGTTTCATGAGGATCCCCCTCAAGGGATCCGGGGCTTCGGAACTCATGCTTCACTCGTGGCGGCTTGTTTTTCAAAGATCCAAGCCATTCGCAAACTTCGGGGATCAGGCAGGCTGGGCAGAAGTGTAACCTGATTTGGTGAAACGTTTCATCACGACTTTTGATAGAATGATGATTTCCGGAAATCACACGCAGGTTTTAGCGGACGTGTTGAGGGATTAGTGTTTTTATTTGGGACCGCTTTAGCAATCGTTCAGTTTTGGATGCAATAGTGCCGCGAAACTGGGCAAGTAGAGCTCGTCAAAACCGATCGGTCATTCCATTTCAGGAAGCAACATGCTGCGTACAGACACGGGTCAGATCGTACATCTGGCAGATTATCGCCCCACCGATTTCGTCCTGGAACGCGTCGATCTGACCTTTGAACTTGATCCGCAGGCAACGCGCCTGGAATCCCGGCTCATCTTCCATCGGCGTGAGGGCGTGGACGCGTCCGCGCCGCTGGTGCTGGATGGTGACGAACTGGTTCTCACCGAACTGCGTCTCGACCAGAACGAGATGCCTGCCAGCCAATACGATCTTTCTCCCGATCAGCTGGTGATCCGCGACCTGCCGGGAAGCGAACCGTTCGAAGTGACGGTCATCACGACCATCAATCCGGAAGCCAACACCCAGTTGATGGGTCTCTACCGCACCAATGGCGTCTATTGCACGCAGTGCGAGGCGGAAGGTTTCCGTCGCATCACCTATTTCCCGGACCGTCCGGACGTACTGGCGCCCTATACGGTGACCATCATTGCCGACAAGGCAGCCAATCCTGTTCTGCTGTCGAACGGCAATTTCCTGGGCGGCGGCAATTACGACGAAGGCCGGCATTTCGCCGCCTGGTTCGATCCTTTCCCCAAGCCAAGCTACCTGTTCGCGCTCGTCGCCGGTGATCTTGGTGTCGTGGAAGACACGTTCGTCACGATGTCGGAACGCGAAGTTGCGCTGAAGATCTATGTCGAACACGGCAAGGAAGATCGCGCAGCCTATGCCATGGATGCGCTGAAGCGGTCGATGAAGTGGGACGAAGAAGTCTTTGGTCGCGAATACGACCTCAACATCTTCATGATCGTCGCCGTATCGGATTTCAACATGGGGGCCATGGAGAACAAGGGCCTCAACGTCTTCAACGACAAGTATGTTCTGGCAGATCCCGAAACGGCAACGGACCAGGACTACGCCAATATCGAAGCCATCATCGCCCACGAATACTTCCACAACTGGACGGGCAACCGCATTACCTGCCGCGACTGGTTCCAGCTGTGCCTGAAGGAAGGCCTGACCGTCTATCGCGATCATGAGTTCTCCGCCGATCAGCGCTCGCGGGCAGTCAAGCGGATTGCCGAAGTGCGCCATCTAAAGGCCGAACAGTTCCAGGAAGATGGCGGCCCGCTGGCGCATCCGGTTCGTCCGACGGCCTATCGCGAGATCAACAACTTCTACACGACCACCGTCTACGAGAAGGGCTCCGAAGTCACGCGGATGATCGCGACGATCCTTGGCAAGGATGGCTTCAAGAAGGGGATGGACCTCTATTTCGAGCGCCACGATGGCGAGGCGGCAACGGTCGAGGATTTCGTGAAATCCTTCGAAGATGCCAACAGCGTCGATCTCAAGCAGTTCTCGCTCTGGTACCATCAGGCGGGAACGCCACTGGTGACGGCATCCGGCATCTATGATGCGGTGGCCAAGACTTTCACGCTCTCTCTGGAGCAGATGATCCCGGCCACGCCGGGGCAGTCCACCAAGCAGCCGATGCATATCCCGCTGTCCTATGCCCTCATTCAGGACAATGGCGCCCTGCTTGATGCGCCAAAGGTCAGCGGCGGTCAGGTCACGGGCGATGTTCTGCACCTGACGGAAAAGGCTCAGGTCTTCGTTTTCGAAAATGTACCGACACGTCCGGTGCTTTCGTTGAACCGCGGTTTCTCTGCTCCGATCAATCTCGATTTCAAGCAAAGCACCGAGGATCTGGTGCGCATTGCCCGTCACGATACGGACCTGTTTGCCCGCTGGCAGGCGCTGACGGATCTGGCGCTGCCCAACCTCCTGCACGCAGCCAAGGATGCGCGTGAAGGCAAGGCCATCACCTGCGATCCGGTTTTCATCTCCACCTTGCTGGAAGCGGCAGCCGATGAAGCACTCGAGCCGGCTTTCCGTGCTCAGGCGCTCGCTCTTCCCAGCGAGGCGGACATTGCCCGTGAGCTTGGCAGCAACATTGATCCTGACGCCATCCATAAGGGCCGTCAGGCTATCCTGAAGGCCATTGCCGAAAGCGGCCAGTCTGTTTTCGAGAACCTGTTCAACACGATGAAGCCGGAAGGCGCCTTCAGCCCTGATGCGGCAAGCGCTGGCAAACGGGCACTGCGCAACAGCGCGCTTGGCTATCTGGCCTATGTCACGGGCGGCACCGAGCGCGCCGCCAAGGCCTTCGCGGATGCGGATAACATGACCGATATGGTTCAGGCCCTGACGGTTCTGGCGCACCGCTTCCCGGAGGATGCGGCAACGGCAGAAGCACTGGCAACCTTCGTCAAACGTTTCGAAAACAACCCGCTTGTTCTGGATAAGTGGTTTGCACTGCAGGCCACCATTCCGGGCGGAGATACGCTGAACCGTGTCAACGCCCTGATGGAGCATCCGCTCTACGTTGCGACGAACCCGAACCGAGTTCGTTCGCTGGTGGGTTCACTTGCGTTTGCCAATCCAACTGCCTTCAATCGCGCCGATGGTGAGGGATACCGTTTGCTGGGCGCTCAGGTCACGCAGATCGATCCGCGCAATCCGCAGCTTGCTGCGCGACTGCTGACCGCCATGCGCTCCTGGCGGGCGCTGGATGCCAGCCGCGCCGACCATGCGCGTGCGGCACTACTGGAAATCGACCGCACATCAAAGCTCTCGACCGATGTTCGGGACCTCATCGAGCGGATGCTGAAAGACAGCTGAGATCAGCCAGCCTGGCGCCCCTGCAGGATCGCGGGGCGCCATTTCCGCAATATGGTTAAATTTTTCTTAAAACCGCATCTGGACAAGGCGAATCAGCAATGATTCACTGCCCTCGGATCGCAACATGATTTGCGAATCACTCACGAGGGATCAAGCAAAGCGATGGCGGACGTGCAGCGGGAAACCGCGGCTGAAGGGCGGCTGTTTTTCAAATTCTGGGATCGGGTGCTGCTGTGGCTGCTGGCCATCGGAGACCGATCGCTGCGCATTGGTCAGCGTCTGCAGGCCATTCCGAACCTGGATGTCTGGCTGAAACGCGCAATCCCCGTCCTCATCATCGCCTTTCTCAGCGTCATTGCCATTTCCCGACTGATGGGTCTTGTGTCCGAACGTGCCCGGATGGAAGAGGATGCCCGGCAAACCACGGCGCTTCTGGCCGCCATCGGCACCTCCGCCCTTCAGGGTCACGACGAGATTTTCGTTGCCGCCGATCAGGCAGCCGCTGAGCAGCGCCTCAAAACATTGCCGCAGGATCTGGATCGGCAGAGCTTCATCCTTCTCGTCAACAGCACGGGTCGGATCTTCAGCGCGACGGGCAGCGCCAAGTCGTTCATCGGGGCGCGGTTCGATTCCTTTTTGCCGGAAATGGTGGCCCTGCGACGGTTCGGCGGAGGCAATGGCATTATCGAAACCACATTTGAGGGCGCGCCCCATTATGCAGCCATTCGCAGCCTCGGCGGCGGATTGCTGGTGGCGGGTCATTCTCTGGATGAGATCGATCAATACTGGCGCCAGCAGGTCTCTCTGAATGTGACGCTCTTCACCGGCATTTCCTCGGTCATGCTGGTCATCCTCTACGCTTACTATGTGCAGGCCAAACGTGCGCGCGAAGCCGACGAGATCTTTCTCGAATCCAATATGCGCGTCGAAACGGCTCTCTCGCGTGGACGCTGCGGTCTCTGGGATTTCGATCTCACGAACCGCAAGCTGTTCTGGTCGCGCTCCATGTATGAAATGCTGGGACTTCCGCCCGGCAACAATGTACTGTCCTTCAGCGAGGCTGCCCGGATGATGCATCCGGCCGATGGCAACCTCTTCGCGCTTGCCCGCGCGGTCGGTCGCGGCAATGCAAAGCAGGTCGACCAGGTTTTCCGCATGCGCCATGCGGCCGGTCATTATGTATGGATGCGGGCCCGCGCACAGGTAGTCAAAACAGGCATGGGTCGGACCCACGTCATCGGCATCGCCATGGACGTGACGGAACAGCACCGTCTTGCCCAGCGCTATGCGGAGGCGGATCAGCGTCTGGCCGACGCCATCGAGTGCACCTCGGAAGCCTTCGTCCTGTGGGACAAGAACGACCGTCTGGTCATGTGCAACACGCACTTCCAACAGGCATACGGCCTGCCCGACAGCGTACTCGTTCCCGGCACGGAGAAGGCCATCGTGACGGCTGCGGCCTCTCGGCCCGTGGTAGAGCGGCGGATTGCGGATCCCGACCAGAACGGCTTTTCGCGCACAATCGAAGTGCAACTGGCCGATGAACGCTGGCTCCAGATCAACGAGCGGCGCACGCGGGATGGCGGTCTTGTGTCAGTTGGCACAGACATCACACTGCTCAAGCGGCATCAGGAGCGCCTGCGTGAATCCGAGCGCCGACTGATGGCAACGATTGGCGATCTCTCGTCATCCCAGAAGAAGCTGGAGCGCCAGAAGGCAGAACTGTCCGTCGCCAATGCCAATTATTTGGCCGAGAAGGATCGAGCGGAAGCCGCGAACAAGGCGAAGTCGGAATTTCTTGCGAATATGAGCCATGAGTTGCGCACACCCTTGAACGCGATTCTCGGTTTCTCTGAAATCCTGTTGAACGGCATGTTCGGCCCGGTCGGCTCGCCGAAATACAGCGAATATGCCAAGGACATCCACGAAAGCGGAAAGCATCTGCTGAACGTCATCAACGACATTCTCGACATGTCGAAGATCGAAGCAGGCCACATGAAGATCCATTGCGAGTCGATTGATCTGGCGCCCCTGATCGAGGAGAGCCTACGCCTCACATCAATCCCGGCTGAGGAAAAATCGATTATCGTGACGCAGCGTCTCAGCCCGGATCTGCGCATGGTGGGCGATCGTCGCGCGATGAAGCAGATCCTGTTGAACCTGCTGTCCAATGCTGTGAAGTTCACCAACGAAGGCGGAAGGATCGAGTTGCGCGCCCGCGAGACGGCCAAGGGCCTGCGCCTCACCATCGCCGATACGGGGATTGGAATTCCGAAGGCGGCGCTTGGGAAGATCGGCCAGCCGTTCGAGCAGGTTCAGAGCCAGTATGCCAAGAGCAAGGGAGGCTCCGGCCTTGGGCTTGCCATTTCCCGCTCGCTGGTCACACTCCATGGCGGCTCCATGCGCATCCGTTCCCGCATGAAGCACGGCACGGTCGTCGCGCTTACGATCCCTGGGGACGGCGGCGCGTCGTCGACTGGAAAACCGATCGCACGCCCTTCGACAGCCGCTTGAGGTCTGCCTCCACCAGTTTGAGGTTCGGGGCATCCACAGCCGTGGATAGCCGCTCGATCAGACCTGCGGGCGCATCCTTAGGGTCGAACTCGCTGCCGACACACAGCCGGATGATCTGCGAAAGCTCCGTGTAGACGGCGAGCGCCTGAAGGCAGAGATCAAGATCGTCACGGCTGATCATGTCCTGCGCATAGAGCATCAGGCTTCTGCCGGTGCCCGTCAACTGACGCTCCTCAGCGGTCAGGCTGCTGGCCCGCCCGTTCATCAGCCGGGCAAACTGCGCCAGAAATTCAATGTCGATCAGGCCGCCCGGTATAAGCTTCAGATCCCATTGGTCGCGTGGTGGCTTTTCCTGTTCGATCAGCGCGCGCATCTCGGCCACATCGGCTGCAATTCTGTCACGCTCCCGTGGGCGGTTGAGGATCGTTGCGATCACATCATCCGCCTCCCGCATCAGGCTGTCGTCGCCGCAGATCAGCCGTGCTCTCGTCAGCGCCATATGCTCCCAGGTCCAGGCTTCCTCTTCCTGATATTTGCGGAAGGAATTGATCCGTGTGGCAACCGGCCCCTTGTTGCCGGAAGGCCGCAGGCGCAGATCCACCTCGAAAACGATGCCCTCCGCAGTTGGCGCCGACAGCGCTGCGATCAGCCGTTGCGTGATACGTGTGAAATAGCGGAGTGAATCGAGCGGCTTATCTCCGTCCGATTCAAGGGCGCCGTCATCATAGTCGTAGAGCAGGATGATATCGACATCGGAACCGGCGGTCAGCTCGAAGCTTGCAAGCTTGCCCATGCCGATCACCGCGATCCGCCCGCCCGGAAAGTCCCCATGCGCCTGCCGGATCTCGCTGCGCACGCCCTCCAGCGCCTTGGCGATGATAAGGTCAGCCAGATCGGTAAAGGCATGCCCCGCCTGAATGCCGCTGATGCTGCCCGTCAACAATCTTATGCCGATCAGAAAGCGTTGCTCCGAGGCAAAGATGCGTAGTCGGTCAAGCAAATCCTCATAATGCCGCGCGCCGCCGAGAAAGGTCGTCAATCGTTCCTGCAAGTAATCGCGTGTCGGCATCTGCGCCATAAGGCCGGGGTCCAGCATGCCGTCGAACACATGCGGCCTCGCGGCAATAATATCCGCAAGACGAGGTGCCGCCGACATGACCGTTACCACCAGGCTCAACAGGTTGGGATTGTTGCCGAGAAGCGAGAAAAGCTGGATACCGGCTGGCAGTGCTTTCAGAAAGCCATCGAACCTAAGCAGCGCCTCATCAGCGCGCTTGCTCTTGCCAAAGGCCATCAGCAGTTCCGGCATCAGTTCCGTCAGCCGTTCGCGGGCCTCGACCGATTGCGTGGCGCGGTATCGTCCGTAATGCCAGGTGCGGATGACGCGAGACATATCGGCAGGCCGCTCGAAGCCCATCCGCTCCAATGTCTTCAGGGTTTCCGGGTCGTCGTTCTGACCGGTGAAAACCAGATTGCCATCGGCGGCGGAAAGCTTTGTCTCCTGCTCGAAAAGCCGCGCATAGCGTTTCTCCACGGTGCGCAGGATCTCTTCCAGCCTGTCGCCAAACGCCTTGGTATCGGCAAAGCCCATCATGAAGGCAATGCGCTTCAGCTCCGCCTCGCCCTCGGGCAAGCGGTGCGATTGCTCGTCGCGCACCATCTGGATGCGATGCTCCACATCCCGCAGAAACCAGTAGGCCTCCGTGAGTTCCATGGCGATCTCGGGCCGTATCCACTGCGCATCGGCAAGTGCGGAAAGTGCATCCTCGGTGCGGCGCGCCCGCAAGGGGGGCATGCGGCCTCCCGCGATCAGCTGCTGGGTCTGCACGAAGAACTCGATTTCCCGAATGCCGCCCCGCCCTAGCTTCACGTCATGGCCCTTCACGGCAATGGCGCCGTGGCCCTTGTGCGCGTGGATCTGGCGCTTGATCGAGTGAATATCGGCAATCGCTGCGTAGTCGAGATATTTGCGGAAAACGAAAGGAACCAGCTGGCGCAGGAAGTCGGTGCCTGCCTGCAGGTCGCCAGCAATGGGCCTTGCCTTGATGTAGGCGGCACGTTCCCAGTTCTGCCCCCGCCCTTCATAATAGACGAGCGCCGCTTCGACGGAGACGGCCAGAGGGGTCGAGCCCGGATCAGGCCGCAGACGCAGGTCGGTGCGGAACACATAGCCATCGCCCGTGCGCTCCTGCAGCATGCGGATCATCCGGCGCATCATGCGACCGTAGAGCTCGCTCGCCTCCAGCGGGTCCGGCAGGATGCCGCTCTCCGGGTCATAGAAGACAACCAGATCGATGTCTGAGGAGTAATTCAGCTCCTCCGCACCATGCTTGCCCATGCCAAGCACGATCAGCCCGGACCCTTCACTGGGTCGTGCGGGATCGTTCAAGGTCAGCTTGCCTGCGTGGTGCGCCGTCACCAGCAGATGGTCAATCGATGCGGCGACGGCCACATCCGCCAGCCTTGTCAGCCAGCGGGTGGTCTGTCTTGCATCGTGCAGACGCGCCAGATCGGCCAGCGCCAGAAGAACGCTGACCTCCCTCTTCGCGTTTCGGAGCGCCGTCATCACCTCGGCTTCTGTGGGCACGGATCCATCAGAGCGCGGTTCCCAACTTTGCCGCGCGGCCTCCACGCATTGCGCCAGCAGTTGTTCTACCGGTGCAGAGAGGTAGCGCGCCAGCATCGCGGGACGGATGGAAAGGCTCTCACGCAGGTAGGGAGAAAGCGAAAGCGCTGCGGCCAGGAATTCCTTCAGTACGCCGCCATCCTTCAGCATCTCGGCGACAACGGGCTCCTGTCCGGCGATCTCTTTCAGAACCGCATTGGCAGCCCTCGCCTCCGTCTGGTTGAAGGCGCGCAAGGGGTTGTCGCGAAGCTCGCCCAGAGAGTGCACCTGCTCAGCCACGATACGAACCTCCCAATTCTGCCGCATATCTTCAGGCTGTAGCGCGGGGATGGCAATCTGTCAGCCCGTTCTCACCACAAAAGAGGCAGATGCTGCATAAATAGGCTACATGCTTCGCGCTGAAGCCGGAAATACCATGGTCGCGGTCAGACCCGGATGGACATCTGCCCCGGCATTCGTCTGTGACAGTTCCAGACGCCCGCCATGCAGTTCCATGACCGCCTCAACAAGCGATAGGCCAAGACCGGTGCCCGGCTTTGAGCGGCTCTCGTCCAGCCGCACGAAGCGCTTCACCACCTCGGAGCGTTTGTCCTCCGGCACGCCCGGCCCGTGATCGCAGACGGACAGATGCAATTCCTCGCCCTGTCGCTTCAGGCGCATCAGGATCGGGCGGTCCTGCTCGCCTTTGGCTGCGTATTTGATGGCATTGTCGAGCAGGTTGAACATTGCCTGCCCGATAAGCTCCCGGTTTCCCTGCACGGCCTGGCCGGGCTCGATTTCAGTCACCAGCGAAAGTCCGGCCTCTTCCGCAACCGGCTCGTAAAGCTCGGCGGAATCGGCACAGATGGCGGAGATGTCCACCGGCGTCATTTCGGCTGCAATCGAACCGGCCTCGACCCGGGAGATCATCAGAAGCGCGTTGAACGTCCGGATCAGCTGGTCTGACTCGCTGATGATGCCTTCCAGCGCCACACGCCGAACCTCTCCATCATCCTCATCCAGCGCGTCGGCTGCCTTGTTGCGCAGCCGCGTCAAAGGCGTCTTCAGATCGTGGGCGATATTGTCGGAAACCTGCCGCAGCCCCTCATTCAGCTTCTCGATGCGCTCGAGCATGGCGTTGAGAGACTCGGAGAGCCGGTCGAATTCGTCGCCGGAAACGCCGACCGGCAGCCGTTGTGACAGATCGCCCGCCATGATCTTGGTGCTTGCCGCCGACATACGATCGATGCGCCGCAAGGCGTTTCGCCCGATACCGAACCAGATCACCAGTGCACCGAGACCCATGATGGCCAACGCCACCATCAGCGCGCGGCGCACAATGCCTCGGAAACGCCCCGGTTCGCCCAGGTCGCGTCCCACCATCACCCGCAGGCCGTTGTCGAGGAAAAATACATTCGCCGTTGCAACATGCGGACGCGGCGGCCCCTGCTCCGTGAAGGGCTCATAGCGGAACGGCATCCGCGTCCAGCCCTCCTGATCCAGAACGCCCGGCTCCACGGAAGCTACGTTCCCGGCCAGCATCTCGCCCGTTGGGCTTGCAATGACATAGAGATTGGCGCCCGGTTGCCGTGCACGCCGCTCCATGGTCCTCAGAAGCAGGTTGATGCCGCCGCGATCATAGGCTGCGCGAATATCGGCGGCTTCCTGATTGATACTCTCTCGAACCTGCTGCGTCAGAATTCGCTCTGACATGGCCGTCACATAGACGACCAGAAAGGCGGCGCAGAGCGAGAACAGGATGATGTAGAGCGCCGACAGCCGAACGCTGGTCGAGCGAAACAGCAGGCGAAGACGGCTCATGCTCAAGCTTCGTCCTTGATCATGTAACCGGCGCCGCGAATGGTCTTCAGCAGCGGCTTGTCAAAATCCTTCTCGATCTTCGAGCGCAGGCGCGAAACATGCACGTCGATGACATTCGTCTGCGGATCGAAATGATAGTCCCAGACATTCTCCAGAAGCATCGTCCGGGTCACAACCTGACCGGCATTCTTCATGAGATATTCCAGCAACCGAAACTCGCGCGGCTGAAGGAGGATCTCCTTGCCTTGACGGCGAACCTCATGGGAAAGCCGGTCAAGCTCGAGATCGCCGACACGGTAGGTCATCTCCTGCTCGGGCGTCCCTTTTCGCCGACCCAGCACTTCCACGCGCGCCAGAAGCTCGCTGAACGCATAGGGTTTGGGCAGGTAATCGTCGCCACCCGCACGCAGGCCCGTCACGCGGTCGTCCACCTGTCCAAGTGCAGAGAGAATGAGAACGGGCGTATTGATGCCGCGCTTGCGCAATTCACTGATCACAGACAGCCCATCGCGCCGCGGCAACATGCGGTCGATGACCATGACATCATAGGCGTTTTCAGAACCCATGAAGAGGCCGCTTTCGCCATCGCTGGCGTGATCGACCACAATACCCGTCTCGCGAAAGGCCTTGGTCATGTAAGCGGCGGCTTCGAGATCGTCTTCAATCACAAGAATCTTCATGTGCGGGACAATAGCCTCGCGACCCTGCCCGGTGGAAGGGGTTTCAGCGGGCTTCTCCATGCTTTCCTGCTGTAACGGCATTGGTGTCTCCCTGAAATCGAAAATGAAAATGGCGCCGAACCATTGCTGGTCCGGCGCCCCAAACAAGAGGAGTTGACCGGTCCCTTAGCCTTCGTTGATCGGAAGTGCGATGAAGCGGCTGCCGCTCTGCGATTCGATCTGGAACAGCGCCCGGGTACGGCCATCCTTGCGGGCGGCGGCGATGGCCTTGGTAATGTCGGCTGCCGTTGCGACCTGCTGGTTGTTGACGGCGGTGATCTTCTCACCTTCCTTCAGTCCCTTGGCTGCAGCTTCCGAGTCCGGATCGACATCGGTTACCGCAACGCCCGTACCATCATCGGAAGGGCCGACGGTGATGCCAAGGTTGGCAAGCGCCTTTTCGCTCGAAGGCTGCGCCTGCTGCTGGCTCTGCTGCGTTTCGGCCTTGGAGGCTTCGTCGCTTGCGAGATTGCCGAGCGTCACTTCAACGGATTGCGCCTTGCCGCCGCGCCAGATGGAAACATCCACCTTCTTGTTCGGGCCGATGGCTGCAACCTTCTTGGCCAGGTCACGGGCATCCTTGATCGGCTCGCCATTGACGGCGGTGATCACATCACCCTGCTTGATGCCAGCCTTTGCGCCCGGAGAACCGTTCTGCGGAGACACGACCAGCGCACCCTTGGCTTCTGCAAGACCGAGCGATTCCGCGATCTCCTGCGTCACCGGCTGGATCTGGACACCAAGCCAGCCGCGCTCCACCTTGCCGCTCTTCATCAGGTCGGCCACCACATCCTTTGCGGTGGAGGCGGGAATGGCAAAGGCGATGCCGACACTGCCGCCGGAGGGCGAGAAGATCGCGGTGTTGATACCGACCACTTCGCCGTTCTGGTTGAAGGTCGGGCCACCGGAGTTACCGCGGTTGACCGGCGCATCGATCTGGATGAAGTCGTCATAGGGACCGGAACCGATATCGCGGCCACGGGCAGAGACGATACCGGCCGTGACTGTGCCACCGAGACCGAAGGGGTTGCCGACGGCAACGACCCAGTCGCCGACGCGGATCTTCGCGTCATCGGCAAACTTCACATAGGTGAACTTGCGCTTGGTATCGACCTTCAGGACGGCGAGATCCGTCCGGCTGTCCTTGCCGATCAGCTTCGCATCGAGTTCGGTCCCGTCGTTCATGACCACCGTATAGGCCGAACCGTCAGCCACGACGTGATTGTTGGTGACGAGATAGCCGTCTTCAGAGATGAAGAAGCCGGAGCCCTGTGCGACAGGACGCATGTAATGCTGGCGGTTGCCGTTGCGGTTGTTGCGCTCGGCGCGGTCCTGGTTGCGGCCGTTCGGCATCTGGCCGCCAAACTCACGGAAGAAGCGCTTCAACGGATGGTCGTCCGGAAGCTCGTCAAAGCCGCGGCCTCCAAATGAGAAGCCATTGCTGGCATCGTCCGAGGCTGGCGTCGTATCGGATTTAACGCGAACGGAAACAACGGCAGGCGATACGGCGGAAACGACATCTGCGAAGCTTGGAACCTGCGGCGAAGCAACAGTCACCGGCTCAGCATAGGATTGATAGACTTGTGCGGGAATGCCGGTCGAAAGCATTACGGCTGCGAGGCCCGCCACAGTGGTTCCCTTGAGAATGGTCTTCAGGGAGGGGCGTCCGATCTTGCTCATGGTTCGATACCTTTATCATCATTCAGACTGGTTGCCGGAGGTCCGGCGGCGGTGGATGACTGAAGATATAGGTGCCGTGACCTTAACTGCACGTGTCCGATGGGTGAAATGTTTGTAATGTTGCGGAGAGCGGAAAAAACGCCGCTCAGCCCTCTTCCTTGCGCAGCAGTTCCGCCAGTCGCGCCTGCTCTTCCGCCGTCAGGGCCTTCTCAGCACCCGTCGTGGGACGGGAGCGGCGAGACAACCGGTAGACTGCAATTCCGCCGATGATGAAAAGGACCGCAGGGGTTGCCCAAAGCGCGACCGTCTGGGCGCTTAGTCGCGGCTTCAGCAGCACGAATTCGCCGTAGCGCGAGACGAGATAGTTGATCACCTGCTCGTCGCTATCGCCCGCCGTTATCCGCTCGCGCACCAGCACGCGCAGGTCCTTGGCAAGCTCGGCGTTGGAATCGTCGATGGACTGGTTCTGGCAGACCATGCAGCGAAGCTGAGCTGACAGGTCACGGGCGCGCTGCTCCAGCTTCGGGTCCTTCAGAACCTCATCGGGATTGACGGCAAGAGCAGTCACCGGCGCCAGCATCAGGCTCGCCAGCAGGACGAGAGGAAAACGCCTCTTCATTGCGCAGGCTCCATGGCGGGCTTGGCCGGCTTTGCCGCCTTTGCTCTGCGGCTTGGCGCGCCAACACGCAGGCGGCGGTCAGAGAGCGAAACAAAGCCGCCAATCATCATGATCAAGCCACCAAGCCAGATACAGAGAATGAAAGGCTTCCACCAGATGCGCACCACGATGCCGCCATCGGCCATCGGGTCGCCCAGCGACACATAAAGCTGGCTGAGACCGAAGCTAACGATACCGGCTTCCGTCGTCGGCATGCGGCGCGCGGTGTAGATGCGCTTCGAAGACCAGACGTCGGCAACGGCAACGCCCGCCTTGCTGATCGTGAAATGCGCTCGCTCTTCGGTAAAGTTCGGGCCGACCGCTTCCTTCATGCCATCGAATACGAGCGTATAGCCGCCTGCATCCGCTGTCATGCCCTGCTTCATTTCCAGCACGTGCTCGGTCTCGAAAGCCGTCACCGCCACGATGCCCAGCACGGTAACGCCAAGGCCCATATGCGCCAGCGCCGTTCCGAAGGCAGAGCGTGGAAGCCCCTTCAACCGGGCAAGGGCAATGGAAAAAGCCAGCTTGCCGAAGTTGGCGCGGTACCAGAGGTCGACCAGCGAACCGAGAATGAGATAGATGCCGAGCGCCAGACCGAGGAAGGCCAGAACAGGGCCGCCATTTTCTACGTAGTAGATCCCGAGCCCTACAACCAGCGCCAGCCCCGCAACGAGATAGAGCCGCTGCATGGCGCCCAGGAGATCACCCCGTTTCCAGGCCAGAAGCGGCCCCATAGGTACGATCAGCAGAAGCGGAATCATCAACAGGCCGAAGGTCAGGTTGAAGAAGGGTGCGCCGACGGAAATCTTCTCACCCGTCAGCGTCTCCAGAACCAGCGGATAAAGCGTGCCGGTCAGCACCGTCGCGGTCGATACCGTCAGGATCAGATTGTTGAGAACCAGAGCGCCTTCGCGGGAAATGGGCGCAAAGATGCCGCCGCTTTTCAGTTGCGGTGCGCGCCAGGCAAACAGTGCAAAAGCTCCGCCGACGAAGATCGAGAGGATGGCCAGAATGAAGGTGCCGCGGGTCGGGTCTGTCGCGAAGGCATGCACGGAGGTAAGAACGCCGGAGCGGACGAGGAAGGTTCCGAGCAACGACAGCGAGAAGGTGATGATCGCCAGAAGCACGGTCCAGATCTTCAGCGCCTCGCGCTTTTCCATCACCAGCGCCGAGTGCAGAAGTGCTGTTCCCGCAAGCCACGGCATGAAGGAAGCGTTTTCGACCGGATCCCAGAACCACCAGCCGCCCCAGCCGAGCTCGTAATAGGCCCAGTAGGACCCCATGGCGATGCCAGCCGTCAGGAAGGTCCAGGCAGCCAGCGTCCAGGGGCGAACCCAGCGCGCCCATGCCGCGTCGATGCGTCCTTCGATGAGGGCAGCAACGGCGAAGGAGAAGCAGACGGAAAAGCCGACATAGCCGAGATACAGCAAAGGCGGATGCACTGCGAGACCGGGATCCTGCAGGATAGGGTTCAGATCCTGCCCTTCCGCGGGTGCCGGCATCAGGCGGATGAAGGGATTGGAGGTCAGCAGAATGAACAGCAGGAAGGCGACCGTCACCCAGGCCTGCACGGCCAGCACGTTGGCCCGCAATGTTTCCGGCAGATTGCGCCCGAAGAATGCAACGAGTGCGCTGAACAGCGTCAGGATCAGCAGCCACAGCATCATGGAACCTTCGTGGTTCCCCCAGACGCCGGAAAGCTTGTAGACCATGGGCATCAGCGAATGGGAGTTCTCCCAGACATTGCGCACGGAAAAATCGGAAACCGCATAGGCCCAGGTCAGCGCCAGAAACGAAAGCGTCACCATGCCAAAGAGGATGATGGAGCCCGAGGGTGCCAGCGCCATCAGCGCCGCATCGTTCCGCCGCGCACCCACAACGGGCGCGATGGAGACGATCAGGGCAATCGCAAGCGCCAGAACCAGCGCATAATGGCCGATCTCGACAATCATCGCGTCACACTCCCTTTGGCGCCGGTGGTCGGGCTGCCTTCGCCCTCCTTCCAGACGCCGTCCGCCTTCAGGCGATCCGCCACTTCCTTCGGCATGTAGTTCTCATCATGCTTGGCCAGCACCGAATCTGCAACGAAGGCACGGGAAGACGTGAACACGCCTTCGGTCACCACGCCCTGGCCCTCGCGAAACAGGTCCGGCAGAATTCCGGTATAGCTCACAGGTACGCTCGCCGAGCCATCGGTCACCTTGAAGCTCACGGTCGATCCGGCCCCACGCTGAACGGAACCAGCCTCGACCAGTCCACCCAGACGGATGCGCGTTCCCGGCGATACCTCGTTCTTGGCAAGATCGCTCGGCATGAAGAAATAGGCGACCGACTGGCTGAAGGCGAACATCACGAGCAGCACGGCAATCAGGATGAAGCTCATGCCGCCAGCAATCACGGCCATGCGTTTCTGTTTGCGCGTCATTGCACGATCCCCTCGCCCAGTCCAATCTCACGCGCCAGCGCCACAAGCCGCTGACCCTCGCCCGTCTCTGCGGGAAATGTCTTCAGCCCTGTCTGAAGGGCATTGCGGGCGTCCTGCTCGCGGCCCAGCACCATGTAGGAGCGCACCAGCCGCAGCCAGCCCTCGATGTTTTTCGGGTCAGATTTCAGCCGCTCGGCAAGGCTTTCCACCATGCCCGCAATCATTACCTGCCGGTCCTGCCCGGAAAGGTTCTGGGCGGCGGCAACATCGGCAGCGCTCGGATTCCCGGGTGCATTCTCGCTATTGGCGGCAATGTGCTGGTTCACGAGGCTTTCCCATGCGGCTCCGGGGGGCGAATCTCGCTTGATGGCGTTGAAGGCGGCCAGCGCCTCCGCCTTGCGACCCGCCTGCTCCAGCCCGAGCGCCACATAGAAGCGCGAGCGCATATTGTCGGGTTCCAGCGCCACCGCCTTCTCGAAGAAGCCGCGTGCCTCGTCGGTCACGATGCCCTGATTGGCGGCGACCATGGTTTCGCCCAGGCCCGCCAGTCGTTGCGGTGTCGCGCCCAGGATGCGGATCGAATTGCGAAACGCCTGGTCCGCATCGGCAAAGCGGCCGGATCGCATGTAGATCGGCGCCAGCAGATCCCAACCGGCCCCGTCATTGGGGTTCTGTGCCAGATGCCGTTCGGCCTTGGCGATCAGAAGTTCGATATTGTTGCCCGGATTGGCAAGGCGTGCCGCCAGCGGCTGGTCGGGCATGCCGGGGCTTCCCAGCATCAGATAGCCCGCAAGTCCCACGATAGGCGGACAGAGAATGACCAGAAGCGTGGTGATGCGATGCGGGCGCGGCAGGGCGGCGGGCGTCAGGCCCCGCTGCGGCGCGTCGGTGGCAGCCAGCAAACGGCGTCCGATTTCGGCGCGCGCGTAGTCGGCCTCCTTCTCGCCGAGAAGACCGAGCGCGAGATCGCGATCGATCTCCTTCATCTGGTCGCGGTAAACCGCAGCCTCGTCTTCACGGGCCGTCGTCGGTTGCGGCCTTGGCTTCATCAGCGGCGCGATCAGAAGACCTGCCACTCCAGCCGTCAGTACTGCGATAAGAATCCAGAAAATCATTGAAGCCAATTACGTCAAGCGCACCACTATTCCAATCGGATCGGGGACGATGACACGAATTTGAGGCGTTTGGCCGCAACTTCGTGAACAGTCTCCTCTCTCCTATGGACGGACTGCCTGACACGGGCCTTGATTTGCGTCAAGCAAGGGCGCGAAACACAATTGGTTCAATGGGAAGGAGAACGCGGTTCAGCTCAGCGGAGTCCAGGCTCCATCGGCATTGCGACAGGCCGTGCCGCGCGCCTTCAACTCACGTTCGTTGATCGTCAGCGTGTGCGTGTAGCTGCGGCAGTTCTGTGAACCCACCTGATAGGGCGCTGCTGCCACCACCTCGCCGCTGATATTGCGGCCTTTCCATTCGGTCGACTGTCCGACCTCGGAAAACTCCAGCGCGCGATATTCCGCTTCCAGCGCCCTTTGGCGGTCGCTTTCGCTGAGCTGTGTCCCGGCACGGCTGACGATACCCCCCTGAAGCGCCACAATGAAATTGTTCGGCGGCGCCTTGGCAAAGAGCCCGCCACGATTGCCTCCGGTCGATGTGCAGGCCGAAAGCAGGCTTGCAGCAAGAACAGGCCAAACGACGAATTTCACAGCGCGGACTTCCATTCTACTCCAACCGTTTCGTGCTTGCGTAGACAGTTATCTGGTATCTACGCACCTGATTTTCAAACCTGAACTCGGCCCATTACGTCACTGGCCATGCACGTCGACTGTGGCGAAACCAAGCGAAGGTTTGAACTCTGTTTGTAGCGTGCTGGCACAGAGTGTCGAGCCGGAAAGCGATCAGTGTGCCATTTATACCGCACTGCGTCGGTCCCAGGATGCAACTCATGCCGCGTCGCGTGAAATTCCCGGCAGTGTCAGCACAGCGCGCAAGCCCCCGCGACGCCCGCGCGAAAGACGGAAACGGCCCTGATATTCACGGGCGATTTCGCCAACGATCGAAAGTCCAAGACCCGTGCCGGGCTTGCTTTCATCCAGCCTGCGACCGCGCTTCATGGCTTCCTTGATTTCGTCGGGGTTAAGGCCCGGCCCATCATCTTCAACAGCAATTTCCACCCAGTTGCGCCGGGCCGGATCTTCCCCCTCGGGTGCCAGTGACGGCATGATGGTCAGCCAGACGCCGCTCCTGGAATGGCGCGCCGCATTCTCCAGAAGGTTGCCGACCGTTTCCTCGACATCCTGCTGCTCCATGGCAAGTGCCAGATTGGCCTGTGTCGCGATCAGTTCGAATGTCTTGTCGGGATTGAGGCGCCGCATCACCCGCATCAGGCGCTCCAGCACCGGCTCGGCATCGGTTCGCGCCAGCATGGATTCGCGCTGGGCGGCAATGCGGGCGCGGTTCAGATAGCTCTGCACCTGGCTCTGCATGGCTTCCGCCTGCCCGCGCACCACGTCTCCACGGCCCTTGTCGATGAGGCGCGATTCGTTGAGAAGCACGGCAATCGGCGTCTTCAGTGAATGGGCCAGATTTCCCACCTGCGAGCGGGCACGCTCGACAATGCGGCGGTTGCTGTCGATCAGTGCATTCATCTCGATGGTCAGCGCATGCACTTCACGGGGAAACTCGCCTTCCAGACGCTCCGCCTCCCCGCGTCGCACCTTTTCCAGCGCTCGGCGCGCTTCGTCCAGCGGTCGCAGACCGAAGAGAATGGCAAGACCGTTGACCACGAGGCTGCCGAGGCCGAAGACCACCAGCGCGATGTAGAGGCTCTGGGTGAAGGCCTGCACATCCTCCGTTACCACGGTCAGGTTGCCTGTCACGCGAAAGCGCGCCGCCCTGCCCTCGCTGTCCAGCACCACCTCTGTTTCCGCCACCAGCACATTGTTCCCGAAGGCGTCGATGGCGGGATAGAAGCGCTCATAGCGATTGTTGAAGGGTACGTTGAGGATGGACGGCACCTTGATGTTCGACGTGCCGAGCGACGAAGATGACAGCGGCGTCGCGGCAAAGGTGCCAAGCGGCTCGACGATCCAGTACCAGCCGGTTTCGGGCTGGGAGAAGCGCAGGTCACCCAGTTGCGGATTGCCCGCAAGCGCGTTGTCTTCGCCAATGGTGATGGAGTTCACCACGTTGTAGAGCTGCGCACGCAGCAGATCGGTAAAGGCGCGTTCGGCGGATTTCGTGTAGAGCGCCGAGATCACGAGCGCGATCACCACCAGCGCCACGCCCGACCAGGCAGTCGCCAGCAGCAGAACGCGCGCCGTGACCGATCTAACGTACATCGGATGGTGCTTGCATGCGGTAGCCAAGACCACGAACGGTCTCGATCAGGTCGACACCGATCTTCTTGCGAAGACGTCCGACAAACACCTCGATCGTGTTGGAATCGCGGTCAAAATCCTGATCGTACATGTGCTCGATCAGTTCGGTACGGGAGACGACCTCGCCCATATGGTGCATGAGATAGGACAGCAGGCGAAACTCGTGCGACGTCAGCTTCATCGCCACGCCGTTCACCGTCGCCTTGGAGGCCTTTGTGTCGAGCTTCACCGGCCCGCAGGTGATTTCAGAAGAAGCATGTCCGGCAGCGCGGCGAATGAGGGCGCGAACGCGCGCCAGCACTTCCTCCACGTGGAAGGGTTTGGCCACATAATCATCGGCACCGGCGTCAATGCCGGCCACCTTGTCGCTCCAACGGTCGCGCGCCGTCAGCATCAGCACCGGCATTGCCTTGCCTACCGCACGCCATTTCTCGACCACCGTGATGCCGTCCATCTCTGGCAGGCCGATGTCGAGGATGACCGCGTCATAGGGTTCGGTCTCGCCCAGATAATGCCCTTCCTCGCCGTCGAAGGCCTGATCGACCACATAGCCGACCTCCTTCAGCGCATCGGTCAGCTGGCGGTTCAGGTTGCTGTCGTCTTCGACCACGAGAATGCGCATGGAAATCCTTGATTCGATGGAATACGAGAAGCGGCTTTTCGCCTTCTACTACATCGGCACCCGAACAGTCACCTTGCGCGGGCGCTCTCCGCTACCCTGCACCAGAACGGTCACAATGCAGGTCGCTCCGTCCTTCGACGGTTGCGCCGACAGAAGTTCGCCGCCGGTCTCCCGCACAACCTTGGATGCGGCGTCGCCACAATCTCCGGCAACCAGAATCAGGTAGTCGCGGGCGAAGGCATGAGCAGCAGACAGGCTGAACAAACCTGCCGCGACCATCGCGATTACCTTGAGTGATGCCATGACGACGACTTCCGATTACAAAATGCTAGGCCTGATAACCCAAACCAACTGGCAAATTATGTATCGAATGACGGCTGAATGGCAAATGAATGTGCCCCTCAGCCGTCATGCAGACAATGCTTATACGTCAGGTTCCGACAATGGGTTTGGTGGCCGCCAGCCGCCCGTAAATGGCCAGAAGCGCGCCGAAAGCGCCGCCTGCGCTGGTCAGTGCATCCACGAGTGCTGCCTGTTGCTCATAGGGAAACAGATGTCCCCGCGCCTGAAGAATTGAGGCGAAAAGCGCAATCAGCCCGCCCCAGACAGCCTTGGATTCGTACCATGTCTTTGCATTATCCATTTTAAATAACTCCCTGCTTTTTCACGATAATAACTTGATCTCGGGTAATGCCCCGCGGCACCGCCCGCCCCAGCTGCGCCAGGCGCACACGGAAACTTGTTTGAATAAATCCGAAATCGCTCAATTCCTGAGAAAGATCATACTGATGAAGGCAGGCATCGACCTCGGCCTGGGCCACCACGGCGCCGGTTGAAGCATGCAGCAGTTCGAGCCGATAGCGTTCTTCCGATTCATCGAGGGCTATGTCGTATGCGTCCCAGTCATCGGCATTGATGCGGCTCCGGCGCACCCAGCGGAAGGACACGCCGTCTTCCCGCCGTTCAGCTTTCAGGTGAACAGGCGCCAGCGGTGTCTCAGCTCGCAGTCCTGCGACAGTCTGACGCGGTCCGTAGCGACCGGCTTTCGCGCCAACCGGTTCGACGATCCAGTTCAGCGCCAGTCCGCGTTCGCTCTCCGTCAGCCCCAGCGGCACCACGGCTTCATCCAGCACAACCACCTGTGCTCCGCTTGCCGCGCCTGCCGCCATGGCATCCTCGGTCCCGGCGAGACCGCGCAGCAGGTTGGAAAGTCGAAACCGCCCCGGTGCCACTTCCTGCGCTGTGGCAAAGGCCAGCACTTCCCACACGCCGTTATCGGCCATCACCGCCAGCCGGTTCTCGCCAGCCTGTACGGCAATCTCGCTCGCGGAAGAAAGCCCGCCGAACGGCAGATCCACCTCGATCATCGACACCCTGTCGAACCGCCCCCAGGCACCGGCCACCAGCGCCGCGGTCAGCCGCCCAATGCGGGCCGGCCGATCGACCAGCACCCGACTGCGAAATCCTTCCGTGGTGGCAGAGCTTGAAACCAGCATGCGCGTCCAGGGTTTCGCATAGGCCGCAACACGGGCAAAGCTCTCCGCCTCGCCACTGGCGAAGCGTGGCAGATCGAGAAAGGCGATCAGCGGTGCAAATGCGTCGGATGCGGCGACCGCGCTCACCCGTTCCCGGGGCGCGGGGCGGTTTGCGACACTCGCAACCGATTCGTGCCTGCGCGCCTCCACCCGCCGCATGTCGCCATCCTCGATCCGCATCACACGGTAGATGCCGTCCGGCCCATCGGTCAGCTGAACCCCGTCCCCCGGCGTCAGCCTTACATCGTTTGGAGCAAGCGAAAATCGAATGGTCTGGCGGGACAGGTGGTTGTCGCGCAGCAGCGCTTCCGTGGCTGCCTGCGCCGCCTCATCGGCCATTGCGCCCGGAATATCTGCCCGCAACACGCGGTTCGTCGCCCCCGGAATGCGGCGGGAGCGCGTGGCTGCCTGCTCGTAGTCGAGATCGGGGTTGGCAAAGCCCAGCACGGCCTCCGCGGCAAAATCGCTGTCATGGCCGCGCGTCTCGCTCCAGGCCGCCTCACCCTCACGCTCGGCCAGCACATCGATTGCCGTCGCGGCCAAGCTGGCCTTGCTGCGCGAGCGGAAAATCAGCCGCCCCTCCACTTCCGTCACATCCAGCAGAAAACCTTCCACCAGCGGCGTCAGCATCTGGCGCGCAGAGGCAATGTCTGCCTGTACATAACCGGTCAGGTCGCCGCAGACTTGGCTCACATCGAAATCTGTCAATCCGTGATCGGTCAGGATCGCGGCAATGGTGTCGGCAAGCGTCCCTGCCCCCAGCCGTCCCGTCAGCCAGTGGCCCAGCCGCCAGTTCTCGCCATCGTTCCAGATGGATGTGGCTTGCGGAAAAGCGGGGTAAGGCCGCGCATCCCAGCTCCAGACGAATATATGCCCTGCATCCACCATGCCAGCGGGCGCGTCATTGCCCTGCCAGAACCCGTGATGCGCGTCGAGAAAACGGCGCTGCATCGCGTCAGACCGTCCGCCGCTGGAGAAGTAGGGCCAGCCGCTCTCGGAAGATTTCGGGTCCACGAACAGGTTCGGCTGGTTCGCCCCCTTGTCGATGGCGGGGCAGCCCAGTTCGGTAAACCAGATCGGTTTCGAACCCGGCACCCAGGCGGTCGGGCTGGCGCTCTCGGTGCCGCCTGTCCGGTCGAAGTGATGGTTCCCCCACCAGCCGGAGAGATCCTTGTAGCGGAACACCCAGGGCTTGCCCGCCAGTCCATCGGTGATGGGCGAGCGCAGCCGCGCCCTGCGGTCCTCGTCGCTGGCATAATACCAGTCGAAGCTCTCGCCGCGCGTGATCGCCGCTTGCATTGCCGCCACATCCTCGGCGCTTGTCATGCCATCCGGGTTTGTGCCCATCAGGTCGTCATCGCGCCAATCGGAAAGCGGCATGTAATTGTCGATCCCCACGGCATCGATGGCAGGCGAGGCCCAGAGCGGATCGAGGTGGAAGAACACGTCGCCGGTCCCGTCATTCGGGTGATAGCCGAAATATTCGCTCCAATCGGATCCATAGGTCAGCTTGATGGATGGCCCGAGCCTCGCACGGCAATCGCCTGCCAGTCGAACCAGTTCCGCCACGAAGGGAAAGCTGTTTCCCGCCCCGCGCACTGTCGTCAGCCCGCGAAATTCCGAACCGATGATGAAGCCGTCCACGCCACCCGCTGTAGCGGCCAGATCGGCGTAATGCAGCACCATGCGGCAATAGCCCTCGGTGCGATTGCAGAACTGGTCAATCTCGCTCGCCGCCTCCACTGTCTTGTCCGGAGAGCCTGCCTGCCCCGGCGCCGGATGGCAGGTGATGCGCCCTCGCCACGGATAGACGGCCTGTTTCGACCCGCCATAAGGGTCCGGCAGCGTGTTGTCTTCCGCCACATCCATCATCACGAACGGATAGAGAAAAACCTCGATGCCCCGCGCCTTCAGGTCGGCAATCGCCTGTTTCACGCTCTCGTCGGAAGGCGTGCCGCCATAGGCCGGCGCATCGTTCCTGCGGCTCACCAGATGCGCATCGGCTCGCTCGATGCCCGCCACGTTCCAGGGCATGCTCTCTCCCTCACGCGCAAGGAATTCAACGCCGGGCACGATCCGGCATTCGCCAGCCCGAAGGTCGGTGCCGAACCAGCTGACCACCAGCGCCACGCGTTCAAGGTTCGGGCACAGCGCCTGCAATTCGTCGAGGGATGCTTCCCAATCGGTCGCGGCCATGCGGTTGTTGCGGTTGAGAATTCGGGCACTACCCTCACCGGTGTCTTGCGTCACCTGCACCGTTGCATAGCCATGCTCGCTGGAGCCGGGAATGATCGTCACGGCCCGGATTTGCGCTTCCAGCATGCCGATGGGCCGCACGACCTCGAACTGCAGCAGCGGAATACGATTGCCGAAATCGCCGAGCGGCAATCGCTCGAACACGACATAGGCAAGGCCCCGAAAGGCAGGCGCGTTTCCTGCTCCCTGCTTCGCTTCGATCAGCGGATCAGGCAGCTGGTCCTCGCTGCCAGGGTAGAACCGCATCTGAATTGTCGTCAGGTCCAGTTCGCGGCCATCGGCCCACACGCGCCGCACATGCGCCACCTCGCCCTCACAGAGCCCAAGCGCGATGTTGGCATAGTAGGCGAAGCTCTTCACCTTCTGCCCGCCGGTCGCCTTGCCGCCGCTGCGCTCCGTGCGCACCTCTTCCTCGAAGCGCGTTGCCCAGATCAGCGTGCCGCCAATCCTCATCGTGCCGTAAAGCCGGGGGATGGCCGTGCCTTCATCCGCTCCGGCCAGTCGCGCTGTGGCAAGGCGTGGGCCCGTGACAGTGGGCGAACCAAGCAGCGCCCGGTCCACCGCCGCGCCGGCCAGCCCGCCTGCCGCACGCCCCAGCATCGCGCCCACAGGACCGAAGACGGAGCCGAGCGCCGCCCCCGCCGCCTGAAACAGAATGGTAGCCATGGTTGTGAAGTCCTTGGGTTTATTGGGAGGCTTCAGAGAATGTCAGTATCACCCCACCCGATGCTAACGCATCGACCTCCCCCTCAAGGGGAGGTGGGAACTGGCCGCTCCTTTGCCGTCTTTTCCACCAGCCGCAGTGGACAGGAGATAGACAAGCAGATGCCACGCTCACCCACCTCCCCTTGAGGGGGAGGTCGGCGCAGAGCGCCGGGTGGGGTGACAGATCGCGGCAATCACTGCAGCTGAGAGAAGGCGAGCGAATGTTTCCTGCCGATCTCCCCCCGCTTCAAGGGGGAGATGCCTGGCAAGGCAGAGGGGGGTGCTTCACGCTTGGCACGCTTGGCCGGGGTGACAGGTCCCTAAACACCCACCCCAAAGCGATGCACGGCCACGATCCGCCGTCGCCATGCAGGAACGAGACTGGAGCGGGTCACCGCCGCCTGTTCGTAAGCGTGGATGAAACTCGTCTCATCGGCCAGAATGCCCGCATGTTTGGCCGCACATCCCGCCTGCCAGCGAAACAGCAGCACATCGCCCGCCTGCATGTCACTGCCCGGCACCGGGGCACCGAACAGCGCCAACGCCGCCTTGAGCAGCCGCTCCTCGCCCGCCCGCTCGGCCCAGTCCGGCGCATAGGGCGGCACGGCCAGCGGTGGTTCGCAGCCGTAAAGCTCGCGCCAGACCCCGCGGATGAGACCGATGCAATCGCATGCCACACCCTTCGTCGCACCCTGATGCCGATAGGGTGTGCCGATCCAGCTTTCCGCCAGCGCCACCACAAGCTGCCCCATCATGGAAACAGCACGCCGCCATCGTGCTGGCCGTCTCCATCTGCATAGGAATAGCTGAAATCGCTTCCGGGCATGTGGGGAAAGCCGCGAAAGTTCAGGCCATTGGCGAAGCGGGCGCGGCAGGTCGCAAAGCTCTTGTCGCAGCCAGCCGTCAGCAGCACCGCCTCGCTCTCGGCCACGTCGCGCTCCAACGGCAACCACAACGTCAGCCGCCCAGTGCCGCCTTCTTCTGCCACATGCCGCTCGATCATGGCGGTCGAGCCATCGGCAAAACGCAAGCTCCCCTGATCGAAGAAGCCGCTCTCGCGCTCGACCAACCCCGTCACGGTCAGATGGCTGCGGTCGCGTTGGGCGCTCACCGTCGCGGCAGACTGGAACGCGCTGAGTGAAACCCGGCAACGGCCGTCGCCCAGGCTTGCATCGCAGCGACGGCCATAGACACGCCCCTGCGGCTGGTCGAGACGATGCGCCATGCTGCGCAGTTCTGCGGTAAAGGCGCCGCCTGCCCGCGTCACCTCGCCGATTTCCCGCACATCAAGCCGCGTGAACTGCGAAGGGTCTGCCCAGTTCACCAGAAACAGCTCCACCCGCGCATGGTCGAACCGGCCTGCGGCAAGCTCGTCCTCGGCAATGGTGTCGCTGAAAAAGCCGCCCTGCACCTCGCCCGCATTGGCCGCCATGCCGCTTTCGGCCTCGTTGTCGCTGGCGGAAAAGCCGCTTGCCGCGCGGCAGAGCGTACCATCCACCGCCAGGTCGTCGTCATGGTCGGTAAAGCCCAGCACCACGCCATCGGCGCGTGTCACCCGCCAGGCATGGCAGGTCGTCGTGGCATCGCCCGCCAGATGGGCCGCCAGTTCCGCCGGTATGTGTCTCACGGCAGGATCTCCTTGATCGGAATGGCCGGAATTCGACCGGCGTTGAAGGCGGAAAGGTTTACGTCGATGCGGTCGGTGTCGAAGCGCACCGGCACGTCGAACTCGAAACCGGCGCGGATTTCGGCCCTCTCCGGCGGCACATGGGCAGCGTCGAAGGTCACGATCCCCGTTGCGGCTTCCAGCGTGAAGCGGTCGGAGGAGATCTCCTCACCGTCCACGCTCACCCGCACGGTTCCCGCCACCGGCTTGGCAATGGTCCGTCGCGTTTCACCGCCGTTGTCGCCATAGGTCTTGATCAGCTGGAATGTGCGCGTCACCCAATCGCCGGTGCCAATCCACTGGTCGTCGGCGCTCACGTGTCCTGTCGGCCCGCAGGATTTCCAGTCCAGCGGATCGCGAAAGCGAAAGCCGTAAAGCTCGCCCATCCGCGCCTCGAAGAATTCCAGCACCTCATAGAGATCGGCAATCGAGCGGACACCGGAACCGGCATCGTAGACCCGCCTTGCATGGCGCCAGCGGGCGTTGCGGTTCTCGCGCCCGTTGGACAGGTTCACGATGTCGGTACGTCGCACAGGCCCGCCGCTCGTGCCCAGCGCCAGCCGCAGCGGAAAGCGCACCTCATGAAATCCGGTCATGGTTTTAGTCTCTTCTATTCTCGAAAAGCTTCATGCGGGAACTCACCCCTCTGGTCTGCCGACCATCTCCCCCTTGAAGCGGGGGAGATCGGCAAGACGCATCCGCTCGCATTCCTTACCAATGGCGGTTGCCGCAAAGGGTAACACTACTGAGGACCGAGAGCCCGCCACGAGTCGATCTCCCCCCTTGAGGGGGAGATGCCTGGCAAGGCAGAGGGGGGTAACATTTTCAACGTCAAAACGGCCCTCACACACCCCGCCGTCCGCGCGCCACACTGCGGGCCAGCATGGCAGTAATCTGGCCCTCGCTGCGCTTGAAGCTGGCCGCGTCCGTCGCCGTCACGTTGAACACGATCTGCCCTGAGGCTCCCCCAGAGCCGCCGGACATCGCCACGCCCAGAGCGCCATCGGCGCCACGCTTCAGCGGCAGAATGGCTTCCGCCCCCGCCTCGCCCATCAGGCCGGTCGCGTTTCCCCCCATGGAAAAGAAGCTCGGGCTTCGCACCACGCCACCATCGGCAAAGGGCGTCACCTTTCCGGCTACGCCCGAACCGAGGGAGCCGAGCAGGCTTCCTGCAATGCCGGACATTGCGTTCTCCAGCGGCTTCAGCGCAGCGGCAAGGGCAATGTCGCTCAAGCGTTGCCCCAGTCCACGCAGCACAGTGTCCAGGCCTTTGCCGTTGAGAGCCGCTCCCTGCAAAGCGCTTGAAAGCGCCGAGCCGAAGCTTTGCGAACGCGCCTGCAGATCCTGCATCGAGCGGGAAAGCGCCTCACTGGTGGAAAGCGCGTCATCCAGTCCACGGCCCGTGGAAACAGTATCGGTCATCGGTCACCTCAAGGGAAAGAAGGGGGCGTGTCGGGAAAGGCGGCCATCAGCGCCGCAAGCCCTGCGCGGTCCAGTCCGGGCGGGCGGGGACGAAAGGCCCCTGCCATCCCCATGAACTCACGTGGCGAAAGCTGCCAGAAGATGTCGGGAGGAAGCCGCAACAGGCAAAGCCCCACATGCAGCACGTCCGGCCATCCAGCCGTCGCGCTGTCATGCGGGGCGCCCGTTGCGGCGCTCAAGGGCGGGGAATTGGGTTCCCTCGCGCGCCAGTCGTCATTCCGTCACTAAAGGCCGCCTCCAGCAGTTCGGTGGCAATGCGAGCGCAGGCGGTCACGCCGCCGTCCACATTCATGTCGGCCACTTCCTCGTCGGGAAACAGATTGCCGCCGCCGCGCAGTCCGGCGCCGATAACCCGCACCAGATCGGCCGCCTTCAACCGTCCGCTGGCAAAATAGGCCGCCAGCTCGGAAAGATCGGCCACGCCGAAAGCGGTTTCCAGTTCGGCCAGCGCGCCCAGCGTCAGGCACAGAATGCGCCGCTCGCCATCGATCATCGCCTCCACCTCGCCGCGTTGCCGGTTGGCACGGCGATGCAATCCCAGTCCCTTGCCCGTCGTCTCGGTCGTCTGCATCAGATCGCTCCGAACGTCAGCTGACCGGCGGATTCCAGCGCGATCTCGAAGCGCACTTCGCCAGTGTGCTCCCCGGAATATTCCAGCGAGGTCATCTGGAAGGGTCCGCTGATCGTGCCGAAGGACGGGATCACCACCTGAAAGTTCAGAATGCTGCCGGCGAAGAAGGCGCTGCGGATCATTGCATCGGAGGTCTGGTCCTTGAACAGTCCTGCCCCGTTCAACGAAGCGCGCTGAATGCCTGCCCCACCCAGAAGCTCACGCCAGCGTCCGGCACTTTCGGCATCGGTAATGTCCACAGTTTCGGCATTGAATGCCAAGCGTTTGGAACGCAAACCCGCCACGGTCTGCCAGCCTGCGCCATTTTCCACCTTCAACAGAAGGTCACGTCCTGCCTGTGCCACCATTGTAATAAATCCCTGTTGAATAATCTGGTTCTGAAAAAAGTCTCACGTCTCTTCCGTCACGCCCCGCAGGTTCACCTCCGCCACCTGCGCCTGGGTTTTCGCGTCCTGCCTGTGGCGTATGCCTGTCACCGTCAGGTTCACCAGATGCTGGTTCTCTCCCAGCGCCAGTTCCGTGCGGTCCAGCAATATCGCCACCTGAGCGGCCAGCCTTTGTGCTTCAGCGCGTCCCTTCCCATCAGACCAGATTTCCACCGTCAGGAGGTGCTCCTCCGCAATTTCAGTCCCGGTGGAATAGTCGCGGCTCTCAAGGGCCCCATAGGTAATTGCAGGAAGGCTTACACGCCCTGCAATCCGGTCCCTGAAGCCTTGGATTCCTACGGTTGAACGCAGTTGTACATCGTTTGCGAGGCGCTCGTGGATTGCCTTCAGAAGTGCCTGTCCACCTCTCATTGTGCTTCCTCCTCACAGAGGCACGAAAGCATGCGTCTGGTTTCGTCAGGATCGCGCACAAGGCGAATTCGGAAGAGCCGTTCGCCTTCCCGAAACCGCTGACCGGCGCCGATGCCGTGGCGATGACGAAGCAGAATCCGGTGGGTCACCACGGCCCGTTCGCCCCCTGCCATGTCGGTGAAGGAGGGGCTGGCAATCGGTTCGATGCGCGCCCACACCTCTCCCGCCTGTACCCAGCCGCCAAGGCTGCCGCCCTGTCCGTCGCTCTCGTCGTTCGGCGCTTCCAGTGCCAGGCGGTGGGTCAACTGGCCGGGGTCCAGAGGCAGGGCGCTCATTTCAAAGCCTCCTCATGCGGAAGGGCGCCACCAGCCGGTCATAGCCATCCGGCATCGCCCCCGGCTGCTGATCGGGGGACAGGACACCGCGATGGGCAAACATCAGCGCGATATGGATCAGCATGGCGCGCTTCAGCGGGTCCGGCACATCCGTGCCCGCCTCGCCGAAACCGGCGGTGAAATCGATCTCGATGCCATTGATTGCGCGTCCCGGCGGAAGCGGATCACGCAGCCACAGTCTGGCCGGGCGCGCCTGTCCATCCAGCAGATGGTCTTCAAGCGATGGATGAGAGGCCGTTCCGTCTTCGGCGTAAACCGTTACTCCCTCAATGGCTTGCACCGGTCCTCTCGCAATCTGAATCACGCCGTCCTTCGGCCATTGGTCGAGATAGAGCCGCAGCGTCTGCTCGATCAGGCAAAGCCCCGTCTCCCGCTCCAGATGCTCGCGGGCAATCGCAATCAGTTGCGCCAGAAGCGCATCTTCTTGCGTTCCATCCAGCCGCAGATGTGCCTTCACCTCGCCAAGCGTCAGCGCCTCCGCGGCTGGCGGATCGATCAATGCATAGGTCATGGAAACTTCCTTGTTGGGAAAGGTATGAGCCGCCTGATGTGTCGAGAGGGAGTACCCCCCTCTGTCCTGCCGGACATCTCCCCCTCAAGGGGGGAGATCGACCCGTGGTTGGCTCGCCATACATCGCAACGTCACAGAGTGCGGCAATCACTGAAGCTGCGAGAGAATGTGTGAGTGCGTCTTGCCGATCTCCCCCGCTTCAAGGGGGAGATGCCTGGCAAGGCAGAGGGGGGTAAGCCAAGGATTGAAGCGGAAGAAGCTCCCCCACCCCACCTTAACTCGCGGAGAACTTCACCAGCTTGATCGCCTCGAAATTCTGCACGCCGCCGCCCACGCGCTTGGTGGTGTAGAACAGCACATAGGGTTTGGCGGAATAGGGATCGCGAAGAATGCGTACGCCCGCGCGGTCCACCACCAGATATCCGGCTTTGAAATCACCGATAGCGATGGAAAGCGAACCGGCGGCAATGTCCGGCATTTCCTCGCCTTCCGCCACGGGAAAGCCCATCAGCGTCGCGGCCTGACCGGCCGTTGCCGGCGGACGCCACAGATAGTTTCCATCGGCATCCTTCAGCTTTCGAATTTCGCCCTGAGTGCGCCGGTTCATCAGGAAGGTCGCGTTCTGGCGGTGTCCGGCCTTCAGCGCATAAATGGCGTTCACCAGCACATCCGATGCACCGGACGAGGCAAAGGCTCCCGCCTGCCCCGTTGCCACGTAGCCGAGCTTGCCCCAGGCCCAGGCGCTGTCGGCTGCGGTGTCATAGGCCAGAAAGCCCTTCGGCTTGTTCACGCCGTCGCCGCGAATGAAGGCATCGCCCTCCTGCTCGGCAAACACCGTGTCCACCTCGCTCGCCAGCCAGCTCTCGATGTCCACCGCCGCATCGTCCAGCAGCGTTTGGCTGGCGGCGGGCATGGCGTAGAGCTCCATGGTGGGAAAGCTCAGTTCCGCCAGTTGCGGCGATGTCGTCTGCGGGCGGGCCGCCGTTTCGGAAACCCAACCCGTCGCCGGGCCACTCAGGGCAAACGGCTTCTTCAGCACAGTGGTGGATACGGTGCGTACCGTGGACAGTGCGCGCATGGGGGAAACCACGCTCAGGCGGCGGCCAATCTCGGTGTCCGTCTCGTCCGGCACCAGATAGCCGCCATCGCTGGTCGAGCCCGCGCTCATCGCCTTGGCCTCCAGCTCGCGCAACGCACCTTCGTCGCCACGGCGCACATAGGCCTCGAAGGCTGCCTTGTGTTCGGCAACTTCAGGCCCCGCCTCGCGAGCGCCACCCAGCGCAGGTCGCGCCTTCTTCAGCGCCAGCTGGTCGATAACCCGCTTCTGCTCGTCCATGCTGCGGTTGATGCGCTCCAGCTTCTCCCGCGTCACAACATCGGCGGTCAGTTTCTGCTCGATCTCGGAAAGGCGGCGGTCGTTCACGTCCTTGAAGCTTTCGAAAGCCTCCATGAACTCTTCGAAGGCCGCCATCATCGTATCTGGCACGGCCTTGATTTCCGGCAGCGCCTTGGTTTCGGGTGAAGCACTCAGTGAAGCGTTGAGGGCAATATCCTGCATCAAATTCGTCCTCTCATATGGCTGGTCAACATGGTCTTGGTGGCCCGGCGCAGGGCGCGCACAAGCTCGGTGTCTCGGTCGCGGAAAAACCGCGCCTGCTTCACGTTGGAAATCCTAGCCGATGGCAGCATCGGAAAGGTCACAACGGAAATTTCCCAGAGATCCGCCTCCGGAATACGGCGAACGCCCGTCTTCGCGTCCTGTCTCGCGCGTATGGTACGAAAGCCGATGGAAAGCCCGTCCAGTGCGCCGGTCTTCATCAGCGCGTGCACCTCGCGGGCGCGGGCCACGCCGGGGGCAAGCTTGCCCTCCACGTAAAGGCCGCGACTGTCCTCGCGAATGGTTTCCCACGCGCCGATCGGCTCGTTCGGGTCGTGCTGGTAGAGCATGCGCACACCCTTTGCGCCGCGCTCCACAAGGCAGTTCAGAAAGGCTCCGCGCTCGATCACGTCCTTGCCGAGGTCCACCTCGCCAAACACGCTGGCATAGCCGGAAAAGCTGCCATCGCCACCGAGTTCGGACAGCGTCAGGCTCGCAAATTTGCGCACGGTCGGGCATGGCCCGCGATAAGCGTGCATGAAGGTCTCCTGCAAAAATGAAATCGCTTCAGGATTGTTTTTCGCCGTCCGGCTTCGCACCGAACCGTCCGGCCACGCGCACCAAGGCACCCAGCACCCACCAGGCGGAAAGGCTGGCCGCGGCAGAACCGGAAAGGGCAGTTTCCAACGCTGTCAGCTGGCCCACCAGCCCCAGCCGTTCGGAAAGCCATATGCCAACCGGCGCGCCAAACATCACGCCGCAGCAGGCGCCGGTCAGAAAGCGGCTCACCGCCTCCTTCCAGCTTTCGGGCAGAAGATAGACGAGCGACACCCATGCCCCCGCCGTCGCTCCCACCATGCGCGCGGCCAGCATGCCGCCATCGTGGCCAAGGTCAGCCATCGTCGTTCACCTCAGTTGGAATTTTTGGAATTGGATATTGGAGGATACAGCACCCCCCCTCTGGTCTACCGACCATCTCCCCCTCAAGGGGGGAGATTGGCAGGAGGCAAGCGCTCGATCTCTCTCATCTCTAAGCGCACCGCGATCGGTAGCTTCGTCAGGTGCAAAGAGCGAGCCACGAGTCGATCTCCCCCCTTGAGGGGGAGATGTCCGGCAGGACAGAGGGGGGTAAAGCGGCAACAGAAGTCGGCGAAACCTCAGTCGCGCCAACCCCTTACCCCCAGCCCCTCACACTCTGATTCAGCCGCTTCACAGATTGATTCAATAGCCGACGGCCTGCCGCTTTTCCTCGTCGCTGAGAAAGCTCGCGCCCCCGATCCGGCTCCACAGCGCGTCGCGCTCGGCAGAAAGACCCGGCAGTTGGTCGAGGTCCGGCTGCAGGCGCAGGGGGTCGCCATAGAGATCGGAGAACCAGGCGGAAAGGCTCGCCGCGGTTCGCGTCAGCAGCGGCACCACCGTCAGACGGAAGAGCGAACGGTTCGCCTCCTGATAATTGGCATAGGTGATGTCACCCGGAATGCCCATCAGCATCGGCGGCACACCCAGTGCCAAGGCAATGTCGCGCGCGGCCCCGTTGCGGGCGGCCTCGAAATCCATGTCTTTCGGGGAAAGCCCCATGGCCTTCCAGTCCAGCCCGCCCTCCAGAAGCAGCGGACGCCCGGCATTCACAGCCCCCTGATAGCCCGCCTCCAGTTCCGCCTTCAGCCGGTCGTAGGCGTCGGGCGAAAGATTGCCGCCCTCTTTCGGCTGATAGACCAGCGCACCGGATGGGCGCGCCGAATTGTCCAGCAGCCCCTTGCTCCAGCGGGCACAGGCATTGTGCAGGTCGATGGCAGAGCCTGCGGAACCCAGCGGCGAAAGCCCGCCGTGATCGTCCAGCGGATGAAACAGCTTCAGATGCAGAAGCCCTGCTTCGTCCTCCGAGAAGGCGGGAATGCGCCGTGTTCGAGGCCCCACCCGGTAGTCATAGGCGACCGGCCAGCCATCGCTTCCTGCCACCACGCTCACGCGGTCGGGCCGCAGCAGATGCAGTTCGCGCGGCGTTCCGGCCAGCATCAGAGGTTCCAGGTAGGAACTGCCGGACAGAAGCAGGTGCCCGAACAGCATTTCCAGAAATTCCGGCCCCGCCTGCCGTGCATTGGGCCGCGCCAGAAGGGTCAGGACGGGATGCTCCTTCAGTTCCCGCTCGCCGGAATAAACAAGCCAGGGGGCGCTTGCCGCCGCCTCTGCCACCATGCGCACGGCGCGATAGGCCACGGGGTTTCGCATCAGGCCATGGCGGGCAAGGCTCGCATAGCTTCGCCCACCACCCGGATTTCCCCTCTCGCCGGTCAGCAGCGCCAGAGCCCCGCCTGCTCCCAGTCCTGCGACCACTCCTTGCGCCTTTCGCTCGGAAGCGGCCACGGCTTTGCCTTTGTCCGTGGAAGCCCACGGCCATCGAAACAGGTTCATTGATGTCTCCCTAAATTCAGTTCAGTGGGAAATCAGCCCAATGGGAAGTCAACCCAGGCGCAGACCGATGGCGGTCGCGAAGATCACGCCGAACAGGCCGATCTCTTCGGCACGGTTCTGGCCGTTCACCACACGCCGTGCACCCACCCAGTCGCTGGCGTGGTCGTTGAAGAAATCGCACAGTGCATGGCCAGTAAACTTGCCGGCAATCATGCCGTCGAACAGGATTTTCACTGCCCTCTCCGGCTCCATGGCCTTTTCCGGCGCATCGTCTATGCCATAGGTGCGGTAGTTGTCGCGCCCGGTAATCTGCACAAGACCCCGTCCGCGAAAGCGCCAGCCATCGCCGCTCTCGCCGCGCCCATTGCCCATGCGGTTTGAGTAGACACGGTTGGCAATGCGCTCCGGCTTCCTGGCAAACTCATGTTCCTCACCCGGCAGGAAGTATTTCGGAAAGACTCTTCGAAGACCCTCGGCAGAATAGTTGAGGTTCTCCTCCACCGGCTGCATGGCCCCTCCCGTCTCGTGAAAGGCGGTGGCGAGGCAATAGGCCAGAAACCGCGGATCGTGCTTTGCATACTTCGCCTCCCAGGCGCTTAAGAGCACCTCGTGCCCGGCTCTTGCCGCATCGCCCAGTTTTCCTTCATGCAGCCTTGCCCGCACCTGATCGAAATAGCGGGCCCGTTCAACTCTCATGCGAATCTCTCCGTCAGCGTCTGCGCGTTGAAGCTGCAGCGCCGGGATTAACCGTAACGGCATCTTCTTGGCAGAACTTATGCAAATGTTTCAATCGATTTTAAAAATTGCTAATCGGTTTAGGTGGTTAGCACCCTATTTACTTCCCGATAACTGTATGGAACCAACGGCCAGCGCGGCAGTTATTGGGCCTGCGACTGTTCGGAAGGAGATCATGATGATGCAGCAGCCAGCACCGGTTCAACCCGCTGTGACCACACCAAAGCAACAGATTCCGCAGCATTTGGTCGATCGCCTCGAATCCGAATGGCGCCAGATGCGCGAAACCGCTTCCGCACCGGTCATCTCTATCCCGGTCAAGCGCTAATCCCGTTTACATCAAGAACATCGGCTGCGCCGCTTTGAGAAGAAAGCTGGCCTTCAAGGCAGACTGATGCACAAGATCCAGATTTGAAGCCGCTGCCTCCCCGACCTCGGAGGCGCGGCTTTTTTGATACGTTCAGCGTCCCATACAAAGGGCGCTCATAGATTTGGTGACGAAAGCAATACGCACTGCCATGCGTACCGAAGGAGATGGGCCACTTCGGCCTTGGCGAAGGCCTCGCCATCAACTGGAGATGAGCTATGTGGTTTCTTCCATTTAGCATCACTCTTAGAATACGAAAAACCCGCACGGGCTGGCAGGCTGACGTGCGGGTTAACTTCATAATCTAAGAGCAACGGAGGCGGGGTTAGCGCCCTGTCTCCACTCCAGCTCTCAATATAATCCCAACCTCCACCATCGGCAAGATGCCCCCTCACCTCAACTCACCGCCAGTACCTGGCCGGTATCGTATTGCCGCACGAAATCCACGCGCGCACCGTTCCAGTGGTAGCAATAATGCCGTCCTTGCGTGGGGATGGGGATGACATCGGGCCAGAATAGGCCGATGCATTGGCCGCCCGGCATCCGCACGCTATCCCACAACAGTCCGTCACTGCCCGCATCGCGAAGCCTGCGGCCCTCAATCTGCGAAGCCGCATAATCCGCTTCGTTCAGAACGTCAGGCACGGCGTTTACATCGTGCAGATACCGGTCCACGCTTCCCACCAGCACCCGGAAATCCGAAGTCCATCCGGCAGACTGGTTCGTCGCCGCCATGAAGTTCTGGTGGTGATGGATCGTTTCCGCCAGCGCCACGTCCTCCCTGTCGCCTGCGTAATAGATGCCATAGCGTCCGTCGGAGAAACGCCCCGGCCTTGCCGTGGAGCAATGCACGAAGGGCGCCATCACAAGGCTTGCGCCCGGTCCGCTCACCCGCCTGTGCGCGGGCACTTTGCCCAGATCACCCACCTCGAAGCGAATGCGAGGGTTGGTCTTCGCCTCCACCGCCACCAGCGCCTCCCAGTCGCGCGGGTCGGCAATGTCTTCAAACAGATCGATCGGCGGGTAGATGGAGCGTATGATCCGGAAAGTCTGCGGCCATTCGACATGGCAAAGCACGGCGTCACCGCTCACCAGGCACCCCGCTCCGCATCCAGCCATTTCCGCATGGCGGAGAGATCGGAGAGCTCGCCACGGAGCATCAGATCGAGTGCCGATTGTCCGCCAAAGGCTGCGTTCGGCGTCTTGATCCAGGCATAGCCCCGCGCAGGCTCCTTGAAAAGGTAACGCAGACCTTTGTGAATACCCATCAGATGCGCCATCCGCATCTTCAGATCACGCGGAATCCGCCCCGTGTTCCCTTCTTTCCACCGCGCCCAGGTGCGTGCGGAAACTCCGCCCAGCAACGTGCAGGCTTGCGCATCCGTTATATCCCAGACCTTGAACAGGTTCACTGTGGTGCGCGCCAAGGCTGCCGCTTCCGCATCGGTAATCTCGGCAGACATCGCATCGGCAGGTGTGGAGGCTATCGGCTGAAGCTGCATGATACCTTCTCCTTCTGGCATAAATATAACCTCATTTTGCCAAATGGCAACGTGCGACCTCACAACCCCCGCACCCTTGGCTCACTGCTTCCCTCCAGCATCAGCGCCGTCAGCGCCCAGACCAATGCATCCAGCCGGTCGGGAGAGCGCCCGCCGGAAAGCCCGTCCGGGCCGAAATCGCACATCTGGTCTTCGAGTGCTGAGAACCGTCCGGCATGGGCCACCCGCCCCTGTTCATAGAGTGCGGCCACCGGTTCGGCGCGGGTAAACTTGCCTCGTGTTGCCCGCACCTCAGTCAGCGGCAGTGTCTGGTCTATGCTTCTCAGCATGGCCGCCACCATCTCGCCGCCCTGGTTTACCTCCGCCACCACGCGGTCGGCGGAAAAGCGGCGGTAGGCCTTCACCACTTCCTGCGCCCATCCGGCGGGGCTTAAACCCTCGGCAGAACAATCGGCTAGCACCACGGCACGGCCTGTCTGTTCTAGCCCTGCGACCACGATGCCGCAGACGGAGTTGACACCGGAACCGCTCGGCGGGTCCACCGCCACCACGATCCGCCGCAGCGCGCCGGTGAAACGAATGCGCAGCGCGTCGAGGTCGGCCCGCTTCCACAGCGCGTCTGGCCTGTCGTCGATCAACTCGCCGTCCAGTTCCTGACGACCCAGACGGCTGCCGCCATAGCGCGCCTCGAGCCCTTTCACGAAAGCGGGCGCAAGATTGGCCGCATTGTCGCGGGTGGAAATCTTCACCAGTCGCGTGCCTTCCTCGGCGATCAACCGCTTCAAAATCGGCACCGGCCTTGGCGTCGTCGTCACCAGCTGGCGCGGATCGTCGCCCAGTCGCAGACCGAATTGCAGCATGTCGAACGTGTCGTCGGCATATTTCCACTTGGCCAGTTCATCGCACCAGGCAAAATGAAACTGTGGCCCGCGCAGGCTTTCCGGATCCTCGGAGGAGAAGACCTGCGCCATCGCGCCGTTCGGCCAGATCAGCCTGCGCCGCGATGGTTCGAAATCCGGCCTTTGTCTGCGGGCAATCCGGCAGATGCCGGAAACGCCATCGATCATAACCTCGCGGGCATCGCCCAGCGTTTCCGCCACCAGCGCAATCCGAAGCTCGCTTCGCTGCCCGGCACTGGCCAGCGCATGCACCCATTCGGCCCCGGCGCGTGTCTTGCCGGACCCTCGTCCGCCCATGATCAGCCAGGTGCGCCAGTCACCCGTCGGCGGCTGCTGGTCCAGCCGCCCCTGCAATGCCCAGCTTTGGCGCATACGAAGGGCGTGCCGCTGCCATAAGGGTCCATCTGCCACCATCTCATCGCCGCGCCGATCCGGAATGGATCGTTGCAAAATAGCGGCCTGCGAAGCCTGCACTTGTTCCAACAGGTAACGGCCAGAACCAAGACCCGGCATGCGCTTATCCAGAATGCGGTTCATGTCCTGCCCGAATGTCTGCGCAATCACCACGGCCTGCTGCATCATCGGCGGGCGGATCGGCGCCAGCCGCACTCCCCTCGCCAGTGCCAGCGCATTCGCGGCGCTTCCAGTCGTCAAACAGTTCGCGGGCGCGGTCTTCGATAAGCTTGGCAACTTCATGGACTGCCTCCGGATAGCCGTTTTCGCTCGCCGCCCGCTCCTCTTCGCGCTCGAGGTCGAGCATCAGCTGACGTTGCAGGCTGTCCACCTTCTCGATCGTGCGGACAATCAGGCTCATGGCATCGGTGGCGGCCTTCAGGTCTGCCCGCGCCAGCTTCTGGACCGCTTCGTCGCCACCCTCGCAAAGCTCTGCCGCCTTGGCACGAAGATCGCGAAAGGCAATGAATTGCGCCCGCATCTCGCGCATCATCTCGGCCAGAAGTGCGCGCTGCTCCTCTGCCCCCGCTGCCGCATCGGCGCTTTTCAGCTCCAGCAAAACCGCATCCGCCTGCGCGCGCATTGCGTCCGGCAGGCCGCTGCCTGCCCTTGGAAAACCGAACAGTGACAGATCGATTTCATCCAGCACATCCATATCCGCCACCTCGCGAAAATCCCTCATGCTGCCAGCCAAAAAGAAACGGCCCCGGTTTTTTGTAAAACCGAGGCCGCCGACTGGAAGCTCTTCATAAAACTGATAGTGCGACCCAGCGCCTCGGCCGTTCCCAGCGCTCCGTAACGAGCCGCTGCGAACCATCGCGCCAGTCGCAATTCTTCGACTATGCCCAAACCCTATCAAACGACCGTCACGCCGTCAAGGATTATTTTCCTATTTTGGTGTTTTCCTGGTCGTAGGTTTTTTACCAACCGATATCGGTAAAAGCGAAATCGTTGCCCTTATAGGCTAACCGGGTGCGATAGGCTTTGGCGCATGCGTAAGACAGGCAGTCACCCATGTTCAGCTTGGCCGGATGATTGACGATCTTGCCGAATTGCTGCGCCGCATCAAGCGCCTTTGCGCCCACATCCGCCGAAATCAGGATCTCCTTCGCCTCAAGATCCAGGAAAAACTGATCGACCAACCGCCGCGACTCTTCCAGCATTTCAGGTGTTGCCGGCTTGTCGCGGCCGGTCGCTTCCGCTTTGCGGCGCGTCAGTGCAAAGCATGCTTCAAGACGTACTATCGGTGAAACGTAGAAAGGGCCTTCATGCTCAGCAAGAAGGTCCAGCAAGTCATCACGATCCTCTTCCCCCGCAAGGATGGCAACAACCACAGAGGCATCGATAAACAGCATCAGGCCTCGCCCCACATTTCGTCTGCTTCCTGCTTGTGGTCGCCTGGCGCGTAGGGACCTGCCTCGCGCGCCATCTTGAGGGATTTCGCAAGTCGCTCACGAATGGGCAAGCTACCCTTTCGGGTAGCGATTTCCCGCTTCAAAGCGGCCTTTACCGCGTCGACCTTGGAGGTCTTTGTCAGGCTGACAAGCTCATTTGCGAGCCTATCGACTTCGGGGTCTTTGATGTAGAGCGCCATGGGATATCCTTTGTTGGATATGAATATATCCTCGGAAGGATATCCTCACAAGAGAAGGTTCCCAGCGCATCGGGTTTGCCGAAAACCGGCTTCCAGTTTTACTGGATCGCAATCGCTCACGTTCCGCAAAACGTCAGCCGCACCTTCTGCTCATCCAGCGGCGCTTCGCGATACTCATCGAATTCGGCACGATCAGCATAAGGCTCGGCCAGAGCCTCCAGCAGGCGCTCGAAGGGTTTGAGGTCGCCTTCCATCGCGGCGCGGATTACCTGCTCGATGCGGTGGTTGCGCGGAATGATGGCCGGGTTGACGCTTCGCATGAGCGATGCTGCATCATGGCGCTCCGGCTCGCGCGCCAGCCTTGCCCGCCAGCGGGGCAGCCATTCTTCCGCTTTCTCCCACGGCATGAAACCTTCCGTAAACGCGGCCTCGGCGGCAAGCGCCTTCTGCCCTTCTTCCGCCGCAGCCAGATCCGTCAGGCGCCGGAAAGTCAGCGTGAAATCCGCCTTGCCCTCGTGCATGGCCGTCAGCAGATCCTGCACCAGTTCAGCGTCACCCGTCTCCTCCAGACCGAGCCCCAGCTTGCGGCGGAATGCGGCAATCCAGTGCGACTGGAAGGTTTCGCCGAAGCTTTTCAGTACCTCGTTCGCCTTGCCGACGGCCTTTTCCTCGTCCGCATCCAAAAGCGGCAGAAGGCATTCCGCCAGACGCGCAATGTTCCACTGGCCGATGCCAGGCTGGTTGCGATAGGCATAGCGACCCTGCCGGTCGATGGAGGAAAACACCTTCATCGGGTCATACTCATCAAGGAAAGCGCAAGGGCCGAAATCGATGCTTTCGCCCGAGATGGTCATGTTATCGGTGTTCATCACGCCATGGATGAAGCCGATGCTCAACCAGCGGGCAATCAGCGCCGCCTGCCGGTCGGAAACCCGCTGCAGCAGCGCCAGATAGGGTTCTGGCTCCTGCTTCAGATCCGGATAGTGCCGGTCGATCACGTAATCCGCCAATAGGCGGATCGCTTCCTGGTCTTCGCGTGCCGCGAAATATTGAAAAGCGCCGACGCGCACATGGCTGGCAGCAACGCGGGTAAACACGGCACCGGGCACCGGCTGCTCGCGATAGACCGGCTCGCCGCTCAGCACGGCAGCCAGCGCCCGTGTGGCGGGAATGCCAAGTGCGGCAAAGGCTTCCGAGATGATGTATTCGCGCAGAACCGGCCCCAGGGCGGCACGCCCATCGCCCCGCCGTGAAAACGGTGTCGGCCCTGCCCCTTTCAGCTGGATATCCCGGCGGATGCCTTCCACATCCACGACCTCGCCCAGCAGAATGGCGCGACCATCGCCCAGTTGCGGAACGAAGTTGCCGAACTGATGACCGGCATAGGCCATGGCCAGCGGCTCCGCTCCCGGTGGCAAAACATTGCCTGCAAAGATCGCGGCCAGCCGATTGGTGTCCTTCGGGTCAAGGTCGAGGGATAAATTTTTCGCAAGCGCCTCGTTGAATTTGATGAGAACAGGCCCCGACACCGCTTCCGGGTAGACGGAAGCATGGAATCGCTCCGGCAGACGTGCGTAGCTATTATCAAATGGAAACAATATCTTAACTCCCGAAATCACGTCGGCGGCATACGCTGCGCCACACCCAATGTCTTCCATCGCAAATGGGGTGAAAAGCTTTATTCGCAAGGGATGAACCAGAACCGGTCTCGTGCGTTATGGGCGCAGTCTGACGTGTCACCGGCAAGCGCTCCTGAAAATGCGATACTTTGTTGCATTTCCGCTACAGCCTTCCCAGCGCGGCGCACTAGCTAACTGAGCTTCTACTGAATTAAAGGAGTGCATCCATGAAAAAAGTTCTTCTTCTCGCCGCCGCTCTGGGCTTCGCAGGCTCTTCTGCGGCGCTTGCTGCAGATGCCGTGGAGCAAATTCCGGAAGCGCCCATGGCCGTTGAGGCTGCCGTACCGTCCTTCACCTGGACGGGTGGTTATGTCGGTCTGCTCGGCGGTTACGGCTGGGGCAATGCGGATGCTTCCGCACCGGGCATCAGCGCCAGCGATGATTTCGATGGTGGCCGCATGGGCGCCTTCGTCGGCTATAACTGGGCCATGGCGAGCGGCTTCGTCGTCGGTATCGAAGGCGATGTAAACTATGACTGGAATGAGAATTCCTATGCGGGTGGCATCGATGCCGGAACCGATTGGTCTGGTTCCGTTCGTGGCCGCGTCGGCTATGCCTTCGACCGCGCCCTGCTGTTTGCGGCAGGCGGTTATACCGGCACAAACGGTTACGTCGATACGCCGATTGGCGATACCAGCAAGACCTTCCATGGCTGGACGCTCGGCGCTGGCGTCGACTATGCCTTCACAGACAACGTGTTTGGCCGTCTGGAATATCGCTACAACGATTACGGCGACAAGACGATCGGCGGCATCAATGCCGATTTCGACCAGCATGTCGTCAATGTCGGCATCGGCGTGAAGTTCTGATCATCGACAGTTTCGGCTGTCTGAAGAGACCCTCTCCCGGCGTCGGGAGGGGGTTTTTGTTTTCATTGCTCAGAACTCGGAAACGAGTCCCAAGACCCTTGGCTTCAGTTCTTCCGGCAACTGCCCTACCACAGGGCCCCTATTATCTCTTTGCCGACGCGTGAAGAACGAGGGAGACCAGGGCAGACGAATGATGCGGTTCGTTACAACCAGGGTTTCAAGAAACAGCCCGCATTGCTGCAGGTGCGCCGGATTGTCGATAATGAAGCTCTTATCGTTCAAAAGATCGAGTTGCGTTGTACAGTAAACAACGCTGACAAATGGAAATTCTCGATCATCCTGTGTCCGCACAAATCCCGCATTACGCACAAGGCCGGGCCTGAAATAGGGCCCCGGCTTGAAAGGTGTTTCCGCGTGGGGAAAATTGCACCAGACAAAGTCCCACTTCAGAGGAAGCGGCAACTCGACAAGGTCATACGGAGGCAGCAGTTTCACGCTTGCCTGCGAGATCAATTATTGACGATCTTGTAGTCCACAATCGGCCCGTAATGCTCTTCGATCAAGGCGTCAAGCTTCGCAAAATACGCCGGATCATAGTCGGGTCCAAAGCTGTTGGCGCGCTGGACATCAGCAGATACGAAATCTTCGTCGCGCGCAGATGGACCCGGAGCGCGCTTGTGCGCCTTCCGCGTTGCAGAAAGGCCCGCAGCGTATGCAAACGCAGTATCAATTTTACGCTGAACCATCCGATGTCTCCTTGCAACCCATTATGGACTGTGAACGCTATCCGATCAAGTACCGGCGCATCCGAAGACTTGACAGACTCCCCACTCGAAAGGAATCCGTCAAGCACAGCCTTCGCCAATGCAGGCCCTCACGCCAGGCCGAGCTTCTCCGGCGAATAGCCTGCATCGCGAATGGCCTCTTCCGCCTTTGCCGCATCGCCGCCATCCAGCGTGACGCGGTGGTTGGCAAGATCGATGGCGACCGGCACACCGGGCAGCGCTTTGCTAAGCGCGGAACTCACGGTCTTTTCGCAGTGGCCGCAGGTCATGTCGGGAACGTGGAATGTGGTCATGGTCAGTCTCCTTATGCTGATAATTCAGTGTTTTCGACGGTTTGGTTTCACCGGCGGCGCAGCGCTTGTCGCCAGATCCTCCAGAATGGGGCAATCGGGCCTGCCATCGCCGGAACAGCAATGGGAAAGATGCTTCAGCGTCTTCACCATGCCCTGCATTTCGGCAATGCGTCGCTCAAGATCCGCGATGTGCTGGGTGGCAACCTCCTTCACGGCAGCGCTTTCGCGTGCCTTGTCCTGCCAGAGCGCCAGCAGTTTTTGCGTTTCCTCCAGCGAAAAGCCGAGTGAACGGGCGCGGCGGATGAAGCGCAGCACATGCACCTCGTCCTCCGTGTAAAGCCGGTAATTGTTGTCCGAACGGGCGGTCGGATGGATCAGGCCGATCTGCTCATAGTAGCGGATCATCTTGGATGAGACGCCGGACGCCTTGGACGCTTCGCCAATGTTCATCAGACTGCTCCCAGCTTCATGCTGCGCAGCCGCAGCGCATTGGTCAGAACGAAAACACTGGACAGCGCCATGGCGCCCGCCCCGATCATTGGCGAAAGCTGAATGCCAAATGCGGGATAAAGCGCGCCGGCCGCCAGCGGGATGAGCGCCACGTTATAGCCGAAGGCCCAGAACAGGTTCTGGCGAATATTGTTCATTGTCGCATGGCTCACCGCGATGGCATCTGCAACGCCTGTCAGCGCGCCGGAAGAGAGAACCACATCGGCGCTTTCAATCGCCACATCGGTGCCCGTGCCAATGGCGATGCCAATATCAGCGCTTGCCAGTGCCGGTGCATCATTGATGCCATCGCCGACAAAGGCTACCGGTCCCGCCGCTCTCAACCGTTCCAGCGCTTCCACCTTGCCGTGCGGCAGCACTTCGGCCACCACTTCATCGATCCCCACCTGCGCAGCAATGGCTTTTGCTGTGCGGGCATTATCGCCCGTTACCATGGCCACCGTCAGGCCCATGGCCTTCAGCTGCCGGATCGCGTCCCGACTCGTTTCCTTCAGCGGATCGGCGACGGCCAGAATGGCGGCAAGCCTGCCATCGAGTGCCACGTAAAGCGGGGTCTTGCCCTCATCCGCCAGCCGTGCCGCATCGTCCGCGAAAGCTCCGACCGACAGGCCAAGTTCCACCATCAGCCGATCTGCGCCGACAGCAATTGTCCTGCCATTCACCTTGCCTTCGATGCCGTAACCTACGCGAGCCGCGAAGCTCTCGGCGGCGGGAATGGAAAGCCCCCGCGCCTTCACGGATGTCACGATGGCTTCCGCCACCGGGTGTTCCGAGCGCGCCTCCAGGGCGGCTACGAGCGGCAGAAGCTCCGTTTCATCAAAGCCTTGCGCGGTCAGCACATCGGTGAGTTCCGGCTGGCCTTTGGTCACGGTGCCGGTTTTGTCCAGCACCACCGTCTTCACATCGCGAAGGGCCTGCAGCGCATCGCCTTTCCGAAACAGCACGCCCAGATCTGCCGCGCGACCGGTGCCGACCATGATGGAGGTGGGCGTTGCCAGCCCCATGGCGCAGGGGCAGGCAATGATGAGAACCGCAACCGCCGCCACCAGCGCGTGCGGCAGAACCGGCTCAGGCCCGACAACATACCAGACAAGGAAAGTGAGCAGCGCGACCCCCATGACGGCGGGCACGAACCAGCCGGTCACACGATCCACCACGGCCTGGATGGGCAGTTTCGCGCCCTGCGCCTGTTCCACCAGCCGGATGATCTGCGAGAGCATGGTATCGGCACCCACCTTCTCTGCCCGGAACCGGAAGCTGCCGCTGCCATTGATGGTACCGCCCACGACCTGAGACCCCGCATGCTTTTCCACGGGCAGAGGCTCGCCGGACATCATCGACTCATCCACGTTGGAAGAGCCGTCGAGCACCACACCATCCACTGCGATACGCTCGCCGGGACGCACGATCAGCACATCACCCACTTCCACCTCATCGGTTGGAATATCAATGGCTTGGCCGCCGCGCTCCACCCGTGCGGTCTTGGCCTGAAGGTTCAGCAGGCGGCGAATGGCCGCTCCCGTTCGCCCCCTTGCGCGGGCTTCCAGCAGGCGGCCCAGCAGGATCAATGTGACGATCACCGTGGCGGCTTCGAAGTAGACGAAGCGGGCGGCTTCCGGCAAAAGCTGCGGCGCAAAGGTGGTGACGGTGGAATAGGAATAGGCGGCCAGAACGCCGATGGCGACCAGCGCATTCATTTCCGGATGGCCGCGCAAAAGCGCTGGTAGACCCGTTTTCAGGAAGCGGAAACCGGGGCCGAAGATCACCGCCGTCGCCAGCGCGAAGTAACCATAGTAGAGCCACTGGATATCCACCGCGCCCATCAGCCAGTGATGGAAAGGTGCGTAGATGTGACCGCCCATTTCCAGCACGAAGAGCGGCAACGTCAGCACCGCGGCAATCGCCAGATCGCGCTTCAGGACGCCCGCATCCTCCTCGTGGTGGTTATGGGTTTCGTGACCCTCATGAACATGCCCCGTGGAAGGCTTCGGCTTTTCCAGCACAAAGCCTGCAGAGCGGATGGCAGCGGAAACCAGCCGCTTCGCATCGCGTCCGAAGGCTTCCACACTCACATGCCTTTCGCCCTCACTTGTCGTGACGGACACGACCCCGGCAACATGTGAGAGCGCCGCGTTGAGGCGCTCCGCATCCCCTTCCTTCAGTGGCTTTTCCAGCGTGAAGGCAAACATATCCGCCTTAGGCTCATAGCCTGCCTTGCGGATCGCCTCGGCCAGCGTTGCTGCGGAAAAGCCCTCCGATGGCTCCACCGTCAGGCTTTCGGTCGCGAAGTTCACGGCACTCGTCGCCACGCCCGGCACCTTTGCCGCAGCCTTTTCCACGCGCTTCACGCAGGAAGCGCAGCTCATGCCCTCCACCGGAATGATGAGCGGCTCATGGAGATGGTCGGTTCTGACGGTCTGGTTCATGGGATGGAATCCTTGTCTTCCATCCACAGATAGGGCTTCCCATCATGGGAAGGTCAAGAGGTGAGCTACGGTTATTTCGCTTCCATCCGCTTGAAGGGGCAGGCCCAATCAGCGGATGTTTCGCCATTGCTTAATACGGTTGATCGAGCCATCGAGATTACGCTTTATAGAGTAGCCATTTTTCCCGCTAAAGTAGTTCTCTCGCATATCTCTGATCACCTTAGCTGCGTCACCGTATGGCGCTACGATATCAATGAACCAAAGATAACTCCCCGATGACCATTGCCCGGCATTGGGGGTTACCCCATCGCTTAGTAATTTCTCATGTGCAGCATCATCCAGAAGCGCCCAGGTGACGAAGGCAATTGGGTCATTCGGTCCATCAAAGTAGATTTTGCACTGCCCCGATTTTAGCGCAGGCAGAAAATTAGCTTGGATATCACTAATGCGCCAATATCGATGCAGCGGAGACTGGAGCGCCAGAGCTGTCATGCTCCCGAGGGCCTCCATGGCACCGAGCTTCTTTACGGCCAATGTGTCGTTCATAATGCTTCATCGCTCCTTGAGACCATTTTGAAATGCTTTGGTGATCGGTTCAAAAAAGTATGATATCAGGCGTCGCTCGGATGTAACCACGTCAACTGTGGCAGTCATGCCGGGAGAAAATGGCACCGGCGCTTCATCAACCAGCATGTGGGATCTGTTTGCCTTCAGCCGAACCGCATATACCCAGTTCGTGCCGCCGCTTTGGCGCGCGTCCGCTCCCAAATTTATCACGGTAGCGGGAATAACCCCGAAACGCTCAGAGGGAAACGCGTCTAGCTTCGCGTAGGCGCTTTGTCCGTTTCTGAGGAAGCCTATGTCTCGATTATCGAAAAATGCTTCGATCTCCAGACCTCCGTTGGTCGGGACAACAGTCATCAGACTTGCTCCTGCTGATACGAAGCCACCAATGGTGTGAATGCTGAGGTTTTCGATCCGACCATGGACAGGAGAACGGAGCGTGAGATTCCGCAACTTGTCTTCTGCCGCTCTCAGCGAAGCATGTGAACTACTCAAGGCAATCTCCGCCTCACGCAGCCGCCGACTTTGTGTTGCAAGGTTGTCGGAAATGATTGAGATACGTTGGCGCCTGGTGGCTTCTCCCGACGCTACAAGTGCCGACAATTCGCGCGCGCTGACCTCCGCGTCTCCATCAATGGATCTAAGCTCGCGCAGCCTTTCAAGATGAGCGGTTCGACTGAGAATGCCTTGGCTCATCAGACTTTCAGCAGTTGCGAGGTTTTGCGAAACGATATCGCGGTCAACTTTTGCCTTGTCTACCCGCGCTCCTTGTGCCTGCTGCTGAAACTCCAGTTGCTTTTGCTTGGCGTCGAGCTGCAGCACCTGGTCGCGCAGGGATGCTAGGGTCAAAACTCAATCAGGATTTGGAGCGTGGTATGAGAGAAAATCGTTCAGTTATAGAAGCGAAGCCGAAGGTGGATCTGATATCCATCAAGGTTTCGCGACGCAGAAATGAGCGATTTTCGCCATATCCCTTCGGGACGCGGCGGATTTTCTCTGCGAAGGCGTCGAAAAGGCTTTGTGGAGTAGTGCTCCACGGCAGCCTCTTCTCCTGTTCGCCAACAAAATCCGCTCGCGCCACGCCCGAAACCTGATTGAGTTTTGACCCTAGCGCAGCGCGCACCAGATCTTCGCCGACTGCACTTCCGTTCGGATTGATACCGCGTCTTCCCCGGAACTCCGCGATCCCATACTCCATGAACCCTGCCGCAGCAGGATCACGCGCCATCAGCGACGAGAAAACGGCTGCTGCAACGTTGGCATGGAGTGATTGCTGATCAATTTCGGCCTGTATACGCTGGATGTCGCTCTGCGCAGATGTGGGGTCAAGGCGCACCAGAATGTCGCCTTTGGCCACAGACTGCCCCTCGGCTACAGCCAACTCGACGACTTTGCCATCAGCAAGCGGCTGCACGATTTGAACGCGCGCGACCGGCACCAACTTTCCGGCACCGCGAGCAACCACCTCAGTCTTCGCTAGAATGCCACCGCCAAGAATGGCAGCAAAGAGAAGCAGGAGAAGCCAGACAGTGATGCGTAGTGTGGGCGAAACCGCGCTTTCATTCGCAGGTATTGTAGAGGTCATTTCTGTCCCTGCAGTTGTTCAAGATCAAGAATGCGCGCGTCAGGGCCGAACACGTCTGGTCGGTGCGTGATGATCGCAACGGCCCGGGACTGAGCAAGCCGCATCAATGTGTGCGTGACGATGGATGCAGAAACCTCATCCAGGGCGCTTGTCGGTTCATCGACAATCAGAACATTCGGATTGCAAAGCAGCAGACGAGCGAGAGCCAATCTCTGTCTTTGGCCGCCCGAAAGGGATGAGCCGTGTTCACCGATTTGCGTATCCAGGCCCTCTGGAAGGCGCTTGATGATGTCGACGCTGGCACTATTCTCCAGCGCCCGTTCTATCTCGTCTTCTGTCGCATTCTCATTAGCCAGAAGGAGATTTTCCCGGATCGTCCCGCTAAAAAGAGCAGGCTCCTGCGGAAGATAGCAAATGGCGGCCCTGACACTGCCAGGTGAAAAATTCGTCATCGGCTGATCATCGATCAGAACGCTTCCGGCATCCGGTGGATAAAGTCCTGCCAAAACCTTAGCGACCGTGGACTTGCCGAAGCCGGATCGCCCGACAATCACCGTAGGCTGACCGGGGGAAACCGTCAGGCTCAACTTATCGATGACCTGTCGGTCAGCGGAATATGCGAAAAAGCAGCGGGCTTTTCACCCAAAGATGGATTTTTTATCTAAAAAACACTTTTTAATTGCGTTACTGAAAATTTTTGCGTAAATGCAGCTCGCGGTCTACCGCAGTTTATTTTTTCAAAGTGTTTTATGGGTGGTTCTAGTGATTCTGGGAATAGTGCGTTTGTGGAGGCTACGCGGTTTGCTGCCGAGACGGCGGCATCTCCGCTCGGGCCTCTGGCATCGTTTCTTGCTGGCGAGGTAGGCGAACGAGTTGCTGAGGCCGCTGAGACGTACGTTGGCAACAACATTAACAGCGGGATTCATCCAGACTACGGTAATTATACTGCAATGGGTGATTACGGCGGCCAACAAGGCCAACATAACGATTGAATACCGATTTTAATTTTGTGCATTAAATTAGTCATCGATTTCCAATCGATGACTAATTTCGATCAATATAAAAGAAAAAATTGGCTTATGCTTAAATATATTATTCATAGCGCAACAAAAATATTTCGTATAATATTTATTGATTGCGCTGTGCCGATTTTATTTTTGCTTGCAACAGGCGTTATAGCAACTACGCTTTCCACCTTCATGGCTATCATTCTGTCTGGGGAAAAGCTGGAAGGCATCGTAAAGATAAGGGCGAGCCATCTTACCGCCGTAGTCACCGGGAATGGGCCACTTCTTTTGGCATCCCTTATCCGGCTTCAACCAATCAGACAGTCTTTCCGCTCGCCACGATCAATTATGGCTGCCATCGCCATCGGTATTTTGCTCCTGGCAATCAACGTGTTGGCGCAAATCGGCAAGGTTGATGTCGGCCTCGAGTTTTCCCTAAGCGCGGGCCTGATGATACTTTCTACGTGTGTTTTTACGCCTGTTGTCGAGGAGCTGTTCTTTCGCGGCTATCTCTGGGCAAGGCTTCAAGCGCGGGGATACGGCGAGGTTTCGATCATAATCTGCACCGCGCTTCTGTTTGCAGCGATACATTTGCCCGATAACTTCGCTTCGCTCTTCAACTATCTGCGAATGGGCTTCTCCTTCAGCCTTATCCGCTATTTCAGCGGCGGCATCGGGCTGCCCATCTTCTTCCATGCAGCGATGAATTTCATCGTCATCCGCCATATCGGGGTGTGATGCTGCGGTACAGCGTTAGAGACGCGATGCACTACCTTTTCCGATTTCTGAAAGGCATGGCCCGCAATATGCTGACGCTCCTGCGCATGATCTTCATCGATTGCGCAGTGCCGATTGTGTTCATCGTCATTGTTGCGGTTGTCGCCCAAACGCTGGGTGCATTCATGGGTATCATTCTCACCGGCGAGAAGCTGGGCCCCGTGGTCAGCAAGCGCGGCGCGTCCGTAACTGTCGGTGTCGTGTTCTATTCTACTATTCTGACCGCGTGTCTGATCCGCCTACAGCCAATCAAACAATCCTTCCGCCCGTCGCGCTCGATGATTGCTGCCTTGGCGATTGGAGGTTTATGGCTGGCGGTGAACCTCTTGGCACAATATGGCAAGCCCAATGCTGGGCTGGAACTTTCGATCAGTGCCGTTTTGATGATGATTGATATTTGTCTCCTAACGCCAGTTGCCGAGGAGCTGTTTTGGCGCGGCTATCTCTGGGCACGACTTCAGGCGCGAGGACGCAGTGATGGCCTCATCACCTTATGCACAGCCCTCCTATTTGCCGCAGTGCATTGGCCAAACAGTCTCGCTGCACTCACCAACTACTTGTTCATGGCATTCTCTTTCAGCCTCATCCGCTATTTCAGCGGCGGCATCGGGCTGCCCATCTTCTTCCATGCGGCGATGAATTTCATCGTCATCCGCCATATCGGGGTGTGATGGTTCAGGCAGCGCGGGAGGTGCGCCGGAAACCTTCCTCATTCGTGCTCACCCGAAACTGGCTGACCGTTTCGCGCAGGGCATGGCTTTCCTGTTCGATGGCGTAGGTGGCGGCATTGCTTTCCTCCACCATGGCCGCATTGCGCTGCGTCAGCTGATCCATGTCGTGGACGGCGACGGAAATTTCCGAAATCGCGGCGGCCTGCTGGCGTGCGCCTTCGGTGATCGTACCGATTTCCTGGTCGATCGTCTGGATATGGCTGCGGATCTCCGTCATGTAGCGACCGGAACTCTGCACCAGATCGACCCCGCGCTGGATAGCATCTGCCGAATTCTGGATGAGCCCCTTGATCTCGCTGGCGGCCGCCGCCGAACGCTGCGCCAGTTCGCGCACTTCCTGTGCCACGACAGCAAAGCCCTTGCCCGCCTCACCCGCACGTGCCGCCTCGACACCTGCATTCAGGGCCAGAAGGTTGGTCTGAAACGCGATATTGTCGATAACGCCGATGATCTGCACGATCTGGCCGGAAGAGGCCTCGATGTGCTGCATGGCGTTGACCGTATCCTGCATGATGGTTTCTGATATCTCGGCACTCTTGCGGGCACCGGTCGTCATGCCTGTGACGGTGCGCATGCGATTGGTGGTTTCCTCCAGTGTCGTGGTGACCTCGCTCAGAGCGGCAGAGGCTTCTTCAAGGGAGGCCGCCTGGCGCTGCGTGCGCTCCGCCAGCTCTTCTGCACCGGAGCGCAGCTCGCTGACGCCGTTGGACACCGTTAGAACGGTTGAACCGACACCATGCATTGTGGCCCCCAGCGCCTGCACCGAGCGATTATAGGCGTCACTGAGCGGCTGAAGTTCCGCAGCAAACCGGGCCGAAATCTGATAGGTCAGATTGCCGGCGGAGAGCTCGTTCAGCGCGCGGCCGAGTTCCGACACGGCGAAATCCACCGCCTTGGCGCGCTCTGCATCGATGGCATGGCGTTCCTGATCTTCCTTCCAGCGCTGCTCGGCCTGACGCTGGCGCTCCTGCGCATCCTCCCTTGCCTTCCGGGCATGATTTTCCATGCTGATGACGATCGCACGGCTCAGCTGGCCAATCTCGTCGCGACCCTGGGTCGGTTGCAGCATCTCGCCATCTTCATCGCGCGCGTGGCGCTCGACAACCCTCACCATGTTGCGCAAGGGGCGAACCACGCTGACCAGCGTCACGCCACCCAGACCGAGGGTCAGCGCCACAGAACCAATGGCGATGGCACTCGCCACTCTGAGTTCCGAAAGATCGGTGGACGCCGCCTCTTCGGCCATCTTGCGGATGACCGCCAGTTCCGCAATCTCGGCATCGTGGATCACCTGAATGCGGGCAGTCGTCTTTCCGAACCAGAGCTTGGCATCAAGGCCATTCAGCACGTTTTCGCCGTTGGCCTGCAGCATCTGCTGGCGGAAGCGCTCGATCTGCGCCCCATCAGCGCTCTCCCGGAATGTCGTCAGCGCCGAGCTGGCAAGATCCGGATCGAGCTTTGCAAATTCCTGCAGAAGAATGTCACCCGCGCCGGAAAAGCGAACGAAGGTCATATATTGCTCAGGCGGAATCTTGCCTGCGGCAATGAAGCCATTGCCCATGCCGCGCTCCTGACCGGCGAGTTCCTTCGCCAGAGCAAGATTGAGCGATGCCTGAAGACGGCTGACGAGACTGCCCTGCGATCCGGAGAGTGACAGTCGGCGGGTTACATCCAGAAGGTTGGTGATGAACCCCGTATAGAAGGCAAAGGATTGCGGCGGTGCCGTCGTCAATTGATCGATGCCGCTGCGAAACGTGTGGATCTCGCCAATCGCCCGGCTGATCTGCGAGACCGTCTCTGCCTTGACGCCAAAGGCGCCGAGGTTTCCGGCAATTTCCGCAAGCCTGGGCAGTTCCAGATCCGTGCCGCGACGGGCCTCCGCAACCTCATCGCGGTTGGATTTGCCCTTGGAGCCCAGGAAGCCGGCTGTCTGGCCCCGCTCCACCTGGAGCTTTTGTACATTGCGACTGATGATTTCGATGTCGATCGTCGCTGCGGCAATCTGTTTCGACAGCAGATAAGATTGATATTGATCAACCACAAGATGCCATGCCAAGGCCGTGACGGCGACAAGCGGGATCAACGCACAGATGCAAAGTCGAACCGCGATGGACAAATCAGAAAAGCGCATTACCAACCTCCAGGGAATACCTCAAAGTTGCAGCGCATTTTAAATTTTCCATTAATTCGAATAGTCTCACTTTTCGTCTAGGATATCTACCTGTTATATAACATAAAATAAGAAAGCTCTTCCGGATCGCGCTCCTGCCTTTATACCCTTGATTGAGCTCATCTTTTTGGAAGCTTTTGCGGCCGGGCGAAATAACGTGCTGCTGCAACACACAAAATCACACCTGTGGTTGCCGCAAGCATGGACCAGGACACCGCCTCGCCCAGCAGCAGTGCCGCCAGAAGAAGCCCGAAGAAGGGTTGCAGAAGTTGCAATTGACCGACGGAGGCTGTGCCGCCCTTCGCCAGCCCGTGATACCAGAAGATAAAGCCAACCAGCATGCTGAACACGGTGACATAGGAGAGCCCGGCCCAGGCCGTGACGGGTACGGCTGCCAGCTCTTGCGGCCAGGTGAAAAGGCAAAGCAAAGCCATGGGCGGCATGGATAGCACCAGCGCCCAGCAGATGACCTGCCAGCCGCCCAGGCTGCGGGCCAGCTTGCCGCCTTCCGCATAGCCAAGGCCACAGACAATGACGGCGGCGATCATCAGAAGATCGCCTTGCAGAGAAGCCTGCCCGCCATTCGACAGGGCAAAGCCCACAACAAGCAGACTGCCGAGCACGGAGAACAGCCAGAACAGAGGCTTTGGCCTTTCTCCCCCGCGAAGTACGCCGAAGGCGGCGGTGGCGAGCGGCAGAAGGCCAATGAAGACAATGGAATGGGCCGAGGAAATGGAGCGCAGTGCCATCGCGGTCAGCAGCGGAAAGCCGATCACGACACCGAGCGCGATGACGGCAAGCGACAGGAGATCCGAACGTTGCGGCCGCTTCTGCCGCAACATAACCAAAAGCAGCGCCGCCAGCACGGCTGCCATGGCGGCACGCGCCGAGGTGACGAAGAGCGGCGGCAGGCCCAGCACTGCAAGACGGGTGGCAGGCAGGGAGCCGCTGAAAATGATGACGCCGATCAGCCCGCTGACCAGACCATCCATGGTTCCAGTTCGAATTGTCTGCGCTGCTGCTTTCATCATCTCATCCTTTTTGCTTGGATCATAGGTCGGCGGGGCTGGCGCAGACAGGCACACAGCCATACAATTCAACCAAACTGTACTGGATGCGTCACCCATACGGATGAACCGATGACCGCTGAAACACACGCCCGAGCTTCAGGCCGCACCGCGCATGTCATGGCGCAGATCCGCAGCCGCATCGCTTCTGGCGCGCTCACCAATGGCGACCGCCTGCCCTCCATTCGCGGGTTTGCCGCAAGCCTTGGCGTATCGCCGTCGACCGTGGTGGAAGCCTATGACCGGCTGGCGGCAGAGGGGCTGATCCGGGCGCGTGCCGGGTCCGGCTTTTTCGTGACGGCCAATACGCTGTCGCCTGTTGCGCTTTCGACGCGTGATGAATCGCCTGAACTGCGCGAGGTGGACCCTTTCTGGGTTTCGCGCCAGTCTCTCGATGCCGATGACGAAAGCCCGAAGCCCGGATGCGGCTGGCTGCCTGCCGACTGGATGCCGCAGGCGGCGCTGCGGCGTGCTCTTCGCAATGTGGCGCGCGCCGAGGATGCCGTGCTCCTGAACTATGGCCGCACGCAGGGTGATTTCGATCTGCGGCGGCTTCTGGCACGGCGCGCGGCGGAGGAAGGGCTGGCGCTCGACCCTGCCAATATCATGCTGACCGGCTCCGGCAGCCAGTCGATCGATCTCATCTGCCGGCTGCTGCTGAAACCCGGCGATACGGTTCTCGTCGACGACCCGTGCTATTTCAATTTCCGCGCTCTGCTGAAGGCGCATCAGGTGCAGGTGATCAGCGTCGCCATGACGCCCACGGGTCCGGATCTCACCGCATTCGAAAACGCACTACAGGCAAGCGCGCCGTGCCTCTACCTCACCAATTCCGCTCTGCACAACCCAACCGGGGCCACGCTTTCGCCGCCTGTAGCGCACAGGCTGCTGAAACTGGCGGAAGCCCATGATCTGCTCATCCTGGAAGACGACATCTTCACCGATTTCGAACCGGAACCTTCCGTCAGGCTGGCGGCGCTGGACGGGCTGAACCGGGTCATCCGCATCGGCAGCTTTTCGAAGACGCTGTCTGCCTCCCTGCGTTGCGGCTATATTGCGGCGCGTGCTGAGTGGATCGAAGGGCTGGTGGACCTGCAGATCGCGGCGCAATTTGGCGGCCCGTGCCCCATCGTCACCCATGTCATCGGTGAGGTTCTGACCGGTGGAAGCTATCGCAAACACATGGAAGAGGTGCGCCGCCGCCTGAACCGCACCCGCCGCAGTGTCAGCGCGAGACTGACGACGCTCGGCATCGAGCCATGGCTTGCACCACGCGGCGGCTTCTACCTCTGGTGCGAGTTACCCGACGGCACATCCTCCACGGCCCTCGCGCAGGCCGCGATGGCTGAAGGCGTGGTGATGGCGCCGGGCAATGTGTTCAGCGCGGCGCAGACCGCCAGCCGCTTCATGCGCTTCAACGTGGCGCAGATGGCGGATGAGAAAAGCTGGCAGGTTCTGGAGCGGGGTGCGGGAAAGGTTAGAACTGCATCCTGACATTCGTCACATGGACGTTCTTACCATCGATAGAGCCATCGATACCGGCGGGAACCACCAAGGAATACTTGAGCTCCTGCCCACTAAGGCCAGTGTAGGGCGCATCCAGCAGCAGGTTGACACGTCCTCTGAACGCACCATCCTTCTCGACGTCGAAGGTAGATCCGTCCACTTCCATAGCCACGAACGCGACACCGTGAACCTTCTGTTCCAGCTCGTGCCAAGCCTTGAAATCATGAATGTCTATTGCGCGAACTTGTTCGGCAATCCATGTCCGGTCAACGTCAGTCGTCATATCAGCACCACTCCGTGAAGCCACATCATGATGGCTCTGGGGGGTTAAAGATGTCCTTACGCTACGGCGGGAAATAGCCACTGAACTTGCCTTTCTCAAGGCTTGATTGCCCAAATACTTGTTTCGTGTCTTCACGATTTCGCCAGGGACAACAATATCCGAATTCAACCGAAACTGGAGTCCGAATTTACGTTGCCCTCTGCCAGTCGATGCACGAAAGTTGGAACCTGTTGCTTTCGAGTTCTTCTTTCCCATCAAACGAACCGATTGTAATAGGAACGAGAGAGAGTGCGGCCGATCCCGTCCAGTCCACCCATCAGGCGCGATTCATCAACACCCATAATGCCGAGCACGGCACGGAAAAACGGCTTTTCACTGGCGGGAATATTGAAAGTCTCGTACTGCGCAATTGCCTTGTTGCGGGCCGGATCGGGTTGCCATGCATCGACAGGATGCGAGTGAATGCTAAAGACACCTTGCTGTGCGGTAATGCGAGATGTGCGCGGCGGCACGCGGACAAGGACAACGTCAGCCATATCCTCGTCGAAGGGCTTGAAGTCCGACTTCAGCTTGATGCCGGTTAACTCGGTGCGGATCATATGGACACGAGCATCCACTGTATTTTTCTCATCCTGGCAAGCAAAGTAGGCAGCTACCAATGGGTTGGTCGACCAATCCAACAAACGGGTGGCCAGTTGATGATGCTGCGCAAGAGCAAGCAGTTCCATGTCTGTCGAGGTGTCGGGATGCAAACAGAGCGCTTCCGCCTTGAACTCCTCGAATATCCGAAGCTCGTCCTCTCTGCGATAGCTGCGCTTTCCCTTCACTTCTGGCCGCCCAACACCGGGAATAAGCGACCAGCTCGCATCGGCCTGACCGCGAAAAATCCAGCGACGATCTGTCTTTCCGGAGACATTCTCGATGAATTTAAACCAGCAGGGACTGGGGATAAGTGGGCTCGACACACATGCACCATGGTTGCAAAATTCAACTAAATCGCACCATCAAACATGCGCAACCGATTCGCAAGTAAATCTTTATCTATACTTGCGAATGACTGAGACTAACCTTTTATATTAAATATTCATCACGTATTCACATACTTGCGCCAGTCGTGTTGCTCCTTGAAGCCCAGCAGATCGCGGATCTTCTTATTGCTGATCGGGGCGCCGAATTCTTCCAACTCGCCGGTAATGGACGTTCCGGGCGCGTATTTGCGCAAGAATTCCCGTGTCGGCTCGTTGGCGGTGATCGTATCGTTGACGGCGTTGAAGACCTGAAAGCCCAGGCCGTCCTTCTCGATGCACAGATGCACGATCTGGCCGAGATCGCGCGCATCGATATAACTCCAGGCATTGCGTTTGCGCATGGGCGGATTGGCGAGATATTCCGGGAACCTGGCATAATCTTCTGGCGAAACGACATTGCCAATACGAAGCGCATAGACATCCGCCTTGAATCTCATGGCGAAGGCGCGAGCCGTCTTTTCGTTGACCACCTTGGAGAGGCCGTAGCTATCCATCGGGTCTACGTCATAGTCTTCGGTCAGCGGAAACTCGTGGTAATCCTTGTCACCCTCCGCAAAGCAGACGCCATAGGTGGTTTCGCTGGAGGCGACCACGACCTTGCGAATGCCGAGCTTCATGGCCGCTTCAATGATATTGTAGGTGGAAACGGCGTTGGCGGAAAATGTCGTGTTATCCGGCTGGATGAGAATGCGAGGGACCGCGGCGAAATGCACCACCGCATCCACCTTCGGCACGCCCTCGCCCGTCTCCAGCCCCTCGAAGCCGAAATGCTGGGACAGCGCGTTGAACACCTCGCCAGAATTGGTGAGATCCGTAATCAGCGTCGGCACCGAGCCATCCGGAAACGGCTTCAGATCGAGGTTCAGAACGGTATGGCCCTGCTCAAGCAGATAGGGAATGGCATGCCGCCCCGCCTTGCCACTGCCGCCGGTGAAGATGATCCGCTTGCCCATAAGTAATCCTCCGCTGATATGCGGGGACAGAGATAGGGTGTGGCGGGCGGAAATGGAATGGGGGTGTTAGTCAGATTGTGTAGCGCTTTAGACCCCCCTCTGGTCTGCCGACCATCTCCCCCTCAAGGGGGGAGATCGACCTGCCGCACCGTCTGGATCCTCATTGACCACCTTGAGCAAGAGGTCGAGCGGCTAACCGTTCTGCTGATCACTTCGGTCGCATTGTTCTCCATACCCCCCTCTGTCCTGCCGGACATCTCCCCCTCAAGGGGGGAGATCGACCTGCCGCATCGTCTGAATCCTCATTGACCACTTTGGGCGAGAGGTCGAGCGGCTAACCGCTCTGCCGATCTCCCCCCTTGAGGGGGAGATGTCCGGCAGGACAGAGGGGGTGCCGCTTCAAGAGACTCAACCTCACGCCGCGCGGCGGAAGGCGAAGTGCTTGCCATCGGAGGAGGAAACGAGGCCCATGCGGAAGAGAGACGCGAGAACCGCATTCACGGAATTCAGGCACTTGCGGCCCTGTTTGAAGGCGCTGGCGATGGCCTCCGCATCCAGAAGGCCATCCGCCTCCATAAGCTGATGCAGCACGGCGGGTGTCTGGTCCCGTTCGTCGGTGGGGAAGCTGGGTTTCGGGCCGGAAACGGCGGCGAGGATGGCCTCGCCCAGATCGGCCTCCAACTGCTCTTCCTTCTCCTTATCGGAGCCGAAACGCGGGATCTGGTAATCAGGCCGCAGCCAGCGCACATGGCCGCGCTTTTCTTCCTTCGCCCGCTCCTTGTTCAGCGCAACCAGACGGGCAAGCACCTCTTCTTCGCCCAAATCCACCGGCCAGCCATAGGCATCCGCCACCGCGACATCCAGCTTTTCGTGCAGTTCATCTAAGATCAGCACCAGACCGTCATCGAAAATGCGGCGTTCCTTGTCGTTCAGCTCATCCGGTTTCGCGCCCGCCTTCAGCCGCTCCAGCACATTGTAAAGGCCGGTGAGCGTGAGGTGTTCATGCGCCGCCAGCACGCGCTTGCGGTGGGCATCCAGCTCTTCGGCGATGGCGCCGATGGCAGCCTTCTGGGCATCGGTGGCATCCGGGAATGGGAAGGGATCGAAGCAGCGGGATTTGGAGTAGCGGGGATCATTGCCCATGCCCAGCCAGCCGCCGGTTCTAAGCGCCCAAGCTACATGGAAGCGAGATGATAAAACGCCGAGCGTGTGTCCAGCGTCAGCGGCGATCGCAACCACCATGTGATCGGGTAAGATCGAAGCGTCAAGAAACTGAAACACGCGATGCTTTGTTGTCTCCACTGTAGCAATGTAACGCTTCAAGCCGGCTAAGGCGGGTCTCAACTCCGTACGCGGCCTTCCAAATATCCACCAACGCTCTCTAAAGTTTCGGTCCGAATTTCTATCTCGTTCCGGTTTTACCTTGCTAAGTAAATGCTGATACACGTGAGGAAACCGCAAACGGACCTCATTCACCTCAAGACCATAAAGATCAATGACTTTTAGCATTCGGGATCGAGCTGTCAGATCCCGACCGTTTCTGTAATCGCGAATATACTGCTCAAGCCCGGGGACAAGACCCAATCCTAAAGCTTTAGCTTCTTCAGATTGTATCAGGAAGCCGCCTCCGGCAATCATGACACCATTCCCGGAAATTCCAAAATTGGCCAACAGTTCCGAGGTCGTTGTCACATCCACGCCAACGGTCAAATCCGCATTGATCCGGCCCAGCTTCTCCTCGAACAGAATGACTGGGCTATCGGTTTCCACCGCCTCTTCCGCTGTCACTTCCAGCAGGCGGCCATCATGCTTTCCGGCCTGTGCCACCGTCATGGCAATGCGCACGGCGGCGCTATCCCTCGTGACCTTGGTCCACGGGTGGTCGGCAATGGCCATGGTGAGCGAAAGCGGTTTCTTGGCGTTGAGATGCGGCTCCATAACCCGACGATTAAACATCTGGCTGATGGAATTGGTCGTAACGAAGCCGAAGCGCTTCAGCCCGCTCTTTGGCTTCAGCAGAATTTCCGCTGCGCGATCCCACCAGTACATGACGAAATCGGCGCTTTCGTTCATGTGCTTATGCGCCTGCCAAAGTGCTTTTAGTTTTGCATCACCCAATGCAGCACGCATTGGCTCGCCCTTACCGACAAAAGGCGGATTTCCAACGATGTAATCTGCCTTCGGCCAGTCGGGGCGGCGCGGGTTGGGATAGATTTCCCGGCCCTCCTCCACCTTCGGCATGGGATAACCATCCCATTTCAGCACCGCATCCATGGTCTGGATGTTCCTGAAAGCTTTCAGAATGGGTTCAGAGGGGGCGATGCCCCGGTTTCGATAATGCCATTGCAGATGGCCGATCCACAGCACCAGCTCCGCGATTGCGGCAGCGCGGGGGTTGACCTCCAGGCCCAGAAACTGGTGCGGGTCCACCGTGTGGCTTTCCAGCGCCAGCCCTTCCTGACCGCCGAGGTTGACCAGCGCTTCCAGCACATCACCTTCCAGTCGCTTCATAAGCTCCAGCGAGACATACAGGAAGTTGCCGGTGCCGCAGGCGGGGTCCAGCACTTTCGTTTCGCACAGCTTGTCGTGAAAGGCCTGCACGGTTTTGATGGCCGCTTCCGGCTTGCCTTCCGCCTTTTGCCGGTCGGCGGTGGAGCGGGCGCTATCCCACTCGGCGCGCAGCGGATCGATGACGGTGGCAATGACAAGGCGTTCCACATAGGCGCGGGGCGTGTAATGCGCGCCCAGCTTGCGGCGGTCCTGCGGGTCCAGCGCCTGCTCCAGAAAGGTGCCGAAAATGGCCGGTTCCACATCCCGCCAGTCGTGGCGGGCGGCGGCGGCCAGTTCCTCGATCTCTTCCTTCGCCAGCTTCAGGGCGCGGCGGTTCTTGAAAAACTCCCCGTTGAACTTCTTGACCTTGTGGCGAATGGTGGCGGTAAAGCCGCCCTCATCCATGGCCTTCCAGAGGTCTTCCATCATGCCGGGAAAGATTTCCGGGTTGGCGGCGCAGTCCTTCAGCAGATCCTTGAAACTGTCCTGCGGCAGCAGGTCCACATCTTCCGCAAACATGGTGAAGAGCATGCGCATGAGGAACATGGCCACCTCTTCCGTCGGGTAGCCGCTTTTTTCCAGCGCCTGGCTGACCTTCGCAATGCGCGTGGCAATTTCCCGCGTGACCTTGGCCGCATTGCGCGAAGGGTCCAGCGAAATGGGATCAAGCCAGATAGCGCGCAGGCGGGCGCGCACCGCCTCATCGGCCAGATCTTCCAGATAGATGCGGAAAGAGCGGCGATCCGGGAACTGGTCGTAGGCCTTTCCATCGCGGCGGAAATTGGCATAGACTTCAATGGCATGGCCGACATCGCAGACCAGCACGAAGGGCGGCGGCTCATGGCTCGCGGGTAGAAGCCGCACATAGTTTTCGCCCTGCGCGCGGGCATTCATCATCAGCACGTCCCAGCTGCGGTTGGCGCTGGCACGCTTGCCTCGCGGGGCGGCATCCTGCTGCTGGGCGTTGGCGCCTGTCTGGCCCGCATCTGCCAGCTTCTTCTCGCCCGACAGGCGGCTCTGCTTGGCTTCCAGCACGAAGCAATCGCGCTTGTAGAGATCGATGCGCTTCAGCGAGCTTGTGCCATCGCGGGCGGTTTCCTTCACCACCCGCTCGAAGACATAATCATTATGGTCATGGATGGCGGAGGCGGCATCCGGCCGGGGAACCTCCAGCAGGTCGCAAAGCTCTGTCAGGAACATTTGATAATTGGCGCGCTCCTGCCCGCCTTCCTGCCCCTGCCAACGCGCAATAAACGTCTCAACCTTTGCCTGTACCACCCGAAATTCCCCGCATCCATGCCTTGAGTCGCGATCATAGCCATAGCCTGCGCTCAGGCAACCATGGAGGGATGATTGCTGAACAGGATACAAAGAGTTTGACGCGCAATTTACCCCCCTGTCCTGCCGGAAATCTCCCGCTTGAAGCGGGAGGTGGGAGAGTGTGGCCTGCGTTATCGACCCTCTGTCGCTTCGGTGCTGCTGGCTGTTTGATCGATGACGCAGCAAGCGTGTGCTATATTCACCCCACCCGGTCCTTTGGACCGACCTCCCCCTCAAGGGGAGGTGGGTGAACGCGGCACCGTCTGGATCCTCATTGACCACCTTGAGTAGGAGGTCGAGCGGCTAGCCGCTCTGCCAATCTCCCCCCTTGAGGGGGAGATGCCTGGCAAGGCAGAGGGGGGTGATCTGCGGATTTATTCTACATCGTCTCCTGCGAGGGATGATATCAGCAACCGCGCCCCACATGACGGAAATCAATGTGCTTTGGTCCGCATGGCCGCTAGGGTGAGCCTCAGCATAGATGAGGGGACCAAGGCGCATGGAAAGCACAACCGAAGACCGCATGAAGGTGTTGCTGCTGTGCGTGGCGGTGGCGGGCCTGATCGGCGGGTTGGCCTTGCAGTTCCTGCTGGGCCGAGCGGATCTGGCGCGGCTCTGTTGGAGCGCCGCCACGCTTCCGGTGCTGGCGGCGCTTGTGGTGGAAATCATCCGCAGCCTTGCTCGCGGCGAAGTGGGACTGGATGTGGTGGCAGCCCTTTCCATGTCGGCGGCGCTTTTGTTCGATGAGGCGCTGGCGGCCACTATTGTCGCCATCATGTATACGGGCGGCACGTTTCTGGAGGCTTTTGCGGAAGGGCGGGCGCGGCGCGAGATGCGCGATCTTCTCTCACGCGCACCCCGCACGGCAACCCGCCACCGCGATGGCGGCCTGCAGGAGATTCCCGTCGAGGAGGTGATCCCCGGAGACCGGCTGCTGATCCGTCAGGGCGATGTGGTTCCGGTCGATGGACGGCTTGAGACAGGCTCAGCTTATCTCAACATGGCCGCGCTGACCGGGGAATCGCTGCCTGTTTCGCTTGAACCGGGTGCCGAGGTATTGAGCGGTTCCACCAATGCGGGCGATGCCTTCGACATGCTGGCGACAGAGGCCGCAAAGGACAGCACCTATGCGGGCATTGTGCGGCTGGTGGAACAGGCCCAGCGCTCGAAGGCGCCAATGTCGCGTCTGGCCGACCGGTTCTCCATCGGCTTTCTGGCGGTGACGGTTCTGATTGCATTTGCCGCCTGGTGGGCCACGGGAGACCCCATTCGCGCCGTCGCCGTGCTGGTTGTCGCCACGCCCTGCCCGCTCATTCTCGCGGTTCCGGTGGCGCTGGTGGCGGGGCTTTCGCGCGCGGCGCAGTTCGGCGTCCTCATCAAGGGCGCGAAACCCCTGGAAAGCATGGCGCGCATTCACACGCTGGTGCTGGACAAGACCGGCACGCTGACCGACGGGCGCCCGCAGATTACGCGTATTCATGCAGAACCGGGGTTCAGCGAGGCCGAGGTCCTTGAGCTTGCCGCATCGGTGGATCAGCTTTCAAAACACCCGATGGCGCAGGCGCTGGTGACGGCCGCTGAGGTGCGCGGACTGGCGCTTCACCTGCCTGCGCAGACGGAGGAAGTGCCGGGCGAAGGCGTGGCGGGCATGCTGGAAGGCAGAACCGTTTTCGTAGGAGGCCATGGCTTCGTGACGGCACGAACGGGGGATGCGGGCTCTGCCATTGCGGCAGCGGAAGCGGGTTCCGTGCTGGTAGCCGTGGGTGTGGAAAAACAGTTCGCCGGATCTATTCTGATGGCCGATCCGGTGCGGGCCGATGTGGGCGAGATGCTGGCGGGCCTTCGGCGCGACGGTGTGAAGCGGCTGGTTCTCGCGACCGGAGACCGCGCCGCCGTGGCTGAGCGCATTGCAGGCGGATTGGGGCTCGACGCCATTCACGCGGAGCTTTCGCCTGATCGTAAGGTTCATGTGGTGCTGGAAGAGCGCAAGCTGGGTCCGGTGATGATGGTGGGCGATGGCGTGAATGATGCGCCCGCCCTTGCCGTTGCGGATGTGGGGGTTGCCATGGGGGCGCGGGGTGCCGCAGCCTCTGCCGAAGCCGCGGACGTGGTGCTGCTGGTGGACCGGATAGACCGCTTGTTCACCGGCTTTGTGATTGCAAGACGCGCCCGCGCCATTGCGCTGCAAAGCGTGGTGGTGGGCATAGGCCTTTCCGTTCTTGCCATGCTGGCTGCCGGTTTTGGCTATCTCCAGCCGGTTCAGGGTGCCCTGTTACAGGAGGCAATCGACGTTGCGACAATCCTCAACGCCTTGCGCGCGCTGAGGATTGCGGTGCCCGCTGCCGAGGGTGCGACTACTCGCCCAGCGACTTGATCAGCGCATAGGTTGCGCGGATCCGGGCCTCGTTCGGATAGTTGCGATTGGCGAGCACCACGATGCCCAGCTTCTTCTCCGGGATCATGGCCACATAGCCGCCAAAGCCATTGGTGGAACCGGTCTTGTTGAGGATAGTGCTTTCACCCGGCTTTGCGGGCTCAGCGATCTTCTCGACCGGCTGCGGCTTCAGGATGAAATCCGGGCTGTTGCCCGCAACCATCTGATCGAGCTTCACCGGCCAGGGATATTCTTCCCAGACCATGGCCTGCGAGAAATAGGCTGTCTTGAACTGTCCGGTCCTGGTGCGCTCGAACGCCTTTTGCAGCTCGCCGGAAACGGAGCGGGTGCCGAGTTCCGCATCCAGAAAGGCCAGCATGTCGCTCGCGCTCGACTTTACGCCATAGGCTTCTGCATCAAGCACACCTTTGCCGACCCGGATCGGTTCATTTGCCTTGTTGTACCCGTAGGCATAGAGCTTCATCTCACTCTTCGGAACAGTGACGAAGGTGTTCTTCAGCCCCAATGCGGGAAAGAGCGTGCCTTCGGCGGCTTTCGCATAAGGCATGCCCATGGCTTTCGCGCTGATATGGCCCAGCATGCCGATGCTGACATTGGAATAGCTGCGCGCGCCGGGGTTGGTTGGCTTCCAGTCCTTCATCCAGTCCACAAGGCCGTTCACATCGGAAACCGAATCCGGCACCTGCAAGGGCATGCCGCCGGTGTGGTGCGTGGCGAGATCCATCAGCGTCAGATCATCGCCGATCCGGCATTTATCGGCGCAGAGATGATGCGCGACCTTATCCTCCAGCTTCAACGTGCCGCGCTGCTCCGCCAGAGCCGCCAGCGTGACATTGAACAGCTTGCTGATGGAGCCGAGCTCGAACAGTGTTTCCGGCGTCACGTCGCGGCGGTCGGCCTTGGAGGCAAGACCGGTCGCGTAGAATTCGTGAGTGCCGTTGCGGGTAATCCCGACGATGAGGCCGGGGATATCATACTGCTTCACGACCGGCTGGAACGCAGCTGCCGCCTTTGCCTTTAAGTCATCGGCTTGTGCGAAAGGCGCCGAGGTAAAGGCCACGGCAAGAGTGACGGGTGCCAGACGACTTATGTGCATATTCAAATACTCCCATTTGCGATGGGAGCAGTGATCAGGTTTAAGGGCGAAGTTGTGGCGGGGGTGGGATTGCAAAAACGACCGAATGTTATTCTGCCTTGTTATTCCAACTGTGCTTCTGCTCGACGCAAAAGCACCTGTTTTAGTAAAACGTGACCGCAATGAAATAGATTGCAAAATCGATTAGAATGCATCTAATGGAGGCATTCTCAATCATCTAGCAACCAAGAGATCATGGCTCATCAAATTTTTCTTAGCCATAAACATGAGGACAAGCCGGTTGTTGAGCCGGTAGCAATCCGCCTCAAAGAAATCTTTGGCGAGGAGGCCATTTTTTATGACTCCTGGTCAATAAAACCCGGTGACGGCATCATCGAAAAGATGAATGAAGGCCTGACAGCTCCAAAATTTGTTTTTTTCTTTGTTTCCGAACTGGCCTTGCAAAGTGGCCTTGTAAGAATGGAATGGCAGAACGCACTCTTAAAATCAAGCCGAGGAGAAACTCGACTTGTTCCTGTTCGAATTGGCAACGTCCCTATGCCAGAAGTATTGAAACAAAATCTTTATATTGATCTCTATTCCGTTGGAATTGAAGTTGGCCTCAACCAGATCGTCAATGTAGTCCAAGGTAACATTTCTTTTACTCCTTCACATGAAGGCTTCAGTAATCTTACTTGGAAGTTCTTGAAAGCCGGTAAGGAAGAAATTACGATTCAAATCCAAGCGTCACATCTAATGGAACCCAACCCGAATTTTGTAATAATGCTAGCTAATGACGAACCTGACGTCAGGTTCGAACTAAATGGTGGGCAGCCAATGTTGAATGGATTTTACAAACGGCCGTTCCCCGCAATAGAAGCAAACGGATTCTCAATAGCGCCGATGGGTGGAGCCATCACACCGGATAGGCCATTGGTTTTGAAACTGAAACAGGCAAATAAACAAGCTATTGCGATTCAGGGCGTGGTTCACGGATGGACAGACCCATTCAGAATCATTCCGTGCGTTGGTAACTAGCACTGAGTTCTAGCAGAGTCCTGATGCTACAAAATATTTTAGGACAACTCTCAGGTCCACCTTAATTCGTCTTGGCGTATTCGCCCACCTCTTCCTTAGAAATCATGCGCGCCTGGACCTCTATCTCTTCATAGACACCAGAGTCCTGAAGATAAACAATCTGCAGGTGACCGGAATTTTCGAGTTCTGCTGGCGTAAACAAGCTACCACTGGCGCTAACGTAATTTGCTGCAAGAAATACTTTACTCATTCCTTCCTCTCCTGATTTATTATGCTATTTAAATGATATATCGTACCTGAAATTGACTTCATCAGGCTTAACCTCCGGCGATACTTTGTAGATAACTTGCACCCGGAGAGTCCACTTATGGCCAGTAAGCCAAGTAGCGATAAGCGCGACCGGATGAAACATTCTAAGTGCAAGATAAGAGAAGTAGCCGAAATATTGCCCAGCTTCGATATAATTGGGTATGAATTTATAGCCTTCTACAACAGGACCTTGCAGGAATTCTCCTGCATAAACTTTTAACCCATTACTGCGCAGTATCTCTGCAAATGCATCTGGAGTGCCCGCTTTTGTGGCCAGTTGCTTGAAACACTCTTCGGCTTCGGCTTCGCTTCCCAAACCATACCAGTCGATGTGGCCACGGCCTTCGGCATCGATCTCGTAACAATCCTCAATGAAGAGATCGCGCGGCGCGGGGGCCTGCACATGCGTCTCGGCCTGTTGCTGGGGCTGAACCTGCGCAATCTGGATCGGCTGGACCGGCGCTGAGGGTAAACCACTCCCGGGGGGCGGTGCAGGTGCAACCGGGCTTCCACCTGATGTCTCCATAAGGGTCTGCGCTGCCCCCTCGCCGAGCAATGCGGATGGAGAAGCCGAAGCCTGCAACAGGATGTGTGTCGCGAGGTAGATCGATGCTGCCAAAGCCATTTGAGATACACCCTGCGAAAGTTTTCTCAGGTTTTTCAGACATGCTAATCAATGAGAATTTAAACTAAAGGTTGATTTTCTCACGTAATGAGTACAACCTGATTTTCACTCACGTCAACCGAAATCTGACTCCGGTGGCGTCCTTCAGACGCGCCTTTTTAACGGCGCCTTGCACAGGGTGCAGCGTGCCCGTCTCTATCATAACATGGTTGCGGTCTGGTGGGGCCACGGCTTGACGCAAGCCCCCTCTCCCCCTCAATTCGTCTTGGCGTGTTCGCCCACGGTCAGCGGCCATTCCACGAGGTAGTCCTCGAAATCGTCCACATCCACGTCCTCCTCGGAAATGGTGCGGCCCTGCGCGGAGATACCGGCCTGATGCACCGTTTCCGGATCGCCGGAGACGAGCGGATGCCACCAGTAGAGATCCAGCCCGTCGCGCACCAGCCGATAGCCGCAGGTGGGTGGCAGCCAGTGAATTTCGCGCACGCTCTGGGGTGTGAGCTGAATACAGTCCGGCACGGTCGCCTGACGGTTTTCATAGTCCGAGCAACGACAGCTGTCGCCATCCAGCAGGCGACAGGCGACGGAGGTGAAGGCCACCTCGCCGGTGTCCCAGTCCTCCAGCTTGTTGAGGCAACAGAGACCACAGCCATCGCAGAGGCTTTCCCAGTCGCCTTGCGTTAACTGATCCAGCGATTTCACTTTCCAGAAAGGATTTTCCATCTTGTCTTTTCTTGGCCACGGCGGGCATAATTTAGCCGATAAGGATCGGTTTGACAGGCGAGTTAAGGGTGCGTTCACCATTTGTCGGCCATTGCTGGCGAAAGGCGTTGCCCTTGGCTTTTGGTCCTTCATGAGGAAGGCGTCAAGCAAAACGGTTGCTCAACAGGAATTCCGACGTGCAGGACGATCCCGATCCGAGACAGCCAGATGTGCGAGAAGAGAAGCGTCGCCGCAGACGCCACCTTCTGCTGCGCATAGACAGCTGGATCGATTCCACTGTCTGGAACCTGGGCTTCAAGCTTGGCGAAATCTGGGAAGAGATCACCATCTTTTCGCGCCGTTTCCGGGTTCGCGGCTGGAAGCGCGTCGTTGTCGAGATTGCCGATGAGGGCCTGACCTTCGGCACCGCGGGCTTTGTGCTGCTTCTGGCGCTGGCCATGCCCGCCTTCGAGGAAACCAAGGAAGACTGGCGCTCGCGCGGCGATTTTGCCGTCACCTTTCTTGATCGCTACGGCAATGTGGTGGGCCATCGCGGCATCATTCACGAAGACGCGGTTCCGATAGACCAGTTGCCGGATCATCTGGTGAAGGCGGTTCTGGCCACCGAAGACCGGCGCTTCTTCGACCATTTCGGCATCGATTTCTTTGGTCTCGCCCGCGCCATGAGCGAAAACGCCCGTGCAGGCGGCGTGGTTCAGGGCGGCTCCACGCTGACGCAGCAGCTGGCGAAAAATCTGTTTCTCACCAATGAGCGCTCGCTGGAACGCAAGATCAAGGAAGCCTTCCTGGCGCTGTGGCTGGAGGCAAACCTTTCCAAGAAGGAGATCCTGCGGCTGTACCTGGACCGCGCCTATATGGGCGCCGGTACGTTTGGTGCGGCGGCGGCGGCCCAGTTCTATTTCGGCAAGAGCATTACAGATGTGAATCTCGCGGAGGCGGCCATGCTGGCCGGCCTCTTCAAGGCACCTGCCAAATATGCCCCGCATGTGAACCTGCCTGCCGCCCGCGGCCGTGCAAACGAAGTTCTGACCAATCTGGTGCAGAGCGGCATGATGACCGAGGGACAGGTGGTGGCGGCACGGCGCAACCCGGCCAGCGTGATCGACCGCGCGGAACTGGCCGCACCTGACTATTTCCTCGACTGGGCGTTTGACGAAGTGCAGCGGCTGGCGGATGAAGGCAAGATCAAGAAACGCTCGCTCATCGTGCGCACCACAATCGACATGGGCCTGCAACAGGCGGCGCAGGAGGCGGTGGAAAGTTCGCTTCGTGAATATGGCGAGAGCTACAAGGTCAAGCAGGGCGCGCTGGTGATGATCGAGAATGGCGGCGATGTGCGCGCCATGGTCGGCGGGCGTGACTATGGCGAAAGCCAGTTCAACCGCGCCACCAAGGCACTGCGCCAGCCCGGTTCATCCTTCAAGCTCTACACCTATACGCTTGCCATGGAGAACGGTTTCACGCCCGACACCATGATTTCGGATGCGCCGATTACCTGGAACAACTGGTCGCCGCAGAACTATGCCCGCTCCTACAAGGGCCGCGTGACCATGCTCTCTGCCATGGCGCAATCCCTGAACACCGTGCCCGTTCGCCTTGCCAAGGAGAAGCTGGGCGTCAAACCCATCGTCGAACTGGCGAAAACCATGGGTGTTGCAACGCCCCTGCGCAGCGACAAGACCGTGCCGCTCGGCACATCGGAAGTCACGGTACTCGACCAGGCAACCGGCTATGCAGTGATGCCCGCCGGGGGCGTGGAAGCGCGCCGCCATGCCATTGCGCAGGTCAGCGATTATGAGGGCGAAATCCTCTATGATTTCAACCGCGACGAGCCTGCCGCAAAGCGCATTGTTTCGGAACAGGCGGTCTCTTCCATGAACCGCATCCTGACGCAGATTCCGGTGATCGGCACCGCCAAGCGCGCCGCTCTTGAGGGCGGCATCGTGACCGGCGGCAAGACGGGAACATCCCAAAGCTACCGCGATGCCTGGTTCATCGGCTTCACAGGCAATTACACGGCTGCTGTCTGGTTCGGAAACGACGACTTCACCTCCATGAACAACATGACCGGCGGATCGCTTCCGGCCATGACCTTCAAGAAGCTGATGGATTACGCCCATCAGGGCATCGAACTGAAGCCTATTCCCGGTATCGACAACCCGCTTCCGCGTGGCAACCATGCCCCTGGCTTGCCGCTGGCGAGTGCCAAGGACGGCGCGAACGCGACGCCGAACGGCATGGCGCAGCTGGTGCGCCCCCGTTCGCTTTCTGCCGACAGCACCCGTATCCTGCGACGGATCTCGAAGGATTTGAGCGACGCTGCACCCCTGCCCTCTGCGCAGAAAGTGGCAGAAGCGAGCGTTCGCGGAAGTATAGAGGACAAGCCGAACCAGACGGCGAAGAGACTGCCGTAAGGCTGAACGTTCCCAGAGCCTTTCCGGCGCATGCCGGACAGGCTCCCGGCTTCGCTAAGGAAGTAATTGCTGCGCCTTTCCGGACCGTTGGTTTCTTTCCGCCTCAGAAATCCGGAGCACGCTTTTCGCGGAAAGCTGCCATGCCTTCGCGCTGGGCGGCGCTGCCATAGAGACCGTGATAGATCTGCCGCTCGTAGCGCAGTCCCGCCGAAAGCGTGGTTTCCTCGGCGGCGTTTACTGCCTGACGCGCCATCATCACGATGTCATGGGCGTAAGACGCTATGGTGGCGGCAACGGTCGCTGCTTCCCGTTCCAACTCATCAACCGGCAGAACGCGGCTGACCAGCCCCATGCGCAGCGCCTCGTTCGCATCCACCATGCGGCCGGTGAGGATCATGTCCATGGCGCAGGCACGGCCCACCAGACGGGTCAGACGCTGGGAGCCGCCCATGCCCGGAATGCAGCCGATCTTGACTTCCGGCTGGCCGAACTTTGCGGTTTCCGACGCCAGAGCGATATCGCACATCATGGCCAGCTCGCAGCCGCCGCCCAGCGCATAGCCGCTGACGGCTGCAATCTTGGGAAGGCGCAGATCCGCGAAACGGTCCCATTCGTGGAAGACATCGGCCTCATACATGGTTGCGTGAGTGTGTCCGGATAGTTCGGCGATATCGGCCCCGGCGGCAAAGGCCTTGCGGCTGCCGGCAATGATGAGGGCGCGAATTTCCGGGTCACGATCGAAGCCCGTGGCAAGCTCCAGAATGCGGTGCATCAACTGGCTGTTCAGGGCGTTCAAGACTTGCGGACGGTTGATGCGGATGGTGGCAACGCGGCCTTCCACGGAAACGATCAGGTCGTCTTCCGGGTGCTGTTGCGTCTGGCCATTCAGTTTCAAAGCATGGTTAGGCGCATGGTTAGGCACATGGGGGGCATTCATGGGCTTATCCTCAATAAAATGGATTGATCTGAAAAAATCCGCCGGAGTTCTGGCTCCGGCGGCAGTGTTCGCGTTCTCTCCTGTCAGCTGTCCCAGATGGCGCCGTAGGCCGGAATGCCCTGGCATTCCATGGCATAGACAACCTGTCTGGTAACCTTCTGGTTGGCGATGACGATGACGGCTTCCGCACCGGTTTCCTGCACAGCCTGCAGGGCGAGCGCTGCGAGATCGGGTTTACCGCGCAGGTCCGTATCCCAGATCAGGGGGTTTTCGGTCGAGGCCTCCACCTCATCCACCAGCGCACCATAGGTCTTGCGCGGCGAGCGGGTGGACCAGATCAGCCGGTTCGGAACCTCTCCTGCGAAAAGATGCGGCAGGATGGGGCCGATGCCGGACCCGGTGCCGACATAGACGACCTTCTTGAACAGCACTTCGATGCGCGCCACGCCGGAGGTGGTGATGCCCTTGACCCAGACATGGCTCGGCGGATTATCGATGAACCGGCCCGTCCAGTCGCCTGCACGGCTGATGACGAGGCGATAGCCGCGCTCACCCGGTTTCGGTGCGTTTGCGAAGGCATGATATTCACCGAAGGGCGTGTGGCTGATGGCATTCGATGAGCCCGGGAAAGGCGTATCCCCATAATCGAAGCGCGCCGTGACGGCGTGGTTCGAGGGCTTCACCACCTCGATCTTCACCCGTTTCAGCGTGAGCCATGGCGAGACGACCGACAGAGTGATGACGGTAAGCGCCCAGATCGACGGCTGTTGAAGAACCGGCTGCCCCTGATCGTGGATGAGCGAGAGCGTCTGCGCCCAGAAGAGGGCCAGAAGCGTCCAGCCCGCAAAGCGATGCGTCTTTTCGAACAGATTGTGATAGCGGGCGCGCATGGATGGCAATGCGCAGGTGACGATCAGCGCGATGAGCGCCAGCATGACCCCGGTGAGGCCAAGCGTCAGATCCGACGGCAGGCTTTGCCCCTGAAAGCGGTTGAAACCCATGCCCGCCAGAAGCAGGGAAAACCACAGGCTGCCGGCCGTATTGCCACCGGAATGCAGGCCGCCGAAGTGGAACACCTTGGCGGCGCGCCAGCGGATCCATAGCGGCCAGCTGGTGGGAATGCGGGTGGCGAGCCAGAAGAGGAGGTTCACCACGCGCTGCTGGCGGATGAGGATACCGAGGCTGAAATTGACCAGCGCCATATTCGCCAGCAGTTCGAGGTTGGCCACCCCGCTCTGCAGGAGGCTTCCATCCTGCCACCAGAGAACGGCGAGGACGAGATTGACGATGGCAACCAGCGCATAGAGGCGGTGGTACTCCATGGCCAGCGGATGCCGGGTAATGCGGCGCAGGTTGAAGCTGGCCGCAGGCGATTCAGAGAGTTCGAGGGTCATCAGTTCAGCTCCGAAGCCTGTGCTTCGATATGATCCCGTGCCATGGAGAGCAGCAGGCGCTTGTCGAGTTTGCCGCGAGGAGTGAGCGGCAGCGAGGGAAGCGGGAGAATGGCGGCAGGAACGCAGTAGTAAGGCAGATGATCGCCAACCGCGCGGGACGCGGCCTCGACATCCAGGCTGGCGGGCGTGACAAAGGCGACAAGGCTGCGGTCATCATATTTGAGGGTAACAGCCTGTTGGCAGCCTTGCGTCGTTTCGATGACGCGGGAGACACCATCCAGCTCCACCCGGAAGCCGCGGATCTTGACCATGTCGTCCACGCGGCCGAAATGCTCCAGTTCGCCATCTTCCGTCCAGCGACCCAGATCGCGGGTGCGGAACATCATATGGCCGGGGCGGAAGGGATCGGGGCGATAGCGCTCTGCCGTCAGCGCCTCGTTTGCAAGATAGCCGAGGCTGACGCACGCGCCGCCCGCCCACATTTCCCCCACCTCGCCGATGGGCAGCGGCATGAGGTTTTCGTCGAGAACATAGACCGTGTTGTTGGGCGTGGGCTTGCCGATGGAAAGCACCGGCTTTTCCGGGCGATGCACGGCGGCGGTATTGATGATGGTCGTTTCCGTCGGGCCGCAGCTGTTGATGAAGGTGCAGAAGCTGCCCCAGAGATCGGCCAGCGGACGCGGGCATGGCTCGCCGGCCACGGCCACTGTCTTTATCTGGCGGCAGCGGTCCACATCCAGCTTGCCAAGGATGGAGGGCGTTGCGATGAGCACATCCACCTGTTCCGCCGTTTCCTGAATGGAAGAGCCGCGAATGACCAGCGTTGCGCCATTGCCCAACGCGCCCAACGTTTCCCAGGCCGCCATATCGAAGGCGATGGACAGGATCTGCCCCACCTTCTGGCTCGGACGAATGCCGAGATCGCCCGGAGCCGTAAACAGAACATTGGCCAGGTTGGCATGAGTGACCTGTACGCCGTTCGGCTGTCCCGTCGTGCCGGAGGTGAAAAGCAGAATGCAACGGTCCTCGGGCTTCGGACGAAGCGCCACATCCGGAACGGATGCGAGAGCTTCCGCCTCGAGAACATCCTCGATGACAAGGACGCTTGCCGTCTCGAAGGGGGGAAGTGCTGCGAAGCAATCGCGCATGGTGAGTACGACCGGGGCTGCCGAAACGGCTGCGACGTGGGTGAGGATTTCATCTGGTGCTACGCCGACATGCTGCGGAGCATAGGCCGCTCCCAGCTTCATCACAGCCACGATGCCGACCACCATGGGAATGGAGCGCTTGAGATAAAGACCGACAACACTGCCGGGACCGACGCCCTTTGCCTGCAGCGCCGCAGCCAGTGTGTTCGAGGCGTGATCCAGCTCGCCATAGGTCATGGCGCGTCCCTGCCACATCACGGCACGTTCATGCGGCTGGTGGGCGAACTGGAACGCGATGGCGTCCAGCACCGTATGAAAACGCGGGGACGCCGCCTCGCCCCAGCCAAAGGACAGGAAACGCTGCCGATCCTGCCGGTTGAGGGAGGCCAGGAGTGAGGTGCTTGCAACATCCCCCCGGCCAAGGACGGGCTGAAGGCCCTCGAATACAACTTCTGCGGAAGCAGGACGCGACATAAGGTCTGCCATTACTTTCTCCTTAAGGTCTTTTTAAAAATAAATTCTGCTAATCGTATAAGTATTAATCGCACAATAGGCGCAAAGTGAACGATCTGTATACCAAAATATAGACGGTTATATTTTTCGTAAAAACGGTTATGTATCAATTATATCCAAAAGCATATTTTTATATTTGACGTTAGATGTCACGTGCAAACCTTTAGAACCAAGGGATTGAGAAAAAAGGGGCGTGACCACATGCACAGGAATTATACTTGAACACATAAGAAATACACTTTATACGCGTGTTAAAATGTATGACTTTCTCTTGCCTGACGCCCTCCTTCACTCGAACGGCGGCAATGTGTAGCATTCAACATTTCGTGATCGGGGTCTGCATCCCGTCCTGGGCAGCGGCCAAAAAGGCATTTTGTTCACCCGCGATGGGTGGTAGGATGCAGGCCTGAAATTCAAAGGTTGCCTTCCGCTTGTTTCGCCTCCCTCTCCTTGTCGCATTGAGCCTTTTGATCGCCTTCGGCGGCGGCATATGGTCGACCCTCGTCGCGCTGGATGCGACCGTGGGCTTCGGCGCGATCAAGCTTGGCGCGTGGGAAGCCTTTCCGCAGGCGCAGACCATCAATGCCGATCCTTACGCGAAGGCGCACCGGGCCAATGGCGGCAAGCTGCTTTTGGGCAGCGCCGAGGGCCTGAGCTTTACGGCCAGCGTGGATGATGCAGGCGCGCGCCTGGACGGCGACTGCACCTATGTGATTTCCGGCCAGACGCCGCCCACCCGCGCCTGGACGCTTTTCGTGACCGGCGAAGACCGCCTGCCACCCTCCCCGGATGCCGAGCGGCCGCAGGCGCTGAATTCACGCATCGTTCTGAGACGGGCCGATGGCAGTTTCGAGGTCACGGTTGCGCCGTCCGCCTTTCCCGGCAACTGGCTTTCCACCACGCCCAACCAGCCGTTTCGCCTTGTGCTGACGCTTCTGGACACGCCAACGGCGGGAAGCTCGGGCTTGATCGATCTCACCATGCCGAAGCTGACAAAGACCGGTTGCAGCCATGCTTAGAGTACTCCTGGCGATCCTGACCGGACTTGTCGGTGCGGCACTGCTGCACCTCGTCATCATCTTCTCGCTGCCCAGTTTCAGCGAGCGGGATGCCCATAGCCAGGTGATGAACGAGGGGCCGGAATTTCGCTTTCACATCGTGGGCGCCAAGCCGGATCGGGCAGGCCTTGCCAAACAGGATCCGTTTCTGGAAATCGCCGTCTGCGCTTTCGACATCACGGATCAGCCCGTTCGCCTGACCTCTGCCAATGGCGTGCCGTTCTGGTCCATGGCGACCTTCGACAGTGCCTCCAACGAGACCTTCAGTATCAATGACCGCACGGCCGCCGACCGGACGCTGGATGTGATCGTGGCAACGCCCGTACAGGCGACGGCGCTTCGAAAGGCGCTGGCGTCGACGCAGGTTCAGCCAATCATCGTGGAGACGGCGCAGGTGGAGGGCTATGCCGTGCTGCGCGCACTTGTGCCTCAGCAGAGTTTTCGCGAGGCGGCCCTTCAATTCCTGACCAAGGCTGATTGCAGCCCGATGGAATGGGAATAGACAATTCCATCTCATGGACGAGCAACAGAAGACCTGTAAAGCGCGTCGCGATCTTTCAGATTCGCTCCTGACGCTTTAAGTTTTCTTGTCGCATGTCGTTATCGCAAAACCGCTCCACACTTTTGCGCGCCATGCTTTTGCGGGAGGCTGCTCCGTTTCGCTCGTATTACCGCTTCAATGTTTGTCGAAGGCCAGCGCCATCTCGTCCATCTTGCGGTGGGTCAGGTCTTCGATACGCTCGTAACGCACGCCCATGAAGAAGACCAGTTGCGCCGGGCTTTGAGCCAGACCCGCCGGCTGCATGCGCAGCGGGGCCTTGCCCGGGTGGGTTTCACGCCATTTCTTCAGTACGACTATCTCTGCCATGCTCGTCTCCATTGAGGGGATGAGACGGATGAAGGACCAGACAGTTTCACCCTGCCCCTGATCGGGGCTGACGCAACCTCTTGCGAGGCATTTGCGCCGTTCTCTGTTCTGCCGGAAAGAGCCGTTTGGCCGGTCCGTCCGGCAAAGCTGTTCAGTGTCGGCCTGACATATTCACGGGGCACCGACGTATTTTCTACGCAGGAAATCCGCAGGTGGTTTTCTTCACCTTTCCGAAAAAGCAAGACCGGGTTCAAACCGGAATTACATTTTCGATCCCCTGCAACCGAGGGGCGGCTCATGCGGTCTAGTCTCATTTCAGACATAAGATTGTTGACGTTCCGTTAATACACAAGCGTAGAGAAGCATTTGGCTGCCAGCTTGTGCGAAACTTTCCCTCCACAGGTTGCAAGACCTTGTGTCCGCTCGCGCACAGGGAACGCGAGACAGATGTGCAACAGTTCGGCACAGTTTGCTAATCTTCACCAGCCATTAACCCCGTCGGCCCTACGATGCCTTAACCATGAAGCGGGTGGAGCGACGGCCTTTCCCTGCCCTTCCTGAGATTTTCCCGGCGCATGATGCGCTGCGGCATAAGCTTGAAACGTCTGTTGTTAGTCATGCGTCGGTGGATATGAGCGTGGACCGCTATCGGGAACTTGAGAAGCCGCAGGCTTTGCGTAAAAAGGATGTGGTGCTGATGGCTACGGTCACCAGTTTCGAGGACCTGAAACATCCGACGAAATCGGAGCTGCGCCAGTTCGCCGAGCTTTTCTCGCCGCTCTACACCGCCTCCAGCGAAGAGGCACGGCGCCAGGCCGTTTCCGCCCTTTCGCAATGCGAGCAGGTGCCGTCCAGCGTTGCCTTTTTCATCGCCAGCCAGCCGATTGCGATTGCCGCGCCCTTTCTGATGGCATCGCCCTGTCTCGACGATGACCAGTTGATCGCGATCGCCCGCTGCCAGGGTGCCGAACACGCGCGCGCCATCGTGCGCCGCCCTGCCCTTTCGCCCGCCGTGATCGATGCGCTGGTCAGCATGCGTCATGCCCGCCTGCCTGCGAAAGCGGACAAGACACCGGTGGCGGTGGACAAGGCACCGATCGCCGAACAGCCCGCGACGCCCGCTGCTGTGCCTTCGACACAGCAACCGCTTTCCACAGAGGCGGCGGAAGCGGCACAGCGCGATGAAGCGCTGCGCCAGAAGATCAAGCAGCTGGCGGCCATGCAGGCGCGCCCGACGAGCGACAGGCTGGGGCTTCGCACGGCAACCGATGTGCAGGAGGCGCTGATGGTGCGCTTTGCCCGCAGCCGGGATGCGGATGCCTTCGCCACCTGCCTTGCCGATACGCTGAGCGCCAGCCGCTGGCTGGCAGAGCGCATCATGATGGATATTTCCGGCCTGCAACTGGCGACGACGCTGAAGGCGCTGGGCATGGATGCGCAGGAGGCCTTCTTCATTCTCGAACGGCTTTATGGACACCTGAAGGAATCCGTCGGTGGCGTTTCCCGCGGCGAAATCCTGTGGGACAGTCTGCAGGACGACGAATGCATTCGCCGCCTGGAAGCCTGGTGCCGCGCCGACCGCTACACCTATGCGGACAAGCATGAGATGTCGGAGACCGAACACACCACGGCAGCCGCCAACGATGGTGCCGAACAGGTGGCTGCCAAAGTCAGACGAGCCTGACGCGCGGTGTCTTGCATTCCGCGCTTGATGAGTTTCTACTTATAGAGTATTCAAATTTATTGATGCATCTCACCGGTTGTATCGAATCCGAATCTCTATTACTCTCGTCTGGTTAAAACCGGAGAGGCATGAGGCTCGCTCCCCCAGCTCGGGCGTCTTGCCATGAATGGCGCATGGCGCTTCCGGGAGGGACAAGAATGACATCCATTTCAACTGTCAATAATACGGCTGCGCTGACCGTTTTGCGATCAGGGCAGAATACATCATCCGTCGAGGGGTTTCTCGGCTCATCGAATTTCAAGGCGAGTTCGCCCGCCGTGTTCAAAGGCATTCTGACTGCCTTTGCTGAAAATCCCAGCTTTGTTGAGCAGTTCAACAAGGAGTTCAAGAAGCAGATGGAATGGACTGCCCCGGATGGCAGCCACATCCATCCCAATAATGCGAGCCATAATGCTCTCATTGAAGTCATTATGGCTAATCGAGATGCTTTTCCGCCAGGGGAATTTGAAATCCATACAAATTTGCCTGACGGCGCATCGATGCACGTTACAATACCTTCCGCCGAGGATGTAAAGCTCGCACGCTTTGCCGAGGATGTGGCAGCCAAGCAGAAGGCCTATGACGATGCCGTTGCCGCCAAGGAAGCAGCGGAAACGCCAGACCCGGAAGCGGTGAAGCTGAAGGCCATGGCAGATGTGGTGAAAACGCTGGTTCTGGATAGTGCGCAGCAAGAGACCGGCGAGACCACCAGCGCACCGCAGGCCATTCTCGCCAAGCCCTATCTCGATGAGAAAAAGGACGCTGCATAAACGGTTCTAGGAACCCTCGACAACCGGAATGAGATCGCCGATCTCGTCTATTTCAAGCTCTACCAGCCAGAGATCGCTGTCGAAGCGGCGTTCGCGGGCGAGAGCATCGTCGACCGTCGCGGGATCAACCTTCTCCAGACGCTTTTCGAACCGGCGCTCGCCTGGCTCTTCCACCATCATCTGCGGTGCTGGCGCATAGAGCGTTTCCCGGCCATCGCGATGGCGCTGGCGAATGAAGATGGCGCCCGCCTCGTCCGCGCCCCGCTGCTCGATGGCGGCAAAACCACCCTGCCCGAAGACGCGCCGGGTCAAGGCCGCGATGAAGATTTCCGATTTCAGTCTCATGGGTGCTTTCTATACCACCGACGCGGAATGAGACAATGCGCGGCGGTTTCCGCTTCAGGAAGCGTAAATTCGCACCAATCCGGGGCAATTGAGCGGATGATTTTGAAAAGGCTTAAGAAATACACGCTTAAGCTTCTGTCACCGGCGAGCGCAATCCATGACGGAGACCCAATGGCGAAGTACAAATATGCCCACCACATGTGCCAGAGCGATGTCGGGGCGTTTGACCAGACCTACAAGCCCGGACAAATCGTGTTCAACAGCGGCATCTATCGCTGCAAGGCCTGCGGCAACGAGATTGCCCTTGGCAAGGGACAATCTATTCCGACCCATCATCATGAACACATCGTACTCGGCCCTGTGACATGGAACCTGCTGGTGTTTGCGCAGGAGCATCCGAAGTAAGACCTGATCACCGGATAGTTTGCACGAAATACTTCAAAGCGCGCCGATGGATTTGAGCTTGCGCAGAACAAGCTCGGAGGGCTCGCCATTTTCCGGCAGGCGGTAATGCTTCTGGAAATGCCGGATAGCGGCTTTCGTCTGCGCTCCCGCTACGCCATCCACCGTGACATCCGTATAGGCAATGTTCAGCAAGCCACGCTGGATCTGCATGATAAGATTGGCGTTTTCGCCCGCAGGCAGGGATGCGGGCATCTGGCCTGCTTGGGTTTGGGCTGCGAGACTTTGGGCGCTGGCCGCCTGCTTGGCCGGGGATTGCACCGTGGCCGGAGGCAGGCCGTTGGCTGCCGGAACACGCGGCGTGGCTGAGACCGGTTGCGGCTTCAGCGGCGCCTGATCCGGCTTCGCGGCCTTTGACGCGGCTGGAATGTCCGCCGGTGGTCGCGGCATGGCCTGCGCTGCAGGGGCGCCACGTTCTGCGGTACGAATGGCGGCGGCCACGGGATCCTCACCCTTCAGGCTGCCGGAAGGCCGCTGCACCGGCACCGCAATGGGGCCCTTGATGGAGCCGACCGGCTGTTCCGGAACGGGATGCCCCACATTTGGGCTTCCATTCACCTGTGCATTCTGGGCAGATGCCTGCGGCTCGGCGGCGTGGATGGCTGCGGCAATCGACATGGGCTGCGCGACAGGCTGAGTGGCGGGTGCTTGCGCAGCGGGTGCCTGTGTCGCGGGAGCTTGAGCGGCCTGAGCGGGGGCAGACTGTTTTGCCGGAGCCGGCGCTTCTGCGCGGATGATCTGGCGCAGATCCTCATCCGTTGCGCGCTGGATGCGGATGGTCGTCACATCGCTATCGTGCGGACGGGACAGCGGACGATAACCGGCAATGCCGTTCGGGTCCGTTGCATCGCGCGTTCTGAAGAAGGGCGCGGGGTGGCCTTCCGGCTGATACCACAGCGCATTGGCCGCCACGAAGCTGGACGCCACGCAGACACTGAGAAGACCCGCCACGCGACGCGGATGCCGGGTGAGCGCACGGCTGATTGCCGTGAGAGCCTGCACCAGCAGGCCCGGCTGTTTTACCGGCGCCTTTCTGCGATCAGGCGCTTTTCGCTTCCGCGCGGTCATGCGCAATTCCCTGTCTACTCGTTACAGCCACATTTGCCTTTGCATGCAAACGGGGAGGAAATTCGACGGCTTCTTCTACCGCAGCCCGGGCGGCATTTTCATGAGATGGCGCGTTGGCGTCCATCGATAAACCTTCTGCCGGGAGAACCACCGTTACCACGGTTCCTTCGCCCAGGCGACTTTCAATGGTGAATTGTCCACCGTGCAGGCCAACCAATCCCTTGACCAGTGAAAGTCCGAGACCCGTGCCTTCGAAGTTGCGGGTGTAACCATCCTGAATTTGGCAGAAAGGCTGGCCCAGCAGCGAAATCTTTTCCGCCGGAATGCCGATGCCCGTATCGCTGACGACGAGCTTGATCTCACGCCCTTCACGCAGGGCATCGATGGTGACGACGCCGCCTGCTTCGGTGAACTTGATGGCATTGCCGGCAAGATTGATGAGGATCTGCTGCACGGCGCGCGGATCGGCCACCAGTTCGCCGAGATTGCGGGGGACGCGCGCTGCGAGCGTGACACCGCGATTGCGGGCCTGAAGATCCAGCATGGCACGGCAGTTTTCCACGACCTCTGCGAGCTCGAAGCTTTCCGTCAGCAGTTCATAGCGTCCTGCCTCGATACGGCTCATATCCAGCATGGCGTTGACGACGCCGAGCAGATGGTGACCGGACTGGCGGATGAGGCCGACATATTCCCGCTGGCGATCGTTTTCCAGCTTGCCGAAATACTCGCCGATCAGAACATCCGAGAAACCGAGAATGGCGTTGAGCGGCGTGCGCAGTTCATGGCTGACGGCCGCGAGGAAACGCGACTTCGCCTCATTGGCCGACTGTGCCTCTGCCGAATGCAAGGCGACCTGTTCGCGCAGCGTCACCGCATCGGTCTGGTCGCGCATCTGGACATAGACCTGGCTCAACTCGCCATCGCCATTGAAGACGGCCGTCATATCGAGAATGGTGGACAGGAACTGGCGACCGCCCTGCTGATCCAGGCCATGCTCCAACCGCGCTTCCACGGTCGCGCTCTCGGCACCCTGGCGCAGGCGATCCAGCGCCTGGGCCACGCCGATGCGATCCGAAACATGCACGAGTTCGGCAAGGGTCAAGCCCTTTGGTTCCGCGCGCGAGGCGGGCAGAAGATGCCGGTCGCGGCCACCGGTGCGGCTGATCCTGCCCTGCATATCGCAGAGGAAGGAAATGCCCGGTCCACATTCGAAAGCAGAGAATTCCGGCAGGGCTTCTTCGGCAGTGTCATTATAATGCGTGCGGTCGCGCACGAGCACCAGGCCCGCCGCGGTGACGCAGACGAGGCAGGCGAGCATCAGCGCCGCTGCTACCGGCAGAGCCAGTGCTGGGCTGAACAGCAGGACCGAAAGAACAGGCAGAACGAAGAGACTGACCAGGCACACCAACGCCAGAAGCCTGAGCGCGACCACATCGGCTGCGCGCACGTCATCGCGATCGGCCACCAGATGCAGCCAATGCCGGGCCGCACGGTCTACCGTCTGGAGAGCCTTGCCGCCGATGTTTCTGAATACGCGCACACCAATACCTAATCGCGAATCTCGATGGAGCGACCATAGGCCCCGGGGGTTTAAGGAAACTATAAAAGCAGACCCCGAAAACCCCCTTTAAGAGGCCCGAAAAGCGGTTTTGAATGTCTCGGAACGGTGCAATTCCGGTCGTGGTTAACCGAGGGTAAGCATCGGAATTCCCTCAATTTTCACGGTTTCGTTAACCAGTGGGGCGCCAATGACCTGTGGAAGGCCCGGGAACTGTGAGCCTTTGCCACATTTATGCTTAACACGGACGCCTAAAATGCGCTTCAAATTGGCGAAATCGGTGCCTTGCGACGTGATCACTAAAATTCGAGACAATATTGATCCAAATGCTGGCTTTTACCGCAACGGGACGTTTTTGCCTGCGTTCTAGTGTGGGTGTCAGAACAGATCCGGCGAGAACAGGCCGGTGGCAAGCAAACGGGCGGATGAACAGCAATGTGGTTCCTCTTCAAGACGAGTGTGGTTTTCGGCATGGGGCTGGTGGTGCTATCCTACTTCAGCACCCACACGCCCGACGCCGGTGAAGCCGGAGCGAACCAGCTCCAGCTGACCGAAGCCATCTCGGCAGCGAGCGGCGCCTATAGCTACATCAGTTCGCTCTGCACCGAAAAACCCGAGGTGTGCGAGAAAGGCGGAGAGGCTTTCGTTGCCCTGACCGCTCGCGCCAAGGAAGGTGCCCGCGTTGCCTTCGAATTCCTGGACAAGCAATTGGCGGAAGAGAAAGCGGGACAGCCGAAACTGGCTGCCAATGCAGTTGGCAACACCCTTGGCAACGCCGCTGGCAATCCTCCTGGTAACACCGTGACGAACACGGTTGCCAGACCTGACCTGCAGCCGATGCCGCCGAAACCCGATGCCGTCGTGACCGGAACCGTGGTTCCCCTGCCGCTGAAGCGGCCAGACCGGTAGAATGCTCGGTTCTCACATCGAATTTTGACTGATCCCGGCACCGGGCATTCCCGGTGAAGGTTGTTACTGCCCCTGACTTTCAGCTTTGCTGACGCCGCAAGAATCCTGTTCCTGCGGCGTTTTTTTCCGTTTCCGTTGCAAGGGTAAGTTCCTATATGGAAAGACCACAGGCTTGGCGGAGACAGCATGACCAGCATCGACCAGATCATCGACGATTTTGCGTTCCTGGACGATTGGGAAGATCGCTATCGCTATGTGATCGAACTCGGCAAGGCGCTGCCCGACCTGAGCGAAGACAAGCGGACCGCCGAGAACAAGGTCAACGGCTGTGCCAGCCAGGTGTGGCTCGTCTCGCATACAGACGGGGGCGCCGATCCTCTCATGACATTCGAGGGCGATTCCGACGCGCATATCGTGCGCGGCCTGGTGGCCATCGTTCTTGCCGCCTATTCCGGCAAGCGCGCCTCCGAGATCGCCGCGACCGATGTGATCGACATCTTCAACCGCATCGGTCTGGTGGAGAACCTGTCCACCCAGCGGGCAAACGGACTGCGCTCCATGGTCAAGCGCATTCGCGACGAGGCAGCCCGCGCGGCAGCATGACTTTTCAGCGATCGATCGCGGGCCGGTAGTCCTGAGCTCCCCACTGGTGACGGCGGGGATTGGCCGGTGGCGGCGCGTAGTGACGGGCAAGCGCCAGAAGCGCTGTGCGCAGCATGAGCTTGGCGGAACGGCTGGGCCAGCCGCGTTCGCGTTCCACCTGTTCCAGCCCCTTGTAGAAGCAGCAGACATCCAGCGCCACACCGGCAAGTTCCGGCCCGATGGCGTCCACCGCGCGCCAAAGGCGGTCGCGCGCCATCATTGCGCTGTCGGATAGATCCTGCTTGCCGCCACCCTGCCCTGCGCTGCGCGTTGCCAGTCGAGGCTCCCAGGTGGAGGTGATGCTGGGCTGCAATTGTCCGCGCTCGAAATCCGCAGCCAGCCGGTCGCCTGCATCCACGGCCTCCTGCGGGAGGAACGGTGCGCCGGTGCGATCCTTCAGACGGCGAAGATGTCCGAGCGGCGATTCCAGCAGATTCCGGATCACCGCCTGTCTTTCGCCGCCGATCTCCACCTCGCCGCGCACCTCCTGCCGGTGCTGGGTGGCAAAGCTTTCCTCTTCCCGTTCAGCCATGGCGCGGCGCAGATAGGCGCGAGCCTCGGGTCGCGCCTGGAGCATGGAGCCAGACCACCCGATGAGGCCGGAGGAAAGCGCAACGTCGTAAACCGTTGCGGGAAAACTGCGATTTCCGCCCTGCCCTACAGTCAAAACAAGTGCGTCTGCACCAAGCGCCGCGGCAAGCCCATCCGGCGCGGCCAGCAGAGTACGCAATAGCCTGAGCAACTGAACGCCATCAGTCATCTGCATCGACCTCCAACGAAACTTCTTGCTGTCGGGCAATACGAGCGCCAAGACGACCGACAATTTCGAGCACCACATCCAGATGGTGATCATCGCGACTGTTCTCGACCGCCTGGCAGGCCTCACGCACCGAGGTTCGGGAGATGCCAAAGATGCGGGAGACAGTGACCTGCGACAGGCCCAGCATGACATGGCAGAGATAGAGCGTGATCAGTCGGCTGTTGCGCTCGCGGACGCGATGACGGGACCGGCTGACGATGGGCAGAAGATCCTCGATGGCGAGAACCGTATGTTCCATCTGCAGGCAATGGTGCAGAAGACGGGAGCGCGGTGGCGATGGTAAACGTGAACGCGCCATCTTGCCCGAATGAAAGACCTGTGACCGATCGCAGCTGAAAAATGCGGAGGCAGAGGCCGAAATTAAATCGTCGAATAACATGAACAACTCCTCGAACTAGGAATTAATTCATATACCATATCGCCATCCACCCCGGACTGGGAAGAGGCTATTCACATCTTCATAGGATCTCAGGCCTAACTCTGCGCAAGATATACGATTTTTTTCCTATTTCGAGTCATGATGGGAAGTTGCAAGATTAAACGACGAAGGGTGAAGACCCGACCACTGCGCGGGTCGCACAATGGTCGGATCTTCACCCTTTAAAACTGGCGGCGGTGAACGCGCAGGTCGCGCGGGCCGAGGCATATCTCCCGGCGCCCGACGGATCGGGCCCGGGGACAGGACACTTACTTGGCGCGCTTGCGGCGCTGGCCGAGGCCCATTTCCTTGGCAAGGCGGGAGCGGGCTTCCGCATAGGCCGGAGCAACCATCGGATAGTCGGCTGGCAGGCCCCACTTTTCGCGATATTCTTCCGGCGTCATGTTGTAGTGCGTCATCAGGTGGCGCTTCAGCGACTTGAACTTCTGGCCGTCTTCCAGGCAGATCAGATAGTCGTCTTCGATCGACTTGCGGATCGGAACAGGCGGCTTCGGCTTTTCGACAGCAGCCGGCTGCGGAACAGGCGACGTGGTGTTGCTGAGGGCGGAATGCACGTCGGCGATCAGGTTCGAAAGATCACCCACCGGCACGACATGATTGCTGACATAGGCAGCCACGATATCGGCGGTCAATTCCACCAGAAAATCGGGCGCCTTGCCTGCTGCAAGTTCAGTCATCGTAGATCTCCTGTTTTTTGTTGGCTCGGCAAACGGCAAGCCGCTCGCCATTTACACAGCGACCTCGTCCGACTGTTGCACCTGCTTCAAGATGATCCGAACCCACCCCTAGGCTCGACAGGGACAACCATAGAACGAGATCGGATTACTTGGCATTCCGCAAGACTCAACAAACACTAGAACGGCCACAACCATGAATACAGATCTTGGAAGTGGCAGATTGCCGGGTGAGCGAAGCGGACGTCAATATTCGTACTCTGCATCAATGCGAATAACACCGTTCCGAACAAAGTCCAAATACAATTTGCATGTGTTTATTCTGATCTGGCTCAATAAAGAGGCTATAGTATTTACTGACCAAAGCGATGCAGCGCAAAGGGTCCCTCTATTTGGAACGGTAACAACGTTATTCAAGAGGTCTGTCGCGCCGCAATTCGTCCATCACTGTTTTTTCATGCAACCTGTAGCCAACCTCATGCGCGGCGCGGGCCAGAAGATGTGCCGAAATGGGCGCCGTGAGAATGAAAAACAGGAACCCGGCAAGCGCGCGAAAGAGGATGGACAGTTCGCCTGCGTGAAGGCCTGCCGCAAGCAGCAGAAGACCGGAGCCCACCGTTCCCGCCTTCGAGGCTGCATGCATGCGCGTGAACACATCCGGCAACCGATTGAGACCGATTGCCGCGATCAGCGAAAACAGGCTTCCCGCAACAACGATGGCCCCAACAGCCAGCAAAAACAGGGAGTTAATGAGGTCGGCCATCAGCGCACCCTTCTTGTATCAGTGTGCGAGGCCGTTTCTGCCCGTGCCCCGTCTGCCTTGTCGCCCTCTTCGTCCGCCGTCTGGCGCGACAGGATGAAGCGGGCGAAGGCAACCGTTGCCAGAAAGCCGACGAGACCGAGCGCAATCGCGATGTCGATATAGAGCGTGAAGCCGGTTTTCACCGCAATGATGGCGATGAAGCCGATGACGATGCCAACCAGCATATCCAGTGCGACAACGCGGTCGGCAAGCGTCGGCCCCTTCACCACCCGATATACCGTCAGAAGAAAGGCGACACTCAAGATCGCCAGACCCAGCCATACTGCGAAATTGAACAGAGTTGCTGCCATCATCAGCGGAACGCCTCCATGATCTTGCGCTCAAACCCTTCGGCGATATCCCGCTTCGTTCCTTCCGGGTCCGAGCAATCGATCGCGTGGACATAGAGTGTGCGGCGATCCTCCGAGACGTCGACCGACAGCGTGCCCGGCGTCAGCGTGATGAGGTTGGCAAGCAGCGTGATCTCGAAATCGCGATCCACCGTCAGCGGAAAGGCGAAGATGCCGGGCTTCAGGTCCATATCCCGCCGCAGGACGAGGGTTGCGACCTTCCAGGCCGATAGCGCCAGTTCCTTGAAGAAGAGGATCGTCAAGGACAGGATGAAGCGAACACGCCGCAGATAGCTGACGCCTTCCGCCTGTTCGCGGATCAAGCCGATGGCAAGCGCAGACACCAGAAACCCGAACAGGAAGTTGACGAAGGTGGCGCTGCCGCTGACGGCAATCCACAAGACGGCGAGAAGCAGGTTGAGGCCAAGCGCCGTCATTGCGCACCTCCTTGCGGGAAGACCGAACGGACATAGGACTGCGGGTCGAGTAGACCGGTCGCTGCCTGTTGCGACAGGGACAATGGCGCTTCGGGAAACAGGCCGAACAGCAGGATGAGAGCCGTCAGCCCCAGAATGGCGACAGCGGCCAGCCGGTCCTGCGTGAGCGGTCCAGCGATAACAGAGGCAGCGCTCTCCGGAGCAGGCCGCCAGTAGGCCAGAAGAAAGGTGCGGCCAAGCGCGATGGTGGCCAGAAAGCCGGAGATAAGAATGCCCGCCGCGAGCCACCAGGCACCGATATCCACCGATGCCTTGACCAGCATGATCTTCGGCCAGAGACCGGAGAATGGCGGTAAACCTGCCACCGCCAGGAACAGCGCCAGCGATACGAAGGCAAAGCCGGGCGCCATGCTATAAATACCGCCGCCCGCCGACAGCGTCCAGGAACCGGTCAGCGCCTTCACCCGGCCGATTACGAGATAGAGCGCAGTCATGGCCAGAATGGAATGCAGCGCATAGAGCACGGCACCGGACAGGCCGACCATGGTGCCGGTTGCTATGCCCGCCAGCATGTTGCCGATGCCGAGGATGACGGCGAAGCCTGCCATGCGGCGAAGATCGTTCTGGGCCAGCATGCCAAATCCGGACAGGACCATGGTGAGGACCGCAACAATCGCCAGCACGAGGCTCAACTCTTCCCGCTGCACCGGAAACAGCATGACCATGACGCGCAGCAGCGCATAGATGCCGATCTTCGTCAGCAGCCCGCCGAAAAGCGCCGACACCGTGATGCGCGGCGTGTGATAGGAGGCCGGCAGCCAGAAATTGACCGGGAAGGCCGCCGCCTTCATGGCAAAGGCGAGAATGAACAGGGCCGACAGCGTCATCAGCGGCGCACCGTTGATCTCCCGCGCCTTCAGCGCGATATCCGCCATGTTGAGCGTGCCGAAGATGGCATAGAGATAGCCGACCGAGATGAGGAACAGCGTGGTGCCGATCAGGTTGAGAACGGCGTATTTCAGCGCACCATCGATCTGCTGCTTTTCGGACCCCAGAATCAGCAGACCGAAGGACGAGATGAGCAGCACTTCGAACCAGACGTAGAGGTTGAAGATGTCACCCGTCAGGAAGGCGCCGGAAACGCCGGCCATCAGCAGCATCAGGAACGGGAAGAAGCCGTAGCGGCGGCCGCTATCGCTGATATCCGTCAGTGCCGCAAGACCCGCCGCCAGGCCCGCAAGGGCTGAGACAAGCGCCATCAGCGCCCCCAGCACATCCACCGTGAAGGCGATGCCGAAGGGTGGCAGCCAGCGCCCCATCATCATGGTTACAGGACCGCCGGTGGAAACCTTCCACAGCAGCGCTGCGTCGATGAGCACCAGAGCCACGAGCGCCGGGATGGCAATGAAGCCGTGGCGATCAACGCGGTGGCGCATCATCATCAGCAGAGCGCCTGCGGTGATCATCAGCGCGGGCGGCAGGATGACGAGCCACTCGCCAAGGCCTGGAGGAGCCATGACGAAGGCTTGCGACAGATCGACAGACAAAGAGGATGGAGAGGCCATGGTCCGTCCTCAATAACCGGTTGGTGGCATGGGTTCGTTCTTCGGTTCGGCCAGACGCATCTCGTCTGTATTGTCCGTGCCGAGTTCCTGAAAGGCGCGGTAGGTCAACACCAGCAGGAAGGCGAAGAAGGAAAAGGAAATCACGATGGCCGTGAGGATGAGGGCCTGTGGCAACGGATTGGCCGTGTTACCCGGCAGCGCATCCAGCCCCGCTGCAATGATGGGCGGCACTTCCCGCGTCAGCCTGCCCGAGGTGAACAGCAGCAGATTGACCGCATTGCCGAGCAGCGCGATGCCAAGCAGCACGCGCACGGACTGCTTTGACAGCATGAGATAGATGGCAGCGGAAAACAGGATGCCGACAAGTACCGCGAAGAGTGTTTCCATCACGCATCATCCTTTTCTTCCAGAGCAAGCGCAATGGAGGTGATGGACCCGACGACGACGAGATAGACGCCGATATCGAAGGACATGACGGTGGCGAGCGGCACTTCCACGCCGAAGAGATGCGGATAGATCCACAGACCCGTCATGAAGGGCACGCCAGCGAAAGCCGAAATAAGGCCCGAGACGACCGCAAGCATCAGCCCTGCCCCGGCGATCGACAGCGGATGGAACCACAGCGCGCGACGCACCGCCGCCACGCCATAGGCGATGCCGTAGATCGCGAAAGCCGATGCCGCGATGAGCCCGCCGATGAAGCCGCCGCCCGGTTCGTTATGGCCGCGCAGAAGCACGAAGATCGAAAACACAATCATCAGCGCCGTCAGGAATGGGGCGACAGTGCGGAAAATCAGCGTGTTCATGCGCCTTCTCCTTCCGGTGCATCGGGATCGTTGTCGCGCGGCTTGAGGGTGGAGGAACCGGTGCGGATGCGGATCAGCGCCAGGATGGCAAGGCCGGTGATCATGACCACCGCGATTTCGCCCAGCGTATCCGTGCCGCGGAAATCGACGATGATGACGTTCACCACATTGGCGCCGTGGGCAATAACCTTGGAATAGGCGTTGAAGAATTCCGTCAGGCTGTTGTTGAACGTGCCTTGCGTGGCTTTGAGCAACAACAGCATGAAGCCCAGACCGCAGGCGACGGCGACCGTCCCATCCCCCAGCCTCTGAAGGAGCGGGCGATGATCGGAGGGCATCAGCCGCAACCGCGCCATGACCAGCGCAAGAATGACGACGGACAGCGTTTCGACCATGAACTGGGTGAAGGAGAGATCCGGCGCACCAAACAGCAGGAAGAGAACGGCGACGGCAAAGCCCTGAATGCCGAGCGCGACGATGGCCGTGAGGCGGTTGCTGGCGGTGAGCACGGCAACGACACCGATGGCGGCAATGGCAAGAAAGACCCATTCATGCAGCATGACATCGGCAGGCCATGCCGGCAGCGCCGGAAGCTCGCCATAGACGATGGGCGGAACAAGGAGGGTTACGGCAACCAGAACGAAGGTGGCCGTCACGTAGACATCCATCCGCCCCGGCTGCACGAAACGGGTGACGGCCGCGGAGAATTTCACCAGACCGGCAATGAAGGCATCGAACGCGCGGTCCGGTCCCGGTCCCAGCGCATCGATGAATTTCGTCATCAGCAAGCGCGCCTGAGCCAGCCGCCAGAAGACGAGTGCGCCGAGCGCCACGGTGACGACGGAGAGCAGAAGCGGCACGCCCAGATGCGGCACGGTGGACATCGTCACCTGAACCGGCTTGTCCTCAATGGCGCTGGCCATGGGTGACGAAATGAAGCGATGGGCGGTTGAGGAAAACAGGCCCGCGAGAAGGCCAAGGCCCGCCAGCACGACCGGGCCAAGCCACAGCAGAACCGGACCCTCATGCGCGTGCTTCGGCGTCTTCACCGGCTTGCCGAGGAAGGGTTTCAGCGCCACGGCGAAGGCAATGGCAAACATCAGGGCATTGCCGACAACGGCAACAGCGGTGAACAGGATGGCGCGAGGATTGCCGCCCGCAAGTGCGTAGTAGATCTCTTCCTTGGCGAGAAAGCCGAAGAACAGCGGCAGACCACCCATGGAAAGGGCAGCCAGAAGCGCCGCGCCAAAGGTAATGGGCATGGCCGAGCGCAGACCGCCAAGCCGCGTGACATCGCGTGTGCCTGCCTCGTGATCGACAATACCGGCCACCATGAATAGCGCGCCCTTGAACAGGGAATGCGCCACCAGATACAGCACGGCGGCGGAAATGGCATGCTCCGTATCAAAGCCCGTCAGCATGACCAGAAGACCGAGCGAGGCCATGGTTGTATAGGCCAGCATCAGCTTCAGATCCGTCTGCCGCAGCGACAGGAAGGTTCCCACAATCAGCGTGATACCGCCGAAGAAGGGCAAGAGGATTTCCCAGGCGGGTGTTTGCCCCAGAACCGGGTTGAGCCGCATCAGAAGATAGACACCCGCCTTCACCATGGTTGCCGAATGCAGATAGGCGGAAACCGGTGTTGGCGCTTCCATGGCGTTGGGAAGCCAGGCGTGAAACGGAAACTGCGCCGACTTCGTGAAGCAGCCGCCCAGAATGAGCAGCAGTGCCGCGAGATAGAACGGGCTTTCGCGCACCAGATCACCGCCATGGATGAGGAGCGAAAGCTGGGTAATGCCGCTGATGTTCCAGAGAAACAGCAGGCCCGCCAGCAGCAGAAGACCGCCGCCGCCGGTGATGACCAGCGCCTGCAGGGCCGAACGCCGTGCTGCTTCCCGCGTGTGATCAAAGCCGATCAGCAGGAAGGAGGTGATCGATGTCAGCTCCCAATAGACGAACAGCATGAGGAAGCTATCCGACACGACCACGCCCAGCATGGAGCCCATGAACAGCAGGATGAAGGCAAAGAAGCGCCCCTGCTGCGGATGGCCCTTCATGTAACCGCCCGCATAGAGCACGATCAGCGTGCCGATGCCGGTGATCAGCAGCGCGAAGGTGAGCGAAAGCCCATCGATGAACCACGAAAAGGACAGGTTGAGGCTCGGCACCCAGGCATAGCCACCCGTGACGACCTCACCATTGGCTATCTCCGGCAGATGGGAGGCGAAGTAGAAAAACGAACAGGCGGGCGCCAGCGCCAGAATCCACGCAGAATTGTGTCCGAACTTCCGGGTCAATGGCGAAGCAACGACGGCGGCTAGGAAGGGAAGCAGGAGACAAAACAGGGTGATCACTGTGTGTGCTTCCTTTCTGGAAATTGCTGCGATGCATGCGCCGGACGGCACACTATTGACGAGAATCCCTCGGGTCGGGAGCAGACTTCTTACGGCAACAAAACAGCTGGCTCAATGATTTTAGGCAAAAAACACCCGTCTGGCGTCTTTGTGATCGCCCTTTCCCTTCTTATCTTAGGGACAAAGAGAAGGAGAAACCCATGAGCGACGTCAAGACGAAAGTCGAAAAGAGCGATGCCGAATGGCGCGAGCAGCTGACGCCCGAGCAATATCGCATTCTGCGGCAGCAGGGTACAGAACGCGCCTTTACCGGCCCCTACTGGAATTCCAAGGACACGGGACTTTATCGCTGCGCCGGGTGTGATGAGCCGCTATTTCTCTCCGATACAAAGTTTGATTCCGGCTGCGGCTGGCCGAGCTATTTCGAGCCGGTGAAGCCCGATGCCGTGCGTGAACTGCGCGACACCTCGCATGGCATGGTGCGGATCGAAATCCGCTGCGCATCTTGCGACGGGCACCTCGGCCATGTCTTCCCCGATGGCCCGCCACCGACCGGCCTGCGCTACTGCATCAACGGCCATTCCATGGTGTTCGAGCCGGTGTGAACCGGTCGTGCCGGGAGCGACCATTGCCTGTACTTGGGCCGAATGACATTTTCGATAGCGATGCGACCGGTCTTCCGGGCGCTTTTGGCTGGTGACAATCTTGCCTACGCCCCGCGACGTCATCCTTGGCCGTGTGCCGAGGATCTACTGACGTCCAATAAGATCAAKCGGTTGYAGATGCTCGGGACAAGCCCGAGCATGACGGAAATGTGGGGCAAGCCCTTCGTCAACAAAYTGGCGACCGGTCTTCCGGTCACTTTCGACCGGTGACAATCTTGCCTACGCCCCGCGACGTCATCCTCGGCCTTGTGCCGAGGATCTGCTGACGTCCAATACAATCAATCGGTTGTAGATGCTCGGGACAAGCCCGAGCATGACGAAAGTGTGCGGTAAGCCCTTCGTCAACAAATGGACGAACGGTCTTCCGGTCACTCTCGACCGGTGACAATCTTGCCTACTCCCCGCGACGTCATCCTCGGCCGTGTGCCGAGGATCTACTGACGTCCAATACAATCAAGCGGTTGCAGATGCTCGGGACAAGCCCGAGCATGACGGAAATGTGGAGCAAGCCCTTGGTCAACAAACTGGCAACCGGTCTTCCGGTCGGTTCGACAAAGCGGTCTACGGCCCCAAGCAGATCGACAAATTTACGCCTCGAGCCGCTGTGTGTTCTGCAACTGGCGAGCATCCGCTGTCAGGAAAATTCATTTTCACGCTGAGCGCGTATATCCTATGGTTGTGGCAGGAAGGGCGGTAACGGGCCTTTCCCGGAGCCTAGAAAACTCTGTGCCACAGACGGTCGGTGTCGACCGTCAAAATGACACCCCTCAGCCATAGGTTCGTGGCTGAGGCGGTGGTCTTATGTCTATAAGGTCCACTTCCCACCTTTCTATGGTCGGGGAGGCCCTGACCATGTCCAGAGCTTCGGCTTAAAGGTCAGGGCGGTCGTTTCTGTGGCGATTTTTCTAGCTCCCCGGCCACCAGAGGTTCTCGCCTCCGGTGGTCGCTTCTTCTTGCGAGGTGATTTTGGGGAGATAGAGGGAATGCCGGATTACAATTTCTGGGCCGACCTGCTGGATACGTGGCAGGCATCATCCGACTGGATCAAGGCGCTGAAAATCCTCACGCCGCCCGCAGGCTTGATTGGCATTCTTGCTCTTCAACTGTGGTATCGTCTTCAGGTCAAAGGCTTGGGCACAGGCATGGCCACAGACATGGGCACAGGCTTGGGCACAGGTGCCATTCATCGACCGCCTGTGGCCTATGCACCGGGGGAGCCAGTTGGCGAACAGGTGCTCGGTGCATTGATCGATCTGCGCAACGATCTTCAGAGCGGGTTGCGTTCCGGCGGAAATCGCTCTCTTCCCGCGCCTACAGCACTCCAGGGCGAGGACGGACAATCAGACCTGAAATCCCGGCTTCGCCGGATCATCACGAACGACTATCATCGCGGCAGCAGCCCGGAAGAGGCGCTGCGGCGGGCGCGAGATATCCTTGACCGGCAGGATGGCGATTGAGGCGTTTCACGATTTTTCAAAGGCACGAACCTCTCCTAGACCTAACCCCCCTCTGTCCTGCCGGACATCTCCCCCTCAAGGGGGGAGATCGACTCGTGGTTGGCCCTTCGTCCCCAAGCTTTGCTTTGATTATGCAGGAAGATTTCCTCGACAGGAGATGATGAGCGAGCGTCAACCGTTTTCCCGATCTCCCCCGCTTCAAGGGGGAGATGCCTGACAAGGCAGAAGGCGGGTTCAGCATCGCGCCAAACTCTCGGGCCTCCGCCTTGCGTTCCAAACGCTCAGCCTGGATCGCCGCTGCCGGTTCTCAGTTCCATGCAGGTGAGATCCAGCCAGCGACCAAACTTCACGCCGACCTGCGCAAAGGTTCCGACATGGCGGAAGCCCAGCGCCTCATGCAGGCGGATGGAGGCCTTGTTTTCCGCCTCGATGCAGCCGACCATGACGTGGATGCCACCCGCTTTCGCGCGCTCCACCAGTTCCGTCATCAGCAGCCGACCGATGCCCGCGCCGCGATGCTGATTGTGCACATAGACCGAGTGTTCGACCGTATGGCGGAAGCCTTCGAAGGCCCGCCATTCGCCATAGGCCGCGTAACCGGCGACCTCCCCGTCACGGTCTGCGACCAGAACAGGGAACCCCTTGGCCTTGCGCACCGCATACCACTGGCGCCGGTTTTCAAGATCGACCAGGTTATCGTTCCAGATGGCCGTCGTGTTCGCCACGGCATCGTTATAGATGGCAAGGATGGCGGGAATATCGGCCTCGGTGGCCTCTCGGATGACGGGCGCAGCACTCATGGGATTGTCCACTATGATAAACGTTTCGTCTCGCTTATCAGATGATGTGGGGACGCGTCCAGCACCGCTCACGCGCTTGCGGGCGTGAGGCTGAAGCAGGTGAGCACTGCAGAATAATGCACCATGGCGGCGGAGATGACGAAGCCGTGCCAGATGGCATTCTGGAAACGCAGGCGTTCCCACACATGGAAGATGACGCCGAGCGAATAGATGACGCCGCCAATGACGATAAGCCACAGCGTGATGGACGGCAAAAGCTCAGACAGGGGTGCCACGACCACGATGCCGCTCCAGCCCATGCCGAGATAGAGCAGGATGGCGAGCCGGTCATACCGCCCCGGAAAGACACATTTCAGCGTGATGCCGAGTGCCGCCACCGCCCAGACAAAGATCAGCATGCCGAAGATCAGCGGATCATTCGCGCCCTTTTGCAGGAACGGCGTGTAAGTCGCTGCAATCAAAACGAAAATTGCCGAGTGATCGAACCGGCGCAATATCCATTTGGTGCGCGTATGCGGCCAGATATTGTAGGTGAAGGACACGGACAGACAGAGCAGCAGGCCGATGCCATAGACCCAGGCGGCAGCCAGTTCGCCATGGCTTGCCCACAGCGTTGCATAGAAAATCAGCGCGGTGACCCCGATCAGGGCCAGCACGATGCCAATGCCGTGCACCACGCCATCGGCCACGATCTCATGAAAATCATATCTGCGCCCGAAGGCGAACAGTTCCGTCATATCGTCCCAACACTCTTCAAATCAGTATCCAAGATGCCGAAGAGCATAAAATGATGCAACGGAGGAAATATGAAGACGCGCATCACTTTGTGTCATGCGCGTTCAAACATCGTCAAAACTGACGGTAGCGTCAGTTTCTCCCCATCTGGACAAAGCTTCCCTGCCACACGGCGTCATCCTCGGCCTTCTGCCGAGGATCTGCTGACGTTCAATAAAATCACGCGGCTGTAGATGCTCGGGACAAGCCCGAGCATGACGGAATAGGGTGTTCAGACGTCTATCGGCAGCTTGAAGTAAACGAGGGGCGTCGTTCCCGTTTTCACTGCTCTTTCATGCAGGTACAGCAGAGCGCCGCATGCGGAACCGCTGCAAGGCGCGCCTCGCTGATCGGCTCGCCGCATTTGGCGCAGGCACCGAAGGTTCCAGCCTCGATGCGGGCAAGGGCTGCCTCTATGGAGGCAAGCTCCTTCTGACCCGCCTCACCCAGACCTTCGAGCACCTCGTCATTGTTGCGCTCGATTGCCCGGTCGTCATCATCGGGATTGCCGGGCTGATCGAGGTCCGCCTCGATCTTGTGCAGACGGCGGTCGAGTTCGTTGCGGCGCGCTTCGAGCACCTGCTGGTAATGTTGCGTATCCATTAGCCCCCCCCCTGATCAGCGGTCTACGAGAACCGAGCACTTGGCATGGCGCACGACGCGGTCCGCCGTCGCACCGATGAGATAGTTGGAGAAGTCCGGCTTGTGCGAGGCAAGCACGATGAGATCTGCGCTATAAGCCTGCGCGGCGGCCAGAATTTCGTGGGCCGGTGCGCCCGTGCGCACATCGATGCTGGCTGAGGTGCCCACACGTTCGCGCAGGTCCTGAAGCTTGGTCATCGCTTCCTGGCGTGCCGACCCCAGAAGATCCGTCGGCACGTCGATGGCCAGGTAGCTCGGCAGTTCTTCAACCACGTTGACGAGCGCGATCTTGCCACCCTGATCGAGAAGCGCGACGGCTTTCTTCAGAATTTGTTCGCCACGATCCAGCTGGGCGATATCGATGGCGACGACGATGGATGCGTACATGTGCGTGATCTCCCGAGATTTGATGAAGCCATTCTCCGTCTTGAGAGCGAAAGGCGCCTTGATGGAAATCAAACTCGGCGCCACGGACTATCGTTCGTTATTGGTGAACGAAGTTTCGCCAATCAACCACCTTTCTTGAACGCAGGCGTGGGCGCATATTCAGGTCATCTTGAACACGGCCCAAGGCTTATCCGATGTCCGATACGACCCTGCCCTTTGCATTGACCCGACCCGCGCATGTGGATGCGGCGCATCTGGTGGTGCGCGATCTGGACCTTGTGAGCGGATATTACCAGCAGGCAATTGGCCTGTCGGTGCTGGAGAAGAACACGAGCGGCGTGGTTCTCGGTGCCCATGGCACACCGCTTCTCACGCTTTCCACGGGTGGGCAGGTGAAGGCTGCGCCACGCAATGCAGCCGGGCTTTTTCACACCGCTTTTCTGGTGCCCAACCGCCGGGAGCTTGCCGCCTGGCTGGCACATGCCGCTCATAGCGGTATCCGTTTAGAGGGCGCATCCGACCATCTCGTCAGCGAGGCAATCTATCTGTCTGATCCGGAGGGCAACGGCATCGAGATCTATCGGGATCGCTCGCCGTTGGAATGGACCTATCACGACGATGGCACGGTCGAAATGGCAACCGATCGGCTCGATCTCCAGGCGCTTTACGACAGCGCACCCCAGGAGCGTTTCGCCGGCATGGCGGCTGGTACGGCCATTGGCCACATTCACCTGCAGGTGGGCAATATTCCGGAAGCCGATGTCTTCTACCGCGACGTTCTGGGCCTGAAGATCATGGCGCGCTATCCGGGTGCCAGCTTCTTTGCCACGGGTGGCTATCACCATCATGTGGCGGCCAATATCTGGAACAGCCGAGGGGCGGCGGCTCGACAGGATGCGATGAGCGGCCTTTCCGATTACACCCTGCGTTTTGCCGATGAGGCGGCTTTGACAAAGGCTCTGGCTGCGCTTGAAAAACTGGAAATTGCCACCCGGAAGACGGCCTCCGGCTGGGCGCTGAAAGACCCTTGGGGCATCGGGCTCAATCTCGTGGCTTAAGGGTAACCGCAAGACATGGCATGTCCCAGTCTTGATCGATCCCTTTCAACACCCCCCTCTGTCCGGCAGGACAGAGGGGGGTTATTCGGCGGATTATTGAGGTAAACTGCACCCTAATCCTCCCTCACCCACAAGTTGGAACCTGTCTCCTGTTCGCGCGTTGTCGGCCATCATTCAGGGGGTCTTCCATGGGTACGACGATCGCCGGTCAAAACCGGCAGAATGCCAGGCACAAGCGTCAGGTGTTGGAACACGAGGCTGCGCGCCAGGACGAGCTTGCGGTCTACAATAGCGATGCAACCGAGTTCTCCCCGCTTGGTCGCGAAGCGCTGGAAGTGGCCAAGGCCTGGGCGGTGATCGGCATTTTCCTGATCATCGGCTTTGCTGTCGTGCAGCACCTCTCGCTCATTCTGAAGCCGGTGACCCTCGCCATCGTGGTCGGCATGATTCTCGGCATGGTGGCCGAGCGCATGGGCCAATATGGCATTCCCCGCTTCGGCATCGCCTTCATTCTCTCCAGCCTCGTGATGGTGTCGATCTTCCTGATCGTGAACGCGCTGGCGGAACCCGTCGCCACCTTCGTCCAGTCAGGCCCGATGATCGTGGAGCAGGCGCTGGCGCGTATCACGCCCTTTCTCGAGCAGCATCACTGGCTGAACATTACACCAGCGACCTTCGAGACCGGTCCGATGTCCATGGAAAAGCTGATGGAAAACAGCACCAATATTTTAGGGGTCCTGTCTTCCAGCGTCACACCGGCCATTATTCAGGCGCTCATCTTCTTCGCCGGTCTTCTTCTGTTTCTATACGGTCGACTGAAACTGCGCCGCGCCATCATCATGGCTTTTCCCTCACGCCGCCAGCGTTTGCTGACGATCCGCATTCTCAACGCGGTGGAGGAAGTGCTTGGCTATTACTTCGCGACAGCCAGCCTGATCTATCTCGGCCTCGGCGTGGTGATGACCCTGATTGCCTATTTCGGCGGGCTATCCATGCCCATCCTGTGGGGCATCTTCGCCTTCCTCTCCAGCTTTGTGCCCTATCTCGGCATCACGCTGATGACGCTTTCCGTTGCGGTGGCGGGCGTTCTTTCGCATGATACACTGCTGATCGGGCTTCTTCCGGCCTTTGCCTTCTTCACCATTCACCTGATCATGGAAAACCTGCTGTTTCCGGCCGTCATGGGTCGGCAATGGGAGATCAACCCGTTCCTCGTCTTCATCGCCATCCTGTTCTGGACCTGGATGTGGGGCGCGATCGGCGCGATGCTGGCCCTGCCACTCTCGCTGATCGTGATGACGATTGCGCAGGAACTCTTCCCCGAACGCAAAACGGCGCCGCAGCTGCCGGGATGAATTGGTAAATGGGAAAATGCCGGGGCACACATACCCCGGCTTTTCCTAATTATACAGATAATACTCGCCCCATTCTTCGCGCGGGACCTTGGAGCCGACCTTGTAATCGAAGGACTGGATGGTCAGACCATCCTCCGCTGTCTTGCACTTGTATTTCAGGCGATACCAATCGCCCGCGCTGCGGAACACGGCACCGGGGGCTCTCAGCAGGCCTTCGGTCTCCTCCGTATCGGCAAAGGTGTAGGCAATCACCTTGTCGGGCTTGTAGCCCTCGCCTTGCTTCGCAATCCGGCTCATGGCTTCGATATCGCAGCGCTGTTCCCGCCGCTCTTCCGGGGTCAGGCGATCCAGTTGGCGAATGATGCTATCATCCAGCGCATAGGCAGGCAGGACCGCCGCACCGGTCAGAACCAGTGCCGCGGCAGTCATGGTTTTTATCATGTCGGTTTCCATCCAATATGACTCGGACGGGCCGGAAACTAGGCAAGCGACCCCCGCTTGGCTACCCATCAGACTGAAAAAATGTAAATCGTGATCAGGTTTTGGCGCAGGCGTCGGCTGAAAGCACGCGGGATGCCCGCTTGTTATGACGCGATGTTCCGCCTATCTCTGGGGCACATTCACATTGATGCCGGAGATGATCCTTGGCCTATAACCGCAAAGCCTTTTCCAACCTTCCGCAAGCCCCCGTTGCCGCCAGGAAGCCGCAGACCGACACGCGCCACGGCCTGACCCGCACGGATGACTACGCGTGGTTTCGCGCTGACAACTGGCAGGCGATGTTCAAGGATACCTCCATTCTCGACCCGCAGATTCGTTCGCATCTGGAGGCCGAGAACGCCTATATGGAAGCGGCACTGGGTGATACGGCAGAGCTTCAGAAGCAGCTGTTTGCCGAAATGAAGGGCCGCATCAAGGAAGACGATAGCTCGGTTCCGGTGAAGGACGGGCCATACGCCTACGGTACGCTGTTCGTCACCGGTGGCGAGCAGCCGCATTACTTTCGAACACCTCGCGACGGCGGCGAACGCCATGTGATGCTGGATGGCGACAAGGAAGCAGCCGGCAAGGATTACTTCCGTCTGGGCGGCCTTGGGCAGAACAGCGACCACAGCCACGGCATCTGGGGCTATGACGACAAGGGTTCGGAATACTTCACGCTGCGTGTGCGCAACCTCGAAACCGGGGAAGATCTTGCCGATGTGGTGGAAAACACCTCCGGCGGCGGTGTCTGGGCGCCCGATGGCAAGAGCTTCTTCTACACACTGCAGGACGAGAACCACCGCCCCTCGAAGGTGTTCCACCATATCATCGGCCAGCCGCAATCGGCAGATCGACTTGTTTACGAGGAAAAGGATCCCGGCTTCTTCATGGGCGTCGGCGGCTCGCTGCTCGACGATTTCATTTTCATCGACATTCATGACCACGAGACGTCCGAATACCGGCTGCTTTCCACCAAGGATTTGACCGCGGAACCCATGCTGGTGGCGGAGCGCGAGGAAGGTGTCGAATATTCGATGACCGAGGGCGGCGATGTGTTCTACATCCTGACCAATGACGGCGATGCCAAGGATTTCAAGATCGTGGAAGCGCCGGTGACGGCACCGGGCAAGGAAAACTGGACCGAGACCGTGCCGCATGAACCGGGTCGCCTCATCCTTTCCCACGCCGCCTATGCGCGTCATCTGGTATGGCTGGAACGGCGCGACGGGCTGCCGCGCATCGTGGTGCGCGAGCGGGCAACGGGTGCGGAGCATGCCATTGCCTTCGACGAAGAGGCCTATTCGCTGGGCCTGCACGGTGCGGCGGAATATGATACCGACGTCATCCGCTTCTCCTATTCCTCCATGACGACGCCGAGCCAGCTGTTTGACTACAACATGGTGACGCGTGAACGGGTGCTGCTGAAGACGCAGGAGGTTCCCTCCGGCCACAACCCGGATGATTATGTGACGCGCCGCGTCATGGCGCCTGCCCATGACGGCGAACTGGTTCCTGTCTCGCTGCTCTACCGGAAGGATACGGTTCTGGATGGCTCCGCGCCCTGCCTGCTCTACGGTTATGGCGCCTATGGCGTGACGATCCCCGCCTCCTTCTCCACCAATGCGCTGTCGCTCGCCGATCGCGGTTTCGTCTACGCCATCGCGCATATTCGTGGCGGCAAGGACAAGGGTTTTGCCTGGTACGAAGACGGCAAGATGGAGAAGAAGCAGAACACCTTCAAGGACTTCATCGCGGCAGCCGATCATCTGGTGAAGGAAGGCTTCACCAGCTTCGACAACATCATCGCCGAAGGTGGTTCGGCTGGCGGCATGCTGATGGGGGCGATTGCCAATATGGCGCCGGAGAAGTTCGCCGGCATCATTGCCGCCGTTCCCTTCGTGGATGTGCTGAACACCATGCTGGACGACACGCTGCCGCTGACGCCGCCGGAGTGGCCGGAATGGGGTAACCCGATCGAGTCGGAAGAGGAATACAACTGGATTGCCGCCTATTCCCCTTACGACAATGTGGCGGACAAGCCCTACCCGCCAATCCTCGCAATCTCGGGCCTGACCGATCCGCGCGTGACCTACTGGGAACCGACGAAGTGGGTTGCGCGGCTGCGGGCGACAGCTCCGGAGGCCGGACCCTATCTCCTGAAAACCAACATGGCGGCAGGCCATGGCGGCAAATCCGGCCGTTTCCAGCGGCTGGAAGAAATCGCCTTCGAATATGCCTTCGCCATCAAGGTTGCGGGCAAGATGTGAGGCTTTGCTCTACGAATTCCCGGACGGAAAACCGCAAATACACTTTTCCTGGGAATTCTCTAGTATCTTGCGGAATTACTCGTTCCGCGCTAGTCTTCAGGAGTTCTCCCGACAGCGGTAACTGCCGGGAGAGTTTCGCTTAGATGAAGAAATTGACCCGCACGATTGCTGTCCAGCCCGTGCGGGTTTTCTTATTTTCAGCTTTGAGTACTGCCGCTTTTTTTACTTGGAGCGCGGAGCTTCACCCCCCTCTGTCCTGCCGGACATCTCCCCCTCAAGGGGGGAGATCGACTCGTGGCTCTCGTTCAGCATCTGGCGAAGCTGCCGATTGCGGAGAACGGATAAGGTTCGATAGGTCGAGCGGGTTACGCTAGCCAATCTCCCCCGCTTCAAGGGGGAGATGGTCGGCAGACCAGAGGGGGGTATCAGGGCCTCAGCAGTTTGATGAAGCCCCTTCCCTCAATCTATTCCGCAGGAGCAGCTTGCAGGCGGCGGCCCGCGCGGCGGGACTTATCAAGCCTCCAGCGGAGGAGATCGATCACCACGAAAGCGAGCAGGCTAAGCCCCATCAGCGGCAAGGCAAGGCCAAGCGCGACAGCCACGACCAGCACGCCGAGTTTTGCAGGCCAGCCGAGATAGAGCCAGGACTGCGCGAGCGTGCGGGCTGGCGCACCTGCGGCTGGGCGGCGTTTCCACCACAGGATGTAACCATAGACGATGGAGACCGAGAGGGCCGCGCCAATCAGCACCATCACGATCTGGTTCACCAGTCCGAATTTGATGCCCATGTGCAGATCGATGCCCCAGCGGATGAGCTTCGGCACGATGGTGAAGGTGGCGAAGTCAGCGCGGCTGGTCACTGTCATCGAACGTGGATCCACGGCAACCGTATCCACCTGCGTGGGCGTGGAGCGGTCATATTCGCGTACCATCCAGGCCTTGTCGGCGGACTTGGACGGACGGATTTCCACCATCGGACTGTCGATGATGCCGGAGGATCTTGCCGTTGCCAGAACCTGATCGATCTGCGTGGCAGGATCCGGCAGACCTGAAGTGGTGGGCGCAGTGCTTGCCTTGCCATGATCGGCATGGGCGGAATGATCCGTATGGCCTGCGTGATCAGCGGCGGGCGCAGCAACCGATTCCAGCTTCAGCGAAACCGATGGCGTGACCCAGTTCAGCGACTGGCGAAGCGCATCGATGTTATCGCCCGCATATTTCGACCAGGTCAGTCCCGTTGCGGAAATGAACAGAAGACCAATTCCGATCCAGACCCCGATAGTGGAATGAACCCGACGGAGGCTGGCGGTTGCGCCTTCCTTGGACTGCGTTCTTGCAGTGTCTGTCTTACGGCGCCAGAACCAGAGCAGGAAGCCGCCGAGGGTCGCAATCCAGAGCCAGGAGGCCGCCAGTTCGCTGTAGTTGCGGCCGAAATCCCCCAGCAGCATATTGCGATGGAAGATATCGATGACCCAGCGGATCGGTAGCACGCCGCTGGTACCGTAGACGACGAGGTCGCCCTTCACATCCAGCGTGACCGGATCGACGAAGACTGCGCGCGTTTCGGATTCGCCGAGCGTCGGATCAGCAAACATCACGCGGGTCGTCTTGCCCATTTCGGTTGCGGGGCGAACAGCGAACAGGGATTTGTCCGCACCATGATAGGCACGGGCCGCGTTGACCTGCGCCTCAAGGCTCAGCGGCTGGCCGGAGGAGACGCCGTTCAGGTAGCTTCTGTAGACGTAGTTCTCGAGCTGCGGCGTCAGCACATAGGCCGTGCCCGACAAGGCCGCGACCAGAATGAACGGCCCGACGAAGAGCCCGATGTAGAAATGCAAGCGTGTGAGGAAGGCGCGAAGCTCGCCTCCTGTGGCAGATGCCACGGGCTTCTGCGTTATCTTTTTTGACTGTGCTGCGGTCATGGCTGACCTCCAGCAGAAAGGGAGATGGTTTCAACGAGACTGGCGCAGAGCTGCGCGCGCGGACTGGCACATCCGCCTGACGGAAAAGATGACATGATTTGCTCCATGAGCTTGAAAAGAGGCGGGAAAACCCCGCGTTCAAGGCATCATGAAAGCTGTGGTGGCCCTCTGGCATGCGGCGCATGGAAGGGCTTGGCAGAGAGCGGTGTTTCTGCCTGAGCCTGCCAGACAATGGTCTGAGCCGTGGGTTCATGCGGCGGAAGAATGCGCAGGAAGCTGGCCAGACCGGGCGCGATGCCGCAGGCCAGCTGACAGAGCGCCAGACATTGCGCTTTTCCCTCGGAGCCTGCCGGATCTTCTCCGGCAGCGGAGCCCAGGTGGGTGGAACAGATGGTAAAGTCGCCGTTCAGCGCCTGTACCACCATGCTTTGCTGGAAATAGGCACCGATGAAGAGCTGCAGGACGAGCGCATAGGAGAGCAGAAGCGCCGTCAGGCTCCTGCCCAGCAGACCCGCCGGTGCTTTCTCTTCAATCCCCATAGCGTGCAGCTTTGCCACAGGCTCTGCGTGCTGTCATCCAATGCTCAGGCGTTTTCCCCCGCGACATTTTGGCAGGGGATCATGCCGCGGCCTCGTATCTCTTGCGGTTGGCCTCGCGCACGGCAGCCCAGTCGAACGGCGTGATGTCGTGCTTGTACATACTGTCGAGATGTTTCTGCCAGGCCTCTTCCTCTCCCTTCTTGCCGCTCCAGATGGGCGCAAACGGAAATTCCTGAAGGTAATCATTCGTCGTGTTGTTGGTATATTTGAGGAGGTTTTCATCAAGACGATCGCCTGCCCTGTCGAATGCCTGTTCGGTTTTGAAATTCTGCCAGATCGCCAGACCGACGAGCGCCATGGCGTTGACGAGATTGAAGGCAGCTCCAAGCGAAGCCATGATGGCCCCGCTGGTGCCCATGAACAGGGTTGCGAAGCGCGATGCCTTGAGGATGGCCGCGGGCACCAGGGCTCGGGTCAGAGAAATCGCGCCATCGACGGCAACGCCGATGTCAGTGCCGATAATGATGCCGTGGAAGATTTTCTCCGCCGTATCGAGCCTGCCGGCCTTCAGACCTTGCACGAAGGTGAAGATATCGACCGGTAGCCAGGCGATATCGACCAGACCGCCCATCATGGAACCGCCCTTGGCAAGACCCACGCGTGCCACTTCCTTGGCGTGATCGGCGACAAGACCTGCCGAAAGCAGAATGGCCTTGTCCGACAGCGGCCTGGATCCCTTGAAGGCCGGCGACATCTTGGAAGACACAAAGTCCATCAGGTGGCCACTTGTTGCCGCTGCCGTGAGTACGTGGCTGGCAATGCCTTCCGGCGTACTGCCCTGTCCCAGCATGACGGACCCATGAATGGTGCGGGTTCCACTGATGAACATTGTGCCCATTTTCGCCAGAGCCTTCTGCTGCTCCTCGACACTGATGGACCCTTTGAAGGTATAACCTCCCGATTGCGCCAGCTGCGTTGCCGTGGCGAAGAGCTTCTGCATCGAGCCGCCCGGCTTGTTCATTCCCCACATGTTGTACATCAATGCGCACCATGTTGGTGGAAAACTGCTTCACGCCTTCCGCATCTTGCCCATAGAGACCTTTCGCCACGGCGGTAGCATAGGTTTCCACGATATTGTCAATTGCTTTCCGACCGTGCGCAACTCCATCTATAATAGGCTTCTGGACGGTGCTATTCGGCAGGATTGCCTGGATGTCGTCTGCCATTTTGGAAGAAAGCGGCTCCAGAGTCGCAATGCCGTAGCGCTTGATCAGGCCAGCTTCCCATTGACGGCCTTCGGTGCCAAAGATTTTCCTGGCCAGAGCACTGTTATCGGTTCCCGTATCTCTGAGCGATCCCTGAGGATCGTTGCCCGCCGAGAGGCCGCGGCCTTCATAACCGACGCCAAGCGACATGAGTGCCTGCGTCTTCGCCAGGTCATAGCCCGTACCTGCCCCGTAGGTACCCATCATGAGATGATTGCCGGTGAGATTGGCGCCGCGCACCAACCCGTTCAACGCAGTCGTGACTTCGTTGGCATAGGCTGCCATCGGGTTGTTTCTCATCTTCAACGACAATCGAACACGTTCAAGCGCACCATTGAGATCCATGGCGGTCATGCCGGTATCGAGCCTGCCGATAAGAGGCCGCAGTTCCTGAAGGACTGTTTCGGTGAACTGGGCGCGCTTGGTCTTTTCGGCCTCCCCGGCTCCGAAAACCGAATTGGCCATCTGGATCACACTGGGCAAGAAGGTTGCAGTCAAGCCGTCCTGCGCAAGATTTGCAGAAACACCCAATGCCCTCAGTTCTGCCAGTGTCTCGGGATTCATCTTGATCCCGGCCAGCTTGTCGGCAAGTCCCGAGGTTTTCAGATCAAGACCGAGGTCCACATGGGTTTTCCCATCGATGATCGGTGTCATCATGCCCATGTTCAGTTTCAGGGCCTCGGGCACATTGAGGTTCTGAATAGAAGCCAGAAGCATCGAGGTATAGGAAGAAGATGAGTCTGGCAGCAGCGGCTCGATCTTCGACGTATAGAATTCGTTGTAGCTGTTATTGATTACATCCTGATGCTGTTCAATTTCCGCAGCACCCAGCACGCTACCGAAGGCCTTCAGTGCCGAATTGTAATTGGTCAATATCGACAGTTCATTGGCGCCGCGCGCAGCCCCTCCATTGAAAATACCGCCATCGAGGATATCCGCTTTGAACTGCGCGTTTATATCCGTGCGAAGTTTCTCAACCGCATCGGTATAGGCCTGATCGTATTGGGCCTCATCGTCCTGAAAGCGCTTCCCTTCCAGGATCTCGCGCGTCCCTTGCAAATATTCGGAAGCCAGAAGGCCTGAAACGGCAGGATCTTCCAGCAATGTCTCCATGCCCTGCTGAATATCCTTCAGCACCTCCGGCTCGTTCAGGATCGTTTTTGAATTGCCGGTGTTTTCCTGCTGGCGCGCGTCGCGATAGGCCTCGAACTGGGACTTGACCTTCAGCAGATCGATATAACGGGCGACCTTTTGTTCAGCGGAATAGTTTTGCGGGTTCTGGTAGATGTCCATACCATCGGGCGCGCGCACCACGCCTGAATATTTGCCGTCCAGATAGGCGAAGAATTCCTTGTTGATCCGCTCCGAACCGGTCACCTTGCCGATGAGTTCGGACATGGATTTCGAGGCCTCGACGGAATCGACCTTCTGCTGCTCCAGCTTGCTGGGCTGTATCTGCGATTTCAGCCAATCCTCCGTAATAGGATTGCCTTTTTCGTCATAACCAACCACTCGGCCGGAGGTCACCCCGCCCGCGCCGGAATCAGTTTCCGTACCAACTCCCTCAGACGTCGTGCTGGTGAGGCTGGCAGAGGCGGAGGTCGGCTCGGTCGCATCGATGGAAAGAGTGCTCCTGTCGCCTGATGCACTGTTCGAGGAGAGCGTAGACGCCTGTCCGCGGCCTGAACTGCCCGAGCCCGAAGCCCCCGAACCCGGCGTCCTTGACGCAGTCGTTGAAAGCGTCCGCACCGTGGTGCTGCTGCCGGATCTCAACGTCGAGGCGCCTGCCGATGATGAGGAGCCGGTTGGCGTCCCCCCGGAACTTGAACTGCCAGATCCGGAACTACCAGATCCGGATCTGCCGTCCGGCCCGGACTTGCCCAGCGGATCGATCTTGCGGGGGGTGGTCGACACTGTATCCCGAGACGATGTGGCCGTTTCCTTTTCACGTTCCAATGTTGTTTTCTGTGCAGCTGTCCCCGATGGCGAAATTCGCATGTATTCCACCTCTTTACTGTATTATTTACGTAAGAAAAATTTTATTAAATATATTTTCCTTTTCAATTGGCGTTTTTTATTGTTTATCAAGTTAAAATGCATTGATTCTCAGTGATTTACTGACTCAATAACAAAATTGTTACAGCAATAGTATGATATTTTACTTTTGCGGTGGGTAGGATGATCTGCGCGGGCTGCGGCGGCTATAACAGGTGGTAAAGTCGCCGTTCAGCGACTAAACCACCATGCTTTGCTGAAAGTAGGGCCTGATAAAGAGCTGCAGGACGAGAGCACAGGGAAGCAGAAGCGCCGTCAGGCTTCTGCCCAGCAATCCCGCCGGTGCTTTGTCGTCAAACTCCCCTGCGCTATTTTTGGCAGGAGATCATGCCGCGGCCTCGTATCTCTTGCGGTTGGCATCCCGCACGGCAGCCCAGTCGAAGGGCGTGAGGTCGTGCTTGTACATGTTATCCAGATGCATCTGATAAAGCCTCTGTCGCATGGAATCCCCACCCCAGGGATCACCTGCCTCCGGATATAACTTCAGGTTGTCACTCGTTGTATTATCCGTGAGGGGCTTGAGGTTTGCATCGAGCCTGTCCCCTGCCTTGTTATATTCCTTTTCAGCCTTGATGTTCTGCCAGATGGCGAGGCCGATCAAAGCGCCAGCATTGATGAGATTGAATGCCGCGCCCAGCCCGGCCATGATTGCGCCCCCGGTTCCCGTAAAGAGAAACGCAAAGCGTGAACTCTGCAGAACGGTTGCCGGGATAACCGTGCGGGCTATCGCAACGGCTCCGTCCACGGCGACGCCGGCATCTGTCCCAATGATGATACCGTTGAAGATCTTCTCCGCAGTGTCCAGGTTGCCAGCCTTCAGGTTTCGCACAAAAGTGAAGATATCGACGGGCAACCAGGCAACGTCTATGAGGCCACTCAAGACACCACTGCCCTTTACGAAGGTCGTGCGGGCAAGCTGCTTTGCGGCATCCGCGTATTCGCCAATGTTCAAAAGGATTTTGGCGTCTATGGAGGGTTTGATCTTGGAGCCGACAAAGTCCATGACGTGAGACATGCCCTGAGCACTCGTCAGGATCTGGGACGCGAGACTGCTGGGATCGAAGCTGCCTGCCCCCATGACACCGCCATGGATCGTGCGCGTGGCACTCAGGAATAGCGTGGAGTATTTGGCCATGGTCTTCAGCTGATCATCCACGCTGACCGACCCTTCAAAGAAGTTGCCTCTTTCCAGGGAGGCGAGTTCCATCGCCAGCTTGTACGTCTTGTCCAGGGATCCGCCCGGCTTCAAGGCCGAATTGAGGTTGTAGGTCATGCGCACGACATTTGTGGCATATTCCTTCACGGCCGCCTCATCATTGCCGAACAGCCCTTTTCCAACGGCAAGCGCATAGTTCTGAAGAACCTCATCGACAGCCTTCTTGCCATAGGCCGTTGCATCGATGAGGGGGTTGTGAACCACACTATTTGGCAGAAGCGTTCGAACATCACCGCTGAATTTATTGGCGTAATACTCAAGTCCCTCGGTCCCGAACCGCTGAAGCGCGCCGGAATCCCACATCCGGTTTTCGGTGCCGAAAACCTTTTTCGCAACCCCGCTATTGTCTCCGCTTCCATCACGCAGAACACCTTCAGGATTTTTCGTCTCAGCCAGTCCCTTCCCTTCATAGCCCACGGCCAGCATGGTCAGCGCCTGCACGTCTTTCAACGCAAAGCCAGTGCCCGCGCCATACATCCCGTCCAGCAGCTTGTTGCTCGTGAGGTTGGCGCCACGCATCAAGCCGTTCAGCGCAGTCGTCACCTCATTGCCGTAGGCCGCCATGGGGCTGCCGCTTCGGCGCAGGGACAGACGCACCCGCTCCGCCAGGCCGCCGAAGGTAATGGGATCGACGCCGCCATCGAGCCGCTCCATCAAGGGCCGCAATTCCTTCAGAACAGTGCTGGTAAAGCTATCCCTGTCTGCCTTCTTCGCTGCAGAGGTGCCGAAAACCTGCGTGGCAATATTGGTGACCGTGGGAAGGAAGGCAGCCGTGAACCCATCCTTCGGTATGCCGGGATCGAGACCAGCCGCATTCATATCCTTCTGCGTCTGAGGATCGATCTTCAAGCCGCCAAGCACCTGCATGAAGCCGTCTGTCTTCAGCGCAAGACCAAGCTCCTTGTAGGCCTGACCATCGATGGTGGGTGTGACAAGGCCGACATTGTCCCGTTGCGCTTCCGGTACATTGAAGTTTGACGTCGCATTGAGGATCAGAGCATTCAGGCTGCCAGCCGTATCCGGCAGCAAGGGTTCGACCTTGTTGCTGTAAAACTCGGTGTAGTGCTTCTGGATCGTGTCTTGAAACGGAGCAATATAGTCGGCTCCAAGAACACTGCCGAAGGATTGCAGAGCCGTATTGTAATTGATCAGAATCGTGCGCTCATTGACCCCGCGCGCCACGCCATCGCGGAAAATACCCCCATCTACGATCTGGCTCTTGAACTGGTCCTGAAGGTCCGTGCGCAGATGGTTGACCGCATCGGTATAGGCTTGATCGTATTTGTTCGTGTCTTCCTGGAACCGCTTTCCTTCCAGGATTTCACGGCTACCTTGCAGATATTCGCTCGACAACAGGCCCGCGACCGTCGGATCCTCCATGAGCGTTTCCATGGCCTGCTGGATATCTTTTTCCACCTCCGGCTGGTTGAGGATGGTGCGCATCTGACCGGTATGCGGTTTCAGGCGCGCTTCCTTGTAGGCCTCGAATTGAGCCTTGACCTTCACAAGGTCGACATATCTCGCCAGCTTCTGTTCCGGAGAGTAATTCTGCGGGTTCTGATAAACATCCATCCCTTCAGGCGGACGTTGGGCGTTTGCATATTTCTGATCGAGATAGTTGAAAAATTCCTGGTTCAGACGCTCGTTTCCAGAAACCGTATTAATTATCTTGGATAGAGAACTTGACGCTTCGACGTTGTCGACTTTCTGCTTTTCAAGCTTGTTTTCCGGTATGTTGCGTTTCATCGACACGTCGGTAACCGGATTGAACTTCTCGTCATATCCCAGCACGCGCCCTTCCACGGTCGTCACCGTACGCTGATCAGGATCCGGCTGCAGATCTGCCGGTTTGATCGGCTTTTTGGCTTCGGGCTTCTTGGTTTCCGCTGAGGTCTGTCTGGAAGAACCCTCAGGGCGCTTCAAACCTTCATACGATATAAATTTACGGCTGCTGGCGGGCGGAGTTATTTTCCGGGGCTGCTGTGTTTCCTGTATCGCTGGCGCGGTCTCTTCCTTTTTTTCTTCAGTGCGCAGCGAAGACACTTTCGCTTCGTTATTATTAAGCGAAATCATAGCCATCCGGCCTCCCCCCTTATATTAGGATTATTATTTCATGATGTTTTAATACTCATTCCCCGCATAGATTACATTTTATCTTCGCATAAATGTAAATAGCCAATCGTTGACAATTTGCATTTCTGCAAGTTTAGATTAGCTTATTAGGAAGTAATTATTGTAATATTGTCTGATGACGCAACGCACCGGATCTGATCGATCAACAACCAGTCGTTAAGCAAACGCGTTATAGTTTGATTCGGATTTCATGAGTGTCGGCACGAACCGGCGCTCCGGTCGGCATGAGGTGGACACTTGGAGACGTCAATCTGGCTACTCATCTCCGTGATGGTGCTGGCCGTTCTCATCATTCTAGGCGCCATCCGCGCGCCGGATGCACCCGGCCGCAAGGCATTCACCCTCTCCATTCTTTTCGCGCTGTCCTGGACGGCGGCTGTTCTTGCGCGGCACTCCTCCAGCGATCTCGATTTCAAGATCTGGGCCTGCAAATTTGCCTGGTTCGGCATTATCGGTACGCCGCTCTATTGGTCACTGAGCTTCCTGACCTATGCGCGCGGGCGGGACGTCGAAAAGGTGTGGCAGCTCGTTGCCATCGGGCTTATCAGCAGCACTTTCGGCATCCTCGCACTGACCAACGACTGGCACAGCTGGATGTATATCCGGTTGATCGACGAGACGACGATGCTGTTCGAACATGGCTGGCTTTATCCGGCCGCCATGATCTTTGCCTATTCGGCCATGGCCATTGCCTTCGTGCTGGGCCTGACGCTGACGATCCGCGCCCGCGGCATTCATCGTTGGCAGTTATGGGCGCTCCTGGCCTCGGCCTTCTTTCCGCTGGTCGGCAACGTGTCCTACACGGCCTACGGCTTCACCATTTTCAACGACGACCCGACACCCTTCATCTTTGCGGCAACCGGTGCCTTCATGCTGGGCGCGCAACTGTTCGGACAGTTGTTCGTACTACCCCCTATCGGCCGTGACGCGATCTTCGAGGTTCTGCCGGACCCGGTGATCGTGCTTGACGCGGAGAACCGTATCCTCGAGCTCAACCCAGCCGCCTCCGCCCTGCCCGGCATGCCGCGCCAGGCGATCGGCAGTTCGCTGTCCATGCAACCGGAGTTTCGGGCCATTCTCGAGGCTCCGGCCTCCAGCGAGGGCGAGCGCAGCGAACTGACACTTGGCGGCTACGGCATTTTCGAGATCTCCGCGCACTCCCTGACACCCTGGGGACGCCGCGGCGGACGCATGATCGTGATGCGGAATATTTCGCTGCGCAAGGCGGCGGAAGAACGCATGGCCGCGCTTTCCCGCGATCTTGAAGCGCGCCTGCACGAAAACGTCTTGTTGCAGACCCTGCTGAAGGAGGAGGCATCCCGCGACCACCTGACCGGGCTCTATAACCGGCGCCATGCGCAGGACATTCTGCCCGCCCTCTTCCAGGGCAATCTGGCGCGGGAGCGCGTGGCAGTCGCCGTTGTCGATATCGACCATTTCAAGCTGTTCAACGATCGGTATGGCCACCAGACAGGCGATACGGTGCTGAAGCTGTTTGCCGCCATGCTGACGGAAGATCTGGGTGCACAAGGGCAGGCATTCCGCTGGGGTGGCGAGGAGTTTCTGGTCATCCTGCCCGATTGCACGCGGACGGAGGCGCTTGCCCATGCCGCCCGCTGGCAGGAGCGACTGTCCGCGACCGAGATCCCCGGCGTGACGGATCTGGCCCTCACCTTCTCCGGCGGGCTGTTCATCGCGCTGAAGGACGAGGTCTCCATGGAAGAGGCCGTGAAGGCTGCCGATACCGCCCTTTACGCCGCAAAGGCCGCCGGTCGAAACCGAATGGTAACCTTCGGCGATTATGCCGGGTTGCAGCAGCCGGACAAGAAGAGCCTTGCGCTTTCGCGCTGAGTGCTGGACCCGAAGCACCACCCGGCAAGCCTGAAAAGAAGTCAACCGTCCAAACCTGCTCCGCGCGCACCACGCAAGCCTCGCGCAAGCTTCGCGTATTAAGAAGTGGTTAACTTAGGTAACCATACTTCAGGTCAACGCGATGCAGATCGACAGCGGAATGAATGGCTACGGTTATTCAGCTCGCCCCTACAAGGCAGAGCGGAAGGCCGAGGAAGCCCTACCTCAAACCACGGAAACGAGCCGGATTTCCTTGAGCGGCATCACCGGCAGCAGCACGCTGCTTTCCTCTTCGCTGGCCAATGCACTCTGGGCAGTTGAGGGTGCAAAGACAGGCGACGAGCCGCCAAAGGCACCGGCGGCGCCGCTGATCCAGACCGGCACGCACACGGTTTCGCAGATCGAAGATATCTATTCCGAATTCTGATCAGCGGCTCAACACAGTTCAAACGCCCGGCCACTGCGCCCTTGTCTTCATATTGTTGACAAAGGGCTTTCAGCTATTTTCCGTCATGCTCGGGCCTGTCCCGAGCATCTACGACCGCCTGATGTTATTGGACGTCAGTAGATTCTCGGCACAAGGCCGAGAATGACGTCGCGTAGGATAGACAAGATCGTCAGCAGTTAGGAATATCCGGTCCGTTCAAGCGGCGCGCGCCACTTCCACCGTGACATGAGAGAGCGTCGTCAGATCGCGAAGGCGCTCCTTGTAGGTCATCGGCTCTTCCGGCTCCCGCGCGACGATCGAAAGGATTGCCGCGTGATGACCCGGCCCCACCTGCCACAGATGCAGGTCGGCAATGCGGTTTCCTTCCGTTTCCAGCCGCTCGCGAATTTCCTCGGCAAGTTCGGCCTTTTCCGGCACCGCATCGAGCAGGACGCGTGAGGTATCGCGGATCAACCCGTAGGACCAGCGCGCGATGACGATGCCGCCTACGATTCCCATCAACGGATCGAGCCAGATCCAGCCATAGGCACGACCGAAGAGAAGTGCGCCGATGGCAAGGACAGATGTCAGGGCATCGGCCAGAACATGCAGATAGGCCGCACGGAGATTGTTATCTCCTGCATGGCCGTGATGCGAATTGCCGTGAGGCGCGTGACCGCCATGGTGTCCGTGATGACCATCGTGTGCGTGGTCGCCATGGTGATCATGGTCATCGTGATGATGGCTGTGACCATGATGGTGTGGCTCGTCGCGCAGCAACCAGGCACTGGCCAGGTTGACGGCAAGGCCAACGATAGCAACCAGGATGGCCTGTGTGAATTCGATTTCCACCGGATTGGCAAGTCGAACGAGGCTCTCTGCAGCGATCAGCAGCGCAATCAGCGCCAGAACAATGGCGCTTGCAAAGGCGGCGAGATCTCCCAGCTTGCCGGTGCCGAACGTGTAGCGACTGTTGCGCGCCTCGCGCCGCGCATACCAATAGGCAAGTGCCGCAATCAGCATGGCGCCGGCATGGGTGGACATGTGCCAGCCATCGGCCAGCAGCGCCATGGACCCGTACCAGCTGCCCGCCACGATTTCGATCACCATCATGCTGGCCGTGAGCGCAATGACCCACCAGACCTTGCGTTCGTTGCGCGCATGGTTCTGACCCAGAAACACGTGTTCGTGCTTCGCATCTTCAAAGTGAACAGCCATTGTCCGCCTCTCGTTTCCTATTCGCCGCGCATATAGGTGCGCAGTGCCTCTGCCAGTTCGCTGGCCGCCTGACGGCGCTCCGCATCCGTTTCAGCCTGCACCACATGCTCGCTCAGATGCTCCTGCATCAGTTCCACAGTCAGGCCGGATAAAGCGCCACGAATGGAGGCAAGAAGTTGCAACACATCCCCGCAGGGTTGCTCGTTCTCCAACGCCCGCTCCACCGCCTCCATCTGACCTTTCAGCCGACGAATGCGGGCAACCAGCTTGTCCTTGCTGCGATGGGTATGCGACATGATCGATCCTATAAGGTAGGGGGGTACCCTATCATGTCATAGTGCACTTTGCGAGGGCGATCTTGCATTTCGTGAGGAAACCTTTATGTACCCTCTAGAGACTAGAGGTTTTGGGCGCTCATGTATTCCATCGGCGAATTGTCCAGACGCACGGGCGTCAAGGTTCCGACCATCCGCTACTACGAGCAGATGGGACTGATGCCGGAAGGAGAACGCACACAAGGCAACCAGCGCCGCTACAGGCGCGACGAACTGGAGCGGCTTGCCTTCATTCGTCATGCGCGCGATCTCGGCTTCGAGATTGCCATGATCCGTGAGTTGATTGCGCTGAGCGAGCATCCGAAGGCGCCGTGCGAAGGGGCAGACCGGATTGCCGCGGCACATCTTGACGATGTGCGCGACAAGATTGCCCGGCTGAAAAAACTGGAGAGCGAGTTGGAGCGCATCGTCTCGCATTGCAGCGGCGGGCATACTGTGGAGGAATGCTATGTCATTCGCTCGCTGTCGGATCACGGTCTTTGCGATCACGAGCATTGAGTGACGGAAAGCCGCTTGACTTTGAACCGATTGTATCGCACTGATCTTCGCATGATGATCGTACACGCACAAATCGCTGCCATGTATTTTTGGGCCTACCGGTAACGGGCGGCTCGACAGATCACAATGTCAACAAGCCGCCGTCAGGCGGCTTTGTTGTAAGATAACGGCACCTGACGGCACCACACCCAAGAAGAGGATGCCGCAATGACCGAAGATACTGAAATTTCCCTCGTCCGCCCCGCCGTCGTGAATATCCGCGTTGCCAAGCCGCGCGATCTGCCCGAGCTCAACCAGATGATTGCGCTTCTGGCAGCCCATCACGGCGATGCCGCGGCCATGACGCCCGACAAGCTGCAGCGCGATCTCTTCGGCCCTATGCCCTGGATCCAGGCGCTTGTGGCAGATGCGGGCGAAGAACTGATCGGCTACGCCATTCTGGTGCCCCTTTACCGGGCGCAGGAAGGCAAGCGCGGCATGGACCTGCACCACCTCTTTGTGCGCGATGGTCATCGCGGCCACGGCATCGGCCAGCACCTTGTGAGCCGCGCGCGCGATTGCGCCATTGCGCAGGGCTGCGACTATCTCTCCGTTTCAGCCGCCACCGGCAATTTCGCCGCCCATCGCTTCTACGAGCAGATGGACTTCGTGCCGCGCCCGGTGACAGGCATGCGCTATATGCAGGCTCTCGCCTAAGAAAATCAGGATTTCCGGATGACCCGCATCGCCCTTGCCTTGACGGAAGATTATGCCGATTGGGAGCCAGCACTGCTGATGGCAGCCGCGCGCGGCTATCTGGGCGTCGAAATCGTCACCGCTTCACCCGATGGCCGCCCGGTGACCTCCATGGGCGGGCTGCGGGTGCTGGTGGATACGGATTATGCCAGCCTCGATCCGGCACTCTTCGATGCGCTGGTCATATCTGGCGGTCTCATCTGGGAAAAAGGTGAAGCGCCTGCGTTCAACGAACTGATCCACCAGTTCCGCGCGCAGGGGAAAGTGGTGGCAGGCATTTGCGCGGCGGCGAGCGTTCTGGCGGGAAGCGGCATTCTTGACAGCGTTCGCCACACCGGCAATAGCCTCACCTCCCATCAGGCCCATGGCGGGTATCACGGTGAAGCCCATTATCAGAACCAACCGCAGGCGGTGAGCGATCAGGGCGTCATCACCGCCCCCGGCACCTCCCCCTTCACCTTTGCGCGCGAAATCCTCAAGGCGCTCGGGCTTTGGACCGAAGAGGCCGAGGCAGAACTGAACGGTTTTGCGGCTGAATTCTCCTGATTTTGCCCCGCCGACGGCGTCCCGGCTGAACGGATCAGGTGAAAATGAGCAGTGTCAGGTGCTCTGCACGTCTGCTCAAAGCTTCCGATACCGTGTTGTCGCTACTGCTTCGGCACGGCCTTCAGATAGGCGGCGATGGCCTGGATATCCTGCTTGGGCAGATGCGCGATGTTCTGCTGCACTTCCGCCATGGAGCCGCCGACGCTGTCGAATTCCGGCGTGAAGCCGGTTTCCAGATAGCTGACAATCTCATCCTCGCTCCATTTGCCCATGCTGGTGGAGCCGGGCGTGATGTTGGGGATCTTGCCCTGCCCTTCCGGGTTCGGGCCACCGGCCAGCCATTTGCCGGTTTCCAGACCGCCCAGCGCATTGCGCGGCGTGTGGCATTCGCCGCAATGGCCCGGGCCTTCCACGAGATATTGCCCGCGCTTGACCTGATCGCTGGCATTGGCGATCTGAACGCGTGGGCTGTCATCGAGGAACAGCAGTTTCCAGCCGCCGAGCGAAAGGCGGATGTTGAAGGGGAAGCCGAGATCATGCGCGGGCGCGACATTGGAGCTGGCGGGCAGCGTCTTGATATAGCCGAAGAGGTCGTTGATGTCCTTTGGCGTCATGCGCGCATAGGAACTGTAGGGGAATGACGGATAAAGATGTTCACCTTCCGGGCCGACACCGCGCGTCATGGCATTGCCGAACTGCGCCAGCGTCCAGTTGCCGATGCCCGCCTTGGGATCCGGCGAAATATTGGGAACGTTGAAGGTGCCAAACGGCGTCGGCAGTGCGTGACCGCCGGACAGGACCTTGAGATCCTCGCCCTTGGCACCCGTTGCGGCATGACAGCTGACACAGCCGCCTGCCCAGAACAGTTTCTCGCCATTGGCGACATCCGGGCTGCCCAGATTGGCCCAATATTCGGCCGGATGCGGCTTCGGCTTGGTAAGAGCATAGGCCGCGGCACCGCCGCCTGCCACCACGACCAGACAGCCGAGAATAATCTTTGTCAGGGTGGACGCCATGAACGCTCTCTCAATTTCCGATAACTGGCCTGGTTAAAGCCAGGCAAGCTTGCCATGGCCTGACCATCACGATCAGGCCATGGCGAATTGCTTCGATCAGCGCTTCAGACGGTAGGTCTGGTGGCAGGCGCTGCACTCGCCGCCGAGCGTCTTCAGAGCAGCACCTACCGCTGCCTGATCAGCCGGCATGGAAGCGAGGATCGTTTCAGCTTCCTTGGAAAGCTTCAGAGACTTCGCCTTGAAGTCATCCATGTTCTGCCAGATGGCAGGCGCTGCAGCCGTGTTGCCACCGGTTTCGGAACCAGCCGGGAAGTGGTTTGGAAAATCCTTGGCGTCAGCGGCAATGGTGGAAAGTGCCTTCTTCACCGTTTCAGCGTCGTAAGGCTTTTCACCCTTGGCAATCGCACCGAGCGCGCCGACAGAAGCACCGATCTGCTTCATCTGCGCCTGGCGGACGGCCTGCGGTTCATCGGCTGCAATGGCTGCAGCGGCGCCAAGACAGATGGCCATGGTGGCGGCAATGGCTGTGCGGAACTTCATGAATTTTCCCTCTCGCTTGTGACGCGACAGGCCATCCCCGAAGCGTCTCGACAACAGCCGCAGATTACACGCCAGCACGTTGAAAGAAAGGCGTTTTTCGGGGCACACAAAGTTGTGAACCGCTGCGCCAAAATGTAGCGAAAGCTCAGGTTTTCACCCGCTGTAAACCATGACGGAAAACGAAAAAGCCCGGTGGAGCGATGGCTCCCGCCGGGCTTCAACCTGCGATGGTTCGCGCTTACTTGGAAGCGGCTTCGTACATTTCCAGCACGTAATCCCAGTTGATCAGGCTGTCGACAAAGGCTTCCAGATACTTCGGACGCGCATTGCGATAGTCGATGTAGTAGGAGTGTTCCCAGACGTCGACGCCGAGGATCGGGGACGCGCCGTGAACCAGCGGGTTTTCCCCGTTCGGGGTCTTGGAGATGACGAGCTTGCCATCCTTCAGCGACAGCCAGGCCCAGCCGGAGCCGAACTGCGTGGTGCCGGCAGCGATGAAATCTGCCTTGAACTTGTCGTAGCCGCCGAGATCGCTGTCGATTGCAGCCTGCAGCTTGCCCGGAAGCTTGTTGCCGCCGCCATCCTTCTTCATCCACTTCCAGAAATGGATGTGGTTGTAGTGCTGGGCAGCATTGTTGAAGAGACCGGCATTGGTGCCGAAGGACTTCTTGACGACCTCCTCGACAGACAGGTCTGCCATACCGGCTTCAGCAGCCAGCTTGTTGCCGTTGTCGACATAGGCCTTGTGGTGCTTGTCGTGGTGGTATTCCAGCGTCTCCTTCGACATGAAGGGCTGCAGGGCTTCGTAGTCGTAAGGGAGTTCAGGAAGTTCGAAGGCCATAATCTTACTCCTTTTTCGGCAGAACCTTTGGATATCAGGTTGAGCGGGAACATAGGTTCCCGCGCGGCCATAGGCAACCGGCCAGAGGGGAAAATTCGGCACATCCGCCATTTGACTCCAGCAAAGTTTTGCTCCCTCCTCAGGCTTCGTCACGCCGGAAAATTTTCAGGAGATTCTTATGACAAAACCAACCGTCGTCTTCGCAACCGGCCTCCTGCTGTGCGCGTCGACGCTTGCAGCTCATGCCTCCTCGGACGATGCCTGGGCGGGATTTGCGAAGGAGGTGGAGGCGGCTTGCGGCAAGGCGGCATCGCGGCTCATCGAGAAGCCGGTGAGCGTGGTGGATCCCTATGGCAGCGAGAGCTATGGCCTGGCACTCGTCAGCGGCAAGGCCAAGGGAGCAAAACAGACCATTTCCACCATCTGCGTGTTCGACAAGAAGACGAAGAAGGCCGAAGTGGGCTCAGAGCTTTCTGCTGACCAGGTGAAGGTTACGCCGAAGCGGTAGGCATACCGTCTGCTACCGTACAGAAACCGATGGAACTCTTAGGGCCTGCTGCCTGTTGCGCAAGCGGGAAAACTCAGGAGAGACATCATGAACAGACGCAACATTCTGGCCGGAATGGCAGTTGCCAGCGCCTTCCCGCTTGCGACCCATGTGCTTGCGCAGGGCGCAGGTCAGGCAGCAGGCGCGAAGGGCAGCGCCATGGGCAAGGACAAGATGAAGGCGCTGATGGGCGGCGAATTCGCCACCGAAACCAGCAAGCTGGCGGCTCAGAACGCCTCTTCCCCGGCAGTCAAGACTTTCGCCCAGCTTGAGATTCGTGAACAGGCGGCGGTCGCCGAAGCGTTCGGCTCGAAACCCGGTGCAGTCAGCCTCGACGACAAGCACAAGGCCATGCTGCAAAAGCTGCAGGCAGCCAAGGGTGCGGAATTCGACAAGATGTACATCGAAGGCCAGATTACGGGCCATGAGGAGCTGATGGCGATCCACAAGGACTACGCCCGCTCCGGCAAGGACGAGATGGCGCGAGGTGCTTCGACGGTGGCCGTACCGGCCATCGAAACGCATCTTGCCATGCTGAAGACGATCCAGAACTCGCTCGGCTAAGTGAACAACGTTTCCCCGCCTGTCACGACGGCAGGCGGGGAAAGAGATTCATCTCGCGACGCGGGGCGAGGCTTCGTACCAGCCCTTCGAGCGATTGACGATCCAGACGATGGTCAGCATGACCGGCACCTCGATCAGCACACCGACGACCGTTGCAAGAGCGGCCCCTGAGTGGAAGCCGAACAGGCTGATGGCGGCGGCGACCGCCAGCTCGAAGAAGTTCGATGCCCCGATCAGCGCCGAGGGGCCGGCTACGCAGTGCTTCTCGCCCGACCATCTGTTGAGAAGATAAGCGAGACCCGAGTTCAGATAGACCTGAATGAGGATCGGCACGGCAAGCAGCGCGATGACGCCCGGCTGCGCGATGATCTGTTCTCCCTGAAAGCCGAAGAGCAGGATGAGTGTAGCGAGCAGCGCTACCAGCGACAGCGGGCCAAGACGTGCCAGCAGCCTGTCCAGCGGATCCCCCGAACCCCCGGCCAGCAGCGCACGACGGATAACCTGCGCAACGACAACCGGAATGACGATGTAGAGCGCGACCGACAGGACAAGCGTATCCCACGGCACGGTGATAGCGGACAGACCGAGCAGCAGGGCGACGATGGGCGCGAAGGCGACAATCATGATCGCGTCATTCAGCGCTACCTGGCTCAGCGTAAAATGCGGCTCACCTTTGGTGAGGTTCGACCAGACGAACACCATGGCTGTGCAGGGAGCCGCCGCCAGCAGGATGAGGCCCGCGATATAGCTGTCTATCTGGGTTTCCGGAAGCAGGGGTCGAAACAGCCAGCCGATGAAGAACCAACCGAGCAGCGCCATCGAGAAGGGCTTGATCGCCCAGTTGATGAACAGCGTAACGCCGATACCACGCCAGTGCTGACCGACCTCTCTCAAGGCGGCGAAATCGATTTTCAACAGCATCGGAATGATCATCAGCCAGATGAGAACCGCAACCGGCAGATTGACCTTTGCCACTTCCAGCGCACCGATTGACTGGAACACTGCCGGAAAAGCATGTCCGAGCGCTACGCCGACAACAATGCACAGGGCGACCCAGAGGGTGAGATATCTTTCGAAGGTCGACACGATGCTCAGCCTTTACCGTTACCGGAGGTAGCGCCTTCCAGGGCGCCGATTTCCTTCAGCTTCGCCTGAAGCGCGAGCTTGTCCAGAGAGGACAGAGGCAGATTGACGAAGGCGTCGATGCGTTTCTTCAGAAAACGGGCGGCCTTGGCGAAGGCCTGTAGCTTCTCAGCCTCCGTGCCTTCCACGGCAGCCGGATCCTCGATGCCCCAATGGGCCGTTGCCGGATGACCAAGCCAGACCGGGCAGGCTTCCCCTGCTGCATTATCACAGACAGTGAAGATGAAATCGAATTCGGGCGCGCCCTGTTCGGCGAACTCATCCCAGCTTTTCGAGCGAAACCCTTCATGCGGGTAGTCCAGCGCCGCAAGCGTTTTCAGAGCCAGCGGATGGACTTCGCCCTTTGGCTGGCTGCCCGCTGAGAAGGCACGGAAACGCCCCTGCCCTTCTTTCTGGAGAATGGCCTCGCCCAGAATAGAGCGCGCGGAATTGCCCGTGCAGAGGAACAGCACGCTATAGATTTTTTCGGTCATGATATCCGGTCTCTAGCAGGTCTTGGTGTTTGCACCCGGCGCGCAGCAGGGCGTGAGTTCGGCGATGATGGGAGCACAGATCTGGGAGTTTCCGCCGCAACAATCCTTCAGCAGAAACAGCGTCACGGCACGCAATCCATCAAGATCGGCGCGGTAGATGATGGAGCGGCCCTGACGTTCGGCCAGAACCAGACCAGCCTGCGACAGCGTGGACAAATGGGCGGACATGGTGTTTTGCGGCACATCCAGCGCTTTGGCAATTTCACCCGCCGCCATGCCCTCCGGTTCTCTGGAAACCAGGAGCCGGAAGGTTTGCAGCCGCGTGGACTGCGCCAGTGCGCCAAGCGCATCAATTACGTTTTTCTCATCCATATATCCAGATTAATGGATATGTTTGGGCGTGTCAATGCTGAAAGCGAGGGAGGCGACTCGTGGTAGCGCCAGTTTATTCATAAAGGGCTTTCAGCGAGTTTCCGTCATGCTCGGGCTTGTCCCGAGCATCTACAAACGCTTGATTTTGTTGGACGTCAGTAGATCCTCGGCACAAGGCCGAGGATGACGTCGCGGGTGGTAGGCAGAATTGTCAGCAGTCTGAGGCGCCGCGCAGGCGCCTCCAAACTCTTGCTCAAGCCGCGGCTTTCTTGCCCGACTTTGCCCAGTCCATGTAAAGCTCCAGTGCCTTGCGAGCGATGGGGCCTTCCTGGAACTGCTGGTCGTCCAAGCGGTTGATCGGCACGATCTTGGAATAGTTGCCGGAGGTGAAGATCTCGTCGGCGGCCTTGAAATCCTCCACCGTCAACGTGCATTCGCGCACATCGTGACCGGCGGCGCGCAACAGGCCGATGACGCGCGAACGGGTGATCCCTGAGAGGAAGGTGCCATTGGCAACCGGCGTCATGATGACACCATCCTTGACCATGAAGATGTTGGAGGAGGCCGTTTCCGCCACGTTCCCGTTCATGTCGCGCATCAGGGCATTGTCGAACCCGCGGTTCTTTGCCTCGATGATCGCGCGCCCGCTATTGGGGTAGAGGCTGCCGGTCTTGGCGGATGTCATGGCGACTTCCGGGTTCGGGCGGCGGAAGGGCGATACCGTCAGCGAACTGGGCTGGGCGGTGTGCATGGGTGCTTCGAACAGGCAAAGCGCAAAGCGGGTGGATTCCGGATCGGCAGCGACGACGGAGAAGGGCGAACCATGCTCGGCCCAATACATGGGCTTGATGTAGATGGCGGTCTTTCCATCGAACTTCTTCACGCCTTCCAGCGCCAGATGCTCGATTTCTTCCGGCGTCTTGGTGGGCTTCATGCCCATGTTGATGGCGGAGCGATTGACGCGCTGGCAATGCAGATCGAGATCCGGCGAGATGCCGTCGAACCAACGCGCGCCGTCAAACACCGTGGAGCCCAGCCACATGGCATGCGATGTCGGGCCGATGAGCGGCGGGTTACCGCTGATCCATTCGCCATCGACGAAGGTCCAGGTGGTGCTGCGGGGCGCTGTGTTGACGGACATTTTTCTTCTCCTCGGATACCGTTTTCACGCCACTGAATGCCCGTGAGACGGGAGGGTCAAGAATTTTTTGCCGCTGATTTTTTGATTGAAAGAAAATTGCGCCAAAGCGGAAAATCCGGACATTTCCCGCCTCCATCGGTCAGGCGCACACATAGACCTATCAGCCTGAGTGATCGATCACCATCACGGCTGGCGCTGATGCTGTTGCGGCTGCGGCAGGAGTGGAGAATCCTGGCCGGAGTTCTGGCCGGATATTCTTGCCGAGCTGAACTGGCGGTCGATCATCGGGATACTCATGACAATGGCGATGAGAGCCACAAGCAACAGGAACCAGGTAATACGCATAGGCCTCGTTTCTCATTCATCGAACACGCGTCTTCGCATGCTTATGCGGCACAAATTCGGTGCTTGCCATGCGTTGCGTCAAATGCCACCTCATTCGACGCGGCCATGCTCCGCCAGAAAATCGAGAAGTGCGCGGATACGCGAGGGAAGCGGGCCTTTCTGGCCGACATAGACGGCGTAGAATTCTTCGCGGTCGCCCGGATTGAACTCCTCCAGCAGAGGCACGAGTCGCCCCGCCCGGATATCGTCCGCCACCACGAACGAGCCCATGCGCACGATGCCTATTCCCGCCAGCGCGAGTTGGCGCATGCCTTCGCCATCATTGACCTGCACGCGACCGGATGGGGTGACGGCGATTTCGATATCTCTCTCGCGGAACGGCCAGTCGCGGACACTACGGCTATAGCCGAATCGGAGAAGATTGTGCCGGGAGAGCTCATCCGGGTGGAGCGGGGTTCCATGCCGCTCCAGATAGGCGGGAGACGCCGCCACCGTGAGACGGGTCTCGCCCAGCTTGCGGGCAATGAGACTGGAACTCTTCAGCGGGCCGGTGCGAACCGCGATATCCGTGTGGTCGGCCATCAAGTCTACCACCGTATCGGTCTGGGCGATATCGAGCGTTACGCCCGGAAAGCGTGCCAAAAACTTCGGCAGAAGCGGATTGAGCCGGTGTGCCAAATAGACGGAACTGGTGTTGAGGCGAATGCGACCCACCGCTTCCACTGCAGAAGCCGCGGCGCGTTCCGCATCCTCGATACTGGCGAGAATGGAGGCGGATCGCTCGTAGAACTCCCGGCCCTCCGGCGTCAACCGGAACTGGCGCGTGGAACGGTTGATCAGCCGCACATTCAGGCGGCTCTCCAGACGAGAGATCAGCTTGCTGACGGCAGACGGCGTCAGGGAAAGTGCGCGCGCAGCAGCTGAAAAGCCGCCCTGCTCCACCACGGCCACATAGACCTCCATTTCCGCCGAGCGGTTGACATCCAGTCGCGCCATTTGTGCCTCTATGTCACAGGTGATGTTCTATCCGGCATTCTAGTTCACAAGAACCAGCAAGGCTATCTCCCGGACATCCTTTCATTCGAACAATAGGAAGTTCGATTATGCCTATCGCTCTCTACGCCCTGACTGCGGGCGCCTTCGGAATCGGGGTCACTGAATTCGTGATCATGGGATTGCTGCGGGAAATCGGGGCTGACCTTAGCGTATCCATTGCGCAGGCCGGACTGCTGATTTCCGGCTACGCGCTTGGCGTGGTCTTCGGTGCGCCTATCATGACAATCCTGACTGCGCGCATGCCGCGCAAGCGCGTACTTCTCGGCCTGATGGTCATCTTCATCATCGGCAACATTGTCTGCGCCATTGCCCCCACCTATTCGCTGATGATGGTAGCCCGCATGGTAACGGCGCTTGCGCACGGTACCTTCTTCGGCGTCGGCTCCGTGGTGGCAACCAGCCTCGTTGCAGAAAACAAGCGTGCCAGCGCCATTGCGGTCATGTTTACCGGCCTGACGGTTGCGAACGTCCTGGGCGTTCCGTTCGGCACCTGGCTTGGCCAGACACTGGGCTGGCGCTCCACCTTCTGGGCCGTAAGTCTCGTGGGCATCGCCGCGTTGCTGGTCATCGCCGCCCTGTTGCCGAAGGACGACCAAGCACCTGACGTCACAGACTGGCGGGCGGACCTGCGTGCCATTGGCCGCCTGCCGGTTCTGCTGGGCCTTGCCACGACGGTGTTCGGCTATGCCGGTGTCTTTACCGTTTTCACCTATATCGCGCCGCTTCTGACACAGGTGGCCGGTCTTTCGGACAGCGCCGTCTCGCCCATTCTTCTCGTATTCGGCGGCGGCATGATCATCGGCAATATTCTGGGTGGAAAACTGGCTGATCGCAATCTCGGCAGGACATTGACGGTCACGCTGATCGCGCTTGGCCTGTCGCTCGGGCTCATGCCGCTCTTCTTCGCCTCGGGCTGGTCCAGCGTGCTGATCGTTGGCCTGACCGGCATCGCCGCCTTTGCCACCGTTGCGCCGCTGCAAATGTGGGTGATGGGCAAGGCGAAGGGTGCAGGCGAAGTGCTAGTGTCCAGCTTCAACATTGCCGCCTTCAATCTGGGCAATGCACTGGGCGCCTGGGCCGGTGGCTATGCCATCGACCATGGGCCGGGTCTGGCCGCCGTGCCCTATGTCGCGGTTGTTTTCCCGGTGCTTGCCGTAATCGTTGCGTGGCTTGCCATGCGCGGCAGCCAGGATGCGCCCGAGGTTGCCGTTGCGAGACCCACGGCTTGACCTGACGGATCTGGAACCCAAGTTACAACGGGTTCCATTCCGGCCTTCCGAAAGGCCCCTTTTTCACCACCATGTTTGACGAGGTACATATGATTGAGACCGTTACCGCCAATGGCGCCAATATCCCGGCGCTCGGCTTCGGCACTTTCCGCATGCCGGGCGAAGATGTCATGCGCGTCGTTCCCAAGGCGATCGAGCTTGGCTTCCGCCACATCGATACGGCGCAGATCTATGGCAACGAGGCCGAGGTCGGCGCTGCCATCCAGCAATCCGGCGTGGCCCGCGGCGACATTTTCCTGACCACCAAGGTCTGGGTCGACAAATTTGCACCCGATGCCTTTGCCGCATCCGTGGATGAAAGCCTGAAGAAGCTGAAGACGGACTATGTGGACCTGCTTCTGCTGCACTGGCCGCAAAGCGATGTGCCGCTGGCCAGCCGCATGGAGAGCCTCAACGCCGTCAAAAAGACGGGCAAGGTGCGCAATATCGGCATTTCCAACTTCAACATCGCCATGATGGAGGAAGCGGCAAAGCTTTCGGATGCGCCGATCGCCACCAACCAGGTGGAACTCCACCCCTATCTCGACCAGTCGAAACTGCTGGAAGCCGCCCGCAAACACGGCATTTCCCTGACCGCTTACTATCTGATGGCGGATGGCCGCGTGCCGAAGGACGAGGTGCTGAAAGACATCGGCTCGCGCCATGGCAAGACGGCGGCACAGGTGGCGCTGCGCTGGGCCGTACAGCAGAAGGATGTCATCGCGCTGTCCAAAACGGCGACCGTGGAGCGCCTTCAGGAGAATTTCGACATCTTCGATTTCGATCTGACGGACGCGGAAATGGGTGAGATCGCGAAACTGGCAAGGCCCGATGGCCGCATCGTCAACCCCGGTCACCTGCGTCCGCCCCATTGGGATTGAGCGGGGGAGCGGTCGATCTCACTTCACGTAGTGATATCGGCACTGAATGATTTGCAGGCGCTGGTCTTCTCCGGCGCCTGAAACATTATAAACAATGCGATGGTCCGCAGTGATGCGGCGGGACCAGAAACCGGAGAGACTGCCTTTCAACGGTTCCGGCTTACCTATCCCGGAAAAGGGCGACCGTTTCATGTCCTTGATCAGTTGATGGATGCGCAGGACCACTGCCTGATCACTCTCAACCCAGAATTCATAATCCGCCCAGGCATGTTCGGTCCTGACCAGTTTCATTCGCCGGTCGGATCCCGCTCGATCACCTTGCCGCCAGCCAACTGCTCCATGCTCTCACGCAGGCGATCCGCGTTCGCAGGGTTGGAGAGAAGATGCAGCGTCTCCTGCATGCTCTCAAATTCGCCTTCCGCGATGACGACCACGGATTCCGCTCCCTGACGCGTCACCAGAAGCGGCGCTCGCGATTCGAGCACCGCATCAAAATGCGAGGCGAAGTTCTGTCGGAATTCCGTGAAGCGAACGTGAGGCATAGGTCACCTTTTTATGTACAGAAATCTGTACATATATTATGGCAACACGTCAACGCAGGAAGTGGTAGGCCAGGTACACCGCGATGAGAAGAACGGCCGCGATGCCGGTGATGAGGCTGAGGCGTTTTTCGATGAAGTGGCGCATTTCCTCGCCATAGCGGTTCAGAAGCCAGGCCAGCGCAAAGAAGCGCGCGCCACGAGCGACAATGGCCGAGACGATGAACCAGAACAGGCTGAAATTTGCGACGCCCGAAAGAATGGTCACCACCTTGATGGGTGGCAGATGCGCGGCACCGGAGGTGACGAGCAGCAGGAGGATCGTTTCCCAGTTCACGGACGCGGCCAGTTCATCAAAGGTATCGAGCTTGCCGTAGAGAGCGAGAACCGGCTTTGCGATCGTCTCGAACGCGTAATGACCGATCATCCAGCCCAGGATTCCGCCCAGCACCGATGCCGCCGTTGCGATGGCCGCATAGAGATAGGCGCGCTTTGGCCTCGCCAGTACCATGGGTACGAAAAGCACATCGGCGGGCACGAGGAAGAAGGAACTTTCCACGAAGGCGATGATGGCGAGCCACCACGCGGCAGCCTTGCGGGCAGCGAGCGCCATGGTCCAGGCGTAGAGTTTGCGCAGCATGGGAATTCCTCGAAGAATGACCCCGCCGCCTTAGAGGGTGATGAACGGCGTTGCAAGGTGATTGCCCCTGACGATGGGGCTTGCCAAAGATTGGAAGCCACACTACCTTTCAGTGGAAAGGATTGAGCACAATGGTTTCGCCAGAAAGAGAAAACCCGTCAACCGCCAGTGTCGTGGTGTCAAAAGCGGTGCTGCGCGCCTGCGAGCGGCTGGAAATACGGGGGCGTCTGCTGGGTCGCATTCTGGGCCTATCCGAGGCCTCGATCTCGCGCCTCAAGCGCGGTGACCTGACACTTTCTCCTGAAGAGAAATCGTTCGAGCTGGCCCTGTTGTTCATCCGCCTCTTCCGCTCGCTGGATGCCATCACCGGGGGCGACGAAGGCGTGGCCCGCGCCTGGATGCGCAACGAAAACAGCGCGCTCGGTGGCGTGCCGATCGACCGTATTCTCACGATTGCAGGTTTGACCGATGTCCTTGCCTATCTGGACGCCCGACGCGCTCTCGTCTGAAGCACAGCCCATCGAGGGCCGCTTCTGGCGACTGGTGGAAGCGCAGCATCAGGTATCGACCATGAAACTGGTGGATACGGTGGATGAACAGGCGCTTCTGGAAAGCCTGCTGGAGGCCACAAAGCCCGTTCTTCCGCCGGAGGCAATCGGACTGGACTATCTGCTGGCCACGCCGTTTCGCTACGGTGCGATCTACCCCCATGGCTCCCGCTTTCGCCGTGCGGGCCGAACTCCGGGCGTCTTCTACGCAGCCAAAGCCGTATCGACCGCTGTGGCGGAGATGGCATTTTACCGACTGTTGTTCTTTGCCGAATCTCCGCTGACGCCACTTCCGGCGAATGCTGCCGATTATACTGCCTTTGCAGCTGAGATCAGCACGCAGGCAGGTCTCGACCTTTCAGCGCCGCCACTGTCCGAGGACGATCTGCTCTGGACGCATCCGACAGAGTACAGCGCCTGTCAGACGCTGACGGATAGCGCACGAACGGCAGGCATCGAGGCTCTCTTGTACCGCTCGGTGCGCGATCCGGCCCGTGGCATGAACATCGCGCTCCTGACGGCCAAAGGCTTTGCGAAGCGCGAGCCGGTGGAGCGCCAGAGCTGGCGCATTCATTTCTCCGCCCGCCATGTGCAGGCGCTTTGCGACTTCCCGCGCCAGCGCATCGGTTTTCGGCTGGATGATTTTGCGCAGGATCCGCGGATCGCCAGCCGCCTCACCTAATCCTGGCCATTCCCTGCCGCAGCGCCTCGGAGCCGCCCTCGCCCAGATCCTCATCCACCTGTGCGTGGGTTGCCGTCCAGATCGGCAAAGCGCGCTGAAGAAGAAGCAGCCCCTCCTCCGTCAATTTCAGCAGCCGGCTGCGGGCATCCTTAGGGTCGGTCAGCACCTCGATCAGCCCTCGCCTCTGCAGGGGTTTCAAGGCTGCCGTCAGGGTCGTGCGGTCCATGTCCAGCACCGAGGCGACCGAACTCATTGTTGCCGGTTGCGGCCTGTTCAGGGACATCAGCATGGAAAACTGCCCGTTTGTGAGACCGACGGGCCGCAGGGCATTATCGAACCGGCGCGCCAGGGCACGTGCCGCCCGCTGCGCATGCAGACACAGGCAGGTATCGCGAACATGAATGGTTGTCGAAAAAGGAATCACAACTTCATTTGACATGGCTTATATATGTTGATATCAACCTATTTGTCAAGATGATCCAGTCCGAGGAGGCAGCGATGGAGCATGCAGTGGCAAGCCGCGAGGAATGGCTGGAGGCGCGCAAGCAGCTTCTGGTTCGCGAAAAGGAAATGACCCGTCTGCGTGATGCCATCAACCGCGAGCGGATGGCGCTGCCCTGGGTGAAGGTGGAGGAGGATTACCGTTTTCAGACGCCGACGGGCGAGAAGAGCCTGAGCGACCTGTTCGACGGACGCAGCCAGCTGATCACCTATCACTTCATGTTCGGGCCGGACTGGGAGGCAGGGTGCGAGGGCTGCTCCTTCCTCGCCGATCATCTGGACGGCACGCTTGCGCATCTCAACCACCATGATGTGACACTTGTGTGCGTATCGCGCGCGCCGCTGGAGAAGATCGAAGCCTACAAGCGCCGCATGGGCTGGAAATTCCCGTGGGTCTCATCCTTCGGATCGCGCTTCAATTATGATTTCGGCGTATCGTTCACGCCCGAACAGCTCGCATCAGGCTCTGTCTTCTACAATTTCCGTGAGACCCCGACGCCGCAGGCGCATGACGAACTGCCCGGTCAATCCGCCTTCTATCGTGATGGGCAGGGCCAGATTTTCCATACCTATTCGTCCTATGCGCGCGGCGGCGAGGAATGGCTGGCGACCATGATGATCCTCGATACGGCACCGCTTGGCCGCAATGAAAGCGAAACGATGAACTTCATCAAGCGCCATGACGAATATGAGACGGCGCCGAAAACCGGTGGCTGCTGCCATTAACAGACTACGGGAGGAGACCGACATGATGGAAATGCCGCAACCCCGCGAGGAACACGCGTTTCTCAATCGGCTCGTCGGACGCTGGCAGGTGTCAGCGGCCGAGATGTCTGACGGATCGGACTGGGTCGAGACCGTGCGCTCTCTGCATGGCATATGGTTTCTGGCGGAGGGCCAGGGCCGGATGCCCAACGGGCAGGAAGCGACCACCCAGCTGACGCTCGGGCATGATGGAAGGACCGGTAAATACACCGGAAGCTGGATCGGCAGCATGATGGAACACATGTGGGTGTATGAAGGGGAGCTTTCCGCCGATGGCCAGAGCCTGAGCCTCTACACCAACGGCCCGAGTTTCGGTGATCCCGCTGTCATGCAGGATTATCGGGAGCAGATTACCTTCACGGATGATGACACCCGTGTCTTTACCTCCAGCGCCCGCCAGCCGGATGGAAGCTGGAATGAGTTCATGCGGGCCGAGTACCGCCGCCTTTCCTAAAAATCCCCTGCCCCACAAGAGGAGATGACATGCCATCGACAGCCCATGGAAAATTCATCTGGTGCGAATTGATGACCACCGACATGCAGGCCGCCAGCGATTTCTATGCAAAGGTCGTGGGCTGGAGTGCCAAACGCATGCCCATGCCAGGGGCGGACAGTTTCGAATACGGTATTTTCGATACGCGCGCAGGTGACGAGGACTGCGGTGTTGCGGGCTTCATGACAATCCCACCCGAGATGGCAGGCCATATGCCGCCGAACTGGACCGGCTATGTGGGCGTGGACGACGTGGATGAGACTGTCCGGCAATTCGAAGCCGAAGGCGGTTCCGTTCGCCGGCCAGCAGAAGACATTCCCGATGTCGGTCGCTTCGCCGTGGTGGCCGATCCGCACGGGGCGGTGATCTGCATCATGACACCCAAGCCAATGGACAACCCGCCGCCCATGGCTGCCATGGGAACGCCGGGGACATTCGGCTGGCACGAGCTTTATGCGGGTGAGGCGCAAGAGGCGCTCGCCTTCTATGGCAAGGTTTTCGGGTGGGCGCTGGATCACGCCATGGATATGGGCGACATGGGCAAATACCTGATCTTTGCCCATAACGGCCAGCCGATCGGCGGGATGATGACAAGGCCGCCGCAGGTGCCGGTGCCGTGCTGGGCCTATTACGTGAACGTGCCTTCCGTGCAGCAGGCCGTGACCACCATCGAAGCGTCTGGCGGCAAGGTCATCTTCGGGCCACAGGAAGTGCCGGGTGGCAGCTTCATCATAAATGCCATCGATCCGCAAGGCGCGCATTTTTCGCTGGTGTCTGCCGGATCGTAAGGCGAACCATGGCCGCCGCAAACGCGTTCGGCGGCCATGACTTCATCAGCCGATCGAGATGGTGCGGTCGCAGGTCTTTTCGATCAGCGCCGTATCGTGGCTGACGAGCAGCAGAGCGCAGCCGCGTTCACGCGCCAGTTCCACCAGAAGCTCCACGGTTTCCTGCTGCGTGATGAGATCGAGCCGCGACGTTGGTTCATCGGCAAACAGGAAAACGGGATCGAGCAGCAACACCCGCAGCAGGGCGAAACGCTGCAATTCTCCGCCGGAGACCTGATCCGGCCGGCGATCCAGCAGATGTTCTGCAAGCCGCAAACGCTGCATCAGGGGTGCGATGCGCACCTCTTCCAGCCTATGCAGAGCCACGAGATCGGCAAGGCTTTGCTTGAGTGTGGCCCGCGCCGGAAAGGCCGCTGGTGGATCCTGATAGAGCTTCTGGTAGCGATGGATCGAGATCCCGGTTGCCCGCTGCACCTGACCCGCATCCGGTTTCAGCAGGCCAAGGAGAATGTCACCCAGCGAGCTTTTGCCGGACCCGCTCGGTCCCGTCACCCCGATGATCTCACCCGGACGGATCGTGAGATCGACGCCGGAAAACAGCTGCTTGCCGCCGCGTGTCTTGCCTATGCCTGTCGCCTCAAGAATGGGCGCGCCTACGCTGGATGTTTCGACATCCAGTGTCTGCCAGTTTTCAGGATCGGCGGCGATCAGACGCCTGGTATAGTCATGCGCCGGATGCGCCAGAACCTCCAGCGCCTCCCCCTGCTCCACGATCCGGCCTTCCAGCATGACGGCGAGATCGCCGCCCATCTGGCGGGCAAGTGCCAGATCATGGGTAATCACCAGCACGCATCCGCCTGCCCTAACCTCCCGCATCAGAAGTTCGATCACCTCATCGCGGCGGGCGACATCCAGCCCCTTGGTCGGTTCATCGGCGATGACGATGCGCGCACCGCCCGCCCGGGCTGCGGCAAAGGCGACGCGCTGCGCCATGCCGCCAGACAATTGGCCCGGAAGCTTTCGCCTCGCCTCCGCGACACCCAGTTGCTGAAGGTCGCGCGTGGCAGACCTGCGGGCCACATCACTCTCTTCGTTGCGCAGGAAACGATAGCCTTCCTCCACCTGCGCTTGCGCCGCCATGATAGGGTCCAGCGCCAGCCACGGCTCCTGCGGCAGGATGCTGACCTTTCGCCCCCAGAGCCGCTTCTGGCTGCCGGGACGGCCAAGATCGAGCGTTTCACCCTCGATGCTGAGCTGGCCGGACGCCATCAAACCCTCTGGCAGCAGCCCCATGACCGCCTGCGCCAGCAGGCTTTTGCCTGATCCGGTTTCGCCCAGAATGGTGAAGGGACGGCCCGCTTCCAGAACAAAGGAAAAGGGCTGTACCAACTGCGCCTCTGTCGTATGGACGGCTGCATCCCGCACTTCCATCAGCGTGCTCATGCCGTTTCCTTTCCGGAATTTTGCCTGCCCGCCAGCAATTGCAGGGCCAGAACCATCAGGAAAATCACGGCGATGGGCTGCAGCAGCGCATGCGGTGCTTCCTCATAGTAAGGCAGAAGCTCGATCATCATGAGCCCGAGTTCAGGCGTGGGCGGACGAACGCCGACGCTGACGAAACCAAGGGCTGCAATGGCCATGATCGCGGAAGCAGCACCGAATGCACCGAGCCGCAGGAGGATAGCCGAGATTTCCGGCCAGACATGTCGCTTGAGAATATAGAGCGGACCGAAGCCCAGAAGGCGCGAGGCTTCCACCGCAGGTGAATTGAGGATGGGACGTGCCAGTGCCCTCGTCACGCGGAAATATTCGATCCACAGCACCAGCGAAATGCCAAGGTAAAGCATGGCCGGATTATCCGGCACGATGGCCGTGAGCATCAGGACAAGCAGAAGGCCGGGCAATGCCAGAAGCGATTCCGACACGGCACCGATGGCTCGATCAATGAAGCCGCCGCGCCATGCTGCCAGAACGCCAAGCAGGATGCCCGGCACCATGGCCGTGACGACTGAAAGCAGCGCCAGCCCCAGCGATAGACGCAAGGCCGCAGCCAGCCGTGCAGCCATGGAGCGGCCCAGATGATCGTAACCGAACCATGCGGCAGAGGATGGCGGCTGTAGCGAAAGCCGCAGGCTCTGCTTCAGCGGATCGGCGCCGCCAATGATCAACGGCAAGAAAGCAAAGACCACGAGACCTGCGAGTATGAAGAGGCCAAGCGACTTGCGCAGGGAGAACCGCAAGGCGGGAGTTTGCGTGGAAACGAGACTGCTCATGCATCCCTCCGGCGCGGATCGATGATGTAGCAAAAGCCGTCGACCGCCGCGTTCAGAACCACGAACATCAGCCCCATGACCAAAGCGGCGCCCTGAATGACAGGCACATCGCGCCCGAAGATGGCATGCACCAGCGCGTGGCCAATGCCCGGCCAGGCAAACAGGGTTTCCACCACGACGACGCCTTCCACCAGATAGATGAACTGCACACCAAGATAGGTGACGATGGGCACCGCCACATTGCGCAGGCCATGGCGGCGAAAGACCTGCCATTCCGGCAGGCCCTTGGTACGGGCAAAGCGGTAGAACTGCGATTGCGCCACCTCTGCCATGGCATCCCGCGCCACCTGAGCGGACACAGCCGCAAGCCCGAGCGCCAGCGTGAAAGCTGGCAGGACAAGATGGCTGCCATGGGCATGGCCAGCCGTCGGCAACAGGTTGAGCATAAGCCCGAAGATGACGATGAGCCCCAGACCCACCACGAATTGCGGCAAAGCCCTCAACGCAGTCGATACCAGCATCAGGCCGCGATCCAGAAAGCCGCCGCGATTGAGACCGGCAAGAATGCCAAGTGGCGGGCCGATCAACAGCGATAGCAGAATGGCCGAGACAGCCAGTTGAAGCGTATGGCCAAGCTGCATCACAAGCTCATCCCAAACCGGCTCCCCGCTGACCAGCGAGGTGCCGAGATCAAGTCGCACCAGATCATAGAGCCACAGACCGAAGGCCTCGATGGCAGGTCTGTTGAGATCCAGTTCGGCAGCCACTTTTGCTGCCGCCGCGCTATCCACGACATCATAGCCATAGCGCCCCGCCGCGATGCGATACGCCACGTCGCCGGGCAGAAGCCGGATCATGATGAAGGTCAGGAGCCCCACCGTGAAGGCAACCAGAACCGCCTGAAGCAGACGGTTTAGGATCATTCGCATCACTTGCCCCACCGCATGGTTTCAAGACCGAAGGTGCGCTCGAACGGATCGATGGCAGCCTTCTCCAGCTTTGGCGAGACGGCAACTGTCTGCTGATACCAGGCAACGGGGATGACCGGCAGGTCTGCCTGGATCGCCGCAACCGCCTGATGACGAAGCGTCTCGCCTTGGCTGGCATCGGCAATGCGCGTCAGCCCGTCGAGCGCCTGCTGGAAGCTTGCGTTCGTCCAGTTCATCGCGCCCCAATCGCCACCCGTCGGGCCGTAATCGGAGAGCATGGTGCCGATCGGATCCGGCACGAGGGCGAAGTTGCGCGCCATCAGCCCCAGTTCCAGCGTGCCGTTCTGGTGCCTGGCGGGGATTTCGCTGGAATTGGTCGAATTGATCGTCACCTCGACGCCGATTTCTTTCCACTGCTCCTGCAGGACCGCCGCCAGCAGAGGCAGTTCGGGGCGATCCGGATAGGTGGTGAGGGTCAGCGCGAAACGCTTGCCATCCTTGACCAGAATGCCATCGGGGCCCTTTTTCCACCCAAGGCTGGCGAGCAGGCCCTCAGCCTTTTCCGGATCGTAGCTGAGCGGAGAAAGGGATGCATCATGCCAGATGCCAAGGCTTGGCGGGAAAAGCTGCGTGGCCGCTGCGGGATAACGCAGGATGGCGGTGGCGAGACCTTCACGATCTATGGCAAGGCTCAAAGCCTCGCGCGCCTTCACATCGCTCAGGAAAGCATGGCCGGCATTGAGCTTGATCAGCACGCTGCGGGGAATGGACACCGAAAGCAGCTTCACCTTGTCGCTCTTGGCAAGGCGGGTACGGCTGGCCGGATCGAGGTTGAAGACATAATCCGCGTCACCGCTTTCGGCCATCAGGGCGCGGGTTTCAGCGCGGCTGACGGACAGATAGCGGGCCTGCTCGATCTCAGGTTTTGCGCCCCAATAGCCATCGAAGCGCTCGACCGCGAGGCTTTGCGGTGCTTCCAGCTTTGTCAGCTTGAAGGGGCCGCTGCCGATGATGGATTTGACATCAGCGCCAGCATAGGATGCGGGCGCGAGGATCTGGGCACGGCTTTCGGCGAGGAAAGCCAGAAGCGGGGCGAAAGGCTTCGAAAGCGTGATCTTCACCACCGCCTCGCCTTCTGCCGTGATGGCCTCAATCGGCGCCTTGCTGAGAAGACCCGGCTTGGCGCGGGCAATGTTGAGCGCGGAGGCAACCGCTTCTGCCATCAGCGCGGACCCATCATGGAAGCGGACATTCGGTTGAAGCGTGAAGGTCCATGTCTTGCCGTCTTCCGAAACAGTCCACTGCTTGGCCAGTGCGGGAACAGGATTGCCCTGCGCATCCGCCTCGACCAGCGTTTCCACAATCGCCATGCGCAGGAAAACATCACCGGATTTTGCCGGATCGAGACCGGTGATCTCGAAGGGCGCAACCACATCCACCACGCGATCTTCCGCCGCGAAGACCGATGAATTTGCAAAGAGAAGACTGACAGCAACGCCTGCCATGAGGTTTCTGAACATGAGTCACCATAAATGTTATACAATTACGTTGCTCATAAACAGCAAATCAGGCGTTGTCCATGGGGTGAAATCCGGGAAAATGTGGATGGCGATTGCGGACTGTCAGTCCTGGCGCAGCTTCACCGTCACGCCCTTGGCCGCAAAGAAGGCCAGTCCCGAAAGGCAGGCGGACGCACCCCAGAGATAGAAGATCGCAGATGTCGGGGTCTGTGCCGAAAGCTGGGCCTGCGCGCCAAACAGGGATGCCAGCCCGCCGATGACGCTGGAGCCGAAGACGAAGCCGCTGGTTTCCAGCGAGGGCAGAAGGGCACTTGTCGTCATGCGATGTTCGGGATCCGCGTCTTCGATGACGGCATGGCTGGCACTGGCAAAAGCCATGGCAAAGCCTACGCCGTTGAACACCTGACCGACGAGAACCAAAGGCAGGACGAGCGTGTAAAGCCCGCTCGAGACGAGGGCCGCGCCACAGATCTGCAAAAGCGGACCAATGCGCATGATGCGCTGGCGCATGGCCAGATTGTCGATCCCGCCGATGGGTATAGCCGCCACGCTCCAGCTCATCGACAGCGTGATGAGAACCAGCCCGACCTTGACCGGAGCAAGCCCCAGCCGGTGATGCAGCGTATAGGCGAGGAATACGGTGGAGACGCTTTGCGCGCTCATCATCAGAAACAGCAGCCAGCTGCCGCAGCCGACCGTGGACGAGACGGTGAACAGGCGCGGCGGGATGAGCCTGTGCGGCGTCACGGGCGTCTCGGCGCGTTTCTCCTTCGGCAGGGCAAAGGGCATGACGATGAAGAACAGGGCAACAACCGGAACACTGACCGCCAGCGCTGCGCGCCAACCCACATGCTCTACCGTCAGCCCACCCGCGAACGGCCCCAGCACGGCGGCTGCGGCCCAGAGCACGGCCTCCACGGCAAAGATGCGTGGCACAAGTTTTGGCGGAAAGAGATCGGCAATCAGCGAATAGGACAGAGCGACAATCCAGCCATCGGCCAGCCCCTGCGCGACACGACCCGCCAGCAGCATGGGCGCATTGAGGGCGGTGAACTGGATGAAGATTCCCACCAGATAGATGACCCCTGCCCCGGAGAGCGCCAGGCGCGCGCCGAACCGTCGCCGCAATGGCGAGGCTGATAACCCGCCGACAATCACAAAGGCAAAGAAGGCCGCATAGACAAATGGCAGGAAGGCAATGCCGCCCAGCGCCTCCAGTGCAATGGGCAGAACCGGGGCAATCGCCACCTCGTTGAAGGCGTGCAGGCCGATACCGGCTGAAATGGCAAGCAGACGCAGACCGTAAGGCGCACCAAGGATCTGACGCCAGCCGGTAGCGGTCGGCTCATCATCTTCAGGCGCTGTTCGGTGAGAGGATTGCTGATCCATGCCATGTCTCCACCCCTCAGCACTTAGAACAAGGGGCAGAAAGGTGTAGAGCCGGAACCTGCCGCAAGGTCAATGAAATTGGTGCACGGCGGAATCCTGAAACCACAGTACACAACATGATTGTAAGATCCCCTCCCCGACCCTCCCCACAAGGGGGAGGGAGCAGGTCGAGCATGCCGTTACCCTGAGACCTCACGAAATTTGGACCTCGCAAGCCGGGTGGCCGCCGAGAATGCGAGGGTACTCCCCCCCTTGTGGGGAGGGGTTTGTCTGAAAGTGCAGCCGTTCGTGTCGTGTATGTTCCCTGGAGTTCGCGGACCAGTCCATTTGCAACAGGTTCCGCAGAGCCCCATATATCCCACAGGATGAGAAGGATCGTTCCAGGATCGACCATGGCCAGAAAGCACAGGGAAAAGGTTCCCGAATGGTACAAGCCGCCGCAGGAGGTGATCTGCCCGATCTGCGGCCGTGACATTCCCGAAGACCAGCGCGACGAGCATCACCTCGTGCCGAAAAGTCGTGGCGGGCGGGTTACCCAGACCTTGCACCGCATCTGCCACCGGCAGATCCATGCCCTGTTTTCTGAAGTCGAACTTGAAACTACCTATGCCAGTGCGGAAGCCCTGCTGTCCCACCCGGAAATGGCGAAATTCGCGGCGTGGGTCGCCAGGAAGCCACCCGGATTCTTCGATGGAACCCGCCGCAGCAATCGCCGCAAGGAAAAGGGTCAGAACCGCTGGTGAGTGTCTTAGAATTTGACAAAAGCCAGAAACGGGCTGCTTTTCCTGTCAATTCCCCGATGAGGTTTTGACAGCGAGGTCTGCCGCGGCTTAAGGCCCCTCATCAGATTTACCAATGAAGGATGAGCGCCATGGCCGCCGATGACGATGAATATGTGTATGACGAGGCGACCGGCGACTGGCGTCCAGCTTCGGAACTGAAAGCCGAAGCGGCGAAGGCTTCAGAAGTACGCGATGCCTCCGGCAATGTTCTCGCGGATGGCGATAGCGTCGTGCTGGTCAAGGACCTCAAGGTCAAGGGCGCCGGACAGACCCTGAAGCAAGGCACTGTTATTCGCTCCATCCGCTTGACGGACAACCCGGAAGAAATCGACTGCCGTCACGATGCGATCAAGGGTCTCGTGCTGCGGACGGAATTTGTTCGCAAGCGGTAACCGGCTTTCAAAGACCCGAAATCTCCGCCACCTTGAGCGCAAAGCCGGTGGCGGGGTGGGAGATAGCGGCACTGGTGGCCTGCAGCGACAGGCTGTGCGCCTCGGTGCGAATGCGATGTTCGTAGATGCGAACCGCCGCCCGCAGCCGCGTTGGCGGTATGAAGGCGAATTCGGAATAGGTGTGATCTATCGCCGTTCCCGCCTCGTGACGGGTCGACTGGACGGGCGCGGCAGACGGTCGGAACAGAGCGCCCGCAGGCATATCCGCCTCGGCTCCATCAAACTCGATATAGGTCTTGCCGCCCAGGACCATGGAACGGCCAAGAGGCCCAAGAACCGACCGCAACAGCGCGCGATCCCGCGCCAGCAGCACCCGCATGCCCGGAATTCCTTTCCGTGAACTGGGTGCCAGGATGAGCGGATGCGCCCTGCCCTGCTCCGCCACCACCACAAAGGCGGCGCAACCCAGCGCCTGATGATCGTGCAAAACCTGCCGATCGTTATCAGACAGTGCAACAGCTTCCGCTTCTGCCTCTTTCAGCGACAGCAGGCAAATGCCGGATGCCGCGGGCTGCATGGAGACCATGGGCGTTGCGACGATGATCATGCCCTCGGAGTGATCGACAAAGCCGATGCGTCGATTGATGTCGCGCATCGAGGGAGAGGCCGTCAGATCGGTGTATTCGACATCCGTCTCGGTCAGGAGACGCCGCATGAAGAGCGTCGTTCTCCATTCATGGCCGGGAGCCAGATAGAAAGCAGCGACATTGATGCGCTTGCGAACTTTCCCGTCCGACGCCTCGGGCGCGCTCGGGATCATGAGGCAGATGCCGATATCCTGCCCTTTCAACTCCGCAATCTGGCCAATCACGCCATCGCTCCGGCCTGCTGCGTAGTTCAGCAGTTTTTGCACCGTCTCCGCCCATTCCGAATGAGACAGAGAGGAGAAACCGGCTGAAAGCAGCGCAGCAGCAGCAGAGGCCTCGGACGGATTGATCGAGCGAAGCTTCATGCAGGCGTCCGGGAGCCCACGAAGTGTTCGAGACTTGCCAGCGTGTCGATCTGGGTGATGTCGAAATCCTCATCCGACAGATCGACGCCAAAATCGGTTTCCAGCGCCAGAAGAACCTCGGTCGCCGCCACGGAATCCAGAAGACCCGACGAAAACAGGGGCTCAGTGCCGGTGATTTCGGCGATACCCCGCTCGCTGAGAAGGTTCATCACCATTGCCCGAATGGATGCGTTTGGCGTCTCGTTCATGTCTTTTCCTTCATTCGGCTGCATCGGATCTTGCTGCCTTTATTGCCTCTTCCAACTGCTGGAACAGGGCGCGCCGGTCGACTTTCCCGTTGATATTGACCGGCAAGCTGTTCTGGATGCGGATCTCTGATGGCACCATGTAGCGCGGCAAGGATTGCAGCATCGCCGCCTCGATCTCGCTTGCGGCTTTGTCACTACAGCAGAAGCCCACCAGCCCCTGCGCCGAGCCATCCACCACCGGCCAGGCGACAACCGCCACCACATCCGTTTCGGCGGCCGTTCGCAGATGCGCCTCCACCTCTTCCAGCTCAATGCGGTTGCCCTTGAGCTTCACCTGGTTATCGGTACGACCGAGATGATGATAGGTGCCGGTCTTATCCCGCATGCCCAGATCACCCGTCAGATACCAGCGCTTGCCACGAATAGTGCGGAAGCGATCCGCCGTCTGTTCCGGTGCGCCGAGATAGCCAATGGCCAGTTGGGGGCCGGAGAGCGCAATTTCACCCGGAACGCCATCCGGCAGCACCTGTTGCTCGCTATCGAGGATCGCGATTTCCATGCTGTCATAGGGCTTGCCGATGGCCAGAATGCCGCGCCCCTTTGTTTCCACGGGCGGGACTGTGAGCCGCTGGCGCATACAGATGACGGTGCCTTCTGTCGGGCCATAAATGTTTTCAACCACACCATTGGGCGTTGCTGCCGCCCAGGCTTCAGCCGCGGCCACCGGCAAAGGTTCACCGCAGAAGATGGAGAGGCGAAGGCTCGGAAAGATGCCGGGTTTCAGGGAGCCATTGCGCCGCATCATGGCAATCAGCGTTGGCACTGACATCCAGACGGTGATTTCCCGCGCCCGGACGAAACGCCCCGGCGCCATCATTTCCAGCGAAGAGAGAATATGGAGCGAGGCACCCGCCTCCACGCAAAGAAAAAGGTTGTGCACCGTCAGGTCGAAGGTGACGTCACAGGTTTCGGCAAGGCGATCGTCCGGCGTCAGCGCCGTCCAGCTACGGCTTTCAGCAAGATAATTCGCCAGCGATCCGGCAGAGATCATCACACCCTTGGGCAGACCCGTCGTGCCGGATGTGAAGATGATATAGGCGAGATCGTCGGCTTCCACCGGCACCGGATGAACAAGAGGTTTGGCCTCGATCTCCGATACATGCACGATATGCTGGCCCGAGCGGGAGGGCGCGGGCTTCTTCGCGGCATCGGCAATCACGATGCAATCGGGCGCAGCAGCCAGCACATCCGGCGTCAGCAGGGAGGCGCCGTTGACATCGGCGACCAGCGCATCAAGCTCCATGAGGCCGAGAAGCGTAACAATGCGGCTTTCCGGCCATTTGAGATTGATCGGCACATAGGCGGCAGCGGCAAAGCCAGCGGCCAGAATGCCTGCGTAAGCTTCAAAACTGCGGGTTGCCAGAATGCCCACGCGCCTGGGGCGCCCCTTTTGCGAGAAATGCCCCGCAAGGCGGCGGACAGTCTCGCCCATCTGGCCATAGCTCACATTGCGGGAAGCATCCGAATAGAACAGCCGGTCCGCATGCGCCACGGTGGACCGGAAGAAACCGCTCGCACTATTGAAGTCCACCACCAGATCCGCCTCCGCCCAGAGCCTTGGTTGCCATGAAGTTGTGAGCAGCGTTCTAGCGAGATTCCCTAAACATCACGTTTGCCGGATCCACCCGCGATACGGATCGCGGGATGACGAATGCGTGTTCAGCGAGTGTGGTTAATACAACTTTGACGAAACCCCCACCGCTTCAAGCTGCCCAGAATGCCGCGCACCAGCGCCCGGCCGATCTGGTTTGCCACCTGGCTGGCCACGGAACGTGGCGGCGCCTTCTTAGGCAAAAATCCAAATCAACTAAATCAATACCCTCTTAAATTGCATTAACACATCAAAATCGATTGTATGTCGGTTGCATTCAACATTATGATGAGCTCGCCGATTTGCCGACCCAAAGGTCGCAAAGATGTCGCTGCTTGAAAGCAGCAGCAAGACTTCGGGCGCAGCAGGTCAAAGCCTGGACAGCACACCTGCCACGCCCGCTCGAAACCGGCGAAATGGTTCGCCGGTCACCAAGGAGAATAGAATGCCAAGTTTCAGTGGAGATAACAACAACAACACCCTGGATTATCGAGCCTATTCGTATGCCCCCCTTCGATTTGGCCAGCTGATCAGGCATGGCTCACTGTCAACGGACTAGGCGGCAACGATACGATCCACGGAAGCATCTATCCTGACAGCCTCAACGGTAGTGAGGGCAATGACACACTCTATGGTTACAACGGTAATGACCTGCTCGATGGCGGAAACGGGGTCGATATCCTCTATGGAGGCGATGGAAACGATTCCCTCAATGGCGGAGCGGACGATGATACATTGTACGGTGAAGCGGGCACCGATACGCTTGCGGGAGATGGCGGCAACGACATCATGTATGGTGGCGCTGGAAATGATGTCTTCATAGGCGGAGCTGGAAACGATCAGCTCTGGGGTGGCACTGGCAATGACATTTTTTATGGTGATCAAGGTGCCGATACCATTAGAGGCGAAGCTGGCGATGATCGGATGTGGGGCGGATCAGGGAATGACCATTACTACTTTAACGGACAAGGCTTCGACCGCATAAACGACGGCGTGACGAATACGGGAGCTGCTCGGACAGATGGAGCTTTTGACACGGAAGACGTCTTATACGTTAGCTACGCGGCTAACGACCTCGGTCTGAATAGGATCGGCAATGACCTCGTAATTTTCTCTAACGCAGACGCAGTTGATAATATCCTCAACAGCTCTGTAGTGATTGAAAACTTCTTCCTCGGGAGCCACTACGTTGTCGAAGTGGTGGCTACCTCAAGTGGCGCTGGTCCAGCATATGATTTGACAGGCCTACTGGCAGCTTAAACAACCAATTTGAAAAAACAGAGATCGAGGAGACATCAGCTCTCCTCGATTTTTTCAGCAAATCAACTTTCTAGGCATCGCCGATTTGCATTTGCTCAAGATAGTCTTGTCGCTTTTGCTTCATCTCCTGAAGCTGGGCGTATTCTGGATCCGCATACATGGCGTCATAGTCAATCCATGGCCTTGGTATTTCCGGTTGCGGAAGTGCTTCGAATTGAGCCTGTGTTAATGCCGTCTCCTGTTTGACGACACGACCGCCGAGAGCCTTGGCGATGGCTTTTGCCGTTCTTTCAGCCAGATCCGGGCCAACAGTGCCATTCAAACTGCCCATGACATCCCTGTAACGCTCGCTCCAGGCAGGATCTTTCGAAACGGCAATTCCCTGATTGTCAATCGTGGCAACGCCCTTGCCCTTCACGACGATCTCTGCATAGGGTCTTGTTCCACCCCATTGCGACGGGTCTGGCGGCTCCGGCATGTGGGTATATCGATGATTAAGACCTTCCTCAAAGCCTTTGAGCATTTGCTGAGAAAGACCTTCCGGATTTTCCCAATCAGGCTTTATTTCTTGCAGATCGCTTACGCTCCAAATGGACGAAATCCCAAATAGTTTTCCCTGAAAATTGGTTGTTGCCGTTGAAGGTGTGGTGTCGATTGGAACTCCAGAACCTGACGCGTCGACCGCAATCTTGACCTCCGGTTTCGTTTCACGCTGCTGATTGCTGTACAAGGCGTCATACGCGCTTTCAGGGGCTCTGTTCGATGAGGCTGTATTGGCGCGGTATGAGAGTGAAGCATAATATGAAGTTGATGCTACTGAAGTCATCAAAACTCTCCTTCCTAATATGCCGGAAGGATAGTCTCCATGCCTTGCGTCAACCTATCCTTGCACAACCGTGGGCAGTCATCACCGCTTCAAACTGCCCAGAATGCCGCGCACCAGGGCCCGACCGATCTGGTTTGCCACCTGGCTTGCCACGGAACGGGCAGCGCTTTTCATGGCTGCTTCGATGACCGTTTCGCGCTGATAGCCGGCTCGCCCTGCTCCTGCCTTCTTGCGCGGCGCTTCTTCTTCCTCTGCCTCATCATTGCCAAAGCCGGGAAGCGACCAGCGGCCTGCGGCGCTATCTTCTCTCGGTGCGGGTGCCGCTTCCGGCTCCACTTCCGCGCGTTTTGGCACCGGTGCCTTGCCCGCCTTTTCAGCACGCGCCATGAGAATTTCAAAGGCGGATTCGCGGTCGATATCCTTGTCGTACTGACCGGCGACAGGGCTGGTGTTCAGGATCTTGCGACGCTCGTCATCGGTCAGCGGTCCGATGCGGGCTGCCGGAGGGCGGATCAGCGTGCGCTCTACCATGGAGGGTGCGCCCTTGCCTTCCAGTGTCGAGACCAGCGCCTCACCCGTGCCAAGCTGGGTGATGGCCTCATCCGTCTTGAATTCCGGGTTGGCGCGGAAGGTATCGGCTGCCGTTTTCACCGCCTTCTGCTCGCGCGGCGTATAGGCACGCAGTGCATGTTGGACGCGGTTGCCGAGCTGGGCGAGAACCGTTTCCGGCACATCGAGCGGGTTCTGCGTGATGAAATAAACGCCCACACCCTTGGAACGGATGAGGCGAACCACTTGCTCCACCCGTTCCAGCAGTACTTTCGGCGCTTCAGAGAACAGAAGATGCGCCTCGTCGAAGAAGAAGACGAGACGCGGCTTTTCCGGATCGCCCACTTCCGGCAGTTCCTCGAACAGTTCCGATAGCAGCCAGAGCAGGAAGGTGGCGTAGAGACGCGGGTTCATCATGAGCTTGTCGGCGGCGAGCACGGAAATGACGCCGCGCCCATCCTGGCTGGTGCGCATGATATCGGTGATCTTCAGCGCCGGTTCGCCGAAGAAGTGTTCTGCGCCCTGTTGTTCCAGCACCAGCAGACCACGCTGGAGGGAGCCGACCGATGCCTTGGACACGAAGCCGTAACGCTGCGAAATCTCGCCCGCATGCTCTCCCATATAGGTGAGGAGTGCCTGAAGATCCTTGAGGTCCAGCAGCGGCAGACCGCCCTCATCGGCAATCTTGAAGGCGATGTTGAGGACGCCTTCCTGCGCTTCCGTCGCATCCATCAGGCGGGCCAGAAGCAGCGGCCCCATTTCCGCAATGGTGGTACGAACGCGATGGCCCTTTTCACCATAGAGATCCCAGAAAATCGTCGGGAAGGCGGCGTTGTCATAGTCGGCGAACTGGATCTGCTCGGCGCGCTTCAGCAAAAAATCTTTCGGCTCACCCATGGCGGCGATGCCGGACAGATCTCCCTTGATATCCGAACAGAAGACGGGAACGCCCGCCGCGGAAAACCCTTCCGCCATGACCTGCAGCGTCACCGTCTTGCCCGTTCCCGTGGCGCCGGTCACGAGACCATGGCGGTTGCCGAACTTCAGATGCAGGTATTCCGCCTTCTTCAGCGTGTCATCCGGTTTGCGGCTGCCGCCCAGAAAAAGTTTTCCCGCGTCATCCATGCAACTGCCTCCCGGTTATGAACGTTCAAGTGTTTGCAAATGTATAGGCTGCCGTTTGCGGAACGGCAACGCCTGACAGGACGCGGGGGCAAGGCGAGAAGGGGCAAAGCCATGGTGGATATGATGACGGCAGCGGAACGCGAACATGGGCGGCATGCGGAGCATCCGGGCCAGATCCCCTTCAAGGGCATGAAAGATGTGTTGTACCGCGTCTATGTCTCGCTGACGCAGGATCGCGTGATGCTGGTGGCGGCAGGTGTGACCTTCTACCTGCTTCTGGCGCTGTTTCCGGCCATGGGCGCTCTCGTTTCCGTCTATGGTTTCGTGGCCGACCCGACGACGATTGCCGACCGCATTCTGTTTCTCGCACAGGTCATGCCTTCCGACGGCCTGAACATTTTCATCGATCAGTTGAAGGCCCTGGCGACAGAACAGAAAAGTGCGCTGAGCTTCGGCCTCATCTTCGGTCTTCTGGTGGCGCTGTGGAGTGCGAACAACGGCATCAAGGCGCTGTTCGAGGCCATGAACATTGCCTATGGCGAGGAAGAGAAGCGCAGTTTCTTCAAGCTGAACCTTGTGTCGCTGACCTTTACCTTTGGCGGGATTCTGGCGGCCATCATCATCATCGTGGCACTTGGCGTGGTTCCGGCCATGATTGCATTTCTGCATCTGGATGAAACGGCAGAGATGCTGCTCAGCCTGTTGCGCTGGCCGTTGCTGCTGGTGCTGGCCACGATCGGCATCTGCATGCTGTATCGCTATGGGCCCAGCCGCGAACCGGCCAAGATGCGCTGGCTGACCTGGGGTGCAGCGTTTGCGGCACTGTTCTGGTTGCTCGGCTCTCTTGGCGTGACCTTCTATCTCTCGCATGTGGCAGACTACAACGCGACCTATGGCACGCTGGGCGCGCTGATCGGCTTTCTGTTCTGGACGTGGATTTCAGCAATCATCGTTATCCTTGGTGCCGAACTGAACGCGGAACTGGAACACCAGACGGCGATGGATTCCACCACCGGGAACCCGAAGCCACTCGGCCAGCGAGGTGCCGTCATGGCAGATACGGTAGGCGAAACGCTGACTTGACGGATCCTTCCCTCCTCCCGCAAAACTGCTGTGGCACAACCCCTTGCCCACCTTGCCAGCGACCGCGGATTTCTTTACTTTGACGTGAACGTCAAAAAACCTTGAGGAGAGTTTGATGAACGAGCTGGTCACCCGCGTGGCGGACAATGTTGGTATCGCACCGGATGTCGCCGAAAAGGCCGTGGGCATGATGCTGGGCTTTCTGCAGCGCGAAGCCGATGATGGCGCCGTTGCCCGCATGATCGAAGCCATTCCCGGCGCGCCGGAACTGGTTGCCAAGTTCAACGGTGAAGGCGCTGGTGGCGGCGGACTTCTGGGCGGACTGATGGCAAGCCTCGGCGGCGGTGTCATGGCACTTGGCCAGCAGCTGATGGGCCTCGGCCTCGGCATGGGAGAGATCACGTCACTCGCACGCGAAACAATCGCCGTTGCCCGCGAACATGCCGGTTCTGAAACCGTGGACCAGGTTGTGGGTTCGGTTCCGGGCCTCAGCCAGTTCGTCTGACACGACGCTTTCTATCTGTATTTCAAGACGCCGACTTGCCTGTGCAGGTCGGCGTTTTTCATGGGCGATTGAAGAGACTTTGCACAACTGATATTCGCAGCCAGTAGAATTTATTCAACCTAAAGAAGCAATTGATAATGTTGTCGATTGACAACTTTGTATTTCGAGGTTTATGAATGCGTAGTCGTCATCCGAAAAAGGACGTTGAGACGGTTCTCTGTGAGCTGGAAGCGTTGGGGTGGACTGTCGAGGTTCGGGGCAGCGGCCATGCATGGGGCCTTTTGCGGTGCCCGGCCAACGCAAGGGACTGCCGTGACGACAAATATTGCCAGATGACAATCAATTCGACCCCGCAGAATCCGTCAAACCATGCGGCCAAGCTGAAACAGAAGGCGCTGGCTTGCATCAAACAGGCGGAGAAGGAGACGATGAATGACACGTGAAGTCTTTGAATTCGAACTGGTGTTCGAACTCCCCTCCACTGAAAACGATGCCTATTCGCTCTCTGATGCAGTATTTGCTGCCGGATACGAAGATGCGGTCATCGGAACCGGCAATCCAAAGCTGCTGGGCGTGGAACTGGAGGCAGAAGGCACGGATGCTACCGATGCCATTCTATCCGCTGCGAAGAACATATTGCGAAACCTGCCTGCGGGAACCCGTCTGCGCGAGTTTCGTCCAGATCTCGTCAGCCTTGCAGACGTGGCTGAGAAATTGAATGTGAAGCGTCAGGCTCTGCAGAAGCGCGCCGAAATGCCGCTTCCCAGCCTGGGCGGGCTCTACCGTATCGACGAGCTGGCCGATACGTTCGGCAAAATTGCGCGCGACGGGGGGCGCAAGACACGCCTCAATCTCTCCCAGGCCATGAAGTGGCTGGCAGCAGGCAAGGCGGCACGGCAGCTGAATGCGCGGCTGACAATGCAGGAGCTCGATCCCGTCTCTCTGGAACTACGATCGAAGCCCAATTTCTAATTCTCCCTCAGAAACCCCCTGTTAACCACAATTTGAAAAACTAAAATTGTATCTAATTTTCCGCCGCTTTTGCCCAATATGGTAGCAGGACTGGCAATTCGGGGGTTTTCGATGAGTGGATGGGTGCGCACCATGTGGCGACGCGCGACGCAGGCAATGGTTCTGACGCTGGCGGTTGCCGCGTCCACGCCTGCACTGGCGGGATATGCGCATTTCATCATGGATGCCAATAGCGGCAAGGTTCTGGATGCCGAGGACGCCGATACGCTGAACCATCCGGCCTCGCTGACCAAGATGATGACGCTCTATATGGTGTTCGAGGCGCTGCATGACGGTCGCCTGCGCTGGGACCAGCGCATCGTGATGTCGGCCAATGGCGCGCGCACTACGCCCACCAAGCTGGGCCTCAGACAGGGCGAAACCTATACGGTGCGCGAGGCGGTTCTGGGCATGATCGTAAAATCCGCCAATGACGTGGCGGAAGGAATTGGCGATCACCTCTATGGATCGGAAGACAAATTTGCCGCTGCCATGACGCGCAAGGCGCGCCAGCTCGGCATGAGCCGGACCGTGTTTCGCAATGGCTCCGGCCTGCCAGACAGCCAACAGGTGACGACGGCGCGGGACATGGCGCGGCTCGGGCTGGCGCTCATTCGCGACTTCCCGCAGGAATACCGCCTGTTTTCTACCCAGTCCTTTGCCTTTCGCGGCAGAACCATTCGTGGCCACAACAACCTGATGTATCGCTACAAGGGCATGGACGGAATCAAGACCGGCTACACCAATGCCAGCGGTTTCAACCTCGTCAGCGCCGTAAATGACAACGGCCGCCGCGTGATTGGCGTTGTTCTGGGCGGCCGCACCGCCCGTGCCCGCGATGCGCAAATGGCTTCGCTGCTGGACAAGGCCATGCCGAAGGCCGGCACACGCACCGGTGCAGGCCTTGTGGCGGAAGCGCCCAGCAGCCCGGCGCCGCTGTTCCCGACGCGCCTGCCGCGCAACAATGTGCCGATGCCGGTGGTGGCGCAGGAAGTGGCAACGACGCAGCCTCCGCGACCCGCCTCCCCTGCCATGTCCGCACCGCCTGTGGCTGCCGTTGCACCGGTTCGCCCGGTTGTGGCCGAGCGCTATCAGCCGGTGCCATCCGCACCTGTTCGCAGCCAGCCGGAACAGGCTCCGACACAGGTCGCGTCCGTCTCACCATCCTCTGCAAGTCTTGGCTATGCTGCGCCTTCGAAATCGGATCTCGCGCCACCGGCAGACCTGCCCTTCAAGACAGCGGCCGCTCCCGGCTGGCGCGTGCAACTCGGTGCCACCGGCAACGAAGGCGAAGCCATCAGCCTGCTGGGCCGCGCGATGGACAAGCTCGACGGCAAGTTCCAGAACCTGACGCCCTACACGGAAACGGTTCACAGCGGCTCTTCCACCTTGCACCGCGCCCGCTTCTCCGGCTTCTCCAATCAGGCAGCGGCACAATCGGCCTGCAAGCTTCTGTCATCCGCCAAGTTCGCATGCCAGGTGGTGCCAGCGGGCGGTTGAGAGCTATGCCTCAGCAACACATGACATGAAAAAGGCGCCGGATCGGCGCCTTTTTCTTGATTTAGTTCAGCGGTGATGCGGCAAGGTGGCGGCTAGGTCTTTCAGCTTGTCGATAGAGGTTGTTGCACCGCCGCAGACAATGACCAGCAAACGTTCATAGCCGGGCCCGTATATCGGCGCGGAATAGGCAACCGTCAATGCTGCTCCGCAAGCCGGCTCCACAACCACCCGATGATCATCCGCGAAGCGAAGGCTGGCCCCGACCGCTGCCCGATCATCCACAACCACGCTTTCAACAGGCCTGTTCTGGCTGATCCGAAACGCGTGTTCGGAGACTTTGCGCGCGCCAAGAGAGGTTGCGATGCTGGTGATGGCAGGCAGTTGCACCAACTCCCCAGCGTCGATCGCCGCCGAAAGGGAGTCAGCGCCGTGCGTCTCGACCGCGATGATGGGAACATCGCCCAGGCCGTTGCGTGCCAGCCCTTCGGCAACACCGCACAGAAGGCCACCGCCGCCGACCGACAGGATGACGGCATCGAAAACGGCTCCGGCTTGGACCACTTCATCAATCACGGTCGCGTGCCCCTGCCACAGGAGCGGATCATCAAAGGGGTGGATGAAGGCAGCGTCCTCTCCCATGGCCTGAAGCGCAAGCTCGTTGGCTTCCTGCCAGGAGGCTCCATGAACCACGACCTCTGCACCTTCCAGCCGGATGAGAGCCTTTGCCTGCTCTGTCGTCGTCTCCGGAACATAGACGGTAACCGGCACCGACAGCTTGCGTCCCGCATAGGCAACGGCCAGCCCGGCATTGCCGCCGGAAGAGGATATGAACCGCCGTTTGCCCCGTGCAACATGGTGTTCACAAGCCGCACCGACGCCACGGATCTTGAAGGAACCGGCTGGCTGCAGGGCATCCATCTTCAAAAGAACCGGACGTTCGGCGGCCAGCGACAGGGCGCGCGATTCAAGCAGAGGCGTATTGATGTGTAAGGGCATGGAAACCTTGCGACGTTTCAAGGATGATGGACAAAGCGGATCGAGAACGATCGAGGCAATGGATACAGGCTTGTCTACAGACATCCAACAAAAAACCCCCGGCGCCTGCCGAGGGTTTCAGTCTGATTGCAATCGAGTTCCAGCTTACTGCCAGACGATGATGCGGGCCTTGTTGGGCACGCGCTCGTAGAGATCGATGATGTCCTGGTTCATCAGGCGCACGCAGCCGGATGACACGGCCTTGCCGATGGAGTTCCATTCCGGATTTCCGTGCAGGCGATAGAGCGTGTCCTTGCCGTTCTGGAAAATGTAGAGCGCACGCGCGCCGAGCGGGTTCATCAGGCCTGGCTCCATGCCGCCCGTGCCCGGACCATATTTGGCGAGCTGCGGCTGACGGGCGACCATTTCGGACGGCGGCGTCCATTTCGGCCATTTCTGACGCCACTGGATGACGCCCTCGCCCTGCCAGGCAAAGCCTTCGCGGCCAATGCCTACACCGTAGCGCATGGCAGTCTGGCCACCGGATTCGACCAGATAGAGGAAGCGCTGCTGCGTATCCACCACCACGGTGCCTGCCGGTTCGCCGGTTTCGTTCGGCACACGCTGGCGATAGAAGCGCGGCGGGATCTTCCAGTAGGGAACCGCCGGAATGACGAAGCCGCCATCGACGATTTCGCCATAGGTCGCGTCCAGTTCCGGCGAGCGGCCGGGTGGGAGAGCGGGAGCGAAAGCGGGCGAAGCGGCCGCGATGGGCGTGAAACGCTGTGGACCAGAGGATGCGCAACCCGCGAGCGTGGATGCAGTGCCGACGGCGAGCAAGCTCAGGAGGCGGCGGCGGCTTAAAAGATCAGTTGTCATGAGGCCGGATATACTTCTTCACTAGAACGGCGGTTGGAACACCGGGCGGTACTCCAAAAAACGCCAACCAACGGATGATCGCGACAATGGTTCCCCGATTGTGGCCAGAAGAAGTATAAGGCGCCTTAATTTAGGAGATAGTGTTGCATCCAGCACCTTAACGTGAGCCGGGTGTGATCATAGAACCACAATATGAGTGCCTGTTGTGTTAGAGCGGAGTTCGACCTGATTGAATCATTCTGCAGCAATGGATTTTCATCAGGATCAAGGATTTTGCCGATGGGCATATCGGGATATACGTCCGAGGCGAAAGCCGAAGGTAATGGCGAAAATACATGCTGCCCAGAGGGTTGGCCGAAACCGGCCGTCCACTTTGTCGAAGGGCTTGGGCGTAGCTTAAGGCTACGCCACTCGCCCTTCTCCTCGTGGAACAACCGGTTTGGGCCAACAGAATTGATCCAATCAGGTCGAATTCCGCTCTAGATGACCACAATTGGGCTGGAGGCAGGGACACGGTCATAGAGATCGATCACGTCCTGATTGAACATGCGCACACAGCCGGATGAGGTGGCTTTGCCGATCGACTGCCAGTCGGGCGTTCCATGGACGCGGTAGAGGGTATCCTTACCATCCTTGAAGATATAGAGGGCGCGCGCGCCGAGCGGATTGTTCAACCCCGGCAGAGCCCCGCCTTCTGCGGCGGCAAACTGGCGCAGTTCCGGCTGGCGCTCAACCATATCCTGTGGCGGTGTCCAGCGCGGCCATTTCGCCTTCCACTGAATGGTGCCCCTGCCCGTCCAGGCGAAACCATCGCGACCGAGACCGACGCCGTAGCGGACCGCCTTGCCACCGGGTTGAACCAGATAGAGAAAGCGTTGCTTCGTATCGACCACGATGGTGCCGGGTGCCTCCATCGTCTGATAGTCCACTTCCTGTCGCAGATACCGGGCATCCACGCGGCTATAGGGAATGGCGGGAAGCGTATGCCCGTCATCGCGGATGCCGGCGTAATAGGTGCGATGCACAGGGTTCGAAACCGGCATGCCATAGGTCTGGTGAAACTGCGTCTGGTAAAGCTGGCGTCTCTGCGGAATGGCCTGCTGCTTCTGCGCCGGCTGCGGCTGCGGTTCAGGCGGCGAGGATGGATTGTAGAACACCGGCGCCGTTTCCTGCACGAAGACATCCGGGTTCATGCGGCTGGTATCGGTCACCAGAATGCAGCCCGACAGCATGGTGGAGGTTGCCATCAATGCGGCGAGCGTGGACAGGAGCTTGGGCTGGCGAGGATGATGCGGCATGAGATCGCTTCCGGCAGATGACGTCGGGCGCGATCATGACAGCCCCAACTTTCGCGAGGCTGGCGTATGCAATCAGTTCTTGAACACATGGCGGTGCCGCGAAACCGCGTCACACCTGTGGGGGCCATGCATCAGGCTCCATATTCCTTGAAGAAGCGGATGCTTTCGACCACGGCACCGGGAACGACGCCGTTGTGGTTTCCCGGCAGAAGACGATGATCGACGCGCATGCCCGCTGCGCGCCCACGCTCGATGGTCAGTTGATGATTGCGGTCGAACGGTCGCTCTTCGGTACCCCGCAACAGAAGCGTCGGGCACTTCAGGCTATGCCCGAAGCACACGGAAGAGCGCATGATGAATTCCTGCGGGTTATGCGGATCGAAGCGGATTTCCTCGTCAAAGCGACCAAAATAGCGCCAGGCATCGACGCCGGCAGACATGGGAACCGATGCCTTGAACATGGGTTCCGCCATGCTGGCCAGCAGGGCCAGCGTTCCACCATTGCTGTGACCCGCCAGATAGAGCCTGTTCTTGTCGACCCCCGGCAGACTTTCCAGATGACGCGCCGCAGCAAGCGCATCCGATGTCTCGTCGTAGAAACCGGAATAATCTCCCGGTTGACCGTTCTCGCCCCGGAAGGAGGGAAGCATGACGACAAAACCCGCATCGGCATAGGGCTTCATCAATTGCCAATGTCCATCTCCGGTCGCATTGCCCCCGTGCAGGAACAGAACGCCGGGCCTCAACTGGTCCGAAGGCTCGTAATCGTTGACCCAGGCGACCAACTGAAGACTTCCGTCCGGTCCGCCCGCATAGGTGATGCGCTGCGCGCCTGGCGGCTTGCCCAGCGGAGAGGACGTTTCCGGCGAAGGCCCCTTGACCAGAAGCCGCGTGCGGAAATGCATGCGGGCCTGCGCATAATCCATCCGCTCCAGCGGCGGCACTTCGGGGATCGGAAATTCCGGCTTGCGCTCTGCTGCTGCGCCTTGAACGGCTGGCGGGATTTGTCCCACTGGCGCTGGCAGAACCTGAGCGCGAGCGAGATAAGGTGCAGCGAGGCTCAAACCTACACCCGAAAGCAAGACACGGCGATTGAGGAGCATGGGCAGACCCGAGACATGACGCGATGCAATAAAAGCTAGCGCGCCGGAGATGAAACTCAAGCGGTCGACGTTCACAACTAGCTGATATGCAAGCACCGCTTCCGCATAGGCGCCGCCGGTTTGGAGCTCATCACCCTCTCCGCCGCACACTTTCGAATCTTGTGCCAATAATTTATTGATGCATCGCACGTATAAATTGATACGTATAATAGATATATAATATATTATGCCAGTGTTATCTGTAATTTAACATGTATAGAATCATTTTTACACCATCTGAACATTCGCGATCGTAGGAAATTGAGAACATGCTCAATAACTTAAACATTTCTCAGAAGGTTTATGGCGGCTTCGGGCTCTTTATCGCCTTATTGTGCATCATTGCGGGTGCGTCGGTCGTGTCGAGCATGTCCTCGAAGGATCATCTGGCAGACTACGAGGACCTGTCGAAACTGGTTGCAGAAAGCAGCCGAATCCAGAGCAGCATGCTGGAGGCGCGGGTCGCCTTCCTTAACTACAGAATGATCCAGATGGAGACGACGAAGAAAGATCTTCTATCCCATCTCGGGGAGGCAGGGGCCACCGCATCCAGGATGATGGCCAAGGCTCGGACCGAAGCGGAAAAGGCGTCGATCTCTGGATTTGCCGAACAGGCCAAGCAGTATGGAGAAAATTTCTCGAAGGTCGCGGGCCTCCAGGAAAACTTGAACAAGGTTGTTGCGGCGCAGGCAGATCTCGGGACGGACCTGATCAAAGCTCTGACGAGGCTGAGCACGGCGCTCAATGATGCCGGCAATGTTGAGGCCGCTTTCGAGATCGGACGTCTGGAACACATGGTGTTCACCATCCAGTTGAACGCGGGAAAATATCTGGCGAGTGGCTCCGAACGTGACTACGAGGCCGCGCAGGATGCGGGCATCGAGGCGCGAGACCAGATCGGCAGCGTCGAAGCGCTGATCAAGGATGCCAAGCAAAAAGCCACGATGAGCGAGGTCGGTCAGAACATCGTAACCTACATTGCGGGCGTGGATGAAAGCCGCAAGCTGGCAAACGAGCGCAACCGCATCATTGATCGAACCATGAACAAGATCGGGCCCAGCCTGACCAAGGCAATCGACGACTTCACGACTGCGCTGAAACAGGAACAGGCCAACCTGGGATCAACGATCGCAGCAACGATGGACAGGAGCGTGCTTACATCTGTCGTGCTGGGGGCCGGCGCCTTCGTTCTGGCAGTCATACTTGCGACGATCATGGCCCGCAGCCTGACAAGGCCGGTTCATGCCCTGACACGCGCCATGGGCGACCTTGCCGCCAACAATCTGGAGACGCAGATACCAGGCCTTCGCGAACGCAACGAGCTGGGTGAAATGGCACGCGCCGTGGACGTGTTCAAGCAGAACGCCATCCGTATGCGGGAACTGACGGCGCAGGAAACCGCCCTTCAGGAAAAGAACGCCGACCTGCAATCCAACATCGCTGTCGTTGTCGATGCCGCCGTTGCCGGTAACTTCAGCAAACGCATCACCAAATCCTATGACAATCCGGCGCTCGATGCCTTTGCGACCAATGTGAACAAGCTGGTGGAATCCGTCGATGCAGGCGTGACAGAGACCCAGCGGGTGGTAGCGTCGCTTGCCCATGGCGACCTTACGGCCTCCATGTCCGGAAACTTCCAGGGTGCGTTCGCCGATCTGCAAACCAACGTCAATGACACCATGCGCACGCTTCGCACGCTGATGGACGAGGTTCGCCATGCGGCGGACATGATCAATGGCGGAGCCGGCGAAATCCGTTCCGCCTCCGACGACCTGTCGCGCAGAACCGAAACACAGGCGGCTGCGCTGGAGGAAACCTCGTCTGCACTTCAGGAGATAACTTCTGCGGTCCGTACCTCGACCGAGAAAGCTCAGTCCTCCAGCCGGATGGTCACGGAAGCGCGCGAGTTCGCCGAGCGTTCATCCGGCGTCGTCGAGCAGGCGACCTCGGCAATGGGACGGATTGAGCAAGCCTCTAGCGAAATCGCCCAGATTACCAATGTGATTGACGAGATCGCCTTCCAGACCAACCTTCTTGCACTGAATGCCGGTGTTGAAGCCGCCCGCGCAGGCGAAGCCGGAAAGGGGTTCGCCGTCGTGGCGCAGGAAGTTCGCGAACTGGCGCAACGCTCTGCAACAGCGGCAAAGGACATCAAGGCGCTGATCAGCAAATCGTCCCATGAGGTGGAGGCTGGCGTTAAACTGGTCGTTTCCACCGGCGAGGCGCTGCGGGAAATCAAGGAGAAAGTCATTGGCGTCGCGACACAGGTGACATCCATCGCACAGGCGGCACAGGAACAATCCACCGGGCTGCTGGAAGTCAGCAATGCGGTGAACCAGATGGACCAGATGACACAGCAGAACGCCGCCATGGTAGAGGAAGCGGCAGCCGGGACCTCGCGCCTGGCGGAGGAAACGGATCACCTCAGATCACTCGTCGCACGCTTCAAGGTTCAAGCCGATACCGCCAGCGGTGGACGACGCGCAGCCTGACCGGTTGATGTGGACATCGATCCGGACCAAGTCCGGTCACAGCTCACTCGGCCGTGGTTTTCGCATCCACCATGGCCGTCAGCGTCACAAGCCGGTCTGCATCGCGCGGCAGCTTGTCCATCCGCAAGCGGGAGATGCGCGGAAACCGCATGGCAACTCCCGACTTGTGGCGCGTGGAGCGGTTGATGCCTTCAAAAGCCACTTCCAGCACGAAACCGAAACCGGGTTCGGCCCTGACGGACCGGACCGGCCCAAAACGCTCCACCGTGTTATCGCGCACGAACTTGTCCAGCACTTCCAGTTCTGCATCGGTGAAGCCGAAATAGGCCTTGCCGACCGGCACCAGTTGCTCAGCCCCGCCCTCCCCTTCCGCCCAGACGCCGAAGGTGAAATCCGAGTAATAGCTGGAGCGCTTGCCGTGGCCGCGCTGCGCATACATCATGACGGCATCAATGTTGAACGGGTCGCGCTTCCACTTGAACCAAGGCCCCTTCAAACGTCCGGCCTGATAGACGCTGTCGCGCCGCTTGATCATGACGCCTTCGATGACGGGATCGGGAGGAGCGAGCCGTAGCTGATCGAGTTGCAGCCAGCTCTGGAAATCGATCAGCGGGGAAATGTCGAAGCGGTCATGCGGCGCTTTTTCGATGACCTCTGCCAGCTCCTCGCGCCGCTGAATATAGCTGCGTGCGCGGATATCCTCATCGCGGTCGAACAACAGGTCGTAGGCGCGCACGAAAGCCGGATAGTCTTCCAGCATTCTGGTGTTAACGGTTTTTCGGTTCAACCGCTGCTGAAGATCGGAAAAGGTGCGGGTCGCGCTGTTGGAGCGAGCCGTGCCGCCGACCAGCAGTTCCCCATCGACGACGCCCTCGAAGTTGATCGCATCTATGACATCCGGAAAGGCACCGGAAATATCGTCGCCGGAGCGGGAATAAAGCTTCTTCGTACCGCCGAAGCTCGACATCTGGACACGAATGCCATCCCATTTCCACTCGGCGGCGTAATCATCCGGGTTGAGCTTGTCGAGATCGCCCTCTTCCACGGGATTGGCCAGCATGACGGAGTGAAAGATGGCAGGCGTTGCCAGCACCGGCTTCTCCGCTTTGCCCTCCAGCCAGGCAAACAGCGGCTCGTAGGGCGGCTCAAGTCCGTGCCAGAGCGTTTCGATTTCGGTGACGTCTTTTTTCAGGCCATCTGGACCGCTCATCTCGGCCAGCGCCTGCTTGGCAAGACGCGCCGAAACACCGATGCGCAGAGAACCGGTGGCGAGCTTGAGAAAGGCAAACCGGCTGGAGTGATCGAGCTGATCCAGCAGATCGCGCACGGCGGAGCGAACTTCCGTGCGGCCCAGCGAATTCATGCGATGCACCACGTCGCCAAGACGCGGCTGCTCCGCCTCGCCGACATGCTCCTTCTCGCCGCCATCCCAGATCAGCGATATGGTTTCGGCGAGGTCACCGACATAATCATAGGAATATTGAAAGAGCACCGGATCGAGCTTTTCGAGCGCCAGTTCCTTCAGCAGTGCGGGCTTGATGGCCTTCAGATCCAGCGTTCCGGCCAGTGCCGCCAGCCCATAGCCACGGTCGGGATCCGGGGTCGAGCGGAAATAATCGGTGAGCAAGGTCAGCTTGCCATTGCGCGATGGAGTGAGAACGAGGCGGTCGAGCAGTGTTGCGAAGGGTTTCATGGGTTAAGCCTTCGCGATGGCGCATGACGGAAGCTGGAACGAAATACCCCCCTCTGCCCTGCCGGGCATCTCCCCCTCAAGGGGGGAGATCGGCAGAACGGTGACCTGCTCAGAAAAAAGAATGCGAGGTAGAAAGGCGAATACAGCTTTTGTCGTCCAATTGGATCGACGCGTTGCCACGAGTCGATCTCCCCCCTTGAGGGGGAGATGTCCGGCAGGACAGAGGGGGGTATCTGTCAAACATTTCATCAGCTCAATCCCCCTCGTCCTCGTAGCCAACCAGATGCAGTGGCTTGGCAGGCAGGCCCTGAAGCTCGCACCAGCGTACCAGCGCCTCTTCCCGCCCATGTGTGACCCACACTTCCTGCGGGGAGATTTCCCGAATTGTCTCCAGCAGCTCCGGCCAGTCGCAGTGATCGGAAATGACCAGTGGCAGTTCCACGCCCCCTTGCTTGGCGCGCTGGCGCACCATCATCCAGCCGGAGGCAAACGAAATCAGCGGCTCGTTGAAACGCCGTGCCCAACGATCCTGAAACGCCGAGGGCGGGCCGACCACGATGGCGCCATGAAAGGCAGATGGATCTTTCTTCTCGATGGTCGCGGGGCGCAGTTCCCCAAGCTCTATGCCCTGGCTCACATAGTAATCGCAGAGCTTGGCCAAGGCGCCATGGATGAAGATGGGTTTGTCATAGCCGCAATCGCGGATGAGGCGGATGACGCGCTGCGCCTTGCCAAGCGAATAGGCGCCCACCAGATGCGTGCGCTCCGGGAACTGGCGAATGGAGGCCAGCAGTTTGCGCGTTTCAGCCTTGGGATCGGGGTGATGAAAGACCGGCAGGCCGAAGGTAGCCTCGGTAATGAAGACATCGCAGGGCACCGGCTGGAACGGCGCGCAGGTGGGATCGACGCCGCGCTTGTAATCGCCGGACACCACGATGCGCAGGCCATCCCGTTCAATGGCGATCTGCGCAGACCCCAGCACGTGGCCTGCGGGATGAAAGTGGACCGATACGCCATCGACATCGATTACCTCGCCCCACTCGGCAGCCTGCTCACTGCGGGTGAAATCCTCGCCATAGCGCAGCGCCATGATATCCAGCGTCTGGCGTGTCGCCAGCACCTTGCCGTGGCCGGCACGGGCGTGATCTGAATGACCATGGGTGATGAGCGCCCGCTCGACGGGGCGCACAGGATCGACGTGGAACTTGCCAAGCGGGCAATAGAGCCCGGCGGGCGTGGGATGCAGCAGCGCCTCTGGTTTCATGCCGTTGAAGATAGGCAGAAATCCTCCCTTTGAAAGGGGATCATTTTGCCCTGTCTGCCACCGGCAGGCGAATGGGCTTCAACATCAGCGCCGCAATGAGGCCCACCACGGCAAAACCTGCCGCCGTGAGGAACATCGGCTCGAAGGCACTGGCATAGGCGTTGGCGATGGCCTGGCGCGCGGCGTCCGGCAGCTTGGCCATCTGGTCCGGCGAAATGGCCGCCGCATTCTCGACGCCGGGAATGCTGACGCCATGCATGTGCGAAGCGATGACCGCACCATAGACGGAGATTGCAATTGCCGCACCGCCCATGCGTGTCAGCGTGACGGCACCGGTTGCCGATCCCACATCGGCGCGGGGCGTGGCGTTCTGCACACCGATGATCGGCCCCTGCTGGCCAAGCCCGACAGACAGGCCCTGCAGCAGCATGATGATACCGACAAAGACCAGCGAGCTTCCCGCATGCAATTGCGAGAACAGCAGCAGCGTGATGATATTCATCACGAGGCCCGCCACCACGAAGGGCTTGTAGCGCCCCGTGATCGAAATGAGACGACCGGCCGTCAGCGAGCCGATGACGATGCCGCCCGTGACCGCGATGAAGAAAAGCCCTGCCTGCGTGGGCGACAGCGCCGTCGTGGTTTGCAGGAAGAGCGCGAAATAGTTGACCATGCCGATGGCGACGCCGCCGGTCATCAAAGAGACAATCAGGAACAGCGAGAAGGTGGAATCCTTGAACAGGCGAAGCGGAACGATGGGTTCCGGTACGCGCCGCTCCACCATGACCCAGGCAATGGCGGAGACAACGCCAAGCGCGAGGACGGCAAGACTGCCGAGCGAGAAGATCGAGCCGAACAGCGAAATGCCATCCGTCAGCAGCACGACGCAGGTACTGGCCACTGCCAGGAGGATTGCACCGAGATAATCGATCTTCGGCTGGCGGCTGGGGCGCCGGTTCGGCAGCAGGAAGATGAGGCCCGCGAGAACCACGATGCCAATGGGCAAATTGATGAGGAAGATGGAGCGCCAGCCGAAAAGATCGCTCATGGTGCCGCCGATCAGTGGTCCGAGACTGCCCGAGGCCATGATGACAAGGCTGGAATAGCTCTGGTAACGCGCCCTCTCCCGCGGCTCGAACAGATCAGCATTGATGGCGAAGATGGAGACCATGATGCCGCCGCCGCCCAGCCCTTGAAACACGCGCGCTGCGATCAGCGAATTCATCGACCAGGCGAGACCGCAGAGCAGAGACCCGATGGTGAAGAGCGTGACGGCGCCGATCATCACATATTTGCGGCCGAACAGATCACCCAGCTTGCCATAGACCGGCATGACGGCGCTGGTGGCCAGCAGAAAGGCAGACCCCACCCAGCCGAACCTTTCCAGCCCGCCAAACTCGCCCACGATCGTCGGCAGGGCAGTCGACACGATCTGGTGGTCGAGGGTCGCCATGAACATGGCGGTGAGCAGAAAGAGGAAGATGACAAGACGACGGGCGTGACTGGTCACCAGAGGGCTGGCCATCTGATCGGCCGGGCGGGAGGGCATATCCATGAGCTGATCCTGAATTTTGGCAATTCATGTGCTGAACGCACATAATTGTCAACGTCAAACGCATGTGTTCTGCACATGCTTGAACAGAACATACATTTGTTATACGGCTTCGCCATGACGAAGGATCACGCACATCTGCGCAACGTGGAAAGCGCCAATCCCGATGCGCAACGCATCGGCGATACGATGACGCGCATGCGGGTGATGATGGGGCGCCGCGTCATCAGCCGTCTGGCCATTGCACGGGCGGCACCGGGGCTTGAACTTTCGCAGCTGGACATTCTCGATGTCGTGCGGCGCCTGCGCGCCGACCAGCAACCGGTGACCGTGGGCGCAATTGCCGATGCCATGCGGCTGGATGCATCGCGCGGCAGCCGGCTGGTGGCCGAACTGGTCGCCCGCGGAATCTTGCGCCGTGACGCCTGCCAGGAAGACGGGCGCCGCTCGCTCATCCAGATCACGGACGCGGGCGAAGCCCTTCTGTCAGAACTGCGCAATGTCAAACAGGGCATGATCGAGCAGGTTCTGGAGGACTGGAGCCCGGAAGAACGTCACGTCTTCGGTGCCCTGTTCGAACGCTTCATCGACCGCTTCGACCAGATCGCGCAGCTTTCCGATCAGGAGTGAGTGGCAGGCAACAGCCTCATCGCCTTGTGACGTCCTTCGTAAAATTATCTATAAAATTGTGCGCTTACTTGTGAATCTTCAGCATCGCCTCCGTTCGCGGTTGCGGCAACGAGATTTTTGTGACTGTATGCGCCACTCTGTTTCGAAATTATAGATAAAAGGTGGCTTGTGGATAGCGGCATCGTCAGGGGCTATGAGGGGACGTCCAAGGCAGGTTCTCAGGACATCCGTTTGGACTGGACCGTGGAGGAAATTCTGGCGGTGCATCAGCTGCCGCTGCTGGAACTGGTCGGTCGCGCCAATGCCGTTCACCGCGAGTATCACGACCCCAACAAGGTACAGAAGGCGAGCCTGCTTTCCATCAAGACCGGCGGCTGCCCGGAAAACTGCGCCTATTGTCCCCAGTCGGCCCATCATCGCGAGGTGGACCTGACGAAGGACCGGCTGATGGACCCGGCCAAGGTGATCGGCCTTGCAGCCAAGGCCAAGGCGGCGGGTGCCGAGCGCTTCTGCATGGGAGCGGCCTGGCGCGAGGTGCGCGATGGCAAGGATTTCGACGCCGTGGTGCAGATGGTGGAAGGCGTGCGGCATCTCGGAATGGAGGCCTGCGTGACGCTGGGCATGCTGAAGCCCCACCATGCGGCACGGCTCGCAGCGGCAGGATTGACAGCCTATAACCACAATCTCGATACGAGCCCGGAATTCTATAGCGAGATCATCACCACCCGCACTTACGAAGACCGGCTGGAGACGCTGGCAACCGTTCGCTCCTACGGCATCGATCTCTGCTGCGGCGGCATCATTGGCATGGGAGAGAGCCTGCGCGACCGCGCCTCCATGCTGCATGTTCTCTCGACGATGAACCCGCACCCCGAAAGCGTGCCGATCAATGCACTGGTGCCGGTCGAAGGCACGCCGCTCGGGCATCGCACGCCCATCGATCCGCTGGAACTGGTGCGCATGGTAGCAACGGCGCGGATCGTGATGCCGACGTCCACGGTACGCCTGTCGGCGGGGCGCTCAAGCCTGAACCGGGAAGCGCAGATCCTCTGCCTGATTGCCGGAGCAAATTCGGTCTTCTACGGCGACAAGCTGCTGACCACGCCCAATGCAGAGCTTGGCGAGGATGCCGCCCTTTTCGGCGCTATTGGCGCAGAAGTTCAGGATACTGCTTCGATCTGAACCAGGATGGCGGAGAGCGGCCACGGGAAGCCGCTCACTCGGCCGGACAGGCCTCTGCCAGAAGCGAGCGCCCGGAAACGATACGGGTCATTGGGGCAACCTCCAGCTTGTCGCGCCCTCCGGCCTTGGCCTCGTACATGGCCGCATCGGCGCGGGCCAGAAGCTCCTCCGGCGTTGTTCCATCCTTCGGGAAGAAGGCCACCCCCATGCTGGATGTGGCATGAATGCTGTGACCCTCGAACTCGATGGGCGCCGCCATGAGCCTGCGGATCTCATCCAGCCGCCGCAGGACATGCGCCTCATCCTGCATCGGATTGCTGAAGACGATGGCGAATTCATCGCCGCCCAGCCGGACTGCGAGATCCGTGGAGCGGATCGACTCGATGAGCCTCTGCGAAATCACCTTCAGGACCTCGTCGCCCACGGCATGTCCGAGCCCGTCATTGATCTGCTTGAAATTGTCGAGGTCGATATAGGCGACCGTGATCTTGCGATTTTCGCGCGCCGCCTGCGCAAGTGCCCGGCTGAACTGCGGCCAGAACAGAGCGCGGTTCGGCAGGCCCGTCAGCGGATCGTGATGCGCCATATAGCGAATTTTCTGCTCGTTTCGGGCCCGTTCAATGGCGATGCCAGCGAGATCCGAGGCAAGGCTCGTCATCCGGATTTCCGCCTCGCTCGGTTCGCGAACGGTTTGCGAATAGAGAGCAAAGGTCCCGAGGACAGCGCCATCCGCACCCATGAGGGGTGTCGACCAGCAGGAACGCAAATCGAAGGCGCCTGCCAGTTCCTTGAAGTCGCTCCAGAGCGGATCGGTCTGGATATCGCGCACGATGACAGCCTCGCGGCGCCATGCAGCGGTTCCGCAGGAGCCGACGCGCGGCCCGATCTGGACGCCGTCGACAATCCGGGTATAGGCGTCCGGCAGACTGGGGGCGGCGCCATGCCGCAAGGTGGCGGTCTCTTCTTCGAACAGAAGAACGGATGCGCAGATACCCGTCAAAGGCTGCTGCACCATCAGGCAGATCCGCTCCAGAATATCCCGCAGCGGCTTGCCTCTGGCGATCATCTCCAGCGTCTGTGCGTAGGCCAGACGGGTTTCATCATGCTGCTTGCGTTCAGTGATGTCACGCGACATGACCATCAGGCCGACGACCTGGCCTTCATCGCCACGCAGCGGCGTTCGGGTGGTGAACAACCAGACCTTGCGGCCATCCGGCTCGGCAATGACCTCCTCGCGCTCATCCACCGTGCCGCGCGCCATCAGTTCCTGTTCCAGCAGAAACCGGGCCTCGGCCTCATCGCAATAAATGTTTTCGGCGGTCAATGTCAGCGGTGCGTGGGTGCGCATGCGCGACATGGCTGCCGAATTGGCAAACACAAGCCGCCCCAGCCGGTCGGTCATATGCACTTCTTCGGAAAACTGGTCCAGCAGCGCGCGGGCGTCGAGCGTCTGGATGACGGTCGAGTGACCGTCCTCTGCGGAAAACAAGGTCGAAATCCGGATCAGGCGCTGGCGCAAATCCTGTAGCGTATCATCCGGCAACAGTGAGGAACCGCTGCCAGCCATAGCATCTGTCATAAGCAATCTCTCCCCGCGCACATTCGACATATCCGGGCTCTGCCACTGTCCCGCCGCTGGCAGAGATAACTCCCGAACTATGCACGCGTAGGCGCAACGGTGTTAATAATGGGGTACAATCCCTTACCCTTGCTTAACTTGCACAGTGCAAAACGAAGAGATTTTCATTTGCGCGGAGCAGGCGTGAATCCGGTGCTTCAATCCGATACAGTGGCGATGCCAATGAGTGAGCGCATCAGGATGAACTTTATTAAGTCTTTGTCACGCCGGGACTTTTTCCTGCTCAGTGCGGCAGCGGGAACTTCGATGATTCGTCCCTCTTTCTCTGAGGCTGCCTCACGCCCGGAGACGAAGCCGGAACTTCGCGGCACAATCGACCCCGGCCGCTATGGTCTGGTAGCGGACGCTTCTCGCTCAAGCGCTTCCTATCTCGGCGATCTTCTGCGCAAGGCGGCGGCGCGCGATATGCCGGTCTTCCTGCCGCCTGGCACCTATCCTCTCTCGCAGCTGGATCTTCCGGAGAATACGCGACTGACCGGCATTGCCGGTTCCAGTCGCATCGTCTTCACCGGCGGCAGTCATTTCCTGCGGGCGCTCGGGCTGAAACGCCTGAGCCTTTCCGGCCTTGTCATCGATGGCGCCAACCTGCCACTTTCCGCCGAGGCGAAGGCTCTGCTTTCCGCGCAATCGATCAGCGACCTGATGATCGAGGATTGCGAAATTACCGGCTCGCGCCTGAGCGGCATTCACCTGCAGGCATGCCGCGCCACGCTTCGCCGCAACCGCATCGGCACTGTGGCGGAATACGGCGTTCTGGCCGTCGATGGCGTGAACAGTGCCATGACCGACAATGAGGTTACGAACTGCGGCAATGGCGGCATTCTGGTGCATCGCTCCGTCAAAGGGTCCGACCGCACCATGGTGACCGGGAACAGGATCATCAGAACACGGGCTGATTATGGTGGCACCGGTCCCTTTGGCAATGCGATCAACCTCTACCGCGCCGATGATGTGCTCGTCAGCGGCAACCACATTGCTGACAGCGCCTTCACGGCCATCCGCGCCAATGCGGCCTCCAATGTGCAGATCACCAACAATCAATGTCTCAACTCCGGCGAAACCGCGATCTATTCCGAGTTCGGCTTCGAAGGAGCGCTCGTCAGCGGCAATCTGGTAGATGGCGGCGCGAACGGCATTTCCGTCGTGAACTTCGACTCCGGCGGCAGGCTGGGCGTCATCTCCAGCAATATCGTGCGCAATATCCGGGATACCGGCCCCTACGTGCATGACAGCGTCGGCTTCGGCTATGGCATTGCGGCGGAGGCAGACGTCGTGATTTCGGCCAATGTGGTTGAGCGCGTGGCTCGCTTCGGGCTTCTGGCGGGCTGGGGCGCCTATCTGCGCAATGTGCTGGTCACCGGCAACATCATCCGCGAGGCGCAAACAGGCATGGCCGTTTCCGTGGTGGAAGAGGCCGGACAAGCGACCATAGCCAACAATCTGTTCGAGAAGACACCCAAGGGCGCCATCATCGGGTATCGCTGGCACGATGCAGCAACAGGCGATCTCGTTGCCGGCAGCAGCGCGCACAAGCACCTGACGATCATGAACAATCGGAGTGGTTGATCTAAAAATATCATGGCCAGTTCACGGGGATTGAGCTTTTCTCCGACCTCGGCCCTCCCTACTCTGCGAGCACCACGATCAAAAGGGATTGCAAGACATGATCAAACTCTACGGCTCCTACCGTTCGCGCGCCACGCGCCCGCTCTGGCTTCTGGCAGAACTCGGGATCCCGTTCGAGCATATTCCGGTGGTGCAGGCCAAGAGACTGGAAAACCCGCTTGGCCCCGGTGCACCGATCAATACCCAGTCTGAAGCCTTTCTCTCTGTGAACCCGATGGGCACCATCCCGTCCATGGAAGACGGTGATGTCAAAGTCCATGAATCGCTCGCCATCACGCTTTATCTTGCCAAGAAGTACGGCGGTGATCTTGGCCCCCGCGATGTCGCTGAAGATGCGGCGATGATGCAATGGTCGCTGTTCGTTGCGACAGAAATTGAGACGACGGCCCTGAAGATTTCCTATGCTTCGCTGGGTGAACAGACCGACGAGACAAGGGCGACGATGGAAGCGGCCGCTGCGGCACTTATCCGCTCCTTCGACGTGCTGGAAAAGCACCTGGAAGCCAGGACCTGGATGGTGGGCGAGCGCTTCACCGCGGCCGATATCAACGTCGCTGAAATCGTGCGCTATGCTCAACCCTACGCGCCTCTGTTCGAGACCCGCCCTGCCCTCAAGGGCTGGCTGGAGCGGGCGCAGGCCCGCCCCGCCTTCAAGGCGATGTGGGAGAAGCGGCTGGCGGAGCCTGCATCCGGGCCAGTCTGAACTGTTCGCGGCCTGATGGTCTTGGAACAATCCCTGCCCGCTTGCGCTCCTGCAGGCGGGCAATCAGGCTTGCCGCTTCCGCGGGCGGTTTTGTTTCCACCCGGCGATAGACCTTGCAGTCCAGCGAGCGGGTCATCATACTCCAGTCGATCATCTCGCGGCGCATCAGCACGTGATCCCCAAAGCCATTCAACGCTTTCAGGACTACATTGACCTCCGGCTCGGTCAGATCCCGTCTGGATGGCATCGCCGCCCAGCACCACCACAATGCCAGCCGTTGATGCGAGGTCTTTTTCGGCCAGCGCAAAAGCACGCCGCTCGCATCGAAACAGCGCAGGATCTGCTCGATCTTGCGGTGATCGACGGGTTCAGGCTCTGGTGTCTCCCGCGCATCAAGAGGGCTTTCGGCGGCACCACAAGATGCTTCTTCCTCGCATCGGATTGTCCGAAAACCGGTGTCCACTTTTCGGTCCGATGCTTCTTCCTCGCATCGGATTGCCCGAAAACCGGTGTCCACTTTTCGGTCCGATGCTTCTTCCTCGCATCGGGTTGCCCGAAAACCGGTGTCCACTTTTCGGTCCGATGCTTTCAAGTGCTGGAAATTCCGGAAGCCTGCGCTGCGGGCCAGAATGTTGAGAAGCTCCAGATGGCTGACCGGCCTATGATCCGTTCCGGTCTCGCGCGCCAGAAGCTCCCTGCGAATGGATTTGGCAAAGGCGGAGACATCCGTCACCACCATGCCCGATACAGTTTTCGACATCGTCATTATCCTCGATATCGTGCCGTGGAATGCTGTCGGTGGTCACCGTCTTCCGACCCGGCACGAAGGATAACCTGTCGTGTAAACGGGAGTGATGTCAGGTTTAGCTCCCGTCAAGAACGGGCGGTGACGCCTGGGTGAACTGCGGACCCTCTGATACAAGGGATACGCATAGTTGCCGCAGACGTCAACCGGCTGACTCCGGGTACTGTTTCCAATGTCAACCCGCAGCCTCTGCCGCAAGCGCTTCCCGCACAGCATCCCGGGCCTGCATACGCTCGAAATGCGCCTTGACCCTTGGGAACTCGGATATCTCTACGGCATCGCCCTTCAGCCAGCTGGACATGGTGAAAAGATAGGGATCGGCAATCGAGAACCGGTCGCCCATCACGAAGTCGCCGGTCAGATCCTGCTCGATCAGGCGGAAGCCATCCCGCATGGTTTCGGGCACCTTGCGGCGCATATCCTCCAGCGAGGTGGGCTCGTTCGCCCAGCGGGAGCCGCGCGGTCCATGGGCATGGGCCACATGAACGGTGGACGCGATGAAGCTGTTGAAGGCCTGAAGCCGTGCCAGTTCGAACGGATTGTCGAGCGGCGCGAGTTTCTTGTCCGGCGCGATCTGCGCGATGTAGAACAGGATGGCCGGGGTTTCGGTAATGGTGCCCTCCGGCGTGACGAGCGCCGGGACCCGGCCTTTCGGATTGACCTTCAGATAGTCCGGTGAACGCTGCTGGCCTTCTGCGAATTTCAGCCGTTTCAGCTCAAAGGGAAGTCCCGCCTCTCGAAGCGTTATATGTGAGGCGAGCGAGCAGGCACCCGGAGAGAAAAACAATTGATACACTTGGCGAATCCTCCACTTTCGGCTTGGCAGTTTTTCTATGTTTGTACAGTTGCGCAAGATGGGAAGTTGGGCTTTCCCGTTCGCGAAGGGTGATCCGGTTCAGCACAGTCTGCGTTATTTCTGCATGTGTGCACGTAACAGGAGAACGACCTTGAAAACGCTGCTTCCCGTGCTGCGGGCCAAACCTCTTTTTGCCGCGATTGTTTCCGCTTGCCTCGTCATGCCGCATGTCGCACAGGCGTCAGGGGAGGCTTATTCCGCGCAGGACATCCAGTCGATGATCATCGGCAAGCGGATCTATCTGGCAACGCCGATGGGCGGCGAGTTCCCGCTGAACTATCGCAAGAACGGAGTCGTGGATGGATCCGGCGAAGCGCTGGGGCTTGGCCGTTTCGTCAAGCCGGAAGATACCGGCAAATGGTGGATCAAGGGCGATCGCCTATGCCAGCAGTTCCAGACCTGGTACAAGGGCGCGCCCATGTGTTTCGAGCTTTACAAGACAGGCTCAAAGACGCTGCGCTGGGTGCGCGACAATGGTCAGGTGGGCACCGCCCGGATCGGCGACGGGATCTGACCCGAACAGAGTCAGGCGAACATGGCGTCGGTCGCGCGGATTTCGCCGACGGTGATGCCGTTCCAGTTTTTCATGGTGCGGTTGGCGAGCGCCATCAGCGCCTCGCGCTCCGGGCTGCCGGCTTCGAAATAGCGCGCGACGAGAGCAAAAATCATGCTTTCCGCCGCGCGCGTCGTGCCATCCTCGCACTTCACCGCCATGGCCACGCCGTGGTCCGGCAGGGCCGCAACGAACACGCCTTCCGCGCCCGTCTTGGCGAAAATCTTGCCCGGAGCGATCTGCATCAGCTTCGTGCAAGCGCGGCCCGTACCCGCCACGTAAAACGGTTCCGCCATGCAGGCCTCCATCAGGCGGCGCGAGGCGTCGGCCCGGGTTTTGGAGATACCCGTTCCCGTCAGCATCTTTGCAAAACCGTGGGCGAGACCTTTCAAGGGTGCGGCATAGGTGGGAATGGAACAGCCATCGACGCCGCAATTATCGGTTCCGAGTGCCGCCCCCGTCAGATCCTCCATCACGGCGCGGATTTCGGCCTGAAGCGGGTGATCGTAACCGATATAACCTGCATGGTCCCAACCGGACTGAACGCAGGTGCAGATGAAGCCCGAATGCTTGCCGGAGCAATTGTTATGCAGCGCATTGGGCGCCTCCAGCGTACGGGCCTGATGGATGATCGTTTTCTGGTCGGACGACCAATGCGCACCGCATTCCAGCGCGCTGACATCGCGTCCGGCTTTCGCCAGCATGCCCGCTGCCGTCGAGACATGCTCGTCTTCGCCTGAATGGGAGGAACAGGAGAGCGCCAGTTCCTTCGCCGTCAGGCCAAAGGCATCCGCCGCGCCGCTCTCGATCAATGGAATGGCCTGCATGGCCTTGCAGGCGGACCGGGGAAACACGGCGGCCTCGATATCGCCTGCCTGAAACAGCACCTTGCCCGCGCCATCCACCACCACGGCCATGCCGCGATGACGGCTTTCGACCAGAGAACCACGGGTTACTTCAACGGTCACGGGATTTTGCATGGGCCTGCCTCGAAGATGATGCTTTGCTGATCTTCATAGCGAGAGAACAGGACGACAACCAGCCAGATTTTGACGAGCACCCGTATTCCTTATGACGACCTTCATCTTCCTCAAGCGATTGTTTCTGGCGATCTTCGCCATATACCTCCTGCCCACTTTTGCCTCTGCCGGATGGTGGGCGCTGCAGGACCACCCTGCCCGCTGGAGCGAGGCCAACTGGGGCTCAGCGGGCATTCTGCCGGAAGCTTCCCAAAGCGACGAGGCAGCGGTCTACGTATTTTCCGCCAAGACCGGTGGACTGAAAGGCGCCGTTGCCAGCCATGCGTGGATCGTGACGAAGGAACAAGGCGCGAGGACGTATACCCGCTATGACAAGGTGGGCTGGGGTTCACCCATCCGGCGCAATCACCGTCCGGCAGATGCCTTCTGGTACTCCAATCGCCCGGAACTGGTGACGAAGATAACGGGCGAAGATGCGCAGGCGCTCATTCCCAAGGTGGAAGCCGCCATTGCCGCCTACCCCTATGCCGAGCCCGGCGGCTATACCATCTGGCCGGGGCCGAACTCAAACACCTTCGTCGCACATGTCTTGCGCAGCGTGCCGGAACTGGGTGCAGTCCTGCCACCGCATGCGGTGGGCCGCGATTATCTGCCGGATGGCGCGTTCGTGCATCTGGATCAGGACGGGAAAGACCTGCACCTGACGATCCGCGGATTGATCGGCCTGTCTGCCGGTGTACGCAGCGGTTTCGAGGTGCATTTTCTGGGGCTGGTGGCTGGCATCGACGTGATGCGGCCGGGCATCAAGATCCCCGCCTTCGGCCGGATCGGGGTGTGACACCCGCCGCTTCTTCGCTATAATGTTGGCTCGGAGAGCGCGGAGTTAGACGCAATGACGGAAACAATCGAACTTTCTGCGGATCTGGATCGACGATTGACCGATCTTGCAAAACGCAATGGCATGAACCGGAATGAGTTCCTGTTCCGAGTGATCGAAGACGGCATTCTGGATGCGGAAGCAGATCTGCGCGCAGACGCTGTGGAAGCGAGAATCGCTGCGGGCGAAGAAAAGACCATGACCTCTACCGATGTGAGGCGAGCACTTGGTCTGGAACATTAATTATTCGAATACTGCCTTCAAAATTTTAAGCAAACTCGACAAAGCGACAGCAAAATCAATCATCGATTATATGGATCACAGGATAGCCACCTGTGATGATCCACGGCAATTCGGAAAGCCTTTGACCGGGTCGTTGAAAGGCCGCTGGCGCTATCGGGTCGGCGATCACCGAACCATCTGCCGCATTACCGACAGTTCATTCGACATCCTTGTGATCGAAATCGGTCATCGCCGGGAAGTCTACAGAAAACAAAAAGGGTCGCACGACTGGCGACCCTTCCATGAGTATTGGTCCGAAACGAACCCGGTTCAGCACCACCGAAGCGGCTGGAACCTGCAGGAGGTGTGGATCAGGCCGAGGGCTGCCCCGTCGTCACCAAAACCTTTCCCATGTCCATTTCGCTAACCGCAATCTCACTAGACATCGGATCACCTCCTTTCGTTTCGTTGAACATGTAAAGAAGGTAGGCTCGACCTTTCGTTATTTCAAGGCACGAAATGTATCTTGCCGACGCTGATTTTGAACGGGCGGAGGGTGATCCAGTCACTCCTTTTTTATAGCCGCCTCATGCATCAGTTCCGTTGAAAGTATCAGATATTTTTTTCATCCAGAGATTGCATTTCGTCCTTGTTGCGGAAGAAGATTCAGGATTATGGAGGATTTGCAGATCGCACAGATGCGGAGATTATTGATGCGTATTTCCTTTATTTCTGGTATTATTTTTCTTTCGACATCCCTTTCCCCTGGCATCTTGGGAAATATTGCCAATGCTTCAGAACAGGCAAAAACGGACATCGGTTTCTGCCTCAAGGACGAAGGCTCCATCGACCTGACAGTCTTGACCAAGAATGAAGTGGGCGTCGTTGTTACCAATGTCGGCGCCTCCGCCACAAACCCTAAGGGACAGATCGCCATTTCGGCCAACAACTATTTTGGAAAGCCAGGAACAAGCTCCTTCTTCAAATCAGGCATGGGCCTGCACCGGCTTGCGGGGGGAAGCTGCTACAATATTGCCATCATGACCAAACCAAGCCAGCCGGATGGCAGCGCTGCATGGTCATGCATGGGCGGAAATCTGAACGTGACAGGTAAAGTTCTGCTCTTCAGCGCCGGAGTCGTTTCGGGACAAGTCATAGGCGTGATGCATGCCAGCGAAAATGCGCCGGTTATCAACTGCCCGCCGACTGGCAATTGAGTTCTTGCGTTTCAGCCTCCCCGCCAATGGGAGGCTGAAACACCTTGGTGAGTATTCGGATAGCCGCCCGAGTTACCCCAGCGTCAGGACGATCTTGCCGATATGGCTGCTGCTTTCCATCAGCCGATGTGCTTCGACCACCTGATCGAAGGGCAGGACGGAGTGAATGACCGGGGCGACAGATCCGGATTCCAGCAGAGGCCAGACCTGAGCCACCAGTTCGTCGCGGATTGCGCGCTTTTCCTCTGCCGTACGCGGGCGCATGGTGGAGCCAGTGACCGTGAGGCGTTTGACCATGATGGGTCGCAGGTCCACCTTCTCCGCGATATTGCCGCCCAGAAACGCGATGATGGACAGGCATCCATCCTTGGCAAGGCAGCTCAGGTTCCTTTCAAAATAGGCAGCACCGATCATGTCGAGCACGACATCGACGCCCTTGCCCCCGGTCACCTCCTTGATGACGGCGGCGAAATCCTCTGACTTGTAGTTGATGCCGCGGGTGGCGCCGAGCTTTTCGCAGGCTTCGCACTTCTCTGCAGACCCCGCCGTTGTGTAGACCGTGGCGCCAAACGCCTTGGCAAGCTGGATCGCGGTCGTACCAATGCCGGACGTGCCGCCATGGATGAGCACGTTTTCGCCCTCGGTCAGGCCCGCCATCTGGAAGAGGTTGGCCCATACGGTGAAAAAGGTTTCCGGAACCGCTGCCGCCTTGACCGCATCATATCCCTTGGGGAAAGGCAGTGCCTGACCGACCGGGAGAATGCAGAATTCCGCATAGCCTCCGCCATTGGCAAGGCCACAGACCTGATCACCGACAGCGAAATCCGTGACCCCTGCCCCCACTGCGGCAACCGTTCCGGCCACTTCCAGGCCGAGGATCGGGCTTGCATCCTTCGGCGGCGGATAGATGCCCTGACGCTGCGCGACATCGGGACGGTTCACGCCTGCCGCCTGCACCTTCACCAGAATTTCGCCCGCTCCAGGTTGCGGCACCGGTCCGTTGGTGAAGCTCATGACGTCTGGCCCCCCGAAGGATGGCAGATCGACGTGACGCATGGTTGTTGGCAAAGACATGAAATGAATTCTCCCCGTTAGGCTCAATGCGGCAAACACGGATTTGCCTTCAATGCTCGCTCTTTTTGCCTTCACGCATATTCGCATGCAAAGCTTTTTCACCCTCGCGAATGTGCTCAGGTCGAACGGCAACATAGGGCGCAAGCCTCGGCGATTAAAGGTGATGGATTAGCCCTGTGGCACGACAGCATCAATTCTACTTATAATTGATTAAGTTAATTTGCGCTCGTTTTGCGCGAATTCGGGAGACAAGGCAAATGCGTTTTCGTATTTAGATTGTGCATATGATTCTTTAACTCGGAGAAATTGTAATGAAGAAATTGTTTGTCACCTCCCTCGCATCCCTTCTGGGTGCAACGATGGCGTTTGTCGGTCACGCCCAGTCTGCAGATCTGAAGCTTTCGGCCCTGCCTGCCAGCGATTTTGCATTTTGCCTGGCCAGTGATGCCGTGTTTGTTGCAGGCGCAACATCCGCCACAGAAACGGGCCTTGTCGTGACCAATGTTGGCAATGCCATGACCAATACCAGCGGCAAGGTTGTGGTTGCGGCCAACAACTTTTACAAGAATGGCGCTGGCGGAGAGTGGACATCGAACATGGGCCAGTTCAGCCTGCCGGGTGGCACTTGCTACAATGTGTCGACCATGATGAAGACCACATCTCCAAACGGTGGCACGGCCTGGACATGCGCAGCAACAAGCGGCGCGGCTTCCAATGCGGGTGCGACACTCAGCGGCCTTGTCAGCACGCAGACCCAGATCCTCAACATTGCGACGGGTTATGTTACGGCAGGCGTCTCTTCCACGCTCAACAACGCGCCGATCGTCAATTGCCCCTATTGATCTGATGTGACCTCAAAGAGCAAGACAGCACCATCTCTGTCGTCGTGACATCCGGCGGACATGGTGCAACTGCTCGGGGAAAGAGCGTTTGCGGTTTTCATAAAAACTGCAAACGCTCCTTCTATCAATGATGCGGATCGAAGACCGCAACTGCGAGTCCGGTCTCGCTATCCTTCGCCTTTGCCTTGACGCCGGCAATGGCGGCACCGATGCGGCCAACATCATCCAGCAGAAGGCCCTTCGGCAATTCCACGACGCCGATCGAGCAACGCAGCAGCGGAAAATCCCGCTCGATGCCGTTGCGATCATGGCCGCGAATGCGACCGGAGGCGCGATCCTCGCTGGAATAAAGCTGGACGACATCGTCATGAAAATCCGACAGCAGGCGGCCCAGAATTTCCTGCGCTTCCTCCCAGGTCCAGTCGCGAAGGCCGATGAAGAAATCATCGCCACCGACATGGCCAAGGAAATCGCCCTGCGAGAAAAAGTAGCGCTTCATCAGAGCGGCAAACAGGGTGATGGCATGATCGCCCATCTGGAAGCCGTAATGATCGTTGAACGGCTTGAAGAAGTCGAAATCGCAATAGCAGAAGAAGCGGGTCTGGTCGTCATCGCGACCGGCCTCCAGCATGAAATCCCGGATTGCCCGATTGCCCGGCAGACCTGTCAGCGGGTTCTGGTCCTGCGCGATCTGCAATTGCTTCTCGTTGATGACGCGGATGAGCGACGCGGCTGACACCACGCCCGCGTAGCGCATGTTTTCCGTCAGGATCACGCAATCGCTGCCATCCATGTTGGCGAAGATGGTCATCAGCCTCTCGGCATTGGCATCAAGCCCGATGATCGGCGCGCCTTCGACGAAATGCGCAATGGAGCGCTCGTAGAGCTTGTTCTTCAGAAGATCGCGGCCGAAGGGGCGATAGATGAACTCCTTCAGGTGATGCTCGCTGATGATGCCGCGCGGTTCGCCGTTGGCATTCAGAACCGGGAAAAAGGCCTGACGCGGATTGGCGCGAAACAGTTCGAAGACCGTCTCGATGCCTTCATGCTCATAGACGGTGGGCAGGCGCTCAATCTGCCTGCGAATGAGGATCTCGTCCAGCGACTGGCTGGTGCGGCGCGCGCGCCCAAGATCCGCAAGCGAGGGATAGGCGGGCTGCAGTTCATTCACAAAGGTGGTGGGCCGCGCAATGAACCAGCCTTGCACCATATCCACGCCCGCCTCGCGGCAGGCCAGGCATTCCGCTTCCCGCTCGACACCCTCAGCGATGACCCGGATGCCTAGCACATGGGCGATATTGACCAGATTGCGCACGAGGTGGCGCTTGCGCGGACTGGCATCCAGACCGGCGATGAAGTGGCGATCGATCTTCAGGTAATCGACCGGGAAATCGCAGAGAAGCTTTATCTCGGCATGGCCGACGCCGAAATCATCGATCGCCAGCTTGAAGCCCGCCTGGCGCATGCGCTTCATCAAAGCCGCAAACTCCGGTGCGCTGGTATTGTCGAAGCGCTCGGTCAGCTCGAAGCAGACGGAGGATGGCGGGATTTCGGCCTGTCGCAACTGCTGCAGCATGCGGTCGACGATCTGCTCGCCCGAGCGAATGAGACGACCATCCAGATTGATGAACAGCGTGGCATGGGCAAAGTCCGGAACAGTCGCGAACTTCGCAAGCGCGCGGGCAGATAACATCTGCTCCAGCCCTAGAAGCTGACCCGCCTCTTCTGCCGTATCCAGAAGCTCCAGCGGGGAAGCAAAACCCAGTCGATCATGGCCGCGCAGAAGCGTCTCGTAGCCAAAGACCTTACCCGTCGACAGCTCGACAATGGGCTGCAGGGCGCTTTCGATGACAAGCTTACTCAGGTTCAGCAACTGCCCGTCGGCAAAACGCCGCAGCACAGGAGTTTCGATGGACACGGCCCCGGACATCACGACGTCTCCCTGACGCATTATTTTATTTGCGAGAGACAATCACATCCCACTCATCAACAGATGGTTGATGTTGTGTGATAGTTTTGTGAAATTTCGGCAGTTAACCCTCAGTAGCTCAAGCGTTTTTCGCAGCCAGGCCAAGCGAGAAAAGCGCCCAGCCCTGCATCAGAAGATCGATTGCGAGGAACAGGCCGAGGATCCAGAGAGAGTTGACCGGCCAGCCTGCGGCAATCGTCAAACCGGCCAAAGCGGTGATGGCCCCGGCAAACATGATCCAGCCAGCGCCCTTCATCGGTCGCATCTTGAAGCCGACCCAGAGACGGAAGAGGCCGGCGACTGTCAACGCGATGGCCATGATCAAGGTGAAGACGGCAGCGGTGAGGCCCGGATTGGTGAAGGCGAGAAAGCCGGCCACCGTATAGAGAAGCGCGCTTGCGCCCCACAGGAGCGAATCCGCCCAGCCGCGAACCTGGAAGGCGTGCACGAGGTGGATCGCGCCCGCCACGAGCATCATCGCGCCGATGTAATAGATCGACGCGACGGTTGCGATAAAGAGGTTCGCCAGCGCTGCCACGCCGAACGCCGTGAGCAGCAGACCGAGAGCAACCAGCCATCCCCATTTGCTGTGCAATTGATGGATATCGCGATTGGTGAAGACATCGGTCATGGCTCGGCTCCTGTTTATGAAAAACATCCCTGCAAGATGCTGCATGAACGCGGCATCGCGAACTTTGATCCGCATCAACAGCAGCCAGGTTCCCGACGCCGAATTTTTATTGATTGATCAGTCAATCAAAAATATAATCCGCTTTAACAGGAGATCGAAATGCCCAAGCTTGGAATGGAGCCGGTTCGCCGCAAGGCGCTGGTGGACGCAGCCTTGAAGACGATTGGCAGCCACGGCTCGCTGGATGTCACCATGTCCGACATTGCGCGCGAGGCAGGCGTTTCTCCGGCGCTGGCGCATCATTATTTCGGCAGCAAGCAGCAATTGCTGATCGCCACAATCCGGAGTCTTTTGAGGGAGTTGCGCCGCGATGCTGTGACTGCGATTCAGCAGGCTCACACACCACGTGAACGGCTTTCTGCTGTCATTCGCATCTCGTTCCAGGCCAACCAGTTCACGCCGGAAACGGTGGCGGCCTGGCTTGCCTTCTATGTGGAAGCGCAGCGTTCAGAGGAAACAAGGCGCCTGCTGGTGCTCTATGCGCGGCGCCTGCATTCCAACCTCATGCATGCGCTGAAGCAGCTTGCCCCTGCCCCGCAGGCCGCACGCATTGCCGAAGGTGCGGCGGCCCTGATCGACGGCCTCTATATCCGCCAGTCCTTGCGGGCAGCACCCCTTTCCATCGACGCGTCGATTGCGCTGGTGGAAGAGTATGTGACAGCGCAACTTACTCAGTTTCCTCAGACATCCGCCCCCGGAGAACAAGCATGAAAGCCCAGCCGCAAGCCTCTCACTTCATTGATGGCGCCTATGTCGAGGACAGTGCAGGCACGGTCATCGAAAGCATTTTCCCGGCCACCGGCGAGGTAATTGCGCGTCTCCACGCCGCAACGCCTGCCATCGTCGAAAAGGCGGTTCAGGCAGCCAAGCGGGCACAAAAGGAATGGGCGGCCATGAGCCCGACAGCGCGTGGCCGGATCCTTCGCCGTGCTGCCGACATCATGCGCGAGCGCAACCGCGAGCTTTCTGAACTGGAAACGCTGGATACCGGCAAGCCCATTCAGGAAACCATCGTGGCCGACCCGACGTCTGGCGCAGACAGCCTTGAATTCTTCGGCGGCATCATCGCCACCGCGCTCAACGGATCGCAGATCCCGCTAGGGTCAGACTTCGCCTATACGAAGCGGGTGCCGCTCGGCGTCGTGGTCGGCATCGGGGCCTGGAACTATCCGCAGCAAATCGCCTGCTGGAAGGCGGCACCGGCGCTGGCTGCTGGCAATGCCATGGTGTTCAAGCCATCGGAAATCACGCCGCTCGGCGCGCTGAAAATCGCTGAGATACTCGTTGAGGCGGGCCTGCCGAAAGGCGTTTTCAACGTGATCCAGGGGGACCGCGATACGGGACCGCTTCTCGTTTCGCACCCGGATGTTGCCAAGGTTTCGCTGACCGGCTCGGTGCCGACAGGCCGCAAGGTGGCCGGTGCCGCAGCCGCTCACCTGAAGCATGTGACCATGGAGCTTGGCGGAAAATCGCCGCTCATCGTATTTGACGATGCGGATCTGGAAAGCGCGATTTCCGGTGCCATGCTGGGCAATTTCTATTCGACCGGCCAGGTGTGCTCGAACGGTACGCGCGTCTTCGTTCACACGGCGCTGAAGGAGCGTTTTCTGGCGCGGCTGAAGGAGCGCACGGAAGCGATCCTACTGGGGGATCCGCGCGACGAGGCAACGCAGATGGGGCCGATGGTATCGCGTGCCCAGCGCGAAAAGGTTCTTTCCTACATCGAAAAGGGCAAGGCGGAAGGAGCGAGGCTCGTGACCGGCGGCGGCATTCCCAATGCAGTGTCGGGCGAAGGCTTCTATGTGCAGCCAACGGTGTTTGCCGATGTGCGCGACGACATGGTGATTGCGCGCGAAGAGATTTTCGGCCCGGTGATGTGCGTGCTGGATTTCGAGGATGAGGCCGATGTGGTGGCCCGCGCCAATGCCACCGAATTCGGTCTGGCCGCTGGCGTGTTCACCGCCGATATCAGCCGCGCGCACCGCGTGGTGGATCAGCTCGAAGCAGGCACGCTGTGGATCAACACCTACAATCTCTGCCCGGTGGAAATTCCCTTCGGCGGCTCCAAGCAATCCGGCTTTGGGCGTGAAAATTCCGCAGCCGCGCTGGAGCACTACAGCGAACTCAAGACCGTCTATGTCGGCATGGGCAAGTGCGAAGCGCCGTATTGAGAAGCACTGCCGGAGGGTGGAAACACCCCCCTCTGCCCTGCCGGGCATCTCCCCCTCAAGGGGGGAGATCGGCAGAACGGTACCCGATCGCCCACTTGTTGGCGCTGCGGAATGAAGACAAGCCCACCGATGGCCGAAAAGAACCGAGGCGGTGCCGCAAGTCGATCTCCCCCCTTGAGGGGGAGATGGCTGGCAAGCCAGAGGGGGTGAGCCCCAAGCAGAAGACCTAACGGAACGACTATCATGAACAACGCAGATTTCGTCATTATCGGTTCCGGCTCGGCGGGCTCTGCCATGGCTTACCGTCTTTCCGAGGATGGCAGGCATACGGTGATCGTGCTGGAGTTCGGCGGTTCCGATATCGGGCCTTTCGTGCAGATGCCAGCGGCGCTTGCCTTTCCCATGAACATGGACCGCTACAACTGGGGCTATCTCTCAGAACCCGAGCCGCATCTCAACAACCGCCGCATGATCGCGCCGCGCGGCAAGGTAATCGGCGGTTCCTCCTCCATCAACGGCATGGTCTATGTGCGCGGCCATGCGGAAGACTTCAACCGTTGGGACGAGATGGGCGCGACAGGCTGGGCCTATGCCGATGTGCTGCCCTACTTCAAGCGCATGGAGCATTCACACGGTGGTGAAGACGGTTGGCGCGGCACGGACGGCCCCTTGCATGTGCGCCGTGGCGAGGTGAAGAACCCGCTCTACCACGCCTTCATCGAGGCAGGGCGTCAGGCCGGTTTCCCGGTGACGGACGATTACAACGGTTCAAACCAAGAAGGTTTCGGCCTGATGGAGCAGACGAGCTGGGCCGGTCGCCGCTGGTCTGCCGCCAATGCTTATCTTAAGCCTGCACTGAAGCGCCCCAACTGCCGGCTCATTCGCTGCTATGCGCGGCGCGTGGTGTTCGAGGGCCTGAAGGCGATCGGCGTCGAGGTAGAAATCGATGGCCGCATCGAGGTGGTGCGCGCTAACCGGGAGGTGATCGTTGCGGCATCTGCCTTCAATTCGCCGAAGATCTTGATGCTATCGGGTGTCGGTCCGGCCGCGCATCTGAAGGACATGGGCATCGAGGTTGTGGCGGATCGTCCGGGCGTCGGCCAGAACCTGCAGGACCATCTGGAATACTACCACCAGTTCAAATCGAAGCTGCCAATCACGCTGCATTCAAAGAACAACTGGTTCTGGAAGGGCGTTGTCGGCGCGCAATGGCTGTTCTTCAAGACGGGGCTCGGCACCTCAAACCAGTTCGAGGCGGCGGCCTTCATACGTTCCGCAGCGGGCGTGAAATGGCCGGATATTCAATATCACTTCCTGCCGATCGCCGTATCCTATGACGGGAAATCGGCGGCTGAGGGCCATGGTTTCCAGGCGCATGTGGGCTACAACATGTCGAAGTCGCGCGGCTCCGTGACGCTGCGCTCGCCCGACATGAAGGACGCACCGGTGCTGCGCTTCAACTATATGAGCGACCCGGAAGACTGGGTGAAATTCCGCCATGCCGTACGGGTGACGCGGGAAATCTTTTCGCAACCGGCCTTCGCGCCCTATTTGGACAGCGAGATCCAGCCGGGCGCGAAAGTCCAGAGCGATGACGAGATCGATGCCTTCCTGCGCGAGCATCTGGAAGGTGCCTACCACCCCTGCGGCACTTGCAAAATGGGCCGTGTGAGCGACCCGATGGCCGTGGTGGACCCGACAACGAAGGTGATTGGCGTCGAGGGTCTGCGCGTGGCCGATTCATCGATCTTCCCGCATGTGACCTATGGCAATCTGAACGGCCCTTCGATCATGACCGGCGAAAAGGCCGCCGATCATATTCTGGGCCGTGACCCCCTGCCCCGCAGCAACCAGGAAGCTTGGGTCAGCCCGAACTGGCAGGTGAGTGACCGGTAGATGCGATCAGACGCGATAAGGGATGCGCACGCCGGGATCGTCGACCGGCAGATCCTTCGCATCCCGCGTCACCAGCAGGCAATCCCCCACACGGGCGCTTGCCCAGACAATGGCGTCCGGCAGCTTCAATCGATATTGACGGCGTAGACGCACGGCCTCCTCGGCCACAAGCTTATCGATCTCGACCAGTTGGAAATTTGAGAGAAACGCTTCTGTTGCATGGCGATACTCGTCGGCGGTACCGACCATGACCTCCATCCATGAAACCATGCTGATGGCGCGTTGCCGATAGCGCTCGATCTCGCTTCGGGCAGCCTCGATACCGTTCAGATAATCGATGAGAATGTTGGTGTCGAAGAGCGCCTTCACCACTCCTCCCGCAGGGATCGCTGATAGTCCACCCCGTCCTGAATATCTGCTGATTTGGACCACAGGCCAAAGGCATCCTGCATATCGGAGCGGGTCCGCTTTTCCAGAAGCTCTGCCACCGCCTCCCGGATGAGAGCACTTCGGGAGACCTTCTCTTCCCGCGCAATCCGATCCAGAGCGGAGACAGCGCTTTCTTCAATGTCGACAAGCGTGCGCATGGTTCCTCTGATATCAATTGACGATATCAGATATATTCCATTCGCCATTTTGTTTCAATCCCGACCGACGGATATGCCTTTCTCGCCCGTTCAAGGCTCAACACGAACCTGAACCGGATTCTGCATAGGGAGAACAAAGATCCGCATCCTGTTGAACCTTTTGCGATTTACCAGCATCATGGGATCCGCGTGGCCCGAGGCCCGCGTGCAGTAGCAGCAACCAATGAGCCTTGATCCCGATGCAGAACTGGTGCGGCGTGTGGCAGCGGGAGATCCGTCCGCCATGCGCGAACTGGTGTCTGCTAAGCTGCCGCGGTTGCTGGCGCTGGCGAGCCGCATGCTGGGAGACCGCAGCGAGGCGGAAGACGTGGCGCAGGAAACCTTCCTGCGCATCTGGAAGCATGCCGGGAACTGGCGGCAAGGCGCGGCGAAATTCGATACCTGGGCGCACCGCATAACGCTGAACCTGTGCTACGACCGGCTGCGAAAGAAGCGTGACGTGCTGACGGATACTCTGCCCGAACAGATCGACCCCGGCGCTCTGCCCGATGCGGGTCTCATGGCGGCGGACGGCGATGCCGTCCGGGTCGAACGCGCACTGCAAAGCCTTGCTCCGCGCCAGCGGGAAGCCATCATTCTGGTTTACTATCAGGAGATGTCGAACCGCGAGGCGGCCCAGGTTCTCGATATCAGCGTCGATGCGCTGGAAAGCCTGCTTGCGCGCGGCAAGCGGGCATTGCAAACCATCCTGCTGGGAGATGACGAACATGCCTGAGAGCAAAGATCGCGACAAGCAACTGGAAGCCCTGCTTTCAACCTACCGCGTGGCGCCGCCGGATGCAGCGCTTGTCGGCCGAATTCTGGAGAGCGGTCAGCGCCGATTGACGATGAGAAACCGGATGATCCGCTGGCTTGTCGGTGCGGGTCTGGTGGGCCTCGGGCTGGCAGGCGGACTGACGGGTGCAACAGCCGTGGCCTTCATGCTGCCCAGCCAATCCATCATCAGGACCGATTATGACACCGCATTCGGCAGCATCCAGCCGGATGGAGACACCAGCCACATGCAGGAGGTTCAATGACCGAGCAAGGTTACCGCAGGCTCGTCATCGGCTTGCTGGCGTTCAACACATTCCTGATTGCCGCAATCTTCGGCGGTGGGCTGTTCTATCTCTACGGCGATACACGTCAGCCGCCGTCCCGCCTGCCGCTGGCGGGCGAGCAACTGCCGGGGAAGCAGCGGGGCGAATTGCAGAAGGCACTGGCCGAAGCACGCCGGGATGTACGTTCCGTTTCGCTGGAGGCAAGGCAGGCGCGCGTGGAGGCTGCAGCCCTGATGGGCAAGCCGGACCTCGATGCCATTGCCTTGCGCGATGCGCTGAAACGGGCGCGTGAAGCGGAGTTCGCGGTCAGGGCTGCGACGGAGGAGCGTGCAATCTCGTTCGCGACAGGCCTTTCGCTGGATGAACGCCGCCGTCTGGCCGATGGTCTGGTGCAGCGTGAAGCACCTCGACCGCCTGCCGCGAAATAATCACAATTTCGAACCGACGGATTTTCTAAAGTCCATCCGTTGAAGAGCCGATAACGAAACGGAGTTCGTATCGGCCATGGCAAATAATCCCGGCCTTTCAAAGGATCTCGAAGCGGCACTGACGCTCTGGCGTTTTGGCCTCGGCGCACAGGAAGGCAGCATTGCGGCGATCAAGGACGATCCGCGTGACCTGCTTTTGCAGGAGGTGACGGAGCAGGCCGTGCCGCACCCGGTAGGCGGCAGCCTGCGCTCGACGCAGGATCTGCTGGTCTCCCTCTACGACTTCCAGGCCGAAGTGAAGGCAGAGCGCGAGCGCCCTCTCCCGGCTGTTGCCGCCAATGCAGCCGCGACGGCGATGGCTGCCGGTGGTGCAAAGCCTGCCGAAATGGCGGGCGGCATGGATGCAGGCGGCATGGGTGGCGGAGGAATGGGCGGATCAATGGCTGGCCCTGCCCCGGGAACTGTCGCGACTGGAAATGGCGCCCCCGGAAACGGCAAGGCAAACAAGGCCGACCTACCGCCATCCAAGCGTCCCTATCTGCCACAGCAGATCCTTCTGGCGGAAGCGGATGCCCGCTTCAACGGCACCATCCATCAGCCCCTGATCGGGTTTGGCGAAAGGCTGGCCATGTTCTGGGCCAACCACTTTGCCATTGCGACCGGCAAGGGCGGCGAGGTTCATATTGCCGCTGGCGCCTTCGAGCGGGAGGCAATCCGTCCGCATATCTTCGGGCGTTTCGAAGACCTGTTGACCGCAGTCGAAACGCATCCTGCCATGCTGGTCTTTCTCGACAACCGGCAGTCGATCGGCCCGAATTCTCCCGCCAACAAGAACGGCAAGCGCGGCCTGAACGAGAACCTTGCCCGCGAGATCATGGAACTGCATACGCTGGGTGTTGGCACCGGCTATAGCCAGACTGATGTCACCTCCTTTGCGAAGATCATCACGGGCTGGGCCGTCTATCGCGATGAAAAGCGGCCGGGACCGCAGGGCGCGTTCACCTTCAACGCCAATGCCCATGAGCCGGGCGATCATACGGTGATGGGCATCACCTATCCAGAAGGTGGCATTGAGCAGGGTCGAGCTGTGCTGCGCGATCTTTCGCGCCATCCGGCAACCGCGCGGCATCTGGCGTTCAAGCTCGCCCGTCACTTCGTGGCGGATGACCCGCCACCCTCTCTCGTGAACAAGATGACCGCGGCCTATACCAAATCGCAAGGCAACCTATCTGCCGTCTACAAGGCGATGCTGAACGCAGACGAGGCATGGGATCCGCAACTGAAAAAGCTGCGCCCGCCGCTGCAATATGTCACGGCGCTTCTGCGCAGCACGGGCATCAAGCCCAAGCCACAGCAGATCCTCTCCACCCTGAAAGCACTGGGACAACCGCTCTGGGATCCGTCCGGACCGAATGGATTTTCGGACGTCACCGATGGCTGGGCTTCTTCGGAAGGGCTTGCCACGCGGATCGACGCAGCCAACCTGTTTGCCCATCAGGCTCCCGGTTCCGTCGATCCGCGCTCCTTTGCCGGTGATCGGTTCGGTCCGCTGCTGACGGCAGAGACGCTGCAGGCCGTATCTCGTGCCGAAACGCGGCCACAGGGCCTTTCCATCGCCTTCCTTTCCCCTGAATTCCAGAGGTGCTGACATGCTGTGCGAAAACCTCAATCCCACCCGTCGCGCAATCCTGGGCGCCTCCGGCGCGCTGTTTGCCTGGGCATTCATGCCGAAATTCGCGCATGCGGCCCAGGGTCGCGATCCACGCTTCGTGACCATCATCCTGCGCGGTGCACTGGATGGGCTGACGGCAGTTCCCCCGGTTGGCGATCCCGACTATGAGGGCCTGCGCCAGCAGATCGCCATGCACACGTCGGGAGACAAGGCAGCGCTGCCGCTGGATGGCTTCTTTGCGCTCCACCCCTCAATGCCGAATTTCCAGCGGATGTTTCAGGCCAGGCAGGCAGCCGTGGTGCATGCCAGTGCCACGGCCTATCGCGAGCGCTCTCACTTCGACGGGCAGGATGTACTGGAAAGCGGATATTCGACCCCCGGCCATGTGGAAACAGGCTGGCTGAACCGGTTGCTGGAAGGGTTGCCGCAGGGCGAACGCATTGCGCCCGGCCCTTCGGAGCGGGTGCGCGGCCTTTCGGTCGGCTCCACGGCGCCGCTTGTCATCCGCGGCAAGGCACCCGTGCTCGGCTGGGCGCCTTCCATTCTGCGGGCAGCAGACGGCGATCTGGCACCACGGCTGACCGACCTCTACGGCAAGACCGATCCGCTTTTGGCAAAACTGCTGCAGGAGGGTATCGAGACAGGGCGCATAGCCTCCGGCCTCGACGTCAAGGCCAAGGGCGGCGCGGGCGATCCTGACGGCATGGAACAGATGGCGCGCGGTGCTGCACGCCTGATTGCGCAGGAGGATGGTCCACGCGTTGCAGCGCTTGCCTTCGAGGGCTGGGACACCCATGCACAGGAAACCGAACGACTGGCCAAGCTTCTGCGCGGGCTGGACAATTCGCTTCTCGCGTTCCAGCAGGAACTGGGACCGGCCTGGAAAGATACGGCCATCGTTGTCGCCACCGAATTTGGACGCACCGCGCGCATCAACGGCACGGAAGGCACCGACCACGGCACCGGCACGGTCGCATTCCTGGCGGGCGGTGCAATTCGCGGCGGCCGCGTGATTACCGATTGGCCGGGCCTGAAGGAGAAACAGCTCTTCGAGGCCAGAGACCTGAACCCCACCACCGATCTACGCTCCGTCATCAAGGGTGTTGCGGTCGATCTTCTTGGAGCAAGCGCCGCGCATCTTGCCGATGCTGTCTTTCCCGGCAGCCAGGCGGTGGCTCCCATGAAGGGGCTGATTGCCTGAACCCTGCAGGCAGCCCCTTGCCCCGGACCGGTCGCAGCCTCCGCGACCGGTCCGTTTCTGCATAAGACGAACAGCATTTTCCGATCAAGGCTTGTATCTCTGGCTCAGGAGGCGTTTAAAGCGTGTCGCGATCTTTCAGATTCGCTCCTGACGCTTTAGATCTTTGCATTATCGCATGTCGTTATCGCAAAACCGCTGCACACTTTTGGCGACGACATGCTTTAGAAGGGCAATATTAGCACGTATCGGAATACGCCATGCCCCTGATCCCACGCCGAACCCGCTTTCTCCGTCGCTCCCGCGTGATGCGTGGATCCTGGGGCGTCTGGAAGCCACGGATCGTGTTCTGGCTTGGAGCGGTAGCCATCGGCGTTGTCAGCGTCGGCTTTGCCAAGGCGGCAGATTTGGCGCAGCACCTGTTTCATCACCTGCTCAACTCGCATACGTCCGGATACCTGATCCCGTTGCTGCTGACGCCGGTAGGCTTTGCACTCTGTGCCTGGCTCGCAATCCGCTTTTTTCCCAACTCGCAGGGCAGCGGCATTCCGCAGGCGATTGCCGCACGGCATCTGCATGACGAAAATGCCCGCACCTGGCTTCTTTCGCTGAAGGTGGCCGTGGGCAAGATCATCCTGACGGTCATCGGGCTCTTCTGCGGCGCATCTATCGGGCGCGAAGGCCCGACTGTCCAGGTCGGCGCCGCCCTCATGCTGGCCAGCGGTCGCATCGGCGGCATGGTGCAGGCGCGCGGGCTCATTCTGGCGGGTTCCGCGGCTGGCATCGCTGCCGCATTCAACACACCGCTTGCGGGGATCGTGTTCGCGATCGAGGAGATGAGCCGGACTTTCGAAAGCCGCTCGAACGGGCTTGTGCTCACGGCAGTCATCCTGTCGGGTCTTGCGGCGCTGGGTCTCGTCGGCAGCTATACCTATTTCGGGGAAACATCCGTGAGTGCGCAAACCGGCCGCGACTGGCTGCTGGTTCTGACCTGCGGCGTATGTGGCGGAGCACTGGGTGCCGCTTTCAGCGCCTCGGCGTTAAAGGCTGTCAGGCGCATCCGGCGCTGGGCGCATTCGCAACCCCTGAAGCGCATGGTGCTGCTCGCTGCAGCCTGCGGCCTTGCGGTGGCGATTGTCGGCGTGCTTTCGCACGGCGAGACCTTTGGAACCGGATATGAGGAATCGCAGCGGATCCTCGGCGGCGAAGCACCTTCGCCTCTGCTTTTCCTCGCCAAGCTTTCGACCACCTTTCTCTCCATGATCTCCGGCATCCCCGGCGGCATCTTCGCGCCTTCCCTGACGGTTGGCGTGAGCCTGGGCGGCACGCTTGCCTCGCTCATCGGCAGCAATATCGCGCTGGGTGCGATCCTGGGAATGGCCGGATATTTCGCAGGCGTTGTACAGGCGCCGATGACTGCCTTCGTGATCATCATCGAGATGACTGGCAACCACGAGGCCGTCATACCGATCATGGCTGCATCCATGCTTGGTTATATTACCTCGCGAATCATTTCACCCGAACCGCTCTATCACGGGCTTTCCCGGCCCTTCCTCGCGGAAGCCATTCGACGCTACAGGAACGACAGACGGGCAAACACATGAGCCGCATGGCACCGTCATGCCCGGCACTGCGGGCAATCCTGTGAGATAGCGGCTTACATATCATTTCAGTTATATGTCCGACGAGATTTTTTATTTGCGGCGATGGCAGGCGTCTATACGATAAGGTCGGAGGGTGACTGTGAGGGAGGAGTGTCGGGGGCAACCGGTGGATCGATCGGCCTATCCTGGACATATGACCGCACACCCCTGAAACCGTTTCGCTCTGGGAGGAGAATATGTTGCGCACATTTATGCTTGCGGGTGTTTCCGCGGTTGCCCTATCGATTTCAGCTTTTTCGGCATCGGCCGCTGATGTGGTGCTCAAGCTGCACCAGATGCTGCCGCCGCAGGCCACCATTCCAGCCAAGGTCCTTGCTCCCTGGGCAGAAAAGATCAAGGCCGATTCCGGCGGCAAGATCGAGGTTCAGCTCTATCCGGCGATGCAGCTGGGCGGCAAACCATCCGATCTCGTCGATCAGGCCAAGGATGGGGTCGTCGATCTGGTGTGGACACTCGTCGGCTATACGCCCGGTCGCTTCCCCAAATCGGAAGCCTTTGAGCTTCCCTTCATGGTCACGAGCGGTGAAGCCACCTCCGTTGCCTTCTACGACTTCTATGAAAAGCATCTGAAGAGCGAGTACAAGGACTATCACGTGCTTGCGGTCCATACCCACGGACCGGGCCTGATCCATACGATCGGCTCCAAACCAGTCAAGTCGCTGGCCGACATGAAGGGTCTGAAGCTTCGCGGCACGTCAAAGGTGGTGAACCAGATGCTGGAAGCCATGGGTGCTTCAGCGGTGGGCATGCCGGTAACGGCAGTACCGGAATCGCTGTCAAAGAGCGTGATCGATGGAACCGTCGTTCCTTGGGAAGTGACGCCCTCGATCAAGATCGCAGAGCTTGCGCCCAACCATACGCAGTTCTCCGGCAAGACCGGCCTTTACACGGCGGCGTTTCTCTTTGCGATGAACAAGGATAGCTACAACGCACTTTCGCCCGAACTGAAGAAAGTTATCGACGCCAATTCCGGCCGAGAATTGGCACGCAAGTTCGGTCAGGCCATGGACCAGGGCGACATTGCAGGCAAGGCCGTCGCAGACAAGGCTGGCAATACCACCATCACGCTCGACGAGGCGGAAACCGCTAAGTGGAAGGAACAGGGTGAAAAGGTCACCAAGAACTGGATCGCCGAGATGGACAAGAAGGGTCTCGACGGAAGCGGCCTTTACAAGGATGCCGTCGCCTTGATCCAGCAGAACACGAAATAATCCTCCCTCAACTGTCGGGCAGGACCATCGGTTGGTCCTGCCCGATTTTTTTTGGCCCGATCGACATCTGCGTTTTCTCAACTGCAGCATCGCCAGTCTATTTTATGTAACGTCCACTCGGGGGCTCATCATGCCAACCCATGAATCTCGCACCGGCTTTTCCCGTCTCGAGAAATACATCACTCAGTTATCAGTCGTTCTTGTCGGGTTCGGCGGGCTGTGTCTCGTTGCGGCGTGTGCCCTTACAGGCCTTTCCATCATCGGCGCACTGACCATTCGCCCCATACCGGGCGAAATCGAGGTTGTGGAACTGCTCTGCGGTCTTGCGGTGTTCGGCTTCCTGCCCTTCTGCCAGCTGAAGCGCGGCCATGTGGGCGTCGACCTGCTGATTGCCGCCTTTGGCCAGAAGGCCATGAACGTGACGCAGTTGATCGGCGACATCATCATTGCAGGTCTTTTCGCCCTGATCACCTGGCGTCACTGCATCGGCTTCCTTGACAAGCTGGAGAACGGTGAAACGACCCCGCTGCTTCTGTGGCCAATCTGGTGGGGCTACCTGGTCGCGCTGATCCTTCTGATCGCCAACGTTCTCGTCTGCCTCTTCATCATCCTCGCCGACCTGCGTGACATACGCAACAAGAAGGCAATCGTTGCGGCCATGGGAGCACACTGATGTCCGGCATTGAAATTGGTCTCTGGTCCTTTCCGGTTCTGATTATCCTCATCTTCCTGCGCGTGCCAATCGGCGCCGCCATGCTGGGCTGCGGCGTGGTGGGCACCTGGATGGTGCTTGGAAAATGGACACCCATCCTTTCGCAGCTGAAAGCCGTCATCTGGTCGACGAATGTCAACTACTCGCTGTCGATCATCCCGCTGTTCCTGCTCATGGGACAATTTGCAGCGCGCGGGGGAATGAGCCAGTCCCTGTTCAATGCGGCTGCCGCTTTTCTAGGCCACCGAAAGGGCGGCGTTGCCATGGCGGCTGTCGGCGCCTGCGCGGGATTCGGCTCCATCTGCGGCTCATCTCTGGCAACCGCCGCCACCATGGCACAGGTCGCCCTGCCGGAACTGCGACGCCACGGCTATTCAGGCGGACTTTCCACGGCGACGCTTGCCGCCGGCGGCACGCTGGGCATTCTCATTCCACCATCCGTGGTGCTGGTGATCTACGCCATCCTGGCGGAACAGAACATCGCCAAGCTCTTCCTTGCCGCTTTCGTACCCGGCATCATCGCCGCGCTTTCCTATCTGACGGTCATCGCCATCTATGTGCGGCTGAAGCCGGAAAGCGCCGGTCAGGCCCCTCGCCTGCCCTGGGCAGAACGCATTCCTGCCCTCATTGCCGTATGGCCGGTCGTGCTGATCTTCTTCCTCGTGGTGGGCGGCATCTATCTCGGCTGGTTTACGCCAACCCAGGCAGCTGCCGTGGGCGCGGCAGGAACGGGTCTGGTTGCCTGGAAGAACGGCGGGCTGCACCGCTCGTCCCTGATCGCCTGCTTCAAGGAAACGGCCGTCTCCACAGGCATGATCTTCTTCATCGTGCTGGGCGCAACCGTCTTCAACTCCTTCCTCGCCTTTTCACGCCTGCCGCAGGTTGGCGCGGAATGGGTGACTGCGCAGGGCTTTGCACCGATGACGGTGCTGATCATCATCCTGGTGCTCTACATCATCTTCGGCTGCATCATGGACAGCCTGTCTATGATCGTCCTGACGATCCCGATCTTCTTCCCGATCGTGACCGCCATGGACTTCGGCATGAGCCCGGAACACTTTGCCATCTGGTTCGGCATCCTGGTGCTGATGGTGGCAGAGATCGGCATGATCACCCCGCCGGTCGGATTGAACCTGTTCATCATCTCGGCCATGTCGCGTGAAGTGCCTATACGAGACACCTATCGCGGTATCGTTCCCTTCGTGTCGGCTGATGTCTTGCGAATCATCCTGCTGACAGCCTTTCCGATCATCTCGACTTTCCTCGTCTGACCGGATCGCCCGGATCCACCGAACCTCGACGAAGGGCCTGTTCACAGCAGGCCCTTTTGCTTTTGCAAGCTTTGCGATGGGTCACACGTTGGAAGCGCGAGAGCTTTCCACCGCGCGTTATAAGAAAAGGTTGTATTTCTCATAAATTAAATATCAGGGCGTGCAATTTTTAACTAGACACGCCCGGTCAGGAGTTCTAGTTTCCCCTTGCCAGCAAACAGGAGCTGGCAAATTAAAGCAAATAGATAAGTGATCGATACGTTTTCATGTCGGGCATCATATTGCGCCCAGGGAATGTATTCCAAGCATTTTTAGAATTATTACTTGCAATATCATTTGAAGCATCGACAGCAGATTTGGTTTTCTTTACGGTCCCCGCCGTAACAGAAGCAAGCAATTCAAGAACCGGTCTGTCCATTTTCGAGGAAGGATTGGCCTTCCTCGAAACCTTACGCTTGGCTGGCCGCAGCTACAGCGTTCAAACAGGCGAAGTCCCTGCTTCGCTTGTCGCCGACGTCTTCGCCAAGGAAGGCGTCGGCGGCTGACAATCGGACACTGCCGATTGGATCGCTGATAGCCCGCTGACGGGCCACACTGATGAGTTACCCTGCAGAGCCAACCTAGCGCGCCACACCGATGAGCCACCTTAGCGCGCCACCTTGGCGCGCCACCGAACTGCCGCGATGCAGACAGCCTCGCGAGCGCTGTCAGAGGTCTGGGCGATAGGCCTAGTTGGTGGCGTGTGCGAACTGCCTATCGGGACTTGCGGAGAATGCCTTTCAGGCCTCCCCCGATCAGGAGCGTTACATCATAGATGGAGGCGAGCGGCAGGCTGCGCCCCGAAACCACCAGATATCGCGGTTGCCAATCCGGATCGAATTTGGCCTTGAAGGTCTGGACGCCCTTGAAGTTGTAGAAGCGCTCTCCGGTCTCGTAGATGAAACGGCAGAGCTGGTGCCACAGAGGGGCGCACCTGTGGGTCGACAGGCCCGCAAGCGGCGCCATGCCCAGATTGAGGGTGCGGAAGCCGTCCGCCTTCAGATGCTCCATGATGCGTACGAAGAGCAGATCCATCAGACCGCGATGGGTGCCCGGAATGTGGCGCATCAGATCGATAAACGCATCCTGCTCTGCGGTGGCGGTTGGGATCGAGGCAAAGGCGACGATGCGTCCTTCCAGCCGGATCAGGGCAACAGGCGACCGGCAGACATAATCCTCCCGGAACGTACCGAGCGAGAAACCCTTTTCCGCAGCATTGTGGGCGGTCAGCCAGGCATCCGACACGCTGCGCAGTTCTGCCAGCACGTCTGGCACGCGCTCGGTGGCGAGGAATTCGAACGTCAGACCATCGCGTTCTGCGCGGTTGATGGACCGCCGGAGCTTCAGCCATTGCCCGCCTTTCAGATCGAAATGCTGAAGATCGACAATGGCCTGCTCGCCAAGCTTGTGCGCAGTCATCCCCGCTTCAATGGCAACCGGCAGGAACTGCGGCGATACCTGGTAGAAGACGGGACGGCATCGGGCCGCGCGCGCAACTGCCATGAAATCCTGAACGAGGCCCGCCCATTCCTCACGTGGCCCCACAGGATCGAACAGTGCAACCTGCGAGCGTCCCTGACGGGCATACATGATGAAGGCGCGCCCGCTTTCGGAGAACAGCACCTGCTTGTCGCCAAGCCGAACCAGTGCCGCCGTGGCGCTGCCGCTCTCCTGCAGAATGCGTTCTGCCTGATCGAGATCCTGCCGTACGGCCCTTGGCTGAAGCAGGCGAAAAGAACGCAGACCGCGCCGGCCAGCCCAGGCTCCGGCAAGGAGGGTGAAGGAAAAGGTCACGCCGGTTTCGGGATCGACATTCGATCCGGACCACATGGGCAGCATCATGAGGCTCTCATCCAGGAAAAGATAAACGAAAAGCCCCATGGTCAATGCCAGCGTCGCCAGGAAACCGACAACCGGACCGTGCCAGACATGACGCATACGCGTCGCCCACAGCACCTGCCAACCGGGCGCCGTGTGCCTATCGTCAGGACGGGGTGTGATCGCCAGATGATCAGCGGCCATGTGATCCACGAGAATTTTCCAACAGTTCTGAGACGCCAACAATGGATGCCCTGTATAGCGTGAAGCTTATCTCACGGCCGCGTGAAGGAAGGCATAAACGGTACGGTTTCAGAGAGGTGAAGAAAATCTCTTCTATTTGCGCGCAGACTTGACGAAAGCAAAGTTTGCCTGGATGTGGCATTCGACCTGAACTCAGGCCTCTTCCAGCGAGGCGAGCTTTTCCGATGTATTGCGCGTGCCGTTGACCGCATCGGCAATTGTGGTGGAGAACAGAACATCGCGGCTGGCATCGGCAACGCGCGCAAAGACATGCCGGATTTCACATTGCTTTTCGCCGTCGCAATCCTCGCAGCGCCGATAGGCCGTCAGCGAGAGGCAGGGCAAGGGCGCGATGGGCCCGTCGATCAGGCGGAGCACTTCGCCGAAGGTGATTTCACCGGCTGTGCGCTGCAGCAGGTATCCACCAAGCTTGCCGCGGCGGCTTTCCACGATGCCGCTGCGCTTCAGTTCCAGCAGGATCTGTTCGAGAAACTTCTTCGGGATGGCCTGCTGGACAGCGATTTCACTGATCAGCAGAGGACGCTGTCCATCCGCCTGGGCAAGGGCAGTCAGCGCGCGCAATGCGTATTTGGCCTTCTGGGAAATCATCAGCGACACTATGAATGGAGATGCCTGAACCGCAGCTGTACAGATCATGCTGAATATCTGGCCGAACTGTACTTTTGCGGGCGGCCTCCAGTAACGCAACCTGATGCAAAATACAAATGGCTTCATCAGGCGGCAGGAGATTGGGACCATTGCGCATTTCTGCGGCGGCAGGAGTGGATTTTTTCGTCTGCCCCCCGGCGGGAGACTGATTTGCTCTGGGCCGGTTGCGAACAGGAAGGGCATTGCTCGCAGGTCCCGCTGAAAGCCGCCATAATGATGGCTATCAGGATTGGACAGTTTTCATGGAACAGACAGATTTCTCCGGTCGGGCCGCCCAGCTGGATGCACAGTTGGCGGAACTTGATCTAACAGACCGGCTGGCGCTTGCAGCGCGGCTGGGCAATGCCGTTTTTACGACGAGCCTCGGCATCGAGGACCAGGTGATCACGGCTGCCATCGGTCTGGCGCGGTTGCCGATCAACGTTTCGACGCTGGAGACAGGCCGTCTTTTTGCCGAAACAGTGGCTCTGATTGCCGAAACGGAAGAGCGGTTCGATCTGTCCATCAAGCGCTACGTGCCGGAGCAGGACGATATCGATGCCTATGCGGCGCAGTATGGTCTGAACGGTTTCTACGAAAGCGTCGAGGCACGCCATGCCTGCTGTCATGTGCGCAAGCTGAAGCCCCTGGCCAAGGCTCTGGAAGGCGCCCAGATCTGGATCACCGGCCTTCGCCGTGGCCAGTCGGGCAATCGCGCAACCACGCCTTTCGCGGAGTATGACGCAGACCGCAACCTGCTAAAGATCAATCCGCTGGCCGACTGGTCTCTCGGCCAGATCAACGCCTATGTGGAGCGTGAAGCCGTGCCGGTGAACCCGCTGCATGCGCGCGGCTATCCTTCCATCGGCTGCGAGCCCTGTACCCGCGCCATCAAGCCCGGCGAGCCCGAGCGTGCCGGTCGCTGGTGGTGGGAGAACGACGAGAAGCGCGAATGCGGTCTTCACGTCCACGAAGCGGCCAGCGCCATTCCCCAGCCAGCCTGATTTTCCCGGACACACGATGACGGGCAGTCGGCAAGTCGCCGAACAGCCTATCGACCATTCAAAGACGCATAGCCGGACCAACCGGCAGGAAAGCCGAGACCACATGCACAAGCACACATCGGAATTCGACCCTCACCTGAAGGATCCCGTCACCAAGCCGCCGCTCGATCCGCATCTCAAGGCACTTGAAAACGAGGCCATCCATATCTTCCGCGAAGTGGCGGCCGAGTTCGAAAACCCGGTGATGCTTTACTCGATCGGCAAGGATTCGTCCGTTCTGCTGCACCTCGCCCGCAAGGCCTTCTACCCCGGTCGCGTGCCCTTCCCGCTGCTGCACATCGACACCGGCTGGAAGTTCCCGGAAATGATCGCCTTCCGCGACGAGATGGCGGAACGCTTCGATCTTGATCTGGTCGTCTACACCAATCCGCGCGGTCAGGAAGAGGGCATTGGTCCGTTCAGCCACGGCTCGGCCTACCATACGGACGTCATGAAGACAGAAGCGCTGCGGCAGGCGCTGGATGCCGGAAAGTATGATGCGGCCTTTGGCGGCGCACGCCGCGATGAGGAAGCCTCCCGTGCCAAGGAGCGCATCTATTCCTTCCGCACGCCGGACCATAAATGGGATCCGCGCAACCAGCGCCCGGAACTCTGGAACATTTATAACGGCAACATCCGTCGTGGCGAAAGCGTACGCGCCTTCCCGCTGTCCAACTGGACCGAAGTCGACATCTGGCGCTACATCCAGGCAGAAAACATTCCGCTGCCGCCACTTTACTACGCCAAGAACCGCAAGTTCGTGGAGCGTGACGGCATGCTGATGTGGGCAGAAGATCCGCGTTTCCAGCCGCTGCCGGGAGAGCAGATCCAGGAAGGCATGTTGCGCTTCCGCACGCTGGGCTGCTGGCCACTGACGGGTGGCATTCGCTCGACCGCGACGACGCTGGATGAAGTGATTGCCGAACTTGAAATCGCCACCGTCTCCGAACGCCAGGGCCGCGCCATCGACCGCGACCAGGCCGGATCGATGGAAAAGAAGAAGCGTGAAGGATATTTCTGAGATGACTGCTCCCGCCAATACAGCCGCTCTCGCCGAAGTTCAGGACCTGCCGGAAGCAGAAGCCGCGAAGGCAGTGAAGGACAGCCGTCCGCTTCGCCTCATCACCTGCGGTTCCGTGGATGATGGAAAATCCACGCTGATCGGCCGTCTGCTCTGGGATACCAAGGCGGTCAAGGAAGATCAGGCCGCCGCACTCTCGCGCGACAGCGGCAAGCAGAACGATCTCGGTCTGCCCGATTTCGCGTTGCTGCTGGATGGTCTCCAGGCGGAACGCGAACAGGGCATCACCATCGATGTTGCCTATCGCTATTTCTCGACCGATCGCCGGTCCTTCATCGTTGCCGATACGCCCGGCCACGAGCAATATACCCGCAACATGGCAACCGGCGCTTCCACGGCAGATCTGGCCGTTCTTCTGGTTGACGCGCGCGCCGGCCTTCTGGAACAGACGCGCCGCCATGCCACCATCGCCTCGCTGATGGGCATCAAACAGTTCGTGCTGGCCGTCAACAAGTTCGACCTCGTCTCCTACGACAAGTCCGTGTTCGACCGTATCTCGCACGAGTTCAAGGAACTGGCCCTGTCGCTGGGCGTTCGCCAGATCACGGCGATCCCGATGTCGGCGCTGAAGGGCGAGAACGTCGTCTATGGCGCGAGCACCATCATGCCTTGGTATGACGGTCCGACGCTCGTGCAGGCGCTGGAACTGGCGACAATCCGCACGGCAACGGCTGGCGGTTTCCGCCTGCCCGTCCAGCGCGTTTCTCGCCCCGGCGAAAGCTTCCGCGGCTATCAGGGCACGGTTGCCGGCGGTTCGATCAAGCCGGGCGATTCCGTCGCCATCCTGCCGTCGGGCATTGTGGCAAACGTGAAGCAGATCGTGACCTTCGACCTGGTACGCAATGCCGCCGTTGCTGGCGATGCGATCACGCTGGTTCTGGACCGTCAGGTGGATGTCTCGCGCGGCGACATGATCGTTTCGCTGGATGGCCAGCCGATGGCCGGCCTCGGCTTTGATGCACAGCTCGTTGCCCTGCAGCCGGGCGGCATAGAGCCCGGCAAGCGCTATTGGCTGAAGGCAGGCTCGCGCCGCCAACGTGTTGTCGTGCAGCCGGTATCCCAGCTGGAGCTGTCCAGCGGCAAGTGGAAGCCGCATGCGGAAACGCTGGCCATGAACGCCATCGGCAAAGTGCGCCTCAGCTTCGACGAGCTGGCAATTTTCGACACCTATGAGCAGAACCGCGCAACGGGCGCCTTCATCCTGATCGATCCGGATACCAACAACACGGTTGCGGGCGGCATGGTGACGGCAAAGCGGTCGGATCTCGGCGGCATTCACCGCGAAGGCGAGCGCGTTCTCCTGTCGCTGCCAGCCGATCTGGCTGAAGAGCTGATGGCGAGCGAGGCGTTTGCCGCACGCCGTGATGACGTGGATATCCGCCGTATCAGCGGGCAGCGTTCAAACGAGATTTTCGAAACGCTGGAATAACAGAAAGGAAGGCCGGTTTCGCTGAGAGACCGGCCTTTTTTTCTTTCATCCATGGACAGGATCATTCCGCTCAACCCAATCCGGTTGAGCGTGACATGCATTCGTCAGAGCGTCCGCGTCGTGCCCCGCTTCATCAGCCGGAAACCGAGATCGACCATGGTATCGCTTGGCATGGTGCCCACGACACCGCGGATCACCATATCGGCGGCGCGGTATCCCATGTCGAAGAGTGGAACCTTGATCGTGGTCAGCGGCGGCTCCATCATCGTTGCGAAATCGAGATCGTTATAGCCGCAGATGCCGAAATCATCCGGCACGCGTTTGCCGATACGCTGCGCTTCGAACAATACGCCCAGCGCAAGGTCGTCCATCTGGCAAAACACGGCGTCGAGATCCGGGTGGCGCTGCAGGGCGGTGCGCAGAAGTTCTGCCCCGATCTGGGCTCCGGTTGCAGGGCCGGAATGGCATACGAGGTCTTCGTCATAGAGACCCGCTTCCTGCATGACCTTGCTGTATCCCGCCAGACGCCGCCTGCCTCTTTCGTCTCCAATCGGGCCGAATATCGCGATCTTTCGATAGCCGCAATCCAGCAGATGGCGCGTTGCGGTGGCCGCCGCGCTTGCATGATCGATGGCAATGGACGTTCCACCCGTCTGGAGGTGAATATCGACCACCTGCACGACCGGACAGGCTGCGTTTTTCAGCAGCGTCCTGACCTGATCAACCCCTTCCAGCCCGGCCAGGATCATTCCGGCCGTGTTCTGCGACAGCAACAGCTTGACCTGACGGCTCTCCTCGTGAATGCAAAGATGGGTATTGGCGTATTGGACGCGAAAATTCGTTTCGCGAACACGCTCCTCGACCCCTTGCATGAACCGGACGAAAGCCGGGTTCGTGAGCGATGAGACCAACACGCCGAAGGTGGAATTATGCCGGCTGGCCAGCGCCCGCGCCGCCTGATCCGGCACGTAGCCCATATCCTCGATCAGCCCGAGGATCCGCCCCCGCAGCTGTTCAGATACTTTTTCAGGCTCCCGCAAAACCCGCGAGACGGTGATCGGGCTGACACCTGCGCGTGTTGCGACGTCCAGAAGGGTTGTCCGTTCGGATCTACCGCGTTTCACTCGTTCACCTGTATTGCATTCCAGACATGTGCCCGAAACATCCGACCGCCAAAGTATGACAATCTTGCTGATCTGCACCCCGGACACTGGCATCAGTGTTTGGACGCAGTGCACCATGGGCAGTCGGGTTTTCTCTGAAAGCCAGAGTATCCGTACCTTTTTATTCTCGCAAGTTTTTAGATAACGCTGAATTGAACATTGGTCCAAGGGCCCGGAAAGCCCTGAATTCCGGGCTGCTGCCATGGGCGTGGCAGAAATCGCACTTTCACAAGGATTTTTGTGGGCGGTGCGGGATCGCGCTTACGATGCTGATGAAAAATCTGCTAGTCCGCGCATGGTAAGGCGCGCGCGCAAGCGCTCGGGCTGCTGAATTTCATTGCGGAGCCCAGACCCACTGGGACGGCAATCTTTCGAAGGGTCAGGATATTATGAATTATCGCTTGGTTGCGTTGGCACTCGTTGCCGGCGTCGTTTCCGGATGCACCACGGTCGGTCCCGTGTCGAGCCCCATCGAGGCGCGCTGGGTCGGCAAATCGGCTGGCTCCTTCTTTGCCCGCTACGCACCGCCCTACAGCGATTCTTCGGAAGGTTCGCAGACCGTCTACAACTGGCGCGGCGGCTTCAACCGCATCAAGGACGAGAAGGGCCGCTCGATCAGCGTCAGCTGCAGCGCAACCATCCGCGCTGACTCCGAATACCGTATCCGCTCCATCACGATCACGTCCGATCGCCCAGGCGCCAAGGGCCCGAGCTACTGCACGGAACTGCTGACGGCCGAATGAGGCACACATCCGGCAGGCGGTCGACAGCCTGCCGGAATTTCTCCTGACTCGTGACCGGGGAGTGTTACGATCCTCGTTTCACTTCGGTCGGATTATGCTGGAACGTCATCAAATTCCGCTATGAATCGGATCAGCATCTGATTCGGAGGACAGGATGACCCTCATCACCGCATTCGCAGCACCCGGACATTTCTATCGCGGCAATATCCATACGCATTCCACACGCTCCGACGGCGTGCGCTCTCCCGAAGAGGTTTGCCGGGCCTATCGCGAGGGAGGCTATGATTTCCTGTGCCTCTCCGATCACTTCGTGCCTCACTTCGATTTCCCGATCGTCGATACCACGCCCTACCGCACGGAAACCTTCACCACGATCTTCGGTGCCGAAATCCATGCGCCTGCCAACAGCCATGGCGAAATTTGGCATCTGCTTGCCTGTGGACTGCCGCTCGATTTTCCGCCGCTTGGCGAGAACGAAGATGCGGTGAGCCTGGCGCGCCGCGCCGTGGAGGCCGGAGCGTTTCTTGGTATTGCCCATCCGCAATGGTCCGGTCTGTCGATCGAGGATGGACGCTCGATGGCAAATATCGCCCACAGCGTCGAGATCTGGAACACAGGCTGCGCGCGCGAATGCGACCGTGGCGACGGTACTGCACTTCTGGATGCGCTTCTCAGCGAAGGTTACCGGCTCTCCGGCTATGCCGCCGATGACGCGCATTTCAAGATTAAAGACTGGATGGGCGGCTGGATGATGGTGAAGGCCGAAGCCAACACACCGCAAACCCTTCTGGCCGCCATGAAGCGCGGCGACTACTACTCCTCGCGCGGTCCGGCGCTTCATTTCGTCGCCGTTGAGGGAGACGAAGTCGTCGTCGAATGTTCGGCGGTGCGCGGAATTTCGGTAGTCGGTCGCGGTTCGCGCGCCGAATATCTGGAGCAATCCGAGGCAGGGCCGCTGACGCAAGGGCGCCTTTCGTTGAAGCGCTTTGCGGGCGACTGGTGCCGCGTTGTGGTGATGGACGAGCATGATCGTCAGGCCTGGACCAATCCCATCTGGCTGGATTGATCATCCACAGGCTTCGTCCACCCGCCGCGCAAATCAGGTCGTGCAATCTTGCCTGCGTTCACGTTATGTTCGATTATGGCGACATGACGATAAACATCGACACCCTTGGCAAGGCCTCCCGGCATCGGATGGTGCTGCACATGACCTGCCGTCATTGCGGCCACAAGGGCCAGATCAAGGCGCGCGACCTTGCGCGTACACACGGGTTTGGCACCGACCCACGAACGCTGTCCTTTCGCTGCTCCCGCTGCGACATGCGCAACTGCATCGTGAGGGTGATGGAAGAGATCCGGCGCTAGAGCGGAGTGCAGAAAACAGCAATACAACCGTATTTTTACCGTCTGGTTGCAACTGCGCCATTAACGATTTGAGAACCATATTGGCGCCGCACGCTCCCGCGTTCTGCAGTGACGTTTTCCGCGACATTGGTGGTTCAAATGGTAAGTATTCTGACGAATTCCAGCGCAATTGCTGCTCTGCAGACACTGCGTTCCCTGACGTCCCACCTCGACGACACACAGCAGAACATCAGTTCCGGCCTGCGCATTGGGGAAGCCTCGGATAACGCCGCCTACTGGTCGATTGCAACCACCATGCGCTCTGACAACAAGTCGCTGTCTGCCGTGCACGATGCGCTGGGCCTGAGTGCCGCGATCATCGATACGGCCTATGCCGGTCTGAACTCGGTGATCGATATTCTGGGCGAGTTTTCGGCCAAGCTCGTTGCGTCCAAGCAGGATGGGGTCGACAAGGGCAAGGTTCAAAAGGAGCTGGACCAGCTGAAACAAGCCGTGACCGGCATTGCCAATTCCGCCAGTTTCAATGGTCAGAACTGGCTGAAGACCGATCTTTCGGATATTTTCGACCCGGACGTGACACGTACCAGCCTAGTCGCATCGACCACGCGCAATGGCGCGGGCGATTTTGCAACCCAGATGCTGGATTTCTCACTGGCGGATGTTTCGCTGTTCAACTCCACAGGCGGCGGCCTGCTTCAGCGTGACCCGCGTGATGTCAACACAATTGGCGGCATTCGGGGTTTCAGTCTTTCCCCTTCCTCCGATGCGACACCCTATATACAGGAAAGCGGAGAAGACGGCTGGATGAGGCCGGCCTATGCCAATCCAACAGGGGCGATGGTTGAGTTCTCCTTCCCTGAAGGCAGCAGCCTTGATTTCAATGCGCCGGGCGCTGAGATAAAGTTCGATCTTATTCTCGATAAAGAAGCGAGCAATCCTTGGAATGAGACCGGCCCCGAAGGATCGCTTCAGGAACTGCCCGGTCCCTACTTCGATGGCTTCAAGCAACTGGGAGTTACAATCACCAAAGCTGATGTGGATGCTTATGACCCTTCATTGGGTGGCATCGTGACGACGAACGATAAATTTGCGGAGATACTCGACAGGAAACTCGAGCCGCTTGGGGCATCTGCTTACGGGGACTATGATCGCGGGATACCGCCAGACTATTTGCGGACGGAGCATAATCCTATCCTGATGACGATTGCCTCCAAGGAGGAACATGGCACCGGCTCCTATGTCGAGATCGCCAACCTCACAGCCACAAATATCGGGACCGGCGGTCTGGTTGAAAAATACCGATACGGCCAGCGCGGGTCCGGCACAGTTCTCGGTTTCGAAAGCTTCCAGCTGGGCAAGGTCGGGGATACGGAAGAAGGCGTGCGCGTCGACTTCAAGTTCTCGATCAATGGTCAGCCTGCAACATCGCACAGCTTCGATCGCGCCTATGTCAACACACTCCTGAACCGCGACGACGGCCGGGTGGAGACCGCCGGTGACATGGTGACGCTGCTGAAATCACTTCTCGATGCCGATTGGAAACTCGTCATTGAGGCGGCCTCGCCCAGCCAGATCATCATCAAATCCGATCCCAATTTCGACCGCGAAACGGGCTACGGATCATCGCTGGCATTCTCGAACATCCGGGTGAATATCGAGCCGATCCCCTCGCTGAACTTCCTGAGCATTGATGTCGCTGAGCATCCGGAAAGCGTGGACGCCTATATCACCTACATGAATACGGCAACGCAACGCATCATCGACGGCACGTCCAGCCTTGGCGCGTTGAGAAGCCGTGTTGATCGGCAAACGGATTTCGTTCAATCGCTGATGGATGCCAACACGTCCGGCATCGGAACATTGGTCGATGCCGACATGAACCATGAATCGACTCGCTTGAAGGCACTGCAGGTTCAACAGCAATTGGGCATTCAGGCTCTGCAGATTGCCAATTCGCAGCAGCAATCCATCCTTCAGCTCTTCAACTGATACCGCAAGATCCTGCGTCAGTTGCCTATGTGACTGCCCAGGATCATCGCCACCAGATGAACCGTGTTGCGGGCGCCGAGACGTTCCTTCAGGCGCTCGAGACGATGTTCGACCGTGCGGTGGGATAAGCCCAGTTGCAAGCCGATTTCCTTCGCGGTGCGCCCTTCCACCAGAAGCTGGATGATGGATTCCTCATCCAGATCAAAGGCGCCGAAATTCTGCGGCTGCGCCAGCATGAAGCGGCCATAGCTGGAGGAAATGATCCATTCGGGGGCCTGCCTGTTTCGCTGGGGAATGAGAACCCGATCGTAGCCGATGTTGATGCCGAACAGCTTCGTCTTGACCAGTTCGATGACTGGCTGCTGCGTTTGTGCAACTTGCTTCAACCGGGGGATGACGGACTGCGCCATGTAGTTCCGGTCCTTGAAATCCCGCAGCTTTTGCTCGCGAAACGCGTGGTTGATATCCAGAAGGCTGGAGGTGAAGCCGGAATGCCTGACCGGGATCAGGTGCCAGTCCCAAGGGTCTGGGCTGCCGATACGGATGACCGTGAGGCGCATCTTGATCGATAGCATTTCAAGGACATGCCGATAGATGTAATCTGGCTCCAACGGATTATCTGCGTCGGTGGTTATCCAGGAATCCAGCATCTTCTGGGTTACTGATACAAACGGGGTATGCTTCGGCAAGACACTTCACAACTTTGAGTAATTCCTAAATCCCTAATCTAATAGATACTTAACATTTCCAAACTGATTTTAGCGTTCGGCGACGTTATCCCCAGTGAACAACAGGCAAACTGGATTTTTGATCCGCCGCCGTTGTTCGCTGAGGGACTATGTTGCCGTCATTTCGCAGCACATCATTCCGTGGTTACGAGCCCACCGAAGGCTGACTGCCCAATCGAGCCTGATCATTACCCATAGTTGAAGAGTTCCGCCGGGTTCCAGACGGCGAGGACACCAACGATGCTGAAGACAACAGACAGCGCCACCAGCACGAGGATTGCTCCAAAGACGATCTTTCTCAGCATGACTTTTCTCACCGAATTGGGCGCAGCAGGCGCAGGGCATTCATGGTGACCAGCACGGTTGCTCCCGTATCGGCGAGAATCGCAGGCCACAGACCGGTGATACCGATGATCGTGGTGACAAGGAAGACCGCCTTCAGCCCTAGCGCAATCGTGATGTTCTGGACGATGTTCTTCATCGTGCGCCGGGACAGGTCGATCATCAGGGCAATGTCGCCCACGCGCCCGTGAAGCACGGCGGCGTCGGCGGTTTCCAGCGCCACGTCCGTAGCCCCGCCCATGGCAATGCCGATATCGGCAGCGGCAAGCGCCGGTGCATCATTGATGCCATCACCGATCTTGGCCGTGATGAACCCTTGCGATTGCAGTTCCCGTACGATCCGCTGCTTGTCTTCCGGCATCAGTTCGGCATGCACCTCAATGCCGAGCCTCGCGGCGATGGCGGTTGCGGTTCGCCGGTTGTCGCCGGTCAGCATGACGGTCTTGATGCCCGCCTTTTTGAGGCGCTCCAGCCCCTCAACAGCATCGGCACGCGGTTCATCCCGCATGGCAATCGCCCCAGCCAGGAGATTTCCCACCAGAAGCACCGAGACCGTCTTGCCGTCATCGTTCAGCGCAGCAATCGCTCTTGAATGCGCCAGAGGCAGGTTCACGCGCTCGGCGGCGGATCTGGGGGAGCCGAGGAAGACCTCAACCCCGTCGATGAGGGCGCTCACGCCCCTGCCGCCCAGTGCGCGAAGTTCGGTGGCGGAGGGGATTTCCACCGCATCGTCCTTTGCCCTTTCGAGAATGGCCAGAGCCAGCGGATGGCTCGATCCCACCTCCAGTGCCGCCGAAAGCGCCAGCACCTCATAGCCGGTCTTGCCGAAGGGCAGGATATCCGTGACGACCGGCTTTCCCTGCGTCAGCGTTCCGGTCTTGTCGAAAGCGATGGCCGTCAACGTGCCGAGGCCTTCCAGAACAGCGCCACCCTTCATCAGCAGGCCACGGCGCGCACCGGATGACAGGGCTGCAGCAATGGCGGCGGGTGTGGAGATGACCAGCGCGCAAGGGCAGCCAATCAGCAGGATTGCCAGCCCCTTGTATATCCATTCGTTCCACCCTGCGCCCGCGAGGAGCGGCGGGATGACTGCGACCAGAGCCGCCACCAGCACGACAGCCGGGGTATAATATCGGGAGAAGCGGTCGATAAAGCGCTCTGTCGGCGCCTTCGATTCCTGCGCCTCCTCGACCAGACGAACCACACGCGCAATCGTATTGTCTTCGGCCTGCGCCGTCACGCGGATGCGCAGCGCTGCATCCCCATTGATGGTGCCCGCAAACACCGGATCTCCCACCGCCTTGCGCACAGGAACGCTCTCACCTGTCACAGGCGCTTCGTCGATCGTAGCATCGCCGGACAGAATGACGCCGTCCGCCGAAATCCGATCACCCGGACGCACGAGGATGACAGAGCCGACGGCAAGAGAATTGGCGGCAACCTCGCGCGTCTTGCCACCCTCTTCCAGAAGCGCTGTCTTGGGCACCAGCGCGCTCAGCGAACGGATGCTTTCGCGTGCCCTGCCCGCTGCCACGCCTTCCAGCAGTTCACCAACAAGGAAGAGAAACACCACGGCGGCGGCCTCTTCCGTCGCATCAATGAAGAGCGCGCCAAGGGCCGCGATCGTCATCAGCATTTCGATCGAAAAAGGCGTTCCGGCGAGTGCCGCCATCACGGCACGGCGGCCGATTGGCAAGAGACCAACCAGCAGTGCCGCGATAAAGGCATAGGTTTCGATGGCAGGAACGAGATGGCCGAGCGCATAGGCGGCAGCAAGCGCCACGCCGGAGACGATGGTGAGCCTGCCCTTTCGGCTCTTCCACCAAGGGCCTTCCGCAGGCCCGTGATCATGGCCGTGCAGACCCTCACTGACCGCCACACCTTTTTCGCCATGGTCCTGATCGCCATGGACATGACCTTGGTCATGTTCGTGATGGTGCCCATGGTCGTGACTGGAGTGATGTTCATGATTGCAGTCAGGACCATGCCGATGCGCGGGGGTAGCCGTGCTCGCCTCCTGCGCGGCTTTCAGCTCGCGCGCGGGATAGCCAAGGCCGGAGAGTTTCTGGCCAATGGCATTGAGATCTGTCGTCCCATCGTGGAGGACGGTCATCGTGCCGGTGGTGACGGAGACCGAGACATCGGCAATGCCCGGCATGCGCCGCACCGCCGTGTCTATCTTGTTTGCACAGGATGCGCAGTCCATCCCATCAACCCTGAATCTCGTCTTCACCGCATTATCCATGACTGTTTTCCTTTCGATGGAGACAGTCTGCGACCTCTAGCCACTAGAGGTGCAAGCGAAAATCGCCAGACAGGTAAATTTTTCCAAGTGAATGAAGCGGCGACATAGATCCGCCTTCAGAGGGCTGGATTGATTCTTATCACATTGATTTGCCTCATCCTCAGCCAATATAGGATAGAATGGTCACCGGCTGCGAACCTTGACGGTCGTCATTCGTTTTGCACCCGTGCAGCAGTAAAGGCAGGGAATGACCGGATACCAGATCGCACTCTTTGTTCGCCCTGATGTCGTGACGCCGGAGATCCGGCAGGCCTGGCAGCGGGAGGGGTGCGAGCTTATCGTGCGCAGCGATTATCCGCCGCTGGAAGAGGTCGCAAACCAGCGCTATGCGGGGGCGCTTCTGGATATCAAGCTGCAGGCGAGCTACCTGTTCGATTTGTCCGAACTCCTGACGCTACGCGCCATACCGCATGTCTTCGTCGTAACGGACGAGGCCCAGCAATCTCACTATGCCCTAAATGGCGGCCCGGATTCGATCCGCATGATTCTCGATGAACTGCTCTACCAGGATGACGAAGGCCATCGGCATTGAGGGCGCTCTATAACGCGCTGTCTCAAACCAGCAAAGCCTATTGGGTGCTGACCGACGACTATGTCAACTTTCGTTTTCGACTTCCGCAAATGTGACGGCAACATCCGAAAGAGATATGAACATTGCCTTGTATCGTTTCGTTTCATCTTTAGAATCTTGCTGATCCTGCCCCGGATCAGCGAAAACCTGAAAGCCAAGCTTTTCATATATGCTTCGCACATCGTCGTTATAGGCATGCAGTGTGAGAGCGTAGACACCTACATGCTCCCGAACCTCAAGAGAACGCTTGAAGGCATCGAGCATCATATGAGTGCCAAGTCCTTTTGACGCCCCTTTGTCACGTGCGATCATCGTCAAATAGATGGAAGGAATAGCGTCAAAGCGCCCGAATTTCTTATCGGCAGCTTCGCTCATTCCCGGTCGGAATGTCATAATTGTAAGCGCGTAAAATCCGACTGGAGTTTTGTCACCGTGTTTACTGGCGACAAAAACTCTCTGTGCGTAAGCTTTATGGCTTTTCAACGCGTTGTTTCGAAAGAAGTTATCTATTCTATCGACGCCGCAGCAAAAAGCCCCTCGCGGATGATCGCCAAGGGGCTCAATAACAATTTCTTCCATGCGCGCAGTCGACTACTTGGATTTGGCAGCAAACCGCTTACGGTTTTCCACTATCAGTTGGGCGAGAGCAGGCACTGCTTTCGGCGCAGCATCGATCGTAGCCTTCAACTGCTCATACTTCGCGGTGTCGTAAACGACCGGCATGGGGGTGAACTCACCATCGTCCTTAAGAAGTGCGACCATCGGGGCCTCCAATCATTACCAAAGGTAAACGTCGTCAACTGAGCGTTGTTCCAGCTTCAGCGGGGACGTATCACCCGATAATATTATAGCTATAATTTCCATACCAATTCGTTGCGTTTTTCGCAACGCCAAAACGGTTAGATGCTTACCCCGGAACAATATTCAAGTTTTGAACTTGCATATGTTCAGAAATGTTTGACAAAATTACAATGTGTGTGTGGCTGGGGCGCCTGGATTCGAACCAGGGGATGGCGGTACCAAAAACCGCTGCCTTACCGCTTGGCTACGCCCCAACAGCACTGGCCTAATTGCTTCGGGCGAAGCACCAGTTGCGTCGGGGATTGCGTTTAGCAAAGCTCATGCCTCACCGCAATCAGCTTCGATCTCTTTTTTGACATTTTGGTCGAATGCGTCCACATGCACCTGATCAGACTGAACCTTGCAAGGAATGGACATGGCCGCAGATCTGCCCGGCCCCGCTTTTACCCTCGATTTCGAGGCCTCGCACGGGCATGCCGTGCCGGTGGCCGAAGGGGTCTGGCGGCTGACCTGCAACAATCCATCGCCCTTCACCTTCCACGGCACCAATTCCTACATCATCGGCCAGGGCAAGACGGTCGCCGTACTCGATCCCGGCCCCGAAAATGATGCGCATTTCGAGGCGCTGATGCGGGCACTGAAGGGCAAGACCGTCAGCCACATCTTCATCAGCCACACCCATCGCGACCATTCGCCGCTTGCCCGTCGCCTCAAGGCGGAGACCGGAGCGCTGACCGTGGCGGAAGGCCCGCACAGGGCAGCTCGTCCGCTGCACGAGGGTGAAACGAACCCGTTTGCCGAAAGCTCCGACATGGAATTCCAGCCGGACATCGTGCTTGCCGATGGCGGGGTGATCGAGGCCGATGGCTTTGCGCTGCGTGCCATCCATACACCCGGGCATACGGCAAACCACTCAGCCTTTTCGCTGGAGGAGACCGGCATCGTCTTCTCCGCCGATCACGTCATGGCCTGGGCGACCACGATCGTGGCGCCACCGGATGGCTCCATGAGCGATTTCATGGCCTCCGTCGACAAGATGATGGAGCGCACGCGCGACCGGATCTATTTTCCCGGCCATGGCGGCCCGATTGCGGAGCCGGCTTCCTTCCTGCGGGCCTTGCGAACCCACCGACGGATGCGCGAACGCGCCGTGCTGGAGCGTATTCGAAACGGCGACCGGACGATTGCCGCGATGGTGGAGGCGATCTACGCCAGGACCGACAAGCGGCTGCATGGCGCTGCCGCGCTTTCGGTTCTGGCGCATCTGGAAGATCTGGTCGAGCGGGGCGAAGTTTTGACGGAAGGCCCGCCTGCCCTTTCGGGACGCTACTGGCCTGCCTGAGCCGGTCTCATCGGCTTATCCGGGCTTCACCTATTCCGGCGCGATGCCCAGCAATTCTGCATCCAGAGCACGCAAGTAGGATTGTGCGATGCCGGCGCTCAAGCCCAGATCATGCGAGCCGTAGCGGCTGGCGACGCGCATATCCACAAGCACCGTCTGCTCCTCTTCCCGGAGCCGGATTACCACATCGAAAGGCAGGCCGAGAATGAAGGTGCGCATCGATCCCTGAAGCGAAAGGTCGCCCTTTGCCTGCGCCTGCGGCAAGAGTGAGGCGAGTGCGGGTGACGGGCGAGGCAGCGGAATCGGCACCACATCCGGCACGGGCGGCGCGGCATCCGTTGCCGGGGGATTGACTGCCGGATTGGAGGCCGAACTGGCTGCACCGTTGGCACCGGCTCCGGACTGAGGCGTTCTGGAAGGGGCCGGCTTGGCTTTCTGGCTCTGCCCCTTGGCGAGCTTGTCCTTGTCGAACTTGATGCGGTTTGCCGCCGCGACCTTGATAACGGCATCATAGACACGGTCCAGCGCGCCTTCGTAACGGCGGCTGGTAATGCCCGGATAGGTTTCCTCCTGCAGCTCTCGCGATGCCGGACTGACGAAGGTGGGCTGGGAAAGCCACAACTGATCGGCCACAGGCTGTTTCTGCCAGGCTGGCGGATCGGCAATATCCGTCGTTACATCGAAAAGCGCCGGGCGCGTTTCCGAGAGATACATGCCGACGGCAAACAACGCGATGGCAGGCAAAGCCAGAATGATGGCCCTGGCAGAGGCTATCCCGCCCTGGGCGCCCGTGGTCCATAATTGCACCAGCCCGTGGAGTGCAAGCGGTATGCTGAGGCTACCCAGCACCGCGCAAAGGATCACCACCGCCAGGAAGCTTGGGGTCGTCAGCGGGCCGAAGCGATGCGCAGCGAAAGCCATCAACAGCAGCAACAGCGAACTCCACGCCATTTTCTTTGCCAGATAGGCCGAAGAGGACACCGGACGAACGAAACGCACCGTCATTGAGAAATATTTCCTTCTCGGGCCTTCCGTTTACCAGAAGTCCCGCCTGCTGATCTGCTCGCGCTTCTTTTGCTCGACATGTGCATGCTTTCTTTTAAGAGATTCATCCGAGCACGTCATCCGGAAGCCGCGTCATGAAACCGCAAATGCAGAAAATGTTTCGCCTGGTTCAAGCCCTGTGCCTGGGGCTGACGCTTGGCCTTGCCACAAGCTGCCAGAGCGTGAGCCCCGAAGCACGCCGCGCGGCGGCGGAGCGCACCTGCCTTGGCTACGGTTTCGAGCCGGGCAGTCCTGCCTTGCAGCGCTGCATGCAAAACCAGAACTGACCACCGCACCGGATAAATATTTGACAAGTGGTTGATCGTGGCGCCTCCTTCTGACGTAGGACGCAGCAGGAAACACGAAAAGTGGACAGCGCCATGGCCAGACCTGTGCTCTACATCACCAGTTCGGATTATGCGGTCAGAACGGGGGGATATGTCTACAATTCCCGCCTCGTGCAGGTGCTGCGCCAACAGGGCGTCGATCTCGAGACGCATTGCCTCGAGCAAGGCTTCCCCATGGTTCCCGAAAGTGAGCGCGCAGCCCTGGCACGACGGCTTGCCGCGCTTCCCCCCCACACCCTTCTTCTGATGGACCATGTCTATCTCGGGCGCCTGCTGGAACTGTTTCGCCAGATGCCGCATCCAATTGCCGCCATCTTCCACCATTCGGATGTCATGGAACATGGAACGGGCAGCGACGAAAAGGGTCGACGCCTGTTCGAGGCGGAAAGGGCGAGCCTGAGCAGGGCCGATGCGCTGCTGGTGAGTTCGGATGAAACGGCGCGCTACGTGCGGGAGCAATATGGTTTTTCAGCGCACCATATTCATGCGGCAGTTCCGGGCAATGATCCCGTCCTGCGGACGGCAGTTGGCGACTATGCCACCAATGGCGGACCGCGCATTCTTTCCATTGGTGCCGTCATCCCGCGCAAGCGCTACGACTATATTCTGGATGTTGCAAGCCACCTGAAAACCCCTGGCTGGACGTGGAATGTGGCGGGCGATCCGTCCCGCTATCCGGGCCATCTGCTGCGCCTTCAGGAAAAGGCGGAAAGCATCGGCCTTACGGATCGTTTCACGTTTCTGGGCGATGTGGCGGACGAGGAGTTGGAAACCTTGTGGCAGGCGAGTGATCTCTATGTCGCCGCTTCGCACTACGAAGGCTATGGAATGGCGATTGCCGAAGCGCTTCGCCACGGGGTGCCGGTGGTGAGCACCGCATCCGGCGCCGTGTCCACCTGGGCCAAGGCCGGCGTAACCTCAGCGCCTGCGGAGGATGCCGAGACGATGGCACAGGAGATCGACCGGCTGATCTCCACGCCGGACAGATTGCACACGCTTGGCGACCTCGCATGGACCTTCGGCCAGACGCTGCCCAGCTGGGCAGAGACGTTTACCGGCATGGACGCATGGCTGGAGACGATTGATCGACCGGCTCCCGCCCTCCACGGCTCGTTTTCCTGACGGCTGGAAAGCCACCGGCTATCGACGGGCGCTCTGCTGCTCGATGGCTGCCTGCGCCGCCGCCAGCCGGGCAATCGGCACGCGAAAGGGTGAGCAGGAAACATAGTCGAGCCCCATCTGCTCGCAGAAGCGGATGGAGGCAGGGTCACCACCGTGTTCGCCGCAGATTCCCAGCTTCAGGTCCGGCCTTGTCTTTCGGCCCCGCTCGGCAGCAAGACCGATCAACTCGCCCACGCCATCGAAATCCAGCGAAATGAAGGGATCCTGTTCGATGATGCCTTTTCGCTGATAGGTCGGGATGAAGCTTGCCGCATCGTCTCGCGAGATGCCGAATGTGGTCTGCGTCAGATCGTTGGTTCCGAAGGAAAAGAACTCCGCCGTTTCGGCAATGACATGGGCACGGAGAGCCGCGCGCGGAAGCTCGATCATGGTGCCGGCCAGATAGCCGATATCAAGACCCGTCTCCCTTGAGACGTCAGCGGCGACCTTGTCGATGCAGGCCTTCACGTAATCCAGCTCAGAGCGAAGCCCGACGAGCGGCACCATGATTTCCAGCTCGACCGGCGCTCCGGTCTCGCTGGCCGCAGCAGCCGCGGCCTCGAAGATCGCGCGCGCCTGCATTTCCGCGATTTCAGGATAGGAAATGGCAAGACGACAGCCGCGATGGCCCAGCATCGGGTTGAATTCGTGCAGCGCCTCAACGCGGCGCGACAGAAGCGCCGGTTCCATATCCATGGCCGCGGCCACCTCGATAATCTCCTCCGCGCTCTTTGGCAGAAACTCGTGGAGGGGCGGATCCAGCAGGCGGATGGTGACCGGCAAGCCGGACATGATGGTGAAGAGTTCCGTGAAGTCGGAACGTTGCATGGGCAACAGCTTGTCCAGCGCCGCACGGCGCCCGGCTTCATCTTCGGCGAGAATCATCTCGCGCATCACATGAATGCGGCCACCTTCGAAGAACATGTGTTCGGTACGGCAGAGGCCAATTCCCTCGGCACCGTAGGAACGGGCCGCACGGGCATCCTGCGGCGTATCGGCATTGGTGCGTACGGTCATGCGGCGGGTCTCATCTGCCCAGGCCATCAGCCGACCGAAATCGCCGGAAAGCGCTGGCTGGATCATGGGCACGGCGCCTTTCAGCAACTGGCCGGAAGAACCATCGACCGTGATCATCTCGCCCTTTTTCAGCGTGAAGCCGGGGCCGATCAGAAGCTCGTTGCGCAGATCGACGCGCAGACCACCTGCGCCCACCACGCACGGAATGCCCATGCCGCGCGCAACGACTGCGGCGTGGCTGGTCATGCCACCGCGCGTCGTCAGGATTGCTTCCGCCGCATGCATGCCATGGATGTCTTCCGGGCTGGTTTCGATGCGCACCAGCACGACCTTGCGGCCTTCCGCTTCGGCATCCACCGCATCTTCCGCCGTAAAGACAATTTCTCCGCTGGCTGCTCCCGGAGAGGCCGGAAGTCCTGAGCCGAGCACCACGCGCTCAACGCGCGGGTCTATGGTCGGGTGCAGCAGTTGATCCAGCGATGGCGGGTCGATACGGCAGATGGCCTGTTCGCGCGTTATGACGCCTTCATCCACCAGATCGACGGCGATCTTCATCGCGGCCCGTGTCGTGCGCTTGCCACTGCGGGTTTGCAGCATCCACAGCTTTCCGCGCTCTACGGTGAACTCGACGTCCTGCATGTCGCCGTAATGCGCTTCCAGCCGATTACAAATGTCCCGGAACTCGGCGAAAGCCTCCGGCATCAGCTTTTCCATGGAGGGCTTTTCAGAGCCGCTGGCGAGGCGCCCCTCCTCCGTCAGGCTTTGCGGCGTGCGGATACCAGCAACCACATCTTCTCCCTGCGCATTCACCAGAAATTCGCCGTAGAGACTGTTCTCACCCGTGGACGGATTGCGCGTAAAGGCAACGCCCGTTGCCGAGGTGGAACCCAGATTGCCGAACACCATGGCCTGCACATTGACCGCGGTTCCCCAGTCATGCGGGATCTTGTGGAGGGTCCGATAGGTGACTGCGCGCGTGTTCGTCCAGGAGGAAAACACTGCCTTGATGGTGTTCCAGAGCTGCAGGTGACAATCCTGCGGGAAGGCTTCGCCCAGCTCTTCCTCGATGACCTGCTTGTAGAGGGAAACGACATGCTGCCACTCGACGGCAGACAGTTCCGTATCGTAATCGTGACCGAGGCGGGCCTTCTCGTCCTCCAGCACTTCCTCGAAGACCTCGTGATCGAGACCCATGACGACATCGCCATACATCTGGATGAAGCGGCGATAGCTGTCCCAGGCAAAGCGCGCATCGCCGCTATCGTGGCCGAGCGCCTGCACCGTCTGGTCATTCAGGCCAAGGTTCAGCACGGTATCCATCATGCCGGGCATGGACGCCCGCGCTCCGGAGCGGACGGACAACAGAAGCGGATGAGGGCCCTGACCGAAGGTGCGGCCTGTGATCTTCTCCATATCGACAAGCGCCGAGAGAACCTGGGCTTGCAGGTCATCCGGCAGCGCCTTGCCTTTGGAAAAGAAAAACAGGCAGGCTTCGGTGGTGATCGTCATTCCGGGCGGCACAGGCAGCCCGAGCGATGCCATTTCGGCAAGGTTCGCCCCTTTGCCGCCCAGCAATGCGACATCGGCAGCGCCGCCTTCCGCCGCGCCATCTCCAAACCGGTAAACCCACTTAGTCGCCATGTTCTCCTCCAGCCCCGAGCATGAACTGCTTCTTTTTTCCCAAGCATTTACCGCAGTTACGGTGACTTGGAAACGGGGGAATGGCAGCATCATGCTGCATTGCAGCAATATTGCGACAGATCTCGCGGATTTTGGGATAATGGCAGGCCGACAGGTGTATTTCTAAAGTATAAATTCCTGATATGCGTTCATTTTAAATATTAGCAGACTTTGCGGGGCCGCCTGCTCCGGCCCCGCAAAGTCTTCCGGCTGGTACAGGAAACCGGCCGGGGGGTCTTGATCCCGAACTGATCCGGGTAAACTTGAACCCAATTTACTGGAACAAGGATTATGCAATTCAATCGTTATGGAAAGTGTCTAATTCACACGGACCGTTTGATTTTGCTGATAACCTTAATTGCAAATCATGTTTTGCATTTCAGAGGTTAGCCTATTGTGGCGTATTGTCGATACGAAATGATAGCGTTATCAGATCACAATCAGCTGTTGGCTAAGCAGAATTTCAGCCATATCCTGTTTTACTCCCGCCAAGGGTCAAGGCGTCTGTTGACGACGAAGCTGACACCGGCCTGAAGCCCGTGGATCTCCGACTATCCCGGGTTTCGCTGATCAAATTCCCGGTTTTGACAATTGCAGCAGTTGATCGGCATCCGGTTCGCCGAGAAGGATCTCGCCCATCTTTTCATCGACAACACGCATGGAGACGATCTTTCCCTGCGGCGTGAACAGGATGCGCAGGTGGCTTTGTGGGCAAAGTCTCACCAGACAGGCGCCAAAGAGTTCAAAAGGTTTTTCGGCAATCGTCACCGCTGTAGACGCGCCAGAGACGTAGAGCGGGTTCGTGATCATGTTGCGCACCCAGGGCGGAAGCCGCTGTGTCTTGCGCAGCAGTTGCTGAAGGCTTTCCCGATGGGGCTGGGACGAAGCAACGATCTCGTGCAGGAAGCGGCCTGATTTTGCCTCTTCGGCTGCCGAGAGCTGCGAGACGGCAAGGACCAGCAGACAAAGGACAAGACTGAAGCGCTTCATCAAACAGCCTCCCGAAGACGCTCCGCCGTCTGCAAATCGACCGAAACGAGTTGCGAGACGCCCTGCTCCGCCATCGTCACACCGAAAAGCCGGTTCATGCGCGCCATGGTGATGGGATTATGGGTAATGATGACGAAGCGCGTTTGCGTCGATGCGGCCATCTCATCCATCAGGTTGCAATAGCGCTCGACATTGTGGTCATCGAGCGGTGCATCCACCTCGTCCAGCACGCAAATGGGCGCCGGATTGGTGAGAAAGACCGCGAAGATCAGCGCCATGGCTGTCAGCGCCTGCTCGCCACCCGACAGAAGCGTCATTGTCTGCGGCTTCTTGCCCGGCGGACGGGCCAGGATTTCGAGCCCTGCCTCCAGCGGATCGTCGCTTTCGATGAGCTGAAGTTCCGCAGTACCGCCGTTGAAAAGATGCGTGAAAAGGCGCTGGAACTGGCCGTTGACCACATCGAAAGCGGCAATCAGTCGTTCGCGTCCCTCGCGGTTCAGGCTCTGAATGGCAGATCGCAGCTTGCGGATGGCATCAATGATGTCGTCACGCTCCTTGATGAGCGCGGAGAGCTTGTCCGAGAGTTCCCGTTGCTCCTCCTCGGCCCGAAGGTTGACGGCGCCAAGCCGTTCACGCTCCATCTTCAGGCGGTCCACCTCGCGTTCCACGGCGCTCATGTCCGGCAGGGTGGAACCCGGCTGGATGCCTGCAAGACGGAATGCCTCATGCGGCTCCACGGACAGGGCCTGGCGAATTGCATTTTCCGCATCGTGTCGACGCTCTGCGGCGGACACCAGACGCTCCTCCGCGCGGCCGCGCTTTTCACGAACCTCGGCAAGGGCCGCAAGCGCGGTGGCAGCACGCTGGTCCGCCTCGCGCTGGCGGGTTTCGGCCTCGGCAAGAGCGTCTCCGGCGGAGCGACGCGCCTCTTCCGCCTTCTGCAACTCGTTCATAAGGGCGCGGCGCTTGTCCTCGAACTCCTCCGGCGCAAGATCCAGCTCGGCCATTTCCTCACGGGCTTCGTCCTCACGCTCCCGCAGGGTCGCAACATGACCTTCAGCACTGGCGACGCGGCCCCGCCAGTTCGTGCGCTCCGCGGAGATGGCCGACAGACGGCGGCGACGCGCATCCGCATCGCGCGACAGACCCTCATAGCGCGCCCGCGCTTCCGCAAGCTCTGCCCGATGCTGCGCCACCGTCAACTGATGTTGCGCCAACCGGCGGTCGAGATCGGCGAGATCCGGTGCATCCTGTCTTTCGGCACGGGCGGCCTCGTCCTGCGCGGCCAGTTCCTCGATCTGTTCGCTCAGTTGGGCAAGGGCATTTTCGGCAACGGCACGGCGGCGCATCAGGTCGCCCGCAGCACGCTCAGCCTGCGCAAGCGCTTCACGCGCTTCCGAAACACTGCGTTGAAGAAGCCGCAGGCGTTCGCGCGCCTCGCCAAGACGCGCCTCTTCGGTCCTGATGGCCTCGCCTGCCTGAAGGCTCAGGCTTTCCGCCTCCGACAGTTCGATACGCGCATCATCGATTTCGGTCTCCAGTTCGGAGAGCCGGTTTTTCTGCGCAAGCCGAAGAGCTGCAGCACTTGGTGCCTCAGAGCCGGTGACATGCCCGTCCCAGCGATAGACGGCCCCTTGCTTCGTCACGAGGCGTTGGCCGGGTTTCAGGCTCGCCTGCAAGCTCTTCGCATTCGACTGGTCTACAACGCCGATCTGGGCAAGTCGACGCCCCAGTTCCGGCGGCGCCGTCACGTGGCGGGCAATGGGTTCTGCGCCCTGCGGTAGCGCCGGTCCCTCGACGGCGTTTGTCAGGCGCAGCCAGTGAGACGGGGCGGCCTCGTCCAAGGCGCTATCGAGATCGTCGCCCAGGGCCGCGCCCAGAGCAACCTCGAAGCCGCGGTCGACGCGGATCATTTCCGCCACCGAGGTGAACGCACCGCTTGCCTCACCGGCGCTCAGCATGCGGCGGATGGTACGGGTTTCCGTTTCCAACCCATTCAGGTGCGCGCGCGCCTGCTCGACGGGTTGCCGGGCCTCCATTTCCCGCTTGCGGGCCTGAGACAGCGCCTCTTCGATCTCCTCGATAGACGCTGCCGCCTCCTCAAGCGCATATTCCGCCGCCTCCACCGCTTCGCGGCGCTCTGCCGGGTCGGTCAGTTCGGAGAGTTTGTCATCGAGTGTTTCAAGCTCGCCTGCCGCTTCACTGCGCTGACGGTCGAGGCGAAGGCGGCGATCGGCGATCTCGCGGATGACCCTTTCCAGCTGCGCAACTTGAGCGGCCACCTGCGCACGCTCGGCGGTAACAGCGGCGAATTCGCCTTCGCTTTCGGCCAGGCGTGCGCTGGCATCCTCATAGGCAAGCCGAAGTTCTTCCGCCTCCTCGCCAGATTGCGCCAGAAGCTCGGTCAGTTCCTGCTCTTCCGCATCCAGCCGCTCGATCACCGCGGCATTTTCCGCCATCAACTGCTCTTCGCGGCGAATATCCTCGGCAAGCTGCGCGAGGCGGCGCATGAGATCGTCCTTGCGGCGCAGAAGGCGGCCCGCTTCTTCCTCCAGCTGGCTGCGCGCGATCTGCAGCCGTTGAAGCGCGGCACCGGCCTTGGCCTCCACCTCGCGCAGTTCCGGCAGCTTCAGCGCGGCAATAGCCTGCTCCTTGGCGGCTTCCATCTGGCTCTGGGCGCGTTCGGCGACCACAGAGGTTGCGGCATTCAGCGCCTGCGTCGCCTCGTTTTCCGCATCGCGCGCCTGGACGAAGCGGATGTAGAGGAGCTTTGCCTCCCGCTCGCGGATATCGGCAGACAGCATCTTGAAGCGACTGGCCTGCCGAGCCTGACGCTTGAGGCTTTCGATCTGGCTGCTGAACTGGGTTGTGACATCCTCCAGCCGCTCGAGATTCGTTTCCGCAGCACGCAGCCGAAGCTCCGCCTCATGGCGCCTGGAATGCAGGCCGGAAATGCCGGCCGCCTCTTCCAGCAATTGCCGGCGCGCCTGCGGCTTTGCCTGAATGAGCTCGCCAATCCGGCCCTGCCCGACCATGGAGGGCGAGCGGGCGCCCGTGGAGGCATCGGCAAACAGAAGCTGCACGTCCTTGGCGCGGGCTTCCTTGCCGTTGATGCGGTAGACGGAGCCGTTCTCCCGCTCGATCCGCCGCGAGACCTGTATCTCATCGGCATCGTTGAAGGCGGCTGGCGCGGTGCGATCGCTATTGTCGAGGTAGAGGCCGACTTCCGCGGAATTGCGCGCCGGGCGATTTCCCGATCCGGAAAAGATCACATCATCCATGCCGGAAGCACGCATGTTCTTGTAGGAATTTTCACCCATTACCCAGCGGAGCGCTTCCACAAGGTTGGACTTTCCGCAGCCATTGGGGCCGACGACGCCGGTGAGACCCGGTTCGATGATGAATTCGGTCGGCTCGACGAAGGATTTGAAGCCGACAAGGCGCAGTTTGGTGAACTTCATGCACCACCTGCGGACAGACAGACAAAAGCGGACACGGATACGCGATCCGTGTCCGCTTTCAAAAATGCGTTCGGATCAGAGCAGGCTATCGATGAGCGCCGACATGGCTTCAACCGACATGTCTCCGGAGTAACGGTTGCCGTTGATCAGGAAGGTTGGCGTTGAATTCACGCCGAATTCTTCCGCACCGCGCTTCATGGTGGCGTTCACTTGATCGAGAAGCTTCTGGTTCGTCAAGCAGGCCTCGAAGCCTTCCTGTGAATAACCGGCCATCTTGGACATTTGCAGCAGGGCATTGCGAACATTGCCGTCTGCCGGGGCTGCCCAGGCGCGCTGCTGCTTGAACAGCATGGAAACCATGGCGTAGTAGCTCTTGGCATCCGCCATTTCCTGCGGCTTGGCCGGGTTGCAGCGGGCCAGCATGAAGGCAGCAGTCGCGACCGGATCAAACGGGAACTCGCGCAGGATGAAGCGCGCCTTGCCGGTATCGATATACTTCTGCTTGATCGGCTCGAAGGTGGTGGTGTGGAAATGCGCGCAGTGCGGGCATGTCATCGACATGTATTCGACGATGGTGACCTTGGCCTTTTCATCGCCCAGCGCCATTTCCGGCAATGCGCCAGGCTGCAGCACCTTTGCCATGTCCACCTTGCCGGAGGATTCCGGCAGATCGACCGCAAATGCGGCGGACGCGCCCAGAAGCGGCACACCGATTGCGGTTGCGGCAGCGCCGCCCATAAGCTGGCGACGGGTGGTTTGCGGTAGGCTGAACGGCATCATGGCACCTATTGAAGATAAACAGACTTTGTTGCTTCACGTATCGCGCCCTTGCTGCAAGAACAAGGCGGCGCGCAGACGGAATGTTCTTTTCTCAACCAAACGTGACAGAGAAAAGATGAACTGAAGCTGAGTGTTAGATCTGCAGGCAAAACCCTATCGCCGTGTCGCCTTTTTTGGCTGCAGGACGGCGGTGCCAAGCCTCTCCACCGCCTTGCGCAATGCCTCGTTCTCGATCCCGTCCATCATTTCGTTCAGGCGTCGAGCAGCCTCGCCGCGCAATGGCTGCGGTTTGCGGCGGTAACGCGTGGCAACCGAGACCGGCTTCTGCACGATCCGGATCTGGCGGATGGCGGGAAACCCGAAAAAACCGTTGATGCGGTCGATGAGTTCGCCCTGCGCATGGCTGAGAAACAGGGCACGCGCGCCTTCGCAGGCAATGGTCAAAACGCCGGCCTTGTGGCCGCCCTCACCTTCCGAGCCATCGCGGCGCGGCCAGGCGATCTTTTCCGGACGCGTGCATTCGGCAAACTCCTCGCCGGCAATCTCGTCCCATGAGCCGAGAAGTGCTGTGGAAATACCGGCGCGGCGGGCCAGCACCGGGTCCATCAGCCCGTTGGCAATCTCTGCGATCTGGAGGGGGACGGGTTTGCGCGCCATGGTTCAGATGGTTCTTCGTGCGGCGGGCGTCAGCATGTTCCAGCGCCGGAACTGCACGATGAGGACCGCGAGGAACAGCATGGACGTTGCCAGGCACTGCTCGTGGTAGAAGGGATCATGCAACATGCCGAAAGCAAGCACGGTCCCGTAGAAATAGACGACGCAGCGCTTGAGCGGATAATGATCCGGCTGACGCCAAACCATCCAGAGGACACTTGCGAAGATCGCCAGCAGAAGTCCCAGACCCAGAAACCCGTTGGCCAGCAATTCCTGTAGCAGGAAATTATGCACATGCTTGCCGCCGACGATGTAGTGCAGATCCGGTCCGGCAACGCGCTCCAGATTGGCGAATGTATCTCTGAGGCCCACACCTGCGATGGGGTGCTCCCTGATCACGATTGTGGATGCCTTCCAGAGCGCCAGCCGGATGTTGCCGGAATCCATATTGTGTGCCTGGTCGCCGTCTACATAGTATTCATAGACGGTGGCAAAACGATCGATCAGCATGCTGTGCACGGGTGGCGCCATGAAGAGCGCGACCAGGCCAAGCGCCGCCGCCGCATAGGCTCTGTTGCGCCAGCGAGGCCGCCATTTCAGAGAACAGATCGCAAATTCGACGAGAAATAACACAGGCAGGATGAGAACGACGGCGCGCGTTTGCGACAGGAAGACCGGAACGATGGCGATCAGCAGATAGAAGGGTCCGTTGGGCAGGTATCGCCAGGGTTTTTCCACCGGAATGGTTGCGACAATGCCCGCCAGCGCGACGAGCAGTGCCACGATGGCCGCGTTTCCACCGCCGTCATACCGATCCGCAGCCGTCTGAAAAGACAGGCTTGCAAAGAGCGCTGCGACCAGCGCAACCCAGGTGCCAATGCGACCGCCAAGCACCAGCCAACGCAGCGGCTGGCGCACGAGACAGAGGCCGGATGCAATGAAGCTGAAGCCGAGCAGAAGCCCCATGAAACCGAGCTGGCGGTTTTGCCATTGCCACTCGCCACGGACACCCAGGAGCAGGACGACCCAGAAGATGTAGAGAAAGATGACACCGAGGGGGGAGTCGAGATAGGCGCGAAGTCGCCGTCGATTGGACAGCGCGACATAAATGCCTGTCGCTCCGAACACAGCGCACATGGCAACCGCCGTGGGCAGATACAGCGCGACGGAAAACATTGCAAAGGCCAGGATCCAGGGATCGATGCGACGGCGCGCCAGCAATATGCGTTTGAACGTCATTCGATCCGATCAATCCTCATGTTTCGTCTGCGGTTCTTGGCCGCTTACAAGTGGTTTGTACCTTATTGCGAAGGTTTCTATTAGGAAAGTGTTTGAAATGCGCGAAGAAGCGCCTCCTTAACACGAAATATATGCGTTGGTATCTTCGCGAGACCCTTTTGCTTTTGCTGCTTATAGTCTGCGCGGCTGGCAATGAAGGTCTGCGATCGCAAATCTCCAAACTCCAGCAGCGACTCTTCTGCCGTATAGACCGGCACATGGTGGTGCCATACCCGCTCAAGCGCCATGTCAAACGGCAAGGATTGCACCCGGAGCGGCTCCAGGAGATTTTGCGCCGCGCCTCTGGTCAGCAGATAGCAGGCCGCAGAACCTTGAGGTCCGAACCGGGACAGGCCGATACGATCTCCCATCGGCGTGGTAAAAAGGTGGCGAAAGGCGAGCGTCCGGTGATTGACCAGCTTCACGACGCAACCATCCCTGACCGTCGCTGCCACGGACTGAGCGCGCAGCATCAGGTCTTCGCTGAGAGCCACATCATCCTCGATGATCAGGGCAGCAGGCGCGCCGCTATCGACCAATTGCTGAAAAGCCTTGAGATGGCTTTTGTAGCAGCCATATTCCCCCGTCATCAGCGGACGACCGTTGCGCTTCAGAAACAGATCACGGTCGGCATCCACCCATTGGTCCGGCGGCACCTTTGAACCATCAACTCCCTGCACACGCTCCAGCCGGATGCCAAGCCTCTCCGCCTGCCCTTCAATCAACAGCCTGCGCTCGATCGCACGATCGATATTGATGAGGAGGACCGGTAAATCCATCTGCTCCGCCATTGGCTTCAAACTCGATGCACCTTATCTCTGAGGTCGAACAGGATGGATAGTCCCGCCGATATGCACTCCACAGCCGACACGTCTCTCTCCGACAAACTGCTTTCCTGGTATGATCGCCATCATCGCGAACTGCCCTGGCGCGTTACCCCACGGGAAAGCCTGACAGGCAAGCGCGCAGACCCTTACCACATCTGGCTGTCAGAGGTGATGCTCCAACAGACAACCGTGCAAGCGGTCAAGCCCTATTTCCTGAAGTTCCTGGCAAAGTGGCCAACTGTGGGTGATCTGGCCGCCGCCCCGAGCGAGGATGTCATGGCTGCATGGGCTGGCCTTGGCTATTACGCGCGGGCCAGAAACCTCAAAAAATGCGCGGAAACTGTCGCCAAAGAGCATGACGGCATGTTCCCGGACACCGAAGAGGGACTTCGTGCGCTGCCGGGAATTGGCGATTATACATCCGCCGCCGTTGCCGCAATTGCCTTCAACCGTCCAGCGGCGGTGATGGACGGCAATGTGGAACGCGTCATCTCCCGCCTCTACGCCATTTCCGATCCGCTGCCCGGCTCGAAACCACTGATGAAGGCGAGAGTGAAAGAGCTGACGCCGCTTGGCCGGCCGGGGGATTTCGCCCAGGCCATGATGGATCTCGGTGCCACGATCTGTACGCCAAAGCGTCCGGCCTGTGCGCTCTGTCCGTTCAATGCGGACTGTCTTGCCTTGAAGGCGCATGATCCGGAGCACTTTCCGGTGAAGGCCGCCAAGAAGGAGAAGCCGATCCGCCAGGGTGCCGCCTTCGTGGCCGTAACCTCCAATGGCGAAATCCTGCTGCGGCGGCGCGTGGAAAGCGGCCTGCTCGGCGGCATGACCGAGGTTCCAACCACCGCGTGGACCGCACGGCTGGATGGCGGCACGACTGAGGAGCATGCGCCCTTCCCCGGCGAATGGCATCAGGCCGGTGTCGTGACCCACATCTTCACCCATTTCGAACTGCGGCTGACCGTGTATCGGACGAAGACGCAAAAGCAACCGGACGCAAACGGATGGTGGGAGAAGGTCGATAACCTTGAAGCGCAAGCGCTTCCCACGGTTATGAAAAAAGTCATCGCAACAGCCCTTCCGAACGCGTTCAAATCGATTTAAATGGAACGAATTAGTTTCAGGAGGAGGAATTCATGACCGCGCCCATCGACCATATCGTTTTCGACATCGGCAAGGTGTTGATCCACTGGGATCCAACGATCCCCTACCAGCGGATTATTCCCGATGCGGACGAGCGGCGCTGGTTCTTCGAGAATGTCTGCACCCATGACTGGAACATGGAGCAGGACCGCGGGCGCGAATGGCCAGAGGCCGAGGCGGAGCTGATCGAGAAGTTTCCGGACCACGCGGACAATATTCGCGCCTTTCGCCAGAACTGGCATGAGATGGTGGTTCCCGCCTATCTCGACAGCGTGGCCGTCATGGAGAGCCTGATCGAGCAGGGTCGCGACGTGACGATGCTGACCAATTTCGCCGCCGACACCTTTCGCCACGCGCGCGAAATGTATCCGTTTCTCAACAAACCGCGTGGCGTGACCGTGTCGGGCGAAGTGCGGCTCATCAAGCCGGACATTGAAATCTACCAGCGACATACGCAGGAATTCGGGCTTGATCCGGCAAAGACGCTGTTCATCGACGATACGGCGATCAATGTGGAAGGTGCGAAAAAGGCCGGATGGCAGGCGGTGCAATTTACCGGCATCGACACGCTCAGGGCCGATCTGCAGCGATATGGCTTCAGTGTTTGAGGGAGTGGCGAAGTGAGCGCAGCCAAAATCTATCTCGATGGCTATCTGGATATACCGCCCGACCGGCGGGAAGATGTGCTGTCCGCACTGCCGAAGCATGTGGAACTCACGCTCGCCGAACCAGGCTGTCTTAAGTTCGAAGTCGTAGAGAGCACAGAGATCGCGGGACGGCTGCTCGTTTCGGAAATCTTTGTTGATCAGGCCGCTTTCGAAGCGCACCAGACCCGTAACCGTGCATCCGACTGGTTTCGGATCACAGCCGGTATCGAGCGGCATTTCGAAGTTCGCGAAGGATAAATGATGCGAAAAAATAAACGCCCGGTCCTTGAGGGAAAAGGACCGGGCGTTTTGTTCCTTCCGCCGGCTGGAGGTCAATCCCCGGGGGAAGGGCTCATCAACGAGGCGGTGGATCGGTCTTCGTCAATGAGGTCACTTGACCTAAAAACGACAATACGGCGAAATTGGTTCCCGAACTCTTTTCAAAAGGCATGGGAGCCATGCCATTTTCTCAATCCAGACGCGCCATATTGCTGCGAATGACGGTGCGCAGGGCGTCGATCGGCTTCAGTGCGCCTTCTTCCTCATAGTGCCAGAAGGTCCAGCCATTGCAGGTATCGAAACCCTGCACCTTGGCACCCAGGCGGTGGATGGAGCCCGCCTCCCCGCCTGACACCAACGTGCCATCGGCGCGAACAATCGCGCTGACGCGGCGCTTGACATCGGTGAGAACCTGACCCGGCTTGATGAGGCCGCTTTCCACCAGCGTGTTGAAGGCCACGCGCGGTTCGGCCTTCTTGCCGGTCATGACGGTCAGCTCGACCTTGCCGAGCGGCTCCACCTCGGCGATGCGGGCAGAGGCTGCATCGATGTAATCCTGCTCGCGCTCGATGCCGACGAAATTGCGACCCAGGCGCTTGGCGACGGCACCGGTCGTTCCCGAACCGAAGAAGGGATCGAGAATGATATCGCCCGGCTTGGTGGAGGCGAGGATGACGCGGGCGAGCAGCGCTTCCGGCTTCTGGGTCGGATGGATCTTCTTGCCGTCATCGCCCTTGAGGCGCTCGCCACCGCTGCAAATCGGGAACAGCCAGTCGGAGCGCATCTGCACGTCGTCGTTCGAGGCCTTCAGCGCGTCGTAGTTGAAGGTGTAGGCCTTGGCCTTTGCATCGCGGCTGGCCCAGATCATGGTTTCATGCGCGTTCTGGAACCGGCGACCCTTGAAGTTCGGCATAGGGTTCGTCTTGCGCCAGACGATGTCGTTCAGCAGCCAGAAGTTCAGATCCTGCAGCATGGAGCCGACGCGGAAGATGTTGTGATAGGATCCGATGACCCAGATCGTGCCGTTCGGCTTCAGCACGCGGCGGCAGGCGAGCAACCAGGCGCGGGTGAAGGCGTCGTAGGCTCCGAAGCTTTCGAATTGATCCCACTCGTCATCGACGGCATCGACCAGCGACTGGTCGGGACGATGCAACATGCCACCAAGCTGCAGATTGTACGGTGGGTCGGCAAAAATCACATCGACCGAATGGTCCGGCAGAGCTTCGAGTGCGGCAACGCAATCGCCCTTGATGATGCTGTTGATCCAGGAATCGGGACGAACCTGCTGCTTCAGGTCCACAAGCGGAAGAACGGATGCCATCTGATACTCGCTAACGCTTACTCGGATACATTTACTGACTGTTATGGTTACTCAGTTTGGTTACCAAACACTGAAGAAGATCCGAAAATTGCGAGAAATGCGTCCGCGTGGGGACGAGAGATGGTAAATCGCCGCGGCCAATTGGGCCTGACATTCGTCAAGCAAGCGTGATTGGCAGCTATGCGCTCAGCCGGATTGTTATCCTTCAGGGGCTCGTGTAGGAGGACGGCACCCCCGGAAATTTTGAGCAAAGACTGACATGAGTGGATTTGACCTTATCATCTTCGACTGCGACGGCGTTCTGGTCGATTCGGAAATCATCGCAGCGCAGGTCGAGTCCCGTCTGCTCACGGAAGCGGGCTACCCGATCTCCGTCGAGGAAATGGGCGAACGCTTCGCGGGCATGACCTGGAAGAACATTCTTCTGGCCATCGAGAAGGAAGTCGACATTCCCCTCTCCGCCTCTCTGCTCGACAAATCCGAAAAGCTGCTCGACCAGCGGCTGGAGCGGGATGTGAAGGTGATCGAGGGCGTGAAGCTGGCGCTGTCGCGGATTTCGACTCAGGCCTGCATCTGCTCCAACTCCTCCAGTCACCGGCTGGACATGATGCTGACCAAGGTTGGCCTGAAGCCCTATTTCGCCCCGCATATCTTTTCCGCCAAGGATCTCGGGCCGGACAAGGTGAAGCCGCGTCCGGACATTTTCCTGCACGCGCTGGCGACGTTCAAGGTCTCCCCTTCCCGCGCCGTCGTGGTGGAAGATTCCGTGCATGGCATTCACGGCGCCGTCGCCGCTGGCTGCCGAGTGGTCGGTTTTACCGGCGCATCGCATACCTATCCGAGCCATGCCGACCGGCTGACGGATGCCGGTGCTGAAACGGTCATCTCGCGCATGAGCGACCTGCCGGCAACGATTGCGGCGCTGGGAGAATGGGTGGGTGTGGCCTGATTTGAACTGACCCTACGACAAAGGGGGTAAATCTAGCCTCCGTCATGCTCGGGCCTGTCCCGAGCATCTGCAACCTACTGATTTTGTTATCTTCAGTAGATCCTCGGCACAAGGCCGAGGATGACGTTGTGTGTAAGGGATGTTTTACCGCTTGTTGCGGCCGGTCTTCTTGACCGTGGCATCGTCGAAGCCGATGCGAACGCGGGTAAAGGTGGAAACGCCGCCCATCTGGTTGGGGATCGAGACATCCGCCTTGTCGAACAGGAACTGCGCGACACCCTCCGCCGGAACATCCACGGCAGTGATCTGCGTCTGCGAGTAGAGAACCTTGTCGCCTTCGCCAATGACTTCGACATTGATCGGCAGGGAAATGCGGCCAGGCTTGCCAGCAGGGCCGATAACCACGCGGCCTTGCGCCTGTACGCGGATGGTCAGCGTTGTGTCATTGGCGGTGCAGGCGCGCGTGGCTTCAGACAGCGAAGCGCGATAGATGAGCTTGGCCGGATCATCCTTGGCATTGCCCGCATAGGCGTTCTTGATTGCCGATTGCTCCAGCATGCCCACCTGCGGGCAGTAGGCCTGCACGACAACCGGGCCTGTGGCGGCTGCGGGCTGCGCAGAGGAGCCCAGCGAAAGACCCGATACCGGTGAAGACGAATTGCAGCCTGCGAGGATTGCGAGAAGCGCGAGCGGTAGGAACTTGAGCGATTGCTTGCCAGACACGTGACTGCGACCCTTTTCTTCTGAACGGTCCCGAATAGGCGTCATGAATACGCATTCCGGGCTTTCACGGCAAATTTTGATGGTCTATACCAGCGCCCAAAGGAAAAATCGATTGGCATTGCAGCTGAATTTTACCTGTCGCAGAAGAGTTTGATGCGAACCAGGCAAGGTGGCGGTAGTGAAAGCGGCGTTTCCCCCCATGCCGGTCTCTCCGGCGTCTCTTGGATTGTGCTCAGGAATACGGTCTTGCAATATATCTCTACACGTGGTGATGCGCCCGCTCTTGGTTTTCGCGATGCCCTGCTGGCAGGTCTTGCCCGCGACGGCGGCCTTTATCTGCCGGAAACCTGGCCACAGCTTTCCAAAAAGGAAATCCGCAACCTGCGAGGCAAAAGCTATCAGGATGTAGCCTTCGCAGTTCTTTCGCATTTCACCGGCGATGAAATTCCAGCTGACGCCCTGAAATCCATGATCGACGAGGCCTATGCCACCTTCCGGCATCCGGCTATTGCGCCCCTCGTGCAGGTTGGCCCCAACGATTATGTGCTGGAACTCTTTCACGGCACGACGCTGGCCTTCAAGGACGTGGCCATGCAGCTGCTGGCCCGCCTGATGGATTATGTTCTGGCCGAGCGCGGCGAGCGTGCGACAATCGTCGGTGCAACATCCGGCGATACGGGCGGCGCGGCCATCGACGCCTTTGCCGGACGCGAGCGCACGGACGTGTTCATTCTGTTCCCGCATGGCAAGGTTTCGCCGGTGCAGCAGCGGCAGATGACGACCTCGGGACACGCCAATGTGCATGCCGTTGCCGTTCATGGCAATTTCGACGACTGCCAGGATCTGGTGAAGGCGATGTTCAACGACGTATCTTTCCGCGAAAGCGTGAAGCTGTCGGGCGTCAACTCCATCAACTGGGCGCGCATCATGGCGCAGGTTGTCTATTACTTCACATCCGCCATTTCGCTCGGCGCGCCGGATCGCAAGGTCTCGTTTACGGTGCCAACCGGCAATTTCGGCGACATTTTCGCCGGTTATGTGGCCAAGCGCATGGGCCTGCCGATCGACCGGCTGGTGATCGCCACCAATGACAACGACATTCTGGCGCGTACGCTGAAGACCGGCCGCTACGAGATGAAGCCGGTGGTGGCAACCACCTCGCCCTCCATGGACATCCAGATCTCGTCGAACTTCGAGCGGCTTCTGTTCGAATCCTACGGTCGCGATTCGGCAGCGGTTCGTTCGGCCATGTCGGGCCTGCGTCAATCAGGAGCCTTCGAGATCCAGCCGGAGGCGCTGAAGGCCATCCGCCGCGAATTCAAGGCCGGTCGGGCCACGCAGAAACAGGTGGCTGAGACCATTCGCGCGACCCTTGCCGAGACCGGCTACCTGCTTGATCCGCATACGGCGACGGGAATTTTCGTCGCCTCCAAGAACGCAAAGGGCACCAGCCCCATGGTGACACTTGCAACCGCGCACCCGGCCAAGTTCCAGGCAGCCGTAGAATCTGCTTGCGGAATTCATCCGGCGCTCCCATCATGGATGGGAGATCTGATGAGTAGGGAGGAGCACTTCGACCTGTTGGAACCCGAGCTGAAGGCGGTGGAAGCATTCATCAGCCAGCACGCGCGGGCAAAGGCTTGAACCATTGCTCTTGGGTAGACAGGTCAGAGTGCCGGAAAGACCAACGATGAATGTTGAAATCACCCGGCTTGCCTCCGGGTTGACCGTAGTGACGCAGAACATGCCGCATCTGGAAAGCGTGGCACTCGGCGTCTGGATCAAATCGGGCTCGCGCAATGAAACCGTAGACGAACACGGCATTGCGCATCTCCTGGAGCACATGGCCTTCAAGGGCACAGCACGGCGCAGCGCCCGTGACATTGCCGAGGAGATCGAGAATGTGGGCGGCGAACTCAACGCCGCCACGTCTACCGAAACCACCTCTTATTATGCACGCGTCCTGAAGGACCATGTGCCGCTAGCAATCGACATTCTGGCGGACATCCTGACGGAATCCTCTTTCGACGAGGAAGAGCTGGAGCGCGAAAAGCACGTCATCCTGCAGGAAATCGGTGCAGCCAACGATACGCCAGATGATGTGGTGTTCGACCGCTTCTCGGAGGTTGCCTATCGCGGGCAGACGATCGGTCGCCCGATACTCGGCACGCCGGAGACGGTGAAAGGCTTCCAGCCGGACCAGATCCGCGCCTATCTTTCGCGCAACTACACCACCGACCGCATGTTCATCGTGGCAGCCGGCGCCGTGGACCACGATACGCTGGTGAAGCAGGTGGAAGATCGCTTCTCCCTGTTGCCGACCACGCCTTCCGCGCCGCCAGTGTTCGAGCCTGCCCGCTATCTGGGTGGCGAAGTGCGCGAGATGCGTGACCTGATGGATACGCAATTGCTGCTCGGCTTCGAGGGCAAGGCCTACCACGCGCGCGATTTCTACTGCTCGCAAATCCTGGCAAACATTCTGGGCGGCGGCATGTCCTCACGTCTGTTTCAGGAGATCCGCGAACATCGGGGGCTCTGCTATTCGGTCTACGCCTTCCACTGGGGCTTTTCCGATACGGGCGTCTTCGGCGTTCATGCGGCAACCGGTGGCGAAGACCTGCCGGAACTGGTGCCGGTGATCCTGCAGGAGCTTCGCAAGTCCTCGGAATTCATCGACAACCAGGAAATCGATCGCGCCCGCGCCCAGATCCGCGCCCAGCTTCTGATGGGGCAGGAAAGCCCGGCTGCCCGCGCGGGGCAGATTGCCCGGCAGATGATCCTGCATGGTCGCATCATTCCAAACAACGAAATGATGGAACGTCTTGCAGGGATCACGACTTCGCGATTGACGGATCTTGCCGGACGCCTGTTTTTCGATACAGTCCCCACACTGTCCGCCATCGGCCCGGTCGAGAAACTGGCGCCGCTATCGGACATCACGGCGGCACTTTCTTCGCCGCAGATCAAGTCTCAGATCGCAGCCGGTTGATGGCGGTGGCTTCTCCTGCGCCCGTTGCAAGGAAAACGGGCGCGGCGAGGCAGAATGGGGTGGTTATTGGTGTTTCGGTTTCTGTCGCGCCAGCCGGAGTCCCCAGAGCTCTACGGAGATCATATTCTCTTGCGCCTGCCGCGCTATCAGGACTACGCCGCCTGGTATGCACTGCGCTCAGAGAGCCGCGCCTTCCTGCAGCCCTGGGAGCCAAGCTGGCGGCATGACGAGTTGACGGAATCGGCGTTTCGGGCACGGGTCATCCGTAATTCACAGGAATTCGCGTCGGGGCTCGCGGTGCCACTCTTCATGTTCCGGCGGGAAGACAAGGCCCTCCTGGGCGGCATTACAATCGGTTACATCCGCAGAGGAGCGGCGCAAAGCTGCATGGTTGGGTACTGGATGGGTGAACGACATGCCGCCAAGGGTCATATGTTTGCCGCAGTCCAGCTGGTAGTACCCTACATCTTCTCCGGGCTTCAGTTGCACCGTATCGAGGCAGCCTGTATTCCGGAGAACTGGAAGAGCATACGGCTTCTGGAAAAAGCCGGTTTCGAACGGGAAGGCGTGTTGCGGAAATATCTGAAAATCAACGGCGAGTGGCGCGATCACATCCTTTATTCGCTGATCGAGGGCGATACGGCCGAGCGCGGGAAGCAGCTGACCCTATGAGATGCGATCGCCTCATAGCAGCGGCAGTGTCGCGCGTGCTCGGACTGGTTCTGGCGATCATCATCTCGCTGTCGTCCGTCACGCAATCCTTCGCCTTCGAGCCGGTCAAGATCTCGCGCGACGACCGCGCGCTGAACCTGACGGCAACAACGGATATCTATGCCAACCAGGGTGAAGCCTTCCAGGTATCGACCGCGCCCGGAAGCGACGGCATTCGTCGCCGCATCGAGGTTCAGGCCAGCACACCCAACCATCAGGGCGACTGGGCGGTCTTCGCTCTCGCCAATGTATCCGAGGAGCAGCTGGAGCGCGTGATCGTTGCGCCGCATTTCCGGCTGGTCAATTCCAAGGTCATCTGGCCGGATCTCGGCTCGCAGCGCATCGATGCCATCACGCCCTCGGAAGGCTTTGCGCTGGATCGGGTGCCGAGCGCGGATGCCGATGTCTTCCGCATCACGCTGAACCCCGGCTCCGTGGTGACCTTCGTCGCCGAGCTTGCGACCCCTTCCCTGCCGCAGATCTATCTGTGGGAGCCGGATGCCTACAAGGATACGATCAATTCCTTCACGCTCTATCGCGGCATCGTGCTGGGCATTGCGGGTCTTCTGGCCGTGTTCCTCACCATTCTCTTCGTGGTGAAGGGTACCTCCATGCTGCCTGCTGCCGCAGCGCTCGCCTGGGCGGTTCTTGCCTATATCTGCGTGGACTTCGGGTTCCTGGAAAAGCTGATCAGCATCACCTCGAGCGATGTGCGAATATGGCGAGCCTGCGCGGAGGTGGCGCTGGCATCCTCGCTTGTCATCTTCCTCTTCACCTATCTCAACCTCAATCGCTGGCACGTGCATCTGGGACACGCCACCTTTGCCTGGGTCATCGGCCTTGTGCTTCTCTACGGCGTTGCGATCTACGATCCCTCGATTGCGTCGGGCATTGCAAGGATCTCGCTTTCGCTGACCGCAACGGCGGGCATTCTTCTGATCGTCTATCTGGGTCTCAACCGCTACGACCGCGCCATCCTGCTGGTGCCGACCTGGGCCCTGTTCATGGTCTGGCTGTTTGGCGGCTGGCTGACGGTCTCCGGCCAGCTGGACAATGACATCATCCAGCCTGCACTCGGCGGTGGCCTTGTTCTGATCGTCCTCCTCATCGGCTTCACGGTCATGCAGCACGCCTTCGCGGGTGGCGCCTATCAGCAAGGTCTGTTTTCCGATCTGGAACGGCAGTCGCTGGCTCTCATGGGCAGTGGCGATACGGTGTGGGACTGGGATGTGGCGCGCGACCGTCTGGTGACGACGCCGGATGTGGCCGTGCGCCTTGGCATGCAGCTTGGCAGCATGCACGGGCCGGTTCGCAACTGGATACCCCGCCTGCATCCGGATGACCGTGATCGGTTCAAGGCAACACTCGATGTTCTGCTGGAACAGCGCAAGGGGCGGCTTCACCACGAATTTCGTGTTCGGGCTGAAGACGGCCATTACCATTGGCTGCAGATCCGCGCGCGGCCCGTGCTGGGTTCGAACGGCGAAATCATCCGCTGCGTCGGCACCATCGTGGACGTGACGGAACCGAAGAATTCCGTCGAACGCCTGCTTTCCGATGCGCTGCACGACAATCTGACCGGCCTGCCGAACCGCCAGCTTTTCCTCGACCGGCTGCAATCGATCCTGTCTATCGCGGCCGGCAGCGACAACGTCAGACCGACGGTCATGGCGATCGATATCGACCGCTACAAGCAGGTGAACGATGCGCTGGGCATTGCGGCTGGCGACAATATTCTCATCGCGCTGACACGGCGGTTGCGTCGCCTGCTGAAGCCGCAGGATACGCTGGCGCGCATTTCCGGCGACCAGTTCGGCATCATTCTCGTATCGGAGCGCGACCCGGCAAAGGTGGCGGATTTCGCCGATGCTGTTGCGCAGGCCATCATGGTGCCGATCAATTTTGCCCAGCGCGAGGTCATTCTCACCGCGTCCGTTGGCCTGTCTTCCTGGGTGGACCAGCAGGAAAATGCCGTCAGCATGCTGGGCGATGCGGAGCTTGCCATGTACAGGGCCAAGCGCGGCGGCGGCAACAAGGTGGAACCCTTCCGGCCAGCTTTCCGTGGCAATGATACGCCGGACCGGCTGCAGGTGGAGACGGACCTGCGCCGTGCGCTGGAACGCCGCGAGCTTTCCATGGCCTATCAGCCGATCATCCAGCTTTCGGACGGCGAGATCGTCGGTTTTGAGGCCCTTATGCGCTGGGAGCATCCGAAGCGCGGCCTCATTCCGCCCAGCGAGTTCATTCCGATTGCGGAGACCTGCGATCTCATCGAGCCGCTCGGCATCTTTGCGCTTGAATGCGCAACCTCGGATCTCGGTACCTGGGAAAAGGTAACCGGCGAACTGCCAATCTTCATGTCGGTCAATCTGTCGAGTGCGCAGCTTTTGAACGCTGATCTCTTTAACGAAATCCGCGCGCTGCTGAACCGCACCGGCTGCGATCCGCACCGGCTGAAGCTGGAGCTGACGGAATCCATGATGATGGATAATCCCGAGCAGGCTCGTCTCATTCTCGACAAGCTGAAGGATCTTGGCGTCAGTCTTGCGCTGGATGACTTCGGAACGGGCTATTCTTCGCTCGGCTATCTGACCCAGTTCCCCTTCGACACGATCAAGATCGACAAATCGCTGGTTCTCGATCATTCCGAGCGTGGCGAAGTGCTGCTGCGCTCCATCATCAACATGGTGCGCTCCATGGATATGACAGTCGTGGCGGAAGGTATCGGCACCGATGAGGATGCGGCTGAACTGGCGCGTCTGGGATGCCCCTATGGTCAGAGCTATCTGTTCGGCGCCCCGATGCCCGCCGATGCGGTGCAAAGGCTGCTGCGTGAACGCTTCCCCCTCACCCGCCGGGCATGATGGCAAAGGTTCAGAAGATCATCCTCGTCGGAAAAATCCTCTTCACAATCCTGCCTTGATTGAGGTGATATGAGGCCCGTGCGATGATCGCGCGCCTGCCTTTCTTATCACCTCCATCACAACGAGGCTGCCTATGGCCGAAACGGATGCTTCCATGACCTCCGACGACGAGGACATGCCGACTGCCGCCACCATGGAAACCGATCCCGACACGGGCGTGGTGACGATAAAGCGCAAGCTGATCCGCGATGCCGTCACCGGCCAGCAGTTGAAACGGCGCGATGCGGTCAACATCGAAAACATGCGCCCGGCTCTGGTGGATTTCATCCGGCAGGATCACCCGGACATTCCCCATAGAGGCTTTCTCAGTCGCAAGCTCATCGAGAAATATCGCAGCCGCTTCATCTCGGAACTGCTGCGCGAGGAGCGAGGCGAGCTTTCCGTCCTCGAGAACGAGGTTATCGAGAGCCTCGAAAGCCACGATACGCTGACGGAGAACATCGAAGACGATTACGAAGAAAAGCGCTCGCTGGGTGACCGCGTTGCCGATGGCGTGGCCAGTTTCGGCGGAAGCTGGACCTTCATCATCTCCTTCTGCGCCTTTCTGGCCGTCTGGATGATGATGAACCTGGTCCTCGGTGCGAACGAGGCCTTCGACGCCTATCCTTTCATTTTGCTCAATCTGGTGCTCTCCACCATCGCAGCACTTCAGGCGCCGGTGATCATGATGAGCCAGCGGCGGCAGGAGCAGAAAGACCGGCTGCGGGCGCTGAACGATTACAAAGTGAACCTGAAGGCCGAACTGGAAATCCGCCACCTGCATGAAAAGGTGGATCATCTCCTCAACCGGCAATGGGAACGCCTGACAGAGATCCAGCAGATCCAGATCGAAATGATGCGCGATCAGGCCAAGAAGACAGAGCGCGCGCTGAAGGCAGTAAAAAGCGCCAAGCCACCGCAGAAAAAGACAAAGGCCCCGGCAGCAGCGCCGGAGCCTTCAGATGGATCGCAGTAGGGATCAGTGTTTTCCGTGTACCAGGCCGTGGATGAATTCCAGCTTGGCCACGACCGTGGGCGTCAGGATGAAGGGATAGAGATCCGGCACGCCCATGGACCGGTGGATACTGTTGAGTGCCACTGAAAAGGGAATCCAGACGTCCACCAATTGTGCTGCATCTCTCGCCTTGTAGGGATTGAAGGCAACTTCTGACGCAAGATCCTCATGGCCGCGCGGTTCGATGGCAATGCCGAAAGAGCGAGCAGTTTCCAGCGTATCCACGATGTGGAGATAATGCGCGAAGCTTTCGGCAAAATCTTCCCACGGATGGGTGCTGGCATAGGTGCTGATGAAGCTCTCCTGCCAATTTGGCGGCGGGCCTTGTTCGTAGTTGCGGCGCAGGGCTTCGCTATAATCTTCGGTCTCATCGCCAAAGGCCAGCCGGAAAGGCCCTAGTCGGTCGCGATCGCGCACGAGCTTGTCCCACATATAGTGGCCCGTCTCGTGGCGGAAGTGACCGAGCATGGTGCGGTAGGGCTCGTTCATGGAGACACGAACCTGCTCACGCGTGGCATCATCGGCTTCCGCAGCACGAATTGCGATCAAACCATCCTCATGGCCTGTCATGGCCGGAACGACTGTGCCGTCCGGCTGCACTTCATCGACCAGAAAATCGAAGACCAGACCGCCTTCCGGGTCTTCCTCACGGGTCGTGCGGGGAAGGTCCCACTTCAACATCGAATAGAACAAATGCCGTTGTGCCTGGCTGATCGTGCGCCATTGCCGCAATCCCTCCTCGGTCGAGGCATCCGGCACCAGACGATTGTGGCGACACGCGACGCAGAATGTTTCTGAACCCTCTGCGGGCATCGTCCAGTTGCAGATGTCGTTCACTTCGTTCGTGCAGAGGCGCACCTTGTGGTCAGGCCGCGCAATCAGACACCAGACACCATCGCCCTCATCTTCCAAAGCATGCATAGCCATGCGCTCCGGCACGAATGCAAGCCGGTGGCCGCAGTTTACACAAACCCTGTTGTCGAAATGGATCGACTGACCGCAATGATCGCACTCGAAAAGGCGCATCTTTATTTTCCAATGAGGTGATGAGGTAGTCTCATAGTAAAAACCTGCTCCGAGGGGACGCGGAACAGGCTTTTACGTATTAATTCAGAAAAGTATCAGGCGCGATCTACGACGTTCTTGACCGCATCCTTTGCTTCACCCTTGGCAACCTGGGTCTTACCCTTGGCTTCCTGGGCAGCGCCCTTCGCTTCAAGCGAGCGGTTATCGGTCATGTCGCCGACAGCCTGCTTTGTCTTGCCAGCCATTTCGTTAGCCTTGCCGGAAATCTTGTCGCTCATGCTACCCATGGTGTTTTCTCCTTGATTGGCCTGATCTTTTTCTTCATCAGGCTTCAGTCGGATAACGTACCTTGGTCAAGTTTGTTCCGGATTATTTTAAAATCGTTGCTCTATACTTCAGGCGTGTCCTGCGTTGGGAGACAGAAGCTCGGGGCTGACACCCATCGTTGCAAGCGCCCTCTCATATTTGGCATCAAGAGAGCGGTCGAAGATGAGGCTGTCGGTCGCCGGGCAGTTGAGCCAGACATTATTGCGGATCTCCGCCTCCAATTGACCTGGACCCCAGCCGGCATAGCCGAGCAGCATCGTCGCCTTCTGCGGGCCGCGGCCATCATAGATGGCGCGCACGATATCCAGCGTCGCAGTGAGCGAGATATCCTCACTGACAGGAATGGTGCTTTCACTGACATAGTCATCGGAATGAAGCACGAAACCCCGCCCGGATTCCACCGGACCGCCACTCAGCACCGGAAAGTCCCGTGTGGATGTGGGAAGCATGATTGCATCACTGGCTTCGATGATCTTGACGTGCTGCAAAAGCTCCGTGAAGGACACCGCCTGCGCGCGGTTGATAATGAAGCCCATGGCACCCGCCGAGGAATGGGCGCAGATGTAGACCACCGTGCGGGTGAAATTTCCATCTGCCAGGCACGGCATGGCAATTAGGAACTGACCGTCCAGAAAGCCGCGCTCCCGCTTGTCCTTGATGTGCGAAATCATTGCCATGATGCCTCCAGTGTTCGGTTAAACCGGCCCTCGGGGCGGGCGGCGGATGTTTTATTAACACCCTCTCCACCAAGATGGGGCAGGCTGCGCTATCAATCAACCGAAAATGAAGAGCCTTGTGACGTTGTGACTGGCAAGGCATCAAGTGCTCGACTAAATCTCCGATCATGGCTTCAATACTGAAAACCGGTTTGCGGTTCCAAACTCTCTGTCTCGGCCTGCTTGCCACGCTCGCAAGCTCGCTTACGCCTGCCCATGCCGAGATGTCGGACTGGGCGGTGAACGATGGCGGGCGCATGCGCATCGTGGCCTTGCCACCGGAGCCCGACGGGACGGTGCGCGGCGCCTTGCAGATCGAACCGCGTGACGGCTGGATTACCTACTGGAAGCAACCGGGACAGGCGGGCATTCCACCCCAGCTTTCGCTGGCGCCGGACAGCGGCCTGACCCTGACCGACATGAAGTTTCCGGTGCCCAAGCAGTTCGTGGACGGCGACATCCGCGATCTTGGTTACGACCATCCCGTGACACTGCCGTTTACGGTCAAGATCACCGATGCGAGCCGTCCGGCGGTGTTCAAGGCTTCCGCGTTCATCGGTCTCTGCCGCAATATCTGCGTTCCGTTCCAGGCGGAGTTCCAGGTCAACCTGCTCTCCAAGAAACTTCCGCTCGAAGAAAACCTGATCCTTGATGAAGCCACACGCCATCTGCCGGAAGTACCCTCACCCGATTTTGCGGTGGCAGAATCAAAACTGGGTTCTGATCACAAGAAGCTCAAGCTTTCGCTGAAGCTGCCAGAGGGATCGCCCCGGCCTGATATCGTGGTGGTGGGGCCGGACGGCCACGTACTGCTCGATCAGGAACATGCCAAAACCTCCGGCGGCATCTATTCTGTGGATATGCCGCTTGGCAAACTGGCCAACAAGCCAATGCAAACCGGACAGTACTGGAGCCTTCTGGTGATTGCAGGCAACAGAGCCATGGAGACCCCGCTTGCCATCGAATAGGCGGGCTCTATAGTGCGGCGCATTCCTATCAACCGCACGAAGGACAAAAGCTATGACGATTGCTGAAGGCGATACCCTGCCGCAGGCCAAGTTCAAGGAAAAGACCGCTGACGGCCCGATCGAGGTCACGACAGACGAGCTGTTCAAGGGCAAGAAGGTCGTCCTTTTCGCGGTTCCGGGCGCCTTTACCCCCACCTGCTCGCTCAACCATCTGCCGGGCTATCTTGAAAATCGCGATGCGCTGCTGGAGCGTGGCGTGGATGAGATCGCGGTTGTTGCCGTCAACGATTTCTTCGTGATGGGTGCCTGGGCTGAAAAGACCGGCGGCACCGGCAAGATCCGCTTCCTGTCGGATTGGGATGCCAGCTTTACCAAGGCCATCGGCCTTGAGCTGGATGCATCCGGCGCCGGCCTCGGCATTCGTTCCAAGCGCTATTCCATGCTGGTCGAAGACGGTGTTGTGAAGTCGCTCAACATCGAGGAATCACCCGGTCAGGCAACCGTGTCTGGCGCTGCGGCGATGCTGGAACGCCTGTAATCTCACTATTCTGCGCTGACGAGCGGCCTCCATCCGGAGGCCGCTTTTTTTATTGCGATCACGTCACCCGTTTCGCCATGCACACCTTGCCCTTATTCCGCCATTTTTGTTATAACATAACCGTAATGTCATAACATTCATGAGGCGCGGATGCGCAACTCCTTGTTTTTCATCGATCTCCTCCAGCGCTCTGCGCTTGTTCGTCTACTCGGCGTCGGTGTCGTGCTGGCCCTCCTGTGGCTGGCAGTCCACTGGGCGATTTCGCTGCCATGAGGACGCCCGTCCTTTCGCTTTCGAACCTCACGGTCACCTACGACCGGCATCCGGCGGTTCATCATGTAAACGGTCAGATCGCTGAAGGCAGCCTGACTGCCATTGCGGGGCCGAATGGAGCGGGCAAATCCACGCTTCTGAAGGCGATTATTGGTGAGTTGCGGCCCGCCGAGGGACGGATTGAGCATGGTTTGCGTCGTACGGAAATCGGCTATCTGCCGCAGGCCGCAGAGATAAACCGTCGTTTTCCCGTTTCTGTTCTGGATACGGTTCTGCTGGGTGCCTGGAAGAATACCGGCGCCTTTGGCGGCGTGAACGGCAAGGATCGAGCGGATGCGATGCACGCCTTGCAGGCCGTTGGTCTTCAGGGTTTTGAGCGCCGCTCCATTGGCTCGCTTTCAGCGGGGCAGTTTCAGCGCGTGTTGTTTGCCCGCCTGCTGGTGCAGGATGCAAAGGTCATTCTGCTGGACGAACCCTTCACGGCCATCGACGCACGCACCACACGCGATCTTCTGGAGATCGTGCGGAACTGGCATGGCGAAGGCCGCACAGTGGTGGCCGTGCTTCATGATTTCGAGCAGGTGCGGCAGCATTTTCCTGAAACGCTGCTGATTGCCCGTGAACTGATCGCCTGGGGACCGACGACCGAGGTGATGTCTGCCGCCAATCTTTCCCGCGCACGTGCCATGGCCGAGCGTTGGGATGAGAACGCCGCCGTCTGCGAGGGCGCCGCATGAGCGCCTATGACATCTTCATCGCGCCGATGATGGATTACGGCTTCATGCGTCGTGCGCTTGTCGCGTGTCTTTGTCTGGCGCTGGGTTCCGGCCCGATCGGCGTCTTCCTCATGATGCGCCGCATGAGCCTGATGGGCGATGCCTTAAGCCACGCCGTGCTGCCAGGAGCGGCTATCGGCTATCTCGTTGCCGGTTCCCTATCGCTGACGGCCATGGGGCTCGGCGGGTTGATTGCCGGGCTTTCCGTCGCTGTTCTTGCGGGCATCGTCAGCCGTTTCACGAACCTGGCGGAAGATGCGAGCTTTGCCAGTTTCTACCTCACGTCACTGGCGCTGGGTGTGCTGATCGTTTCCTTGCGCGGCTCCAACATCGATCTTCTGCATGTGCTGTTCGGCACCATTCTCGCCATAGATGAAGAGGCGCTGATCCAGATCGGCCTGATCACTTCGCTGACACTGGTCGTGATCGCAGCCATCTATCGCCCGCTGGTCGCCGAATGCTTCGATCCCGGCTTCCTGAAAGCGGTCGGTGGGCGCGGCCCGCTCTATCACTACATCTTCCTGTTGATGGTGGTGCTGAACCTCGTCGCCAGCTTCCAGGCGCTCGGCACGCTGATGGCGGTGGGCCTGATGATGTTGCCAGCCGCAACGGCCCAACTCTGGGCGCGCAGCCTGTCCACCATGCTTCTCGTCGCCTTCGGCTCTGCGCTGGTTTCAGGATATGTGGGCCTGATCGCCTCGTATCATCTGGAACTGGCATCCGGTCCGACAATCATCATGACGGCCGCATGTCTCTACGGCTGCTCCATTCTTGTTGCGCCCTCCGGCATCATGCGGCGCTTCTTTCCCCTCCCTCACCTCAAAGGCTAACCCAGGAGCATTGTCCATGTCTTCCCGCCTGCTGTTTCTCTCCGCTGCCATACCCGCCATCATGGCTTTCACCGCACCTGTCTCCGCTGCCGAACTGAAGGCCGTTGCCAGTTTCACGGTTCTTGCCGACATCGTTCATCAGGTGGGCGGCGACAAGGTACAGGTTTCCACGCTTGTGGGTCCGGATGGTGACCCCCATGAATTCGAGCCGACACCTGCCAATGCCAAGGCGCTGAAGGCGGCGGATGTGGTGTTCGTCAGTGGCGAAGGGCTGGAAGGCTGGATGGACCGCCTGATTTCCGCATCGGGTTTCAAGGGCAAGCCGGTGGTGGCTTCCGAAGGTGTGAACACGCGCACCATGGACGAGGATGGCAAGACGGTGACCGATCCGCATGTCTGGAACAGCCCGGTCAATGTGAAAGTCTGGGTCGCCAATATCGAAAAGGCGCTTTCCGCAGCCGATCCTGCAGACGCCGCAACCTTCAAGGCCAATGCGGAGGCCTACAGCAAGAAGCTGGACGAGTTGAACGCCTACGCCCATTCCAAGCTGGACAAGATCCCGCAGGAGCAGCGCAAGGTGCTGACCAGCCATGATGCGTTTGGCTATTTCGGACGTGAGTACAAGGTCAGTTTCCTGGCGCCGCTGGGTGTTTCCACCGAAACGGAAGCCTCTGCCGCTGACGTGGCCAAGCTGATCGAGCAGATCAAGGCTGAAAAGGTGAAGACCTACTTCTTCGAAAACTCCAACGACCCGAGGCTGGTGAAGCAGGTTGCCAAGGCGACGGGCGCCAAGCCGGGCGGCGAGCTTTATGTCGAGTCTCTCTCCAAGCCGAAGGGGCCCGCCTCCACCTACGAGAAGATGTTCCGCTTCAACGTGGACCAGATGGCCGCTGCCATGGAGAAGGCGAGCTGACCATCACACAGATCCGGCGCAACCTGCTCCCCCTCACTTGGCAGGTCACCGGTCGAATGAGGGGGCTTGCCCAGCCCCCTCGTTCTGTCATTTTCTTGAAGCGTGTTGCTTCGCTCTTGACGCTTTATCTCTTTGTTTTATCGCATGTCGTTGTCGCAAAACCGCTGCACACTTTTAGCTACGACATGCTCAAGTCTCGAAATCGAAGACCATCAATCCGGCGAGACCGCCATCGCAAGCCGCGACGAGGCGATCACCGACCGCAACATGCTCCGGATGAACGAGGTAGGCGTCACGCGCATCGGCGTTTTCGAACGTGACAACAAAGCCATCGCGAAAACCACCGCTCAGGCCTTCCGGCGAGACGTTCGGTCCGTGCTGGATCTCAACAATGCCGGGGATACGTTCCTTCAAGGCCGCGAGCGCCTCGAAAAGCGCCGCTTTTTCCTCTGCCGGCAGCGATGCTTTGAGACGCAGAAATACACAGTGCAGGATCATGCCGTCCCCTCCCATTTATAGCTTTCTTGCGTTGAGCCCGGTCGGTTCAACGCTTCTTGAACGGCTCCATGCCGAGCCTTGCCAGTTCGTCCGCCCGTTCGTTTTCCGGGTGACCCGCATGGCCCTTGACCCAGTGCCATTTCACCTTGTGCCGCTGGTTGGCGACATCGAGTTCCTGCCAAAGTTCACCATTCTTGACCGGCTTCTTGTCCGCCGTCTTCCAGCCGTTCTTCTTCCAGCCGAAGATCCACTTGGAGATGCCGTCCATCACATATTTGCTATCGGTATGAAGGTCGACCTCGCAGGGGCTCTTCAGCGCATTGAGCGCGCTGATCGCCGCCAGCAGTTCCATGCGGTTATTGGTGGTTTCTGGCTCGCCGCCATAGAGTTCCTTTTCATTCTCCCCGTAGCGAAGAATGGCGCCCCAGCCACCCGGACCCGGATTGCCCGAACAGGCACCGTCGGTAAAGATCTGCACCTGTTTCATGCGGCGGGCTCCAGCCCATATTCGGATGCAGCTTCGATCGCGCGGTGAAAGCGCGATTTGCGCAGGTATTCGATCGGATCTTTCTTGACCACCAGAGCGCCCTCCGGCGTCGTCAGCCAGTCGTAAAGCCGCGTCAGGAAAAAGCGTAGGGCCGAACCCCGGCACAGGACCGGAAGAGCCGCAATCTCATCTGCGTTCAAGGGACGAACGGACTGGTAACCGGCAAGAAGCGCGCTGCCCTTCGCGAAATTATAGGCGCCATCGGGCTGGAAGCACCAGGCATTCAGGCAGATGGAGACATCGTAGGCCAGAAGATCATTGCAGGCGAAATAGAAATCGATCAATCCTGACAGGCGATCGGACAGGAAGAACACATTGTCCTGAAACAGATCGGCATGGATGACGCCCTGCGGCAGATCCTGCGGCCAGTGGCTGACCAGATAGTCGAGCTCGGCGCCGATTTCCTGCTGAAGACCGGGCAGAACCTCATCGGCACGCGGGGCAGCCTTGGCCCACAGCTCCTGCCAGCCATCCACCGAAAGCGCGTTGCGGCGGGTAATCGAAAAGTCGCGTGCCGCCAGATGCATCTGCGCCAGCGCAACACCTACGGCGTGGCAATGCTGTGCTTCGGGCTTGCGCAGCCACATGCCTTCCAGAAAGGAAATGAGCGCCGCCGGGCGACCCGACAGTTCACCGCAAATCTTGCCATCATGGCGCGGCAGCGGCAGCGGGCAATTCAGGCCCTTCTGCGCAAGGTGCTGCATCAGCCCGAGGAAGAAGGGCAGATCACCTGCGTCGACCCGCTTCTCGTAAAGCGTCAGGATTAGCGGATCCTTCGTGGTATGCAGCAGGAAATTGGAGTTCTCGACGCCCTCCGCGATCCCCTTGTAGGAGGTCAGTTCGCCTACATCATATTCGCTCAGAAAATTGCGAAGGTCGTTTTCGGTAATGTCGGTATAGACAGCCAAGAGCTCTGGTCCTGCATTCGATCCTGCGTTGGACATGAAATACACAGCAGGATGGCCCTGTGGCTAGTGCCGCGGACACTTCAGGCACAGGAATTCTATCGGGTCTACATCGGTCTTGACGTTCGATAGCGGTTGATCAGCCAGCCGGCGAGCAGGCCGAAAGCCGCGCCCGCCGCCTTGATCAGCGCGTCTCGCACTTCCGGATGGCGGGTCGGTTGCAGATATTGAAGCAGCTCGATGGCAAAGGCGGATGCGATGATGAAGGCCGTCGAAATCAGGAAATAACGGGGATAGGCCACGACGAAGAGGCAGGACAGCAGCGCAAACGCCAGCGCGCGGTCCACATTCACCGGCAGAACATCATGCGGGCGCAGGCCGATGGGAGAGACGGTTGCGAAAATAATGAAGGCAAGGGTCGACCAGGCCAGTATCTTGAAGAGCTTTTCCGACATGGTTCCGTGCTGGCTCGGGTTTTATCAGCGCTTAGTGACGGAAACCTGTGGCCAAGTAAAGGCGGAAGCTGCGACAGCGTTAATCGCAAGACTTGCGCCGGATCCCAACTCACCCGTTCACCCAGGCCATATCCTCGCGGGTCAGCTCGATATCGCGAAGCTCGCGGTTGACCAGGAAATGTTCGTTTTCTTCCGTTGTGATCGCCAATTCGACACTGGCATCGAAACGCTCCCGGAAGGCTTCGATGATTTCATCGACAATGACTTCCGGCGCCGAGGCACCGGCGGAAATGCCGAGCGTGCCTATCGTGCCGATGCTTTCCCAATCGATTTCGGAGGCCCGCTGAACCAGCAGAGACCGCGTGGCCCCTGCCCGCAGAGCAACCTCCACCAGCCGCTTCGAATTGGATGAATTCGGAGCACCGACAACGATGAAGAGATCGCAACCGGGTGCGGCCTGCTTCACGGCTTCCTGCCGGTTGGTGGTGGCATAGCAGATGCTGTCTGCCGAAGGCGCCGTCAGGTTTGGAAAACGCTCCTGCAGCTTGGCAATCACGCCCGCCGTATCATCGACCGAAAGCGTTGTCTGCGTCACATAGCCCAGATTGTCCGGATCCGATGGCTGGTAACCCTCGGCATCTTCCACGGTCTCGATCAGCGACACCGTTCCTTCCGGCAATTGCCCCATCGTGCCGATGACCTCCGGATGACCCGCATGGCCGATCAGCACGACGTGACGGCCAAGCCTCTGGTGGCGCATGGCCTGCTTGTGCACCTTAGACACCAGCGGACAGGTGGCATCGAGGTAGAAGAGATTGCGCGACTGCGCATCTTCCGGCACGGACTTCGGCACGCCATGGGCGGAAAACACCACGGGCTGATGCCGATGTTCCGCCGGGATCTCGTTCAGTTCCTCGACGAAGATGGCGCCCTTTGCCTCAAGCCCTTCCACGACATAGCGGTTATGGACGATTTCATGGCGCACGTAGACCGGGGCGCCATAACGCTTGAGGGCCAGAACCACGATCTGGATTGCCCGGTCCACTCCGGCGCAGAAGCCGCGCGGGCCGCACAGGCGGATCGTTAGCGGAGGACGGGAAACCTGCATGTTCATCGACAAACCTAGCCAGCAATCAGCACAAAAATCAGGGCGATGGCCGCCGGAAGCGCCTGAATGACGAAGATCTTCCTGGAAGCCGTTGCCCCTCCATATAGGCCAGCCACCAGCACACAGCCAATGAAAAATAGCTTGAGCTGATAGGCAACGCCAGCATCGGGATGGACAAGCGCCCAGAGAAGCCCTGCGGCCAGGAAGCCGTTGTAGAGACCCTGGTTGGCCGCCATGACCTTTGTTGCTTCTGCCCGCTCGGGCGTCAGGCCAAAGGCCTTTCGTCCCCTGGGCTTGGTCCAGAGAAACATTTCGAGCACAAGAATGTAGATGTGCTCAAGCGCAACCAGCGCAACCAGACTATTTGCAATAACAGACATTCAAATCCCCCTCATAAAACAATGATATGCAACACCGCGATTGCCCTTCACCGGCCAGTCGGATCATCCTTTCGACGACGGAACACCATGGCAAGCGAGACCCCGACAAGCGCCGCAGCAAGGCCGTACCAGGTGACCGCATATTGCAGATGGTTATTCGGCAATTCGAACTGCGTGACGCCCGCTTTCGGCCAGCCGCCCGGGGGCTGCACGGCATCATCCGCATCGACAAAGAAGGGCACCACATTTACCGGATCGAGGTTCGTGGACCGCACCATCGCTGTCCAGTCCTTCCAGTAGAAGATGTTCTTCTGCAGATCGTTATCCGGCACAAGCGAGGATGGCTTCCCCTCCAATCGGTTGCGAAGGTAACCGGTCAAGGCGACGGTCCCCTGCACCTCTCCCGCCTGCCGTTTGTCCGCCTGCTTCAGATCATAGGGCACGAACCCCCGGTTGACGAAGAGCTCCCGCCTATCGGCCAGTCGCAGCGGCGTGTAGACATAAAAACCCGTGCGGCCAGCATCCGTGGCAAAGAAATGCCGCTCCTTGGTGTGATCGAAGACACCTTCGACACGCACGCGCAGATATTCCTGATCCTGCCCGGTTTTCAGCGCCGTTTCGGCATCGACCAGTTCGACCGGCGCCGCCTGACGGCGGGCCTCCATTTGCGCCAGTAACTGCTCTTTCCAGTGAAGGCGCTGGACCTGCCAGGTGCCGAGCGACAACAGGATGGCGAGAGCGACCAGAACCAGCACGGCGGAAACGAGCTTGCGACGAGGCGACATGCGGGGCGGCAGCGAAGGGGACTGATCAGCCACGGTCTATGCTGCCTTCATGGGCACTGTGCTTGTATTGCAAGGCAATCAGGACGCCCTTCAACAAGCGCAGCGAGCCAAGGCAGATGACGATGGAAAACGGTGCCGTGACGATGAAATGCAGCCAGATGGACGGGTGAAAGGTGAATTCGAACCAGAGCGCAAACCCGACCACCACGAATCCGACCAGCAGCATCACGAAAACCGCCGGACCATCGCCTGAATCCGCAAAGGAGTAATCAAGGCCGCAATTGCCGCAGGCAGGCCGAACCTTCAACAGGCCATCAAACAGCCTGCCTTGACCACAGCGCGGACAGGAACCGGACAGGCCAGCGCGGATTGCATCTTGCGGCGGGTAATGGGCTTCATCCTGCATTGTCAATCTATCCGCTAACTTTGCCTATTGTCTGCACCGACGTTACCCGCAGCCAAGGCGTCTGTCCAAATGGAAAAGGGCGACCAGAGCCGCCCTTTGCACATTCAAGTGAAGCGTTGGCTCAATGAGCCAAGGGTGCTCCCCAACCACCCCAGATGTAGATGGTGAAGAACAGGAACAACCAGACCACGTCAACGAAGTGCCAATACCAGGCGGCGGCTTCAAATCCGAAATGCTTCTGCGGCGTAAAGCCACCGTTGACGGCGCGCAGCAGGCAAACGATCAGGAAGATCGTGCCGATCAGGACGTGGAAGCCGTGGAAGCCGGTGGCCATGAAGAAGGTTGCGCCATAGATCGAGTTCTTGAAGGCGAACGGAGCTTCGGCATATTCGTAACCCTGCACGAAGGAGAACAGAACGCCGAGCACCACGGTGAGCAGCAAACCGTTGATCAGGCCCTTGCGGTCATTGTGCAGCAAAGCATGGTGCGCCCAGGTGACGCAGGTGCCGGACAGAAGCAGGATGACCGTGTTGTAGAGCGGCAGATGCCAGGGATCCAGCACTTCGATGCCCTTCGGAGGCCACTGGCCGCCGGTTGCAAGAACGCGGCTCGCCTGGATCGCTTCGTTGGCATAGAGGCTGGCATCGAAGAAGGCCCAGAACCACGCCACGAAGAACATGACTTCAGAGGCGATGAACATGATCATGCCATAGCGCAGATGCAGCGAAACAACACGCGTATGGTGGCCTTCGCGGCCTTCCTTGATCGTATCAGCCCACCAGCCGATCATCGTGTAGATGACGATGGCCAGACCGATGAAGAACAGCCACGGCGTGGCAAGGTTCAGGCCGAACATCTTGAATTCACTACCATGCAGGTAGCGCATGAAGCCCACACCGCCGAAGGTGAGAACGAAAGCACCGATGGAGGCAAGCAACGGCCACGGGCTTGGATCAATGATGTGGTAATCGTGCTTTTTCTGATGTGCGTCTGCCATGTCGAAGTCCCCGGTCTTTCTCCTCAAGCCCCCGCGCCAGGCGGAGGAGCCCTCTCTTACAGTTTACGGCCCGTCTCGCCCGTCTTATCCTGCAAACCGGCAACCGGCTTGGCCCCCTGGCTTGGATAGAACGTGTAGGACAGCGTAATAGTTCTGATATTCTTGGTTTCTTCTGCCTTGGTGATCTCTGGATCAACGAAAAACACCACCGGCATTTCCAGAGTTTCGCCTGGCTTCAGGGTCGTTTCCGTGAAGCAGAAGCACTGGACCTTGTTGAAATAGGCACCCGCCTCCATGGGCGTGACATTGAACACGGCCGTTCCGGTTACCGGTGTCGGCGATTTGTTCGTTGCCTTGTAGGTGATCTGCACCGTTTCGCCGATCTTCGGCTCAACGGAATTCTGCACCGGCTTGAACTCCCAGTTCAGCCCGGACGACGTATTCGCGTCGAAGGTAACCTTGACCGTCTGATCGAGAACCGTATCGGAAAACTGCTCGACCCGCTGGGTGGTGCCGTTATAGCCGGTCACCTGGCAGAACAGGCGGTACAGGGGAACGGAGGCATAGGCGGCGCCCACCATGCCGGCCACGAACACGACACAGCCGACGAGGATCGAACTGTTGTTCACCCGGCGCTGCGCTGGCTTTGCGGCTTCAGTCATGTGGCATCCTCCTCCCTTGCGTTCATCTCAGCCCACGTGTCCGATCTTGATCAGCGTCACGATATAGAAGATGACCACGAGCGCGCCGAGCACCACGCCCAGCGCGATGTTGCGACCACGCCGGGACTTTTGCTGCTTTTCATTGAGCTTGATCGTTTCCATCAGAGCAGCCCTCCCATGGGACCGAAGATCGCGGCTGCAAAATGCGAAGCCAGCAGACCGCAGAAGATGACGAAGAGATAGAGCACCGAATAGGCAAACATCCGCTTTGCCTGTACCATCTTTTCGTCGCCATCCGGCATGCGCCAGACGGCGATGGAACAGAGAATGAAGATGGCCCCCAGGACGGCCGCGAAGGCCCCGTAGGCCCACCCAACCAGCCCGGTCAATGTCGGTGCGACGCCCACCAGAGCAGTCAGGACTGCATAGACGATCATCTGAAGCTTGGTGGACCGTTCGCCTGCAACATTCGGCATCATTGGGACGCCAACGGAGCCGTAATCGCGCATCTTGAAGAGAGCGAGTGCCCAGAAGTGCGCGGGCGTCCAGAGGAAAATGATAAGGAACAGCAGGACGCTGTCGAGGGAGACGCCGCCGGTGACGCAGGCCCAGCCAATCATGGGCGGAAACGCGCCGGATGCACCACCAATGACGATGTTCTGCGGGGTCGAGCGCTTGAGCCACATCGTATAGACGACGGCATAGAAGAAAATGGTGAAGGCCAGCAGGCCCGCGGCGAACCAGTTGACCACAAGGCCGAGGATCGCAACCGAGAATGTGGACAGCGTCAAGCCGAAGGCGAGCGCTTCCTGCGGCAGGATGCGGCCATCCGGGATCGGACGGCGCGCCGTGCGGCTCATGACCGCATCGATATCGGCATCATACCACATGTTGAGAGCGCCAGATGCGCCCGCGCCAACGGCGATGCACAGAATGGCAATGGCACCAATGAAGGGATTGATGTGGCCCGGAGCCAGCATAAGACCGGCAAAGGCTGTGAACACCACAAGCGACATCACGCGCGGCTTCAAGAGCTCGAAGAAATCGCGAGCGCCAGCTTCCGAGAGACGAACCTGATCGTCTCCTCCAAGGCCCGCGTGATGATCGACTGTGGTCATGTTTCAATCCTAACTCTACCGGAAGCGGCGCAGGGTTGCCGCGCCGCCTCTTATTCATCGCGCTTACTTGATGCGCGGCAGTTCTTCCCACTGGTGGAACGGCGGCGGCGAGGACAGCTGCCATTCCAGCGTGGTTGCACCTTCACCCCACGGGTTGTCACCGGCAACGCGCTTGCGCGCAAAGGCTTCCCAGATGCCGTAGAGGAACACCAGAACACCGACGAACGAGATGTAGGAACCGATGGAGGACACGTAGTTCCAGCCAGCGAAAGCATCCGGATAGTCGATGTAGCGGCGCGGCATGCCCGCAAGACCCAGGAAATGCTGCGGGAAGAACACGAGGTTCACGCCGACGAACATGACCCAGAAATGCAGGTTGCCGATCGCTTCGGAATACATGTAGCCGGTCATCTTCGGGAACCAGTAGTACCAGGCTGCGAAGATGGCGAAGACTGCGCCGAGCGACAGAACGTAGTGGAAGTGCGCGACGACGTAATAGGTGTCATGCAGAGAGCGGTCGAGACCGGCATTGGCCAACTGAACGCCCGTGACACCACCGACCGTAAACAGGAAGATGAAGCCGATCGCCCAGATCATCGGTGTGCGGAAGGTCAGCGAACCGCCCCACATCGTTGCGATCCAGGAGAAGATCTTCACGCCCGTCGGAACGGCGATGACCATGGTTGCGAACACGAAGTAGCGCTGCGCATCGAGCGACAGGCCGACCGTGTACATGTGGTGCGCCCAGACGATGAAGCCGACGGCGCCGATGGCAACCATGGCATAGGCCATTCCGAGATAACCGAAAACCGGCTTTCTGGAGAAGGTGGACACGATGTGGCTGATAATGCCGAAGCCGGGCAGGATCAGGATGTAGACTTCCGGATGACCGAAGAACCAGAACAGGTGCTGGTAGAGGATCGGGTCACCGCCACCTTCCGGCGCGAAGAAGGTCGTGCCGAAATTGCGGTCCGTCAGAAGCATGGTGATGCCACCTGCCAGAACCGGCAGGGACAGAAGCAACAGGAATGCCGTGACCAGAACGGACCAGGCAAACAGCGGCATCTTGTGCAGGGACATGCCCGGCGCGCGCATGTTCAGGATCGTGGTGATGAAGTTGATGGCACCGAGGATGGAAGACGCGCCCGAGACGTGAAGCGCGAAGATCGCCAGATCGACGGCCGGACCGGGCTGACCGGATGTCGCGAGCGGCGGATACATGGTCCAGCCACCGCCGACGCCGAACGCGCCTGCCGGACCTTCCACGAACATGGACAGGACGAGCAGCAGGAAGGCCGGGACGATGAGCCAGAAGGAGATGTTGTTCAGACGCGGAAACGCCATGTCCGGCGCGCCAATCATGATCGGGATCATCCAGTTGGCAAAGCCGCCGATGAGAGCGGGCATGACCATGAAGAAGATCATGATGAGCGCGTGGGCGGTGGTGAACACATTGTACATGTGCTTGCCGCCGTCGATGGCAGCATCACCCTGGAAGCCGTAGACCATGGATGCCAGACCGTGGAAGATCTGGATGCCAGGCTCCTGCAGCTCCATGCGCATGGCGACTGACATGAGGCCGCCGACAATGCCTGCCATGATCGCGAAGATCAGGTAGAGCGTGCCGATATCCTTGTGGTTGGTCGAGAAGAACCAGCGGGTAAAAAAGCCCGGCTTGTGATCGTGATGGTGATCATCGTGAGCATGCGCGCCGTGCGCGGCATGCTGATGATCATGTGCGGAAGGTCCAGCCATTGTCCCCACTCCCTTACTTGATTTCCGCGGAGGCCAGCTTCACGCCGGTCTTGGCATCGGTTGCAGCCATGAGTGCCTTGTTGGCGCCCTGCAGATCGCTGCCGGCCTTGGCCATCCATGCCTTGTACTGCTCGTCCGAGACGACGCGAATGGCGATCGGCATGTAGGCGTGATCCTTGCCGCAAAGCTCGGAGCACTGGCCGTAATAGAGGCCTTCCTTCTCGGCGCGGAACCAGGTTTCGTTCAGGCGGCCCGGGACGGCATCGATCTTGACACCGAAGGCTGGCATGGCGAAGGCGTGGATAACGTCCGTCGGAGCAGCCGTCACCAACATGCGCACGGTCTTGTTGACCGGCAGAACCAGCTCGTTATCGACGGCCAGCAGGCGCGGATAGACCTTTGGATCAACCTTGCCCGTTGCCGCGCGATCGGTTTCCTTCAGCATGTAGCTGTCAAAACCAACCGGATTTTCGGAGCCCTGGTATTCATAGGACCACAGCCACTGCGTTGCCGTTGCCTTGACCGTCACGTCCGGATTTTCAGGAATGGTGAGCTGCGCGTTCAGAAGGTTGAACGACGGAATCGCAAGGAAAAGGAGAATGACGACCGGACCGAGGGTCCAGGCTACTTCGATTGCGGTATTGTGGCTCGTCTTGGATGGCACCGGATTGACGCTGGCGCGGAACTTCATCACGACCCAGACAAGAAGCGCCAGCACGAACAGGGTGATCGGCACGATGAACCAGAGGCTGTAGTGCGAAAACCACCGGATTTCATGCATGATCGGCGATGCTGCCTGCTGAAGATCAAGCTGCCACGGCACAGGTTGATCCGCCCCTGCCCCCGAGGCAAAGAGCAGACAGATCGTCGCAGCCAAGGCTGCATAGGCTCTGTTCATCGATTTCTCTCCCCTTGCGTTTGATCTAGATCAGACCACAACGCAAATTCCCTAGCTATAGACCTCCGGTTCAACCACAGAATCACGCCTGCCGCAATATCCGTGAAGGGGGTTGCGGGCGCTTGTTCGTGCGGCATTTTTGCCCAGAATCAATTTTAACCACAAAAGAGCCCGGAATTGCTGGCTTCCGGTTCGCTCCCCATTTTCGCCGCAGTCGCTTGAAATTACGAGAGGGCTTTTCATTCCCGCTCCCCGGCGACAAGAATAGCGCGACTGATTCGTTTGAGAGGTTTTCATGAAATTCCCGACCCTGCGCGCCGCCACAATGGCCGCACTGTTGCCCTTGGCGCTTGCGGCGCAGCTCGTGGCAGAGCCCGTCCAGGCCCAGACGTCATCGGGAGACAAGCAACCTCGTCCCACGCAGTCGCAGGCTCCAGCGCCGGCGCAACCGGCGCCAGCTTCCCCGTCTGCCGGTTCCGCGCCGAGAACCTCCCCTCCTCAGACTGGCTCGCCGGCAGCACCCGGCACCGTGCGCGAGAGCCATGGCGCCTGGTCGATCCTATGCGACAAGCCCGCGGGTTCTTCCGTCGAACAATGTGCGATGATGCAGAACGTCATCGCCGATGATCGCCCGGAAGTCGGCCTGTCCGTCGTCGTGCTGAAGACCGTGGACCGCAAGGCCCGCATTCTGCGCATCCTCGCGCCGCTCGGCGTTCTTCTGAAGGACGGCATGGATCTCTTCGTCGACGGCAACAATATCGGTCGCGCCTATTTCACGCGCTGCTTCTCCGAAGGGTGCTATGTGGAAGTCGAAATCGACGACGAGTTGATGAAGATCCTCAGGGCTGGCAAGAACGCAGTTTTCGCGCTTCGGGAATCCGTTGATCAAGATCGCGTCGGCATTCCGATCGAGCTGTCCGGTTTTGCCCAGGGCTACGACGCCCTGCCTTGAACCATACTCGTTCCGCTGACTTTTTCTTGCGCGTTCGCGAGTGTGCTCCTACATCGAAGTCCAGGCCGACCGTCTGGATCGGCGAAGGAGTTAATCATGACCACCGACCTTATCAATCTGTTCGATTGCGATGAAACGCGCTTGCGCGCCATGCTCTCCGAAGCGCTGAGCGGCGCGGATGATGGCGAGCTTTTCATCGAGCATGCGCAGGCGGAAGCGCTGACCTTCGATAACGGGCGGCTTAAGGGCGGTTCCTTCAATACAGACCAGGGTTTCGGCCTTCGGGCCGTGGCAGGCGAAGCAGTGGGCTATGCGCATGCGGGCGAACTCTCGGCCTCGGCATTGACGCGTGCCGCCGATGCGGTGAAGGCGGTGACGCGCGGCTATGCAGGCACCTATTCCGCGGCACCGCAACGCACCAACAAAAAGCTTTATGGCGACGAAAACCCGATCGGCTCTCCCACCTTCGAAGAGAAGGTGAAGCTTCTGACCGAGATCGACGCTTACCTGCGCAACAAGGATCCGAAGGTCAGGCAGGTGACCGCCTCGGTTGCGGCAAGCTGGCAGGTCGTCAATATTCTGCGCGCTGACGGTCATCTGGTTACGGATGTCCGCCCGATGACGCGCGTCAATATTTCGGTGGTTGTCGGCGAAGGCGATCGCCAGGAAAGCGGATCGTCCGGCAAAGGCGGTCGCATCGGTCTCACGGATTTTCTGCTGAACGGCAACTGGCAACAGGGCGCCGATGAGGCGCTGCGGCAGGCCCTGACCAATCTGGAAGCGATCGACGCACCGGCTGGCACCATGGATGTCGTCCTGAGTTCCGGCTGGCCGGGCGTGATGCTGCACGAAGCTGTCGGCCACGGCCTGGAAGGTGATTTCAACCGCAAGAAAACCTCCGCTTTTGCCGGGCTTCTGGGCCAGATGGTAGCCGCACCCGGCGTGACCGTCGTGGACGATGGGACAATCGACAACCGTCGCGGTTCGATCACCGTCGACGACGAAGGCACGCCGTCGGCCTACAATGTGCTGATCGAAAAGGGCAAGCTCGTCGGCTATATGCAGGACCGGCAGAATGCCCGGCTGATGGGCATGAGCCCCACCGGCAATGGCCGCCGCCAGGGCTACGCCTACCAGCCCATGCCGCGCATGACCAACACCTACATGCTGGGTGGAGACAAGACGCCGGAAGAAATCATCGCCTCGGTCAAGAAGGGCATTTATGCCGTTTCCTTCGGCGGCGGACAGGTGGACATCACTTCCGGCAAGTTCGTGTTCGATTGCACGGAAGCCTATCTCATCGAGAACGGCAAGGTTGGTCCCGCCATCAAGGGCGCAATGCTGATCGGCAACGGACCGGATGCCATGCAGCGCGTTTCCATGGTCGGAAACGACACCAAACTGGATACCGGGATCGGCAATTGCGGCAAGGCAGGTCAATGGGTGCCAGTCGGCGTGGGCCAGCCGCATCTGCGCATGGATCAGGTCACGGTCGGCGGTACGAAGGCGTGAAAGAGTGATGAACGAAAACGCGCTGGTGCCTGAACTGGCGGTTTTCGACTGGTCCGTCAGCCGCGACTTCTACGTTGAGCTCATAGGCTTTGATGTTCTCTATGAACGAGCAGAGGAAGGTTTCAGCTTTCTGACACTCGGCACAGCGCAACTGATGATCGACCAGATCGGTCTGGGTCGGACTTTTGGAAATGAAGGCGCGCCGCTCGAACGGCCTCTCGGACGCGGCATGAACCTGCAGATCCGGGTCAGCTCAATTCAGCCGATCCTAAATCGTCTGGCCAAATTGCACTATCCGTTGTATCTGGCCCCGGAAGAAAAGTGGTATCGCCGTAACGATCAAGAGCTTGGACAGAAGCAATTCATCGTTGCCGATCCCGATGGCTATCTGCTTCGCCTGTTCGAAGAATCAGGAACAAGGCCGATCTCGCCCTGAACCAGACACACGCGACCAGGCAAAGTTGATCTTATGCATCTATCCCTCCCCCGCCCTCCGAAAGCCGTCATCTTTGATATGGACGGCCTGCTGCTCGATACCGAAGTGCTGTATCGCCAGTCGATCATTTCGGCTGCGGCCCATCACGACCTGCCGATTGGTCCCTCGATCTACGAAGGCATGCTGGGGCGGCCGTGGATCAGTATCGCCGATCTGCTACGTGAGCATTACGGCACGGACTTCGATGCCGATGCCTTCCGTCAGGTCTGGCTTGCCCATTTCGACCTCCTGACGGAAACCGAACTGCGCCTGAAGGCAGGCGTGAGCGAGCTTCTGGATGTACTTGACGCGCTTGAACTTCCGCGCGCCGTTTGTACCTCGTCGGCGCATTTCCAGGTCGAACATCATCTGGGGACGCTGGGTATTCTGGATCGCTTCCATCATGTCATCGCACAGGGCGACTATCCGCGTGGGAAGCCGCATCCCGAACCCTATCTGGCGGCTGCCGCGCGCATCGGGGTCGATCCTGCCGACTGCCTGGCGCTTGAGGATTCCTACAATGGCATCCGAAGCGCGGCCAGCGCCGGGATGATGGCTGTCATGGTGCCTGATCTTCTGCAGCCGACCGATGATATCCGTGCGATCTGCACGCAGGTGGCGGAAAGCCTTGTGCATTGCTGTGCGTTCTTCGATCAGCATCCGGCGCGCCAGACTGCACGGACGGCTTAGCGCTGCTTTTCTTCATGCGGGCTTTTGTGGCTTGAAGCGCCACTTGCGCTCTATGGCTGCTGACAGATCAAGTCCGTGACGGTGCACCAGCAGGAAAACATGGCCAATCACATCTGCTGCTTCATCCGCCAGATCAAGTCGGATCTCTTCAGGCGTGCGCCCTTTTGCTCGTCCGCGTCCGGTTGCCCTGTTATAAGCCTGCGTGAGTTCTCCAACCTCCTCATGCAGTTTCAGCATGAACCAATCATCATCCCGATGAAGACCATTGGCCTCAGCATAGGCGGCGGAAGCACGCTCAAACCGGGCGGCTAAATCATCCAACATATCGTTCCCTTTCCGTTCACAAGAACATGTTGGCAACATTTCGATTCTGCAAGTTAATTTTCTTTGATTGACAAAGACTTCGGAAACCGGGCTCATTGCGCATCATTTTTATCGTGATGCGGTCTGATGCTAGATAATTTTCTTATCAATCACCCTCTACAGCAGATTCTTCTTCTCAGTTTCGTCGCGCTCGTAGCAGGAACGGCGCGTGGCTTTTCGGGCTTTGGCGGCGGCCTGATCTTCGTGCCGCTGGCAAGTGCGCTGGCCTCGCCACAGGTGGCGGCGCCGGTTCTTCTGATCGTCGATGCCGTGATGACCGTCGGCATGCTGCCGGATGCCATTCGTCGCGCCAACCGTCGGGAGGTGGGCATGGTGGCCATCGGTGCACTGGTGGGCGTTCCCACGGGAACCGTGCTGCTGGCCTATGCGCCGTCCCTCTTCCTGCGCTGGTGCATTGCGGCCATCGTGCTTGGCCTGCTTGCCTTCCTGATCAGCGGATGGCGCTACCAGGGCAAACCGAAAACAGGCTTGAGCATTGGCACCGGATTGATCGCCGGTCTTTTCGGTGGCGTCGCACAACTCTCAGGTCCACCGGTTGTGGCCTATTGGCTGGGCGGTGCCATTCCCGCCGCACGGGTTCGGGCAAATCTCGTGGCCTATTTTGCCCTTTCAACCATCATCACCACGGTCTCCTATGTCAGCGCAGGACTGCTGACACTGGACGTCGTGCTGGTCTCCTGCGTTGCAGGCCCAGGCTACGGGCTTGGTATTCTGCTTGGATCGCGACTGTTCGGTCTGGCGGACGAGAAAACGTTCCGCCGCATCTGCCTGGCATTGATCGGTGCAGCGGGAGTGATCAGCCTGCCGGTTCTCGACAGCATCCTCCGGTAGAAACCGCGCAATTCGTTTCAGTTTCAGACGGTGATTTTTAGAAGTGCTTAACGGTTGACGCGCTAGCGTGTCCACGACAAAGGCGAGAACCGGATCAACAATCAGATGAGCGTATTGTTACAGGCCATTTGGCGCCGTAGCGTCAAGCGCGCAATGATTGCCGGCGGCCTGGAAGCGGCTTACGTGCTGGCTAACCTTGGTGTCCTGCGCACTGCGCGTGGGCATGGCGCCATCTTTACGCTGCATCATGTGCGGCCTCATGCACCGCGCATCGTAGAACCCAATGCCCATCTGGAAATCACGCCAGAATTTCTGGATCAGGCGCTGAGCCGACTGAAGGAAGAAAGCTACGATTTCATCCCGCTTTCAAAGGTTCCGGCCCGCCTTGCAAACCCGAGTGAGAGGCCCTTCGCCTGCTTTACGCTGGATGATGGCTATAGCAACAATGCCGATCACGCCCTGCCCGTCTTCGAACGCCATGGCGCACCGTTCACGATCTTCATCAACGAAGGTTTCGCGGATCGCACGCATACGATCTGGTGGGAAACGGTGGCGGCGCTGATCAACCAGGAAAGCCGGATCCGCTTCGATTTCGGTGATGGCGAGGAAGAGATCAGGCTGTCCTGCCCAAAGAGCAAGCTCGATGCCTTCGACCGCTTCGCCCGTTTCATGCAGAAGGATTGCGAGGCCCAGGCGGTAAAGCGTCTCGATGACGCAGCACGAGGCTACGGGATCGAGCCTTTGGCGATCACGGAGGCCCTCACGATGGACCGGGCGCAGTTGTGCGCGCTTGCCCGGCACCCGCTTGCCTCGCTCGGCGCGCATACGGTCAGCCATCGCGCCCTGATGCGGCTTTCGCCGGACGTTGCAGGCCACGAGATGCGGCGCTCCGCCGATTGGCTGGAAGAGGTGACTGGCACGCGGCCCACCACCATTGCCTATCCTTATGGTACGAAATCAGCCGTTTCGGAGCGAGACCAGCGTCTCGCCCGCGAACTCGGTTTTTCAGTCGCAGTCACCACCCAGCCCGGCACGCTGGGCCCCGACAGCCTTGAGAGGCTGACGGGGTTGCCACGCATTTCGCTCAATGGCTTCTATCAGGAGCCGCGTTACGTCGCGGCCCTTGCTTCCGGCATCCCCTTCGCAATCTCGCGCGCGGCGTGACACGTCTCAGAGAGACAGGTGTCAGGGATACATGCGGACCTTTTCCCAGCCCTCGCCCGCTCGCCGGAACTCCACGCGATCATGCAGCCGGAACTGGCGATCATGCCAGAATTCGATAGAGGTCGGCTCTATACGGAAGCCCGACCAGTAGGGTGGGCGCGGTATCTCGCCGATTGCGAACTTGGCCGTATATTCCGCAACGGCCTTCTCCAGCGCGAAGCGGCCCTCCAGCGGCCGTGACTGCTTCGACGCCCAGGCACCGATGCGACTGCCACGTGCGCGAGAGGCATAATAGGCATCCGCTTCTTCATCGGAAACGACTGTTACCGGACCGCGGACGCGCACCTGGCGGCGCAGCGATTTCCAGTGAAAGCACATGGCCGCCTTTTTCTGACCCAGAATTTCCTGTCCCTTCTGGCTTTCAAAGTTCGTGTAGAAAACGAAACCTCGCTCATCCAGACCTTTCAGGAGGACCATGCGAACATTTGGCAGACCATCCTGATCGACAGTGCCCAGTGCAGTGGCGTTCGGATCATTGATCTCCGAGGCCTCGGCATCCTTCAACCACTTGGCAAAAAGCTCAAAGGGCTCGCTCTCCTGGGTGAAGTCACCGCTTGTTAACCGTTCTTGCGACATATTGACTAAAATGCTCCCGATCTGATCGAATGCAGCCCTAGAATCTTTCCGTGATTGGACGCAAGGTGGCAGTGACGCACAAGACAATCAACCGCACCCCCGGCACTTCGTTGCGTTCGGTCCAGACTGCAATTCTCGTTGTTATGGCATGCGCTTTGGCTGGTTGCACTACGGGTGCCATGGATCTTTTCGGATCCACGCCGAAGGTGGATCGAACCCTTTCTACGGCCACTGTACCTACCCGGACCACCGAATCAGTGTCGGATGAAAAAACGGTGCTGAACGCCGTTTCCTCTGCGGATCTGGTCAAGCTCGGCTCCTCGCCCCTGCCCTGGGCGAACACATCGACGGGAAGCGCCGGTGTCGTTTCCGAAATTCACGAGGTCAATCTCAACAGCCAGGTGTGCCGCCAGTTTCTGACGACCCGCCATTCCTATGAAGGAATTGCGCGCATGCGCGGCAATGCGTGCCTAGTCGGCACGGAATGGACCATGACCTCGTTCGCTCCGCAGACGAACTGAACAATCCGCCAACAGCGCCAGACGCTTACCTTGGGTTAAGCTTAATGCGGTTTTCACTTTTCTCTTAAAAGCATCTTTAGAAACTCAGCCTCTATCGTCGTGCTCAACATCGCGGATTACTCTTCTGGCCGAACGGAACCCAAAGGGCAAAACGTGAGTTGAATGGAGGAATGCTCGCGCCTGGCGCGAGCCTTTGCAGCGAACCGGTGGCGAAAGATGCGTGACCCTTATTCCCTTCTCGGCGTCAAGAGAGACGCAGGAGCCGACGAGATCAAGGCAGCATGGCGATCCAAGGCGAAGTCGCTGCACCCCGATCATAATCAGGACGACCCGACCGCGGCCAAGCGCTTTACGGAGGTCGGTCAGGCCTATGATCTCTTGAAGGATCCCGAGCGCCGGCGCCGCTTCGACCAGAGCTTTGACACTCAACAGACGATCATGCAACAGCGCGAAGCCGCACGGCAGGCGGAGGAACGGGCCAAGGCGGCCCGCGCGCGCGCCGAAGCGGTGATGGAAGAGCTTGCCCGCGCCAATGCCCAGCGTGCACAGGCACAAGCGCAGCAACAGGCCCAGAACCAGGCAGGTGCTGCATCCGAGCCGGCCGAAGACATGGTCGAACGCATTTTCGGCAGCGGCGCCCAGCGCGCGGCAGCCGGCGGCGGCGGTTCCTATCGCGCCCAGCAGCAATCCACTGCGCAAGGCAGCCAGCATCCGGGTCAGCAGTCGGCGGGTCAGCAGTCGTCTGGACCCAAGCCCAATGCCCAGCAGCAGGCACAGGCCTCTTCCGGGGCCCGGGCTTCCGACCCTTCGCAAGATCAGGCCAGCAAAGCCGAGCCGGATGAAAAGCCGGAAGCTCCGAAGCCCGCGACCCCTCTGCCGCTTCAGGCCATCGAACTCATTTCGACGCTCGTTCGTCGTATCCGCGGCGAAGTACCACCGCCGGAAAAAGCGCCCGATCTCACAGTGACGGCGAGCGTCTCGCTTGAGGACCTGCTTGAACTGAAGCCATCGCAGGTAACCCTCTCCGACGAGCGCGAGGTGCGGTTTGCGCTGGAGCCCGGCATGAGCGACGGGCATGTGCTGCGCCTCAAGGGCCAGGGCCTGCGGTTGCCGAACATGCAGCGGGGCGATCTCGTTGTCACGCTTCAAGTTCGTAAAGACAATCGTTTCCGCCTCGAGGAATTCGACCTCCATACCGTTCTTCCCATCAAGCTTGAAGACGCTGTGCTAGGTGGAGAGGCCGAGGTCGAGACCCCAGGCGGCATTGTTCCCGTATCCATTCCGGCCTGGACCGGCTCCGACCAGACCGCAAGGCTGGAAGGACTGGGGCTACAGAAGGAAGACGGCAGCCGCGGTGATCTGGTGGTGGAGTTCCGCGTGCTTCTCTGGGAGAAGCCCGATGACAAGGTCATCGATCTCATGCGGCACATGCGCTACGGATTATTTGTGTAACGGAGATATGACGTTATCCACGGCACATCCGGCGACAAAGGCCCGTCATCGCCGCGAAATCGCAGCCCTATTTGCCCAGCATGCCTGAATGCACGCCGTGTTACGGAAGCTTACAGGAGATGATCTGCCTTGTGCTTGAACCCGCGGGCGGCCTATGCCATAGGCAAACTCCAAATTAGCTTAGGGGATACCGTATGGCTCAGGCAACCGGCCTCATGGCAGGCAAACGTGGCGTTATCATGGGTGTTGCGAACAATCGTTCCATCGCCTGGGGTATCGCAAAGGCCATTCATGCGCAGGGCGGCGAAATCGCACTCACCTATCAGGGCGATGCGCTGAAGAAGCGCGTCGAGCCGCTGGCCGACGAAATCGGCGCGATCCTGGCGGGCCACTGTGATGTCTCTGACGAATCGACCATCGATGCCGTTTTTGATCATATCGAGAAGGTCTGGGGCAAGATCGACTTCATCGTCCACGCAATCGGATTTTCCGACAAGGACGAGTTGACGGGTCGCTACGTCGATACGACGCCGGAAAACTTCGCCAAGACGATGCAGATCTCCGTCTATTCGTTCACGTCGGTCGCGCGTCGCGCTGAAAAGCTGATGACCGATGGCGGCTCGATGTTGACGCTCACCTATTACGGCGCTGAAAAGGTCATGCCGAACTACAACGTCATGGGCGTTGCCAAGGCAGCTCTCGAGGCGAGCGTGAAGTATCTGGCAGTCGACCTCGGACCGAAGAACATCCGCGTCAATGCCATTTCGGCAGGTCCGATCAAGACACTTGCAGCCTCGGGCATCGGCGATTTCCGCTATATCCTGAAGTGGAACGAGTACAACGCACCTCTGCGCCGGACCGTGACGATCGAGGAAGTGGGCGATGTCGGCCTCTATATGCTTTCGGATCTGTCGCGTTCGGTCACGGGCGAAGTTCACCATGCCGACAGCGGCTATCATGTCATCGGCATGAAGGCTGTGGACGCACCGGATATATCGGTCGTCAAGGATTGAGTTGTCTTTTCCGGCAACAGACGGAGCACGTGCTTTGCTGATCTACATGATCCGCCATGGTCAGACCGACTGGAATGCCGAAGGGCGATTGCAAGGCCAAAAGGATATTGGCCTGAATGATACAGGGCGGGCTCAGGCCCGCCTGAACGGGCGCACCCTGCGCGGCCTTCTGGGTCCCGAGGCGCCGCATTTCGACTACGTGTCCTCCCCGCTTGGCCGCACCCGCGAAACCATGCAATTGGCGCGAACGGAAATGGGCCTCGACCCCATGGCCTATCGCACCGATGAGCGATTGGTGGAGCTTTCCTTCGGAGACTGGGAGGGCCATACGCTGGATGAGGTTCGTGCCGTGGCGCCGGACCGTCTGAAGGCACGCTCCCGACAGAAATGGTCCTTCATCCCACCGGGCACTGACGCGGAAAGCTATGAAATCCTGTCATGGCGCGTTGGTGCCTGGCTGCAAACGGTAACGCAGCCCACAGTCTGTGTTGCCCATGGCGGCGTGGTTCGCTCCATCCTGAAGCTTGTCGGGGGATGGGATGAGATGGAAGCCGCAAAATGCGACATTCCGCAAGACAAGGTGCTGGTTATAGACCGCGACGCGGGCAAGGCGCAGTGGCACGCAAACTGAACGCAATGCGGCCAGGCCGTTACTGCCTGACCTGCAAGTCGTCGATCATCCGGTTTCCGTCGACCACCGTGTAGAAGACCACGACCTTCACACCCGACTTCAACCCGTCGAAGTTGAACTCTTCCGGTACCTTGTAGGTCTTGCCGTCATCAAGCGTAATGGAAAGCTTTTTCGTATCAACCGCCTTGATCGTGGCTTCGACATCCACGCTTTGAGCGGAACTGGCCAAGGGCGACAGGATGCTGGCGGTGGCGAGGAGAGCCGCAATCAGGAGACGCATGGAGATACTGCTTTCATTGTCGGATCGAGTGTCTTGTTTCGACACATAATTTGCTGGCAGATTGTGGCGAAATTCGCCCCCGATGATGACGATTTCCGGCTTCCTCCACAGATCGGGAAACACGAACCGCTGCGTCAGGTGGCGAGATGATGCTTTAGACCAAATGTCGATGATGTTCCGACAGTTTACCACAGAGGAAAACAAGAAATCACAGGCCAGTTAATGCTGTTCATCTAAAGCAGAAAATTAACTCGCGCCCCTTAGCTTTGATCCCGATGGTTGTAAAACAGGATGACATGGCTGGTGCGGTTTCTCTCTTCACTCAATATTTTCAAGCGGGAGAGCCCCCAATATCTGACACGGCGTACGCCGCTTGCCATGGCTTTTGTCATGGTCATCGGGATCATAGCGCTCGGACTCGTCATTGATCTTGAGCGTACATCGCGGCATCAGGCCGAATTGCGCGAGTCTGCTGAACATTCTCTCGCCGACCTCGTCCAGAAAATCGACGGACATTTGCGCCGGGATCTGATGATCGCCGATAACCTGGCGAATGTCTTGCGGTATAAATCGCGTTTTTCTCCTGTACAACTGGATGACGAGGCGCGATCCGCTCTGCAGATGAACCGTCACATTCGTGCCATCGCGGTTGCGCCGGACAACAAGCTCAGCCACATCCTGACGCGCGACGGCACCATCGATCTGTCGAGCAATCAGCCGCGCCCGGACCAGCAGAACCTGCACCTGAAGATTCTGGATCGACAGTTGAGCGGGCTTTCCCCGACGCAGGAGCCAATCCTCCTGCCGGATCCGGACCAGGATGTTCTCAACCTTGCGGTGCCTGTGCCGGGCGCAGATGAGCAATCATGGGGATCACTGGTTCTGCTGATCGACCGCAATGCATTTCTGTCGGACGTGGGCCTCGACGCCCCATCCTCCAGCGTTTCCCTGCAGCACACTGAAAGCACCCACTCGCTTCATGTTTCCATCGAGCATCGCGGACTGAATGGAACATCGCCTATTACGGGGAAACCGCATGCTGCAGACATACTTGCACTGTCGGGCCAGTTGGACCTGTTCGGAACGGGCCAGTGGCATATCCGCGCGATCCCGCAGGCGGGCTGGGACGCTGCGCCCGAAGATCTGGTTCCTTTCCGCATCTTCCTGACGCTGACAGGCTTGGCAGTCATCGTTCCCATCATCATCGCAGCCTTCCTGATCGGCGAGCGCAACCGCAATATCCAGATGCTGAAGGCACGCGAGGCCAATCTTCTGGAGCTATCGCAGCGTTTCAACCTCGCCATGGAAACGTCGAACATCGGCATCTGGGAAGTGAAGGCAGACAACCACCTGATCTGGGACGAGCGGGCAGCCACCCTGCACGGTAAGACTCCCGATATGGAGGCCAACAGGCTTGAGGAATGGCTGGATCTGATCGTGCCGGACGATCTTGCCGCGGCAGAGGCCCATTTCTTCACGGCGATCTGTTCTTCGGAACCTTGCACGAATATCTACCGCATCCGCACTGCTCAGGGCGAGATCCGTTATCTGCGATCGGCGGGCGCAAGCTATCGCAAGAGCGACCTGACGACCCACACCACGGGCATCGTCTGGGATGTTACGTCCGACATGATGGTCAACAAGACGCTGCTGGAAGCCAAGGCCGACAGCGACATCAAGAATGCCGAGCTTGAGCTGGCGCTCGATGAGCTTTCGAACCGCGAGCAGGAACTGGAAGAGCTTTCGACACGCCTGAATTTGGCGCTCGCTTCCTACAATTGCGGTATCTGGGAATCCATACCCCATGGCGGAGCGGAAATATGGGATGAGCGCATGTGTCAGCTCTACGGCATTCCGGAGGCTGGGCGCACCGTCGACCATGGAACCTGGATCAGCATGATCCATCCAGAAGACCGATTCATGGCGCGTGGTCTTGTCAGGGAGGGTCCCAATGATCTTTCCGCCAAACCGCTGACGGTGCGCGTTCCCCAACCGGATGGAAGCATCCGGTATGTTCGATCCATCGGGAAGATGCATCCGATGCGCGATGGGTCCACCAAACTCGTCGGGATTGCCTTCGACGTGACCGGCGACATGCTGATGACCCAGCAGTTGCAGGCCGCAAAGCGGGAAGCCGAAGCGAAGAACGTCGAACTGGAACTGGCAAAACATCGGATCGAGCACAATGCTCTGCATGATCCACTGACCGGTCTTGCCAATCGCCGGAAGCTCGACATCGAACTCGATGCGCTGACCCAGCAAAGCCGTGCTCAACGCATGCAGGTCTCGATCCTGCATCTTGACCTCGACCGTTTCAAGCAGATCAATGATACGCTGGGCCATGCGGCGGGCGACGCCATGCTGGTCTATGCGGCGCAGATCCTGACGCGCAACGTCAGCGGCAAGGACGTGGTTGCGCGGATCGGCGGCGACGAATTCGTTATCCTCATACAGGGGGAAAGCGACGCCGACGCCGTGGCCGAGCTTTCGAACCGAATCATCACGGAAATCCGCCAGCCACTTGATTTCGAGGGCTTTTCCTGTCGCTGCGGCGTTTCCATCGGCATTGCACAGGCCAGTGGAACGCGCATCGATGGACGCAAGATGCTGGTCAATGCGGATATCGCACTCTACAGGGCGAAAAATCTCGGCAGAAACCGCTACGAGTTCTTCACGCAGAACCTGCAGTCTGAAATCATTACCCAGAAACGAACCGCCGACGAGCTTCTGACCGCTATCGAAGAGCAGCAGTTCGTGACCTGGTACCAGCCGCAATTCTGCGCGAACAGCATGAAGCTGACCGGCGTGGAAGCACTCGTACGGTGGCGTCATCCGCATCGCGGCATTCTGGCGCCGGATGCATTCCTCGGCATCGCGGAAGACCTGAACGTCACTGCGACACTCGACCAGATCGTTCTCGAAACTGTTCTCAAGGACCAGATGCGGTGGGCGGCGGCGGGAATCGACGTGCCGAAGGTATCGGTCAACGTTTCTTCGAAGCGTCTTAAGGACGAGGGTCTCATCGAAACGCTGAAAACGCTCCAGATCACGCCCGGACGCATTTCCTTCGAACTCATCGAGTCGATCTTCCTGGACGAAAGCGAAGATGGCGTGACCGCCAATCTGGATCGCATCAAGGCCCTTGGGATCGACATCGAGATCGATGATTTCGGGACGGGGCATACCTCGATTGTCAGCTTGCTGAAGCTCAGACCGAAGCGCTTGAAGATCGACCGCCAACTTGTGATGCCGATCCTGGAGTCCCGTCAGGAGCTGACGCTCGTTCGCGCGATCATCGACATCGCCAAATCGCTTGGGGTCGAGACCGTGGCTGAAGGCGTGGAGACAATGCAGCATGCCAAGGTGCTGAGGGACATGGGCTGCGACCTGTTGCAGGGCTACGCCTTTTCGCGTCCCCTTCCCTATGAAAACTTCAGCACCATGGCGATGGCAGGCTTCCGACAGGCAAGCTGATCCAGACGGGTGCAGGACCGGCGAACGGATTGCCCGATAAAAGGGCTTTCCTCGTGCCAGTCTTTTCCACTATGACAAACCCGATTTCAAAGGGAGCGGCTCTTCGCCGCCGAATGGTCGGGTCTCATGTCGCACAACACATTTGGTCATCTCTTCCGCGTTACAACCTGGGGTGAAAGCCATGGTCCTGCGCTTGGCTGTGTGGTGGATGGCTGCCCTCCCGGCATCACCTTCACCCATGAAGACCTTCAGGTGTTCCTCGACAAGCGCAAGCCGGGTCAATCCCGCTTCGTGACGCAGCGCCGCGAGGACGATATCGTCAAGGTTCTGTCGGGTGTGATGCTCTCCGACGATGGTGTGACGATGACCACGACGGGCACGCCGATCTCGATGCTGATCGAGAACACCGACCAGCGTTCCAAGGATTACGGCGACATCGCGCGCAGTTACCGTCCCGGCCATGCCGACTTTGCCTATGACCTGAAATATGGAATTCGCGACTATCGCGGTGGCGGACGGTCTTCGGCCCGCGAAACAGCAGCACGCGTGGCCGCCGGAGCGCTGGCGCGCAAGGTCATTCCCGGTGTGACCATTCGGGGTGTCCTGACCCAGATCGGCAAACACAAGATCAACCGCAACAACTGGGATTGGGCGCAGGTCGACCAGAACCCCTTCTTCTGCCCGGATGCAGCCATGGTGCCTGTCTGGGAGGAGTATCTGGATGGCATTCGCAAGTCCGGCTCGTCCATCGGCGCGGTCATAGAAGTCGTGGCGGAAAATGTGCCCGCCGGTCTCGGTGCGCCAATCTATTCCAAGCTGGACCAGGATATTGCCTCGCTGCTGATGTCGATCAATGCGGTGAAGGGCGTGGAAATCGGTGAAGGTTTCGCATCCGCGGAACTGAGCGGCGAAGAAAATGCCGACGAAATGCGCATGGGCAATGACGGCAAGCCGCTGTTTCTCTCCAACCATGCAGGCGGCATTCTGGGCGGCATTTCCACGGGTCAGCCCATCGTCGCCCGCTTCGCCGTGAAGCCCACCTCCTCGATCCTCACCGAGCGCCAGTCGATCGATGCGGACGGCAACAATGTGGATGTACGCACCAAGGGTCGTCATGACCCCTGCGTTGGCATTCGCGCTGCGCCGATTGGTGAAGCCATGGTCGCCTGCGCCATCGCCGATCACTATTTGCGCGACCGTGGCCAGGTGGGAAAGGTGCGCGCCTGAACCACGCTGCGGTTTACCGCCCGACGATCATAGCCATGCCGACGGACCGAGGAGCCGTTTCCTTGAAGCCGAACTGTTCGTAAAGACGATTTGCGGGTACATCTGCAATCAGGCTCACATAGGCTGTGGCCGGAAGATTCTGACGGATATAATCGGTCAGCGCGCCCATGATCTTCTTGCCGAGACCCTTGCCCTGGTGTGTAGGGTCCACGGCGATATCCGTAATCTGGAAGAAACACCCGCCATCGCCGATGATGCGGCCCATGCCGACAACATCATCGCCCAAATAGATCGAAACGCCGAAAACCGTGCCCTTCAGCCCTTTGCGGGAGGCCTCTTCCGAAAATGGCGTCAATCCCGATATGGTTCGCAGACGCATGTAATCGCCAAGTTCGGGAAAGTTTGAAACAACAGCGTAACCACTCAATTCATTCACTCCTTCAGGCACCGGCCAGCCAGCCATCGGCATAGTTCACCCCTTCCACACCGGTGAAGCGCGCAAGCCGCAGAAGCTCTGCGTTCAGGCGCTCCAACCGCCCGGTGGATGGCTTGACGCCCGGCTCCAGCCACAGCCGCTTGATGCCAAGAACGCTTGTCTTGCGGTCGGCCTTCATATCGATGCGCCCAATCATCCGGTCCCCTTCCAGCAGCGGGAAAACGTAATAGCCATATTGCCGCTTGGGTTCGGGCACGAAAATCTCGATGCGATAGAAGAAGCCGAACAGGCGTTCGGCGCGGTTGCGATCCCGCAGCAGTGGATCGAACGGTGACAGGACGCGGATCCGCTGCGGCGGCACAGGGGGTTCCAGAATTGCGGGCAGTTGCTCCTTCAGCGCAAAGGAAGGACGTGACGTGCCATCGACACAGGCAATGGAGACCAGTTGCAATTCCTCTCGGTGGCTATCCACCCAGGTTTTCGCCTCCTGCGGGGACACCAGCGCCCAGAAGGCAGCGATTTCTCCATGCGTCGCAAAACCAAGCCGGGAAAGCGCCGAGCGACAGGCCCAGTCGACGAATTCATCGTGGCTTACCTCCGGCTCATAGTGATGCGGCGGAATGACCCGCTCCGCCAGATCATAGACTTTCTGAAAGTTTTCCCGCCGCGCGATGGCGAGCTTGCCGGTATGCCATAGAAATTCGAGCGCAGTCTTCGAGGGATGCCAGTTCCACCAGCCGCCGCCTTTGTGATCCTCCGCTTTCACATCACGCGACATGGTGGCCCCCAGCGTGCGGATGCGCTGATAGGTTGCCTCGAAAGCGCGGTCGAACCCCTCCCCCTGCCACTTGGCCCAGTTTTCCATGATCTTTGCCTCGCGGCGGACAAAGCGATGCTTCCAATAGGGAAAGAAGGCGGACGGAATGACCGAGGCATCATGCGTCCAGTGTTCAAACAGGCTTCTCTCTTTCTCCAGCAGCCGGACGAGATCCTCCCTCCGATAGGTCTGGTTGCGGGAGAACAGGATCTGGTGATGGGCGCGCTCCACGGTCTGGACGCTATCGACCTGAACAAAGCCGAGATCCTCGATCAGCCGCTGCAGCCCCTGCAAACCAAGCGCGCGATTTGGCGCGGCGGCAAGGCCTTGCCGCTCCAGAAACATTCGCCGTGCACGCTCGTTTTCAATCAGAATCGTCATAATTCTCACGCTAGCGCTTGTTCTTGTTTTGTTCAATGCGGCGCGTCGATTTTTCCGTATTCAGACAGGCATTCCCCTGATCGAAGCGGAGCGTTATAGAGACTGCGGAAACGGACAGAGGCCTTCACGGTTGCGCATTCAACTTGAAAACGCGGGTTTGAGCTTTGGAGAACGGGTGGCGCTTCATCCGCTTTCTCTCGAATTGACTGAACACCGGATCGGCGTGATTGGCCTGAACGGTTCCGGCAAGACCAGTTTTGCCCGGCTGATTGCCGGACTTGCCAAATCCACGCGCGGCAAGATTCTCATCGATGGTCTGGATTGGGCCGAGGACGGTGATGCCTTGCGCGGACGTATTGGCTTCATTTTCCAGAACCCGGGACACCAGATCATTCTTCCAGTGATTGAGGATGACGTGGCGCTTGGCCTGAAGAGCCGAGGCGTCAAGGGACCGGAGGTGAGCCGGCGTGTTGGCGCAGTGCTCCAGCGGTTCGGGATTGAAGATCTTGCAAGGCGGCGTCCGCATGAATTGTCCGGCGGCCAGTTGCAACTGGCGGCACTGGCGGCGGTGACGGTGACGGAGCCGGATCTGCTACTGTTCGACGAGCCGACCAATCAACTGGACCTGCGCAACCGGGCCATCGTCAAGGACACGATTGGCGACTTGGCCGAACAGGCCATTGTGGTGAGCCATGATCTGGATCTGGTCGCAGGCTTCGAGCGAGTGCTGGTGTTTCACGAAGGTCGGATCGTTTTCGATGGCTGGGGTCACGAAGCGATCCGTTTCTATTGCGAGCTGGTCGGATGCTGAACAGCCTCCACATCGAGGGGGAAAGCTGGCTTCACCGGATGGGAACCGGCTGGAAGCTTTTCGCGCTGCTGGTGCTCAGCCTCGTGCTCACGCTCATCAGCAACCTGCCGCTGCTTGCAGCCGCGCTTGTCGCTTCGCTTATGGTTTCGCGCAGTATCGGCATGACGGAGAGGATGCTCTGGCAGAGAACGAAGCCGGTGCTCCTGACGATTGCCTTTCTTGCACTTGTCAACATGGTGCTCCTGTCGCCGCGCGACGGTCTGGTCATTCTCCTACGCCTGCCTGCCATCCTGTTTTTTGCCAGTGCCGTGACGGCAAGCACATCCCTCTCTGCGTTCATCGATACACTGACGCGAGCCGCCATGCCGCTGGAAAGGCTTGGCCTCATCAGAGCGGCGGATCTGGGTCTGGCGCTTGGCCTTGTCCTGCGCTTCGTTCCTGAGATTCATGCGCGCTACGGGGCCTTGAAGGATGCGCACAAGGCACGCGGTATTCCGGTGAAGCTGCATCGCCTGCTCGGTCCGCTGATCATTTCAACCCTCAAGGATGCGGATAGCATTGCCGACGCGATTGACGCACGCGGCATTCGAGGCCAGAAAAGCCGCCATTGATCTTTTTTAAAAGAGGCGCTCAGCCTCGACAGGAGTTTTCATGTCAACCAGAGATCTCGTGCTTGCGGCGCTGTTTACCGCCATCATCGTTGTTCTGGGCCTGATTCCGCCGGTTCCGCTGGCGTTTCTGCCGGTGCCGATCACCGCGCAATCCATGGGCGTCATGCTGGCAGGCTGCATCATTGGCGCCACACGCGGCGCACTGGCCTATGTTCTGCTGGTCGTGCTGGTGGCGGTCGGCCTGCCGGTCCTGTCCGGCGGTCGCGGCGGTCTTGCCGTTCTCATGGGACCGACAGCAGGCTACATCTTCGGCTGGATTGTCGGCACCTTCGTCACTGGCCTTCTCGCTCAGCGACTCGTCAGTGAAAGCCAGCCCGCGCTGCGCCAGATGGCGGGTTTCCTGATTGCGGGCGTCGTGGGCGGCATTGTCGTCGTCTATGCCATCGGCATGCCCTGGCTGAGCTTCATTACCGGCACGCCTTTCGACAAGGTCGTCACCGGCTCGGTCGTCTTCCTGCCCGGCGACATCCTGAAGGCTGTGATCGCATCGCTTGCCGCACGCGCCGTCATGGTCGGCTATCCGCTGCTTCCACAGCGCGCCTGATCAATCCAGGAAGCGATACAGCCAGTCACGCAGGTCTTCGGGAAGCGGTGCTGGGGCGCCGCTTTGCCGGTCGCAGGCGCTCCAGATGATTTCGGCCTCCGCCACCTGTTCCGCACCCCGGTGCATGAGGATGGAAAAGCCGGCGGAGCGCCCGCCGATCTTGCTGACCCGCACGGTGGTTTCGATCCGATCGCCAAAGCGCACGGCTCGCAGAAGATTGCAGCTGACCTTCGAGACATAGAAGGCCGGATCGGTGTCCAGCGGTTCACGCTGGTCCCAGAAGCGCGCGAGCGCCTCTTCCGCATGAATGATATAGGCCGCGCTGAACATTTCGCCGCGCATGCCGACATCTCGAAACGGCACTTCGAACACATGCCGATTATTGATCTGTTTCGCCGTCATTCTGCCCCTCAACCGGTCTCCCGGTCTTCCACCCGTTCCAGACATTAAAGAGGACAGACGCGCCCCTCACAAGCAGGAAGCGGTGGGTGGCGGGTTTCGACGTCTTGAAATCTCATCACTTATAAGCCATTTCGGTGACGCCCGCCTTTTTGGTTGAAGCGGCAGGAGGCCGAGTGCATGACGACCCGCCTGTACGAAAACAAGATTTTCCTCGAACACAATACGCCTGAGGGCCACCCCGAACGCGCCGACCGGCTGCGCTCGCTGGCGCTGGCGCTGGAGCACCCGAACTTCGAGCGTCTGGAGCGTGTGCAGGCACCCCAGGCCAATGAGGATGCCGTTCTGCTGGCGCATCCGGAAGAGCACCTGTTCTCCGTCATGCGTGAAATTCCCGAAGAGGAAAACCGCATCCGCCAGATCGAAGCGGATACGCATGTCAGCCAGAAGAGCCTGCAGGCGGCGCTGACCGGCATTGGCGGGGCCATTGCCGCCGTGGATGATGTGTTCAACGGCAAGGCGGACAATGTGTTCGTGGCCTCCCGCCCCCCGGGCCATCATGCCGAAAAGTCGAAGGCCATGGGCTTTTGCCTGTTCAACAATGTGGCGATTGCGGCCCGCCATGCGCAGAAGACCTATGGTGTCGAGCGCGTCGCCATTGTCGACTGGGATGTGCATCACGGCAATGGAACGCAGGATATTTTCTGGGACGATCCGAACGTGCTGTTCTGTTCCACGCACCAGATGCCGCTCTACCCGTGGACCGGCGAGCTTGGCGAAACGGGTGCGCACAACAACATTATCAATGCGCCGCTCGAGCCGCATGCGGCGGGCGATCATTTTCGCGAAGCATTCTCCACCCGCGTTCTGCCCGCGCTTCACAACTTTCGTCCGGATTTCCTGCTGATCTCGGCAGGCTTCGACGCACATCACCGCGATCCGCTGGCGCAGATCAATCTGGTTGGCGATGATTTCGACTGGGCGACCGGGCGTTTGATGGAAATTGCCGGACGCTATGCGGGCAACCGCCTCGTAAGCCTTCTCGAAGGGGGCTATGATCTTGAAGGACTGGCGGAATCCGCCGGACTTCACATTTGCAGACTGATGAAGGGTTGATGATGAGCGACAGTGCAGCAAACCAGGATGTGGGCAGCCTGAGCTTCGAAAAGGCGGTGGCCGAGCTGGAAGGTATCGTGACACGGCTTGAGCGGGGCGATGTGGCGCTGGACGAATCCATCGCCATCTACGAGCGGGGCGAAGCGCTCAAGAAACATTGCGAAACGCTTCTCAATGCAGCGGAAAACCGTATCGAGAAAATCCGTCTCGACCGGGCTGGCAAGCCGCAGGGAGCAGAGCCTCTCGACGGCGAATAATCGCAGACCGGTTGGGAACCTGAACGGGGCTCCCGCCGTTTCCGGGCCATGGCAAGAGATACCGGACCCCGCGCCCGCAAGGGCATGATCAGCTTCGTTGTTACCATTTTCGTCGTGGCCCTCATATTGGCCGCGATCTACATGATCGGCTTCACGCCCGGCGAGACGAATTGATCGGCGTCACCGCATTTGCGTGACACGATGATCGATGGCGTTCAGGGCTCGGTCGACATGACCTTCGAACACCAATGTCTGTTCGTCCTGCACCAGCGATATGGCGGGCTGACCGTTCAGCCTCACATGCAGCGATTGCGACAACCCTTCCTCGATACCGCCCGTCAGGAGATCGTAGAAGCGGTTGCCCGGTCCGGTGATCGCAACCGGCATGTCACCTGCAAGGCTCAGCACGCGCGACAACCCCTGCCCCAGCGCAAGACCCGCCTGACGGAAGGCATATTGCGCCATGCGGTTGCCCTGACGCGCCGACTGGGCAATCTTTTCCATTTCCACAAGCGGAACGAACTTGGCGGGTATAGTGTTCGGCGGCACCTGGAACGCTAAGCGCAGGATGCCGTAGAAACCGGCTGATGCCTCGATACAGCCATAGGCGCCGCACCGACAGAGCCGGTTGTCGGAAGCATTCAGCATGTGTCCGAAATTGGGGGCGGTCGTCATGATTTCGCCTGCCTCCATGCGCGCAATGCCGAGGCCGATGCTGTGGCCGAGCGACAGGGCAACAAGCCCGTTTGGTGGCATTTCCGATCTCGATGATTGGCGCCGTGCCAGGGCTTGAACCACCAGCAAAGTTTCATTGCTGAGCGACAGGTGGCAATTGGGATAGGCATCGGCCAGCACTGAAAAATCCACCTCTTCGCGTCCGAGAACCGGCGACCAGACAAGCCTGCCAACCTCCGGCTCCACGATGCCCTTGCTGCTCAAGGAGAGCTGGCTGAAAGCCTCCGGCGGAAGCTTGGAACGCCCCAGAAGCCTGGCGAGCGATGCGGCCATATCCTGCAGAAGCGGACCCGCCTTCGCAACGTTGACATCCCGGACCGTGCTGAACCGGTCAATCAGCTTGCCGCGGTAATCAGAAAGCGCGTAGTGCAGCGCATCCGAAGAGATCTGCACCGAAACCGCATAGGCAAACCCGGCAGCCCGCTCGAACAAGACGCGCGGCCGCCCTCGCCCGCTGGGCGCGCTCTGCTCCTGCCGCTCGATGGCGCCTGCCTTTTCCAGATCGACCGTGACCGCCGTGACCGTGGCAGAGGCAAGGCCTGTCAGTTCCGAAAGCTCCGTATGGGAAAGCGCGCCCTTTAGCCGCAACACGCCCAGCACGGCCAGCATGTTCTGGCGGCGCAGAAGCTCGGTGCCGGGCTTTGCCGTAGAAAAGCGTAGTCCCTGAACCTCGTCTCCGGTCGGCGAAGATTTCACCCACATGATTTCACAACTATCACCACTCGAAAGGGCTGTTGACACCCTGACAATCATCTGCCAGATATTTTCTCGACTGTCGAGAAAAACAATTTCCAGCATGGGAGCGGAGGTTGTCGACGGTATTTGGGCGGGGGAGGAGCGGACCGAGGTCCGAGGCTGCCTCGTATTCACTCGGGAGGTTTTAATGAAATCAGTTCTGAAGCTGATGGCCGCTGCTGCTGTCATCACCGCTGTTCACGCACCGGCTTTTGCCAAGGATCTCGTCGTTGGCGTATCCTGGTCCAACTTCCAGGAAGAGCGTTGGAAGACCGACGAAGCGGCCATCAAGAAGGCGCTCGAAGCCGCTGGCGCGAAGTATATTTCTGCTGACGCCCAGACATCTGCTGCCAAGCAGCTGACCGACATCGAAAGCCTGATCTCGCAGGGCGCCAACGCCCTCATCGTTCTGGCGCAGGATTCGTCCGCTATCGGCCCGGCCATTGAAAAGGCAACCAACGAAGGCATTCCGGTCATCGGCTACGACCGCCTGATCGAAAACCCGAAGACCTACTACATCACCTTCGACAACAAGGAAGTCGGTCGCCTTCAGGCCAAGGAAGTCTTCAAGGTCAAGCCGCAGGGCAATTACGTGTTCATCAAGGGTGGCTCCACCGACCCGAACGCTGATTTCGTCTTCTCTGGTCAGCAGGAAGTGCTGAAGGACGCCATCGCTTCCGGCAAGGTGAAGAATGTCGGCGAAGCCTATACGGATGGCTGGAAGCCGGAAATTGCCCAGAAGAACATGGAGCAGTTCCTGACCAAGAACAACAACAAGGTCGATGCAGTCGTTTCCTCGAACGACGGTATGGCCGGTGGCGTTGTGGCCGCTCTCGAAGCGCAGGGTCTTGCCGGTTCCGTTCCGGTCTCCGGTCAGGATGGCGACAAGGCCGCTCTGAACCGTATCGCGCTTGGCACCCAGACCGTTTCTGTCTGGAAGGACAGCCGCGAACTGGGCAAGAAGGCTGGCGAAGTGGCCGTGGCACTTGCCAAGGGCACCAAGATGGAAGCGCTTCCGGGCACACAGAAGTTCAAGGGCGGCGCCAAGGGCGTTGAAATGAACTCCGTATTCCTGACGCCGATCGCCATTACCAAGGACAACCTGAACATTGTTCTCGATGCTGGCTGGATCTCCAAGAAGGAGCTTTGCCAGGGTGTAAAGGCTGGTTCCGTCAAGGTCTGCAGCTAAGCTCGGACTTTAGAAGTCGATCATCGGCAACAAAAGTTCCGCAAGGGACGTCGCAGCACACCTGCGGCGTCCTTCGCTCGCGGAGGCTTGCCGACAAGAAGAGGGAGTTCAAGGCTTATGACGGATCAAACCATTCCGGTCGCCATCAAACCCGCCAGTGGCGCTCGCGCGGCACCCGGCAACCCGCTCAAGCGCTTCTTCCAGGCAACGGAAATCGACACGCGCCTTCTCGGCATGGTCGTTGCCATGCTGTTGATCTGGCTTGGTTTCCACGTTCTGTCGGACGGCCTGTTCCTGACATCGCGCAACCTCTGGAACCTCTCGGTCCAGGCGGCCTCCGTTTCCGTCATGGCAACGGGCATGGTGCTGGTGATCGTGACGCGCAATATCGACCTCTCCGTCGGCTCGATCCTCGGTTTCGTCGGCATGATCATGGCCGTGACGCAGACAAAGTTCCTGCCCGCATGGCTTGGCTATGACCACCCCATGACATGGATCCTGGCGCTGAGCGTCGGCATCGTTCTGGGCGCCGCCATCGGCGCATTTCAGGGCGCAATCATCGCCTTTCTCAATGTTCCCTCCTTCATTGTTACGCTTGGCGGCCTGCTGGTCTGGCGCGGCGCGGCCTGGATGGTGACGAGCGGTGCGACCGTTGCACCCATGGACACCAAATTCCGCCTGATGGGCGGCGGCGCGGATGGCTCCATCGGGGCAACCGCCAGCTGGATCGTCGGCGTCATCGCCTGCGGCTTCATCGTGCTGTCCATCCTGCATTCGCGCAAGCAGCGCAAGCGCTTCGGCTTTCCGTTGAAGCCGATCTGGGCCGAATTCTTCGTCGGCATTGCCAGCTGCGGCATCGTGCTCGGCGCAGTGAAGGTTCTCAACAGCTATTACATGCCGGTCAATCTGGCCCGCCGCTATGCGGAAGAGAATGGCATTGCCTGGCCGGAAAACGGTCTCGACATTCCGCTCGGCATCGCTATTCCGGTCCTGATTGCGCTCAGCATTGCCATCGGCATGAACTTCCTGACGAACCGCACGCGCTTTGGCCGCTACGTCTTCGCCATCGGTGGCAACCCGGAAGCAGCAGAACTGGCCGGCATCAAGACCCGCTGGGTGACCGTTCGCCTGTTTGCACTGATGGGAGCGCTCTGCGCCATCGCAGCCGCGATTTCTACCGCCCGCCTCAACGCCGCCACCAATGCACAAGGCACGCTGGACGAGCTTTATACCATTGCCGCAGCCGTGATCGGCGGCACGTCGCTGGCCGGTGGCGTGGGCACCATTGCCGGTGCGGTTCTGGGCGCGCTGGTCATGCAATCGCTGAATTCCGGCATGGTTCTGCTTGGCATGGATGCGCCCTTGCAGAGCATCGTGATCGGCATGGTGCTGGTGCTGGCGGTCTGGCTTGACACCATCTATCGCGCAAGAGCCCGCTAGAAGGAGCAGGAAAAATGACGCAAGACAAAACACCTCTGGTGGAAATGCGCGACGTTTCCATCTCCTTCGGCGGCATTCACGCTGTCGATGGTGCCTCGGTGGATCTCTTCCCCGGCGAAGTCGTGGCTCTTCTCGGCCACAACGGTGCGGGCAAATCCACCCTGATCAAGATCCTCTCCGGCGCTTATCGCCGGGATTCAGGCGAAATCCTCATCAATGGCGAAGCGGCTGATATCAACAACCCGCGCGATGCCAAGAAATACGGTATCGAGACCATCTACCAGACCTTGGCCGTGGCCGATAACGTCGATGCTGCCGCCAACCTCTATCTCGGCCGCGAGCTTCGCACGCCCTGGGGTACGCTGGACGATGTGGCGATGGAAGCCAAGGCGCGTGAGGTTATGGGGCGTTTGAACCCCAACTTCCAGCGCTTCAAGGAGCCGGTGAAGGCATTGTCCGGCGGTCAGCGCCAGTCTGTTGCCATTGCCCGCGCCATTCTGTTCGACGCTCGTATCCTCATCATGGACGAGCCGACGGCCGCGCTTGGACCGCAGGAAACGGCGCAGGTTGGTGAACTGATCACCCAGCTGAAGCGCGAAGGCATCGGCATCTTCCTGATCAGCCACGACATTCATGACGTGTTCGATCTGGCAGACCGGGTATTCGTGATGAAGAACGGCCGCGTGGTGGGCCATGCGCGCACTGAGGATGTGACCAAGGACGAAGTTCTCGGCATGATCATCCTGGGCAAGGTGCCGCCGGGTGCCACCGCCGGTCCCGGCGCCATGCAGATGGCGTGAGGGTAACGTTATTGAAATCGAGCGGCGGGCCATGTGCTCGCCGTTTTTCGTTCACCCCTCCCGCAGCTTCGCTGCGACCTCCCCCTCAAGGGGAGGTGGGAGAATACGTCACCCAGTGAAATCTGGTCTCACCCGAGGCAGTCCAGAACACCAAAGCTAAAGTAGGAACAAGTGCAGGCTACATATTCCCACCTCCCCTTGAGGGGGAGGTCGGCGCGGCGCGCCGGGTGGGGTGATGCACTGTTTCGCCGTGCAGCTCGATCCTACCCTCCCTCACCTGCCCCTGAGTACACCGGCCAGCGTGTGGATGTGGGCGGCACCAATGCCGCAGCAGCCGCCAATGAAGCTGGCGCCCGCATCCGCCCAGTAGCAGGCAAAGCGGGAATAGGCATCGTCCGTCAGGTCCTTGCGGGTTTCGTGCAGGCCTTCGTTGGCGGCGCTGTCATCCGCATCGGCCTCGAAAGCATTGGCGTAGACGCCGATTTCGATCGAGACGCCCTTTTCCTTGAAGATCGCGGACGCCGTGCGCACCGCCGCTTCCATGACTTCCGGCTTGGCGCAGTTGAACATCAGCGCCACAGCGCCGGAACCTGCCGCCCAGCGCGCTGCATCGGCCACCGTCTCGCCAGAGCGAAGTTTCGGTTCGCCGCCCAGCACCTGCGCCTCGTCATCGGCCAGCGTGAACGAGATCCAGAAGGGCTTACCCGTATCTTTCACCGCGACACGCACCGCCTCTCCCTCGGCAATCAGGCTCAGCGTTTCGCCCAGCCAGACATCCGCATAGGCGTCGAGGTTTTCCACCAGTACCGAGAGATAATCCTGCACGCGGGAAGGATCGAAATTTTCCGGCTCATAGGAGCCGAAGATCGGTGGCAGACCGCCCGCGACCGTGACCGGACGGCCAGTCTTGTCCGCTGCCTGTCGCGCCAGTTCGCCAGAGAGACGAATGAGCGCCGGGCCTTCCTTGGAAAAACGCTCTTCGCCGATGTGGAACGGCACCAGCGCATAGGAATTGGTGGTGATGACATCGGCACCGGCGGCGATGAATTCCTCATGCACCTGCCGCACGATCTGCGGGCTATTGATCAGCGCCAGCGCCGACCATTCCGGCTGCTTGAGTTCAGCGCCAAGACGCAGGAGTTCCCGGCTCATGCCGCCATCGAGAATTTTGAGCGTCGTCATAGGGTTACCTCATGGAATAGGAATTGAAGCTCAGCGCCGGATCGGCACCTGTGCTTCGACAAACTTGAAACTGCGGGCAATCACGGCCGTCAGCGCGACATAGAACAAGGTCACCACGATCAGTGGCTCATAGACCAGCAGCGTGTCCTGCCGCACCTTGTAGGCGACCGCATAGAGATCCATGACCGTGACGGTGAAGGCGAGCGGCGTTGATTTCAATTGCAGCACCACCTCGCCCGCAATGGTGGGCAGCGCGATGCGAATGGCGCGTGGCAACCAGATACGGCGCACCAGCGTGAACGGGCCCATGCCAACCGCGCGGCCCGCTTCCAGCTCGCCCTTGGGCACCGAGAGAAGCGCGCCCCGCAGGATGACGGCCTGATAAGCGGCAAAATTCAGCGTGAACGAGACCGCCGCGAAGAAGAAGCCCTCGCGCAGGATGGGCCAGAGAAAGCTTTGTCTGAGGCCCGGCACCAATGGCAGGAGCGAGCCGACACCGTAATAGAGCAGCCAAAGCTGGATGAGCAGCGGTGTGCCGCGCAGGAAGGTGCAATAGGCCCGCGAGAGATTGCGGGATATCAGCCCGCCGGACACCTGCGCGAAGGCGAGGCCGATGGCGAGCACGAAGCCCACGGATACGGAAATCGCGAGCAGCGACACGGTCTGTATCGCGCCGTCGATCAGAAGCGGCCAATATTTCGCAATCCAGTCGAACCTCATCTCGCCCTCCTCAGCTCAACTGTGGCTGGCCGCGTCGCACGCGGCGTTCCAGTGCGGTGAAAACGAGGTTCGAGACGAGCGTGATGGCCAGATAGAGAAAGGCCGCCGCAAGGAAGAACAGGAAATATTGCTTGGTATTCGCCCCTGCCAGCCTGGTTGCCAGCGCCAGTTCCTGATAGCCGACCACGGCGACCAGAGCGCTATCCTTGGTGATGGACATCCAGAGGTTTGCCATGCCGGGCAACGCATTCGGCAACAATGCCGGAAGGGTGACGCGGCGAAAGGCAAGGAAGGGCGAGAAGCCGAAAGCTCTGGCAGCATCGATCTGGCCGGAGGGAATTGCCAGAACCGCGCCACGAAGCACTTCCGTCATATAGGCCCCTTGCACGAAGCCAAGGACAGATACGGCGGCGACAAAGCCGTTTATTTCGATGGTGGGCAGGGAAACCGCCGTAAGCAGCCGGTTCAGCCCGTCCGTGCCGGCATAGTAGAGACCGACGATAAGAATGAGTTCCGGCACCGCCCGAATGATGGCTGTATAGGCATTCAGTCCAAACACCAATGCACGGTTGCCCGAAAGCTTGCCCAACGCACCGGCAAGGCCGATAGCCAGACCGATGGCATAGGCGCAGGCCGAGATGGCGACGGTGGAAAGAGCGCCGGTCAGCAGCATGCCGCCCCATCCCGGAGGATAGGGAGACAGCAATTCCCAAACACTCATCTGGCTCACCGCCATCAGGGCAAACCCTTACTTTGCGCCGTAGACGTCGAAATCGAAGTATTTCTTCGTGATTTCGTCGTATTTTCCACTGGCGCGCACGGCAGCGATGGCCGCGTTGAGCTTGGCCTTCAGCTCGGTATCGCTTTTGCGTACACCGCCGCCGACACCGATACCCAGAACGGCCGCATCAGCAGCAACATTGCCCATGTCGGCGCAGCAATTCTTGCCTGTTTCGCTCTTCAGGAAATCGCCCAGAACGATGGAATCGGCAAACACATAGTCGATGCGGCCATTGGCCAGATCCTGCAGAGCTTCATCCAGGGTCTGATAGGTCTTTTCGTCTGCCTGCTTGGCGAAATACTTCTTGTAGTATTCCGTCTGGATGGTCGAGACCTGAATGCCGATGGTCTTGCCCTTCACGTCCTCGACAGTCGCACCCGGCTTCTGGTCCTTGGGGCCGATGAGCTTGCTCGGCGTATTGTAGTATTTGTTGGTGAAGTCGATGGTCTTCAGGCGCTCATCGGTGATCGACATGGACGCCCAGATCACATCCAGCTTCTTGGCTTGAAGCGCCGGAATCAAACCATCCCAGGAAGACTCCACGATCGTGCATTTTTCCTTGATCTCAGCGCAGACGGCATCCATCAGCTCGATTTCCCAACCCTGCCATTTGCCACTGGCATCCTTGGCGAAAAAGGGCGGATAGGCTTCATTCAAGATTCCAAAGCGCACCTCAGCCTGAGCGGCAAAGGCTGAGGCAATGAAAGCTGCGCCAGCGAGAAGGAGAGAAAAAGGCTTCATTCGGCAAATCCTTGATGGAGTTGAATGATTAGCGGGAAAAACCGCTGGTGAAACTGCGCGCCCGCTGCGTCAGCGGGGCATCGAAAACTTGTTGCGGCGGCCCCTGTTCGGCAATCTCGCCTTTGTCGAGGAAAACGACATGGCTGGACACATCACGGGCAAAGGCCATTTCGTGCGTCACGAGAAGCATGGTGCGCCCCTCCTCTGCCAGATCGCGGATGACCTTCAACACCTCGCCGACCAGTTCCGGATCGAGCGCGGAGGTCGGCTCGTCAAACAGCATGACCGCCGGATCCATGCATAGAGCCCGCGCAATGGCAGCCCGCTGCTGCTGACCACCGGACAGGAAAGCCGGATAGACATCGCGCTTGTCGGACAGCCCGACCTTGGCCAGCAGGCCTTCAGCCTTTTCAATGGCTTCGCGCCGTGATTTTCCCTGAACATGGATTGGGGCTTCAATGAGGTTTTCCAGAACCGTGCGATGAGCCCAGAGATTAAAGCTCTGGAAGACCATGCCGAGCCCGGTGCGCAGCCGCTCCAGCTGGCGGCGATCAACCGGCTCCAATCCCCCCTGGCGCGCGGGCTTCAGCTTCAGCTCCTCGCCTGCCACGATGATGCGGCCTTGGTCCGGCTTTTCCAGCAGGTTGATGCAGCGCAGAAGCGTGCTCTTGCCGGAACCAGACGAGCCGATGATGGAGATGACGTCGCCCTTTTGCGCCGTCAGCGAAATCCCGCGCAGCACTTCGAGACCGCCGAAGGTCTTGTGCACATTCTCGATCTGCAAGGCTGCGGTCTGTTGCGGGTTCATTCAAAACTTCTGTTGCCTGATGAGTTTGCGCACAATAAAGCTTCATTGCGCGGTTTATCCTCGCTTCATTGTTTAATGGCGCATAAAATCGTCATCTTAAAGGAACAGACGCATATTTTCCCTGCAGTTGAGGGAAAATTCGTCTCGAATGTGGTCAACGTGAGAAAGTTCTCGCAAGGAGAGGAGACCGGGTATGGCTGAAGCGCTGGATACCTTCGATCGTGCAATTCTGGACCTCGTTCAGAAGGACTGCCAGCTGAAGGCGGAAACCATTGCCGACGAGGTAGGCCTTTCCGCCTCTGCCGTGCAGCGCCGCCTGAAACGACTTCGCGACAATGGCGTCATCCAGGCGGAGGTGGCTGTCATCAACCGCAAGGCGACCAGCTTTCCGATGACCTTCATTGCGGGCATGGAAATCGAACGCGACAACTACGATGCGCTGGCCCGCTTTCGCCAGTGGGCGGAAAAACAGCCCAATGTTCAGCAGGTTTACTATGTCACCGGCCAGGTGGATCTGATCGCCATCATTACCGCGCGCGATGTGGAGCATTATGACGATATCAGCGCGCAATTGATGGCCGACAATCCGCAGATCAAGCGTATGACGACCAATGTCGTTCTGCGCGATGTAAAGACGGGCCTGTTTATTCCGGTGGAGGAGTGAGAAAATGCCCGGATCGCTCTGGGCCTCAGTTTGTTGACAAAGGGTTTTCCGCAATATTCCGTCATGCTCGGGCTTGTCCCGAGCATCTACAACCGATTGATTTTATTGGACGCTAGGAGATTCTCGGCACAAGGCCGAGAATGACGTCGCGGCTGTCGGGGGCGGATGGTGGGCAAGATTGCCCGCAGTCGAAAACCCGGATCGCTCCGGGCCTCTTGCTTTATAGACTACCAGGTCTTGCCCTTGGCGTTGGCCTGCTTCGGCTTACCCTTCTTCGCGGCGTAGGGCTTTGCCCCATCCTTGAACGGAGCCTTGGCGGCGTAGGGCTTTGCGCCTTCCTTGCGGGCTGGCTTATCGCCGCGGGCGGGCCGATCCGAGAAAGGACGCTCGGAGAAGGAACGCTCGCCTGCCGGACGGTCTTCGTTGAACCGCTTCTTCGGCTTGTCCTTGGTCCACTCGCCGCCACGCTCGCTGCGTGCTTCGCCACGAAACTCCTTGCGAGTATCATCGCGACCTTCTGAACGGGCGGGACGATCTTCATAGGAGCGCTTGGCAAACGGCTTGTCGTTGCTGCGGTTTTCGAACGGGCGGGAAAGATCCGGCACGCCATCCAGCTGCTTGACGCGAACGCCACGCTCCAGCGTCTTGTTCGGGCCGATGGCACCGAGGAAGTCATCCACCTGATCGGCGGCAATTTCCACAAAGGTCTCTTCCGGCTGCATCTTTATCGCGCCGATGCTGGCCTTGGTCAGGCTGCCATTGCGGCACAGCATGGGGATGAGCCAGCGCGGCTCTGCATTCTGCTTGCGGCCAACCGACAGCGAGAACCAGACGGCGGGGCCAAACTCGCCGCGCGGCGTGCGCGGTGTCGGCTCGAATTCCTGACGCTCGCGGCCACCTTCGCGAGGCTTGCGCGCATCCTTGCCCTGAACGGAGACCTCAATCAGATCCTCCGGAGCCGCATTGCGGGCGCGGTGAAGCGCCACCAGAGCCGTTGCCAGTCGCTCGGCGCCATATTGTTCAGCCAGCTTGGCGATCAGATCCTGCTCTTCCTCACGAGCCTCTTCCTGGAAGATTGCATCGTTGAGAAGGCGCTCCTGGTCGCGGGCGATGACTTCATCGGCGCTTGGCGGACGAACCCAGTTCGGCGTTACATCGGCACCGGCCAACAGACGCTCCGCCTTGCGGCGCTGGTTTACCGGCACGATGAGCGCGCTGATGCCCTTGTTGCCGGCGCGGCCAGTGCGGCCCGAACGGTGAAGCAGCGTTTCGGAATTAGTGGGCAGGTCGGCATGAATGACGACTTCGAGACCCGGCAGATCGATACCGCGTGCGGCCACATCGGTCGCGATGCAAACGCGCGCGCGGCCATCGCGCATGGCCTGCAGCGCATGGGTGCGCTCGTTCTGTGTCAGTTCGCCCGAAAGCGCTACGACCGAGAAGTTGCGGTTGCTGAGGCGCGCGGTCAGATGGTTCACATTGGCGCGCGTGGAGCAGAACACGATGGCGTTTCTGGCTTCGTAGAAGCGCAACACGTTGACGATGGCGTTCTCGCGGTCTGCGGGAGCGACGACGAGCGCACGATATTCAATGTCGGCGTGCTGCTTTTCTTCAGACGCGATCTGAATGCGCACGGCATTGTTCTGATACTGCTTGGCAAGCTTGGCGATACCGGAGGGAACGGTTGCCGAGAACATCAGCGTGCGGCGTTCTTCAGGTGCAGATTCCAGAATGAATTCCAGATCTTCGCGGAAACCGAGGTCCAGCATCTCGTCGGCTTCGTCCAGAACGGCGACGCGGATGTTGGACATATCCAGCGCGTTGCGGCGAATATGGTCGCAGATGCGGCCCGGTGTGCCGACAACGATATGGGCGCCACGTTCCAGCGCGCGGCGTTCGTTGCGGATATCCATGCCGCCCACGCAGCTGGCAATCACGGCGCCTGCCGGCTCATACAGCCAGTCGAATTCGCGCTTTACCTGAAGGGCAAGCTCACGCGTCGGCGCAATGATCAGCGCCAGTGGTGCTTCTGCACGGCCAAAACGCTCACCGTCATCCAGCAGGTTCGGCGCGATTGCGATACCGAACGCAACCGTCTTGCCAGAACCGGTCTGGGCTGACACCAGAGCGTCGGAACCGGACAGGTTTGGATCGAGCATGGCTTCCTGAACAGGCGTCAGGGTTTCATAACCGCGTTTTGACAACGCCTTGGCAATCGCCGGAACGGCGTTCTTCAGATCGGACATCACTTCTCTTTCGGAATGGGGATGAGCGCATTGGCGCGCCGCTGCCCCTAGATCGAGATCCGTTCTGAGTGCAGCGCAACATTGGGCTCTCCCTACTCATTTGTGGAGCAAATGTCAAAGCCGGGAAAGCGAGGTCTGCTAGAACCTTCTTGCATGGCTAATGCTAATATTTGCCAGATTCCTGCTCAGATCTGCCTATCGCCTCCCATGCAGACGATCTAGACTGGTTGCAAATCATTAGGAAAGCGCGCGCTCATGTCCTTCTTCCCCGGAAACGACCCCGAACCCGGCGATGCCTTTGCCTGCGATGCCATCGAAAACCTGATCATTCCGCGCTCCAGCGATATTGGCGGGTTTTCGGTGCGCCGTGCCCTGCCCACCCGCCAGCGGCGTCTCGTTGGCCCGTTCATCTTCTTCGACCGCATGGGACCGGCTGTTCTTCGTGCGGACGAGGCGCTGGATGTGAAGCCGCATCCGCATATCGGCCTCTCCACCGTGACCTATCTGTTCGACGGCGAAATCAAGCATCGCGACAGCCTCGGCACAGAACTCGTCATCCGCCCCGGCGACATAAACCTGATGACGGCAGGACGCGGCATCGTGCATTCCGAACGCACGCCGGAGAACCTGCGCGGCAATCCGCTTTCCATGTCCGGCCTGCAGACCTGGCTGGCGCTGCCGGACGACAAGGAAGAGATAGACCCGGCCTTTGCCCACACAGCCAAAAGCGACATGCCGCTGATCGATCTGGCGGGCATTTCGGGACAGGTGGTGATCGGCGCGCTGGACGGGCTGAAGTCCCCGGTCCACACCTTCACCGATACGCTTTATGTCGACCTGCGGCTGGAAGCTGGCCGCCGCTTCCCCTTCTCAGCCCTGCATGAGGAACGCGCGATCTATGTTCTATCCGGTTCGCTGGTGGTGGCGGGCGACCGGTTTGCGCAGGACCAATTGCTGGTTTTTCGCCCCGGCGACGAGATCACGCTGGAGGGCGGGCCGGAAGGCTGTCACATCATGCTGTTCGGTGGCGCGGCCCTGAACTCGAAACGCTATATCTGGTGGAATTTCGTGTCGTCTTCCAAGGAACGGATCGAGCAGGCAAAGGAAGAATGGCGCACCGGACGCTTCGATATCGTCCCCGGAGACGAAGAAGAGTTCGTGCCTTTGCCTTGAGCGGGGAATCCTATAGAAGCGCGGCAGATAACACTTGAAAAAGCCGCCTTTCCTCTCAATGTGAGAGAAAACGCAGGCTCCCGGACGCGAGAGCAGAAAAGGCCAGTTCCGTGACTTCTACCCCGAATACGCCCCTTCTGGACCAGGTGAACTGGCCCGCCGATTTGCGCAGGATCGACGATCGCGAACTGCCGCAACTCGCCCGCGAGGTGCGTGACGAGATGATTGATGCGGTTTCCAAGACCGGCGGCCATCTGGGTGCGGGGCTGGGCGTGGTGGAGCTGACCATCGCCATCCACAAGGTTTTCAATACGCCGGATGACCGGCTGATCTTCGATGTCGGCCACCAGTGCTACCCGCACAAGATCCTGACCGGACGCCGTGACCGCATTCGTACGCTGCGGCAGGAAGACGGCCTTTCCGGCTTCACCAAACGTGCGGAGAGCGAATACGACCCGTTTGGCGCGGCCCATTCCTCCACCTCCATTTCGGCAGGCCTTGGCATGGCGGTGGCGGCTGATCTTTCGGCCACGCCGCGCAACGTGATTGCCGTGATCGGTGATGGCGCGCTTTCCGCTGGCATGGCCTATGAGGCGCTGAACAATGCGGGCGCTCTGGATGCGCGGCTGATCGTCATTCTCAACGATAACGACATGTCGATTGCGCCGCCTACCGGGGCGATGAGCGCCTATCTGGCCCGCCTGGCCTCTGGCCGCACCTACATGGGCTTCCGCGAATTCGGCAAGAAGCTGACCGCCTATCTGGGCAAGAATGTCGACCGCGCCATTACCCGCGCCGTGGAGCATGCGCGCGGCTATGTGACCGGCGGCACCATGTTCGAGGAAATGGGCTTTTACCACATTGGCCCGATCGACGGGCATTCCTTCGAACACCTGCTGCCCGTGTTGCGCAATGTGCGCGACAATGCCAAGGGCCCGGTTCTGATCCACGTCGTGACGCAGAAGGGCAAAGGCTATCCCCCGGCGGAAGCGGCAGCCGACAAATATCACGGCGTCAACAAGTTCGATGTGATTACCGGCACGCAGGCGAAGGCGAAACCAAACGCGCCTGCCTATACATCCGTGTTTGCCGAAGCGCTGGTGCAGGAAGCAAAGCTGGACGAGAAGATCGTCGGCATCACCGCGGCCATGCCATCGGGCACCGGCCTCGACAAGTTGCAGAACCTGTTTCCCGAGCGCACCTTCGATGTGGGCATTGCCGAACAACATGCGGTAACCTTTGCCGCCGGTCTCGCCGCCGAAGGCTACAAGCCATTCTGTGCGCTCTATTCCACCTTCCTGCAACGTGGTTACGACCAGGTGGTGCACGATGTGGCGATCCAGGGTCTGCCCGTGCGCTTCCCCATTGACCGCGCCGGTTTCGTGGGTGCCGATGGTCCCACGCATGCGGGTTCGTTTGATACTGGCTTCCTCGCCTCCCTCCCCGGCTTCGTGGTGATGGCTGCCGCTGACGAGGCGGAGCTGAAACACATGGTGCGCACGGCTGCCGCCTACAATGACGGCCCGATTTCCTTCCGCTATCCGCGCGGCGAAGGCGTGGGCGTGGACATGCCGGAGCGCGGCGAAATTCTCGAGATCGGCAAAGGCCGCGTGATGAAGCAGGGTACGAAGGTTGCGCTGCTTTCCTTCGGCACACGCCTTGCCGACTGTCTGCTGGCGGCGGAAGACCTCGACGCCGCGGGTCTTTCAACCACGGTTGTGGATGCGCGCTTTGCCAAGCCGCTGGATCACGACCTCATCCGCCAGCTTGCCCGCCACCACGAGATTGTGGTGACGGTTGAAGAAGGCGCAATCGGCGGCTTCGGCTCCCAGGTCATGCACTTCCTCGCCAATGATGGACTGCTGGACAGCGGCCTCAAAATCCGTTCGCTGGTGCTGCCTGATCTCTGGATGGATCAGGCCAAGCCCGAAACCATGTATGCCAAGGCAGGGCTCGATCGCGCCGGCATCGTAAAAACCGTGTTCGATGCACTGGGCCGTGGGGCCAAGGTAGGCGCTGCCGGGTGAGGTCAACCTATTTTAATCGGATCAGAATTTAGGCAACGCGAACGACGGGTTTGGAACTTAGGTACCAAAGGCGGCGGGTTTAAGTTTCCCAGATTTTAGCAGAAATTGCAGCGTGTAAGCGACAGAAAGGGCGTCGTCCAACGCATCATGTCTCTTCAAATCTGGGTGCTCAAGACCGTAATAGCTTGCCAACTTGCTGCTGGGAGTTCTTGCCAAGTCCTCAAAAGGCATCCCAGCTGCAAGCAATAGTTTGACTGCGTTATCGAACCGGAACGCTGGAATAGGTGGTTGAATACCCTCAACGTAGCAACTGATTGCAACCATGTTGAGTTCGTCTTTTCCCCATGACCAGAAATTTGCGCCATCAGAAAAGCGGTCAAGACTATCCAGCGCTGCCGCTAGAGGCTTGCCGTCTGCGTTGATCTGCTCTTCGGTGATACCGGTCAGATCTGTGAAAAATCCGTCAATTGGATAACGAGCACCATGCCGGTCATGTGGCTTCACGTACGCTTTAAAGGTCTCCAATATCGGGAACCCATCATCGAGACCAATTTTCACTGCCCCGATCTGCGCAATGACGGGATCGGGATCAATAGCCGCGCACCAGAATCGGCTTTGGGAACCTTTGACGCAGAGAAACTCGCAATCGAATATGATAGCTGTTTTCACGCGTTTCTCCTCGCAGAAGTGATCTTACGAGGAAACTACTTGCATTTGTCGGCTTGGCAACGTCGGAGTTTTGCACCTAATTGCGGTATACTGACACTCCGTCGCTACTGCTGCAACGGCGGGTTTGACACCAGAAACAAGATATCCAGATCCTTTTCGGGCCAGAAATCGGTCTTCTCCAACACGAAGGTGGTGGGGCCGGTTTTTTTGATGCCATCGGCGCAGAGGCTGAGGTAATTGTCGGGCTTGCCCTTATCGATGGTGAGCTTGAACTTGGAGATCGAGCCGCCCCAGTTTGCGCCGGTTTTCAGCACGTAGGAGAGCCAGCTCTCCGTGTAGTAGGGTCCACCTGAGCGGGATGCCTTTTCCAGCTTCATCGCCGTCTTCAGAAAAGCGTCGTCGATGCAGTAACGGTCCTTGTAGCTCGCATAGGTCTCGTTGGTCTTGCCTTCGCTCAGGAACGATATGGCGACCGTGCCGCCGACGCTCGGCTTGTAGCGATGGCTGACCCGCACCGGCTTCTTGGCCGGGAAAGTGGTTTTCCAGTAATAGACCGATTGCAGGGTCCACATCGGCGTGTAGACAGTCTGCATCCCCTGCCCTGCATCGAAGGTATCGGCATAGACGAGGCCTTTGCTTTCCCAATCCTTCAGGGTTTCCGGCGGCAGCGCCTTCAGCGCTTCGAGCGTCTTGTCTGCATAGGGGCGGAACGGAACCTTGCTGGCTTTCAGCAGATCCGTGTAATCGACGGAGAGCGCGCTGACACGCTGCTGCAACTGCGGCGTGATCGCCTTGCCGTCCTGCGTCACGGAGAAGCCAAGGAAGTTATCGGTCTCGTAATCCGGGATTGCCACGTTGCTATCGGGATGGGCCGTAATATCCGGCATGGGAAAGGCGATGATGCTTTCGATATCCTTGTCGCCACTGTTCTGGAAGACATAGTCGACGCGCACTTCGTCCATGGAAAGGAACAGGTTTTCCTCGACCATCGAAACATCGGTACTGATGACATAGGCCAGGCCGCCCGTGCGCAGTTCCGCCATCGTATCATTGGCGAGCGCGGGTGCGGCCAGGCAAAGCGCCGCCACGGTTGCAAGAAGCAGATGTTTCATGATCGGGTCCCCTCAGATTACCGGGGAACTTAGCGCGGCATGGATTTTACCGGAAGGGCGTCAAATGCGAAAAAGGGCCGCTTTCGCAGCCCCTCAGACTGCTGACAATCTTGCCTACCAGCCGCGACGTCATTCTCGGCCTTGTGCCGAGAATCTACTGAAGTCCAATAAAATCAATCCGTTGTAGATGCTCGGGACAAGCCCGAGCATGACGGAAGACTGCGGAAAACCCTTTGTCAACACATTGAAGGGGCCGCTTTCGCAGCCCCTTCCGGATGTCTCATCCATGAGGATTGATCAGAACTCTTCCCAGTTATCCTGAGACGGTTTGGCCTGCGGTGCGCCGCCGCCAAATGCCTTGGCCAGCGTGTTGTGCAATGCATTGGCGGGCGAAGCTTTCGGGCGCGAAGTGGTTGTGGCCGCAACGGGACCACGGCCAATGGCGGGACGTGCAGCAGGCCTTGCCGCTGCGTGTGGCGCTGGCTGTGCCACAGATGCGGGCTTGGCGCTGGCGGCAGAAGCGCTCGCGTTGAAGGAAGAGCGCGCGGCACCGTTTGCAGGCGTTCCCAACTTGAACTGGCGCAGCAACTCGTCCAGCGAACTGGCTTCGCGGGCAAGCGAATGGCTGGCTGCCGTCTGCTCTTCCACCATGGCCGCGTTCTGCTGGGTGTTGTGGTCCATGGCGGAAATCGCCTGATTGATTTCCTGAAGACCAAGCGACTGCTCCCGCGTCGAGGTGACAATCGCCTTGATGTTGTCGTTGATTTCCTGAACCTCGACAACGATGGCCTGGAGTGCCTCGCCGGTTTCACCAACGAGCGCCACACCTGCATCCACCTGCTGGCTGGATGTGGTCAGAAGCGTCTTGATTTCGCGGGCCGCATTGGCGGAGCGCTGGGCCAGCTCGCGCACTTCCTGCGCAACGACCGCAAAGCCCTTTCCGGCCTCACCGGCACGCGCTGCCTCGACACCCGCGTTCAGAGCCAGAAGGTTGGTCTGGAAGGCAATATCATCGATGACACTGATGATATTGTTGATTTCGCTGGATGATTTGGAGATGCCCTCCATAGCGGATACGGCACGGCGCACGACTTCGCCCGAACGCTCGGCCCCCACGCGCGCCCGCTCGATGCGCTGGCCGACATCCTCGGCGCGCTTGGCGGAATCCTTGACGGTCGTGGTGACTTCCTCGATGGCGGCAGCCGTTTGTTCGACAGAGGCAGCCTGACGCTCCGTGCGCTTGGCGAGATCGTCCGTCGCGGAACGAATTTCGGCAGCACCGGCATTGATGGCAGAGGCGTTGTGACCGACGCTTTCCAGAGCGCCCTGGAGTTTTGCGAGCGCCTGGTTGAAGTCCACACGCAGGCGATCCAGATGATCGGCAAAGGGATTGTTGAGGCGGTAGGCGACATCGCCATCCGCCAGCTTGACCAGTCCTTCGGCCAGCGAATTCATGGCGAACTCGATTTCTGCCGTTTCGCGCGCCTTGCGGGCATCATTATCCTGACGCTCGCGATCCGAGGTCAGGCGGATACGGTCCGTTTCGGATGCAAGCCGCAGTTTCTCGACCGCCGCATCCTTGAACACGGCAACGGCCTTGGCCATCTGGCCCACTTCATCGCCGCGATCGAGTGCCGGAACCTTGATCTCATGGTTGCCGTTTGCCAGTTCCGTCATGGCGCTCGTCATGCCAACGATTGGCGTCACAATCGCGCGAGACAAGAGCCAGATGAGCAGCGTTGCAATGAGACCCGCTACGCCGCCACCGATAATCAAGGTCCAGAGAACGGCTTCATGAGCAGATTGCTGCTGTGCAATCATGCCGTTCTTGAAGGCCTGCGCCTCGGCGCGGACCTTGGCTGCTGCCTTTCGGAAATCTGCCAGCTGCGCGGTGCTTTCCCCAGCTTTTGTGTCAGCGACGGTGCCTTTGGCCTGGTAGGCCTTCACTTGCGGCTCGACCACGTCCTTGTTGAAGGCATCCGCTGCGCTGCGCATCTGCTGCAAGCCAGTCAGAATGCCTGTTTGCCCAACCGCCAGCTTTTGTACGGCATCCAGAGCCGCAATGGTCGCGGAACGCTGGGCGCTGATGCTGGCCAGCATTTCTGCATTGCCGGAGATAAGGTATCCGCGCAGAGCCAGAGCCTGTTCAAGCTGCGCTTCTGAAGCTGCAGCCACAATGGTGTCTGCCTCTTGCGCCACGACCAACGCACCGGACGCTTGCGACGATTTGAGGCCCTGCCAGTAGACAACGGCAGAGGCGCAGCCACAGACAAACATCAGGGCGAGGAATGTCGAAATGATTTTCTTACTGATGGACAGGTCTCGGAATGACATCGGGTACCGCTTTCGAACAGCAATATGCATAGCCTTACAGAATCGCAGTTGAGTTAATATTGCGTTGCTCTCTTCGCTCGAAACGATAATTGCCCGTCGGAAACCACGTGTTTCTACAGATACTTAAACAGACGATTTGAATAAAATGGCATTCGTCATTTTCAGGCCAGACTCGGGAATGCGGATGCAAGGTGCGAAAAGCCTTGCGTTGAACGAGCGCGAACGGCATGGACACAGCATGACAGCAAAGACATCACAGAAAGCGGGCGAGAGGCTCGACCAACTTCTCGTCTCACGAGGGCTTTTCGAAAGCCGGTCTCGCGCACGCGATGCCATTGCCCGTGGCACGGTGCAGGTCAATGGCGTGACCGTGACCAAGCCTGGTCAGGTGGTTTCGACCGACGCCGCGCTGGTGGTGGACGATCCGGCACAGGCCTATGTCTCGCGCGCGGCCCTGAAGCTGATCGCGGCGCTTGATCATTTCGGCATCGACCCGGCTGGCATGCGCTGTCTGGACATCGGCGCCTCCACCGGCGGCTTTACCGAGGTGCTGCTGGAGCGGGGCGCATCCCATGTCGTTGCCGTCGATGTGGGTCATGACCAGATGAACGAACGCATCGCCTCCGATGAAAGAGTAACCAATCTCGAAGGCTTGAACGCGCGAAACCTGACGCGAGACGATATCGGCGACGATGACATCCACCTCGTCGTGTCGGATGTCTCGTTCATATCGCTCAAGCTCGCCTTGCCGCCAGCCCTGGAACTCGCAGAGTCGGGCGCGCTGTGTGTGCTGCTCGTCAAACCGCAATTCGAGGCCGGACGTGAAAATATCGGCAAAGGTGGCCTCTTACGCGATCCTTCGTCCGCTCCCGCCATCGCGGAGAACCTCAAGGCATGGCTCGAACAGGACATGGGCTGGAAGGCTCTTGGCCTGATCCCCTCTCCCATTGCCGGTGGCGATGGCAATCACGAATATCTTCTGGCTGGAAAAAAGCCTGCCACCCCTTCGGAAACGACCGCATCATGAGCACCGAATCCTACACCATTACCTCACTCACCTCCAAAGGTATGGGCTTGGCCCATGCAGCGGATGGGCCGGTCTATGTGCCTTTCGCACTGCCGGGCGAAACCGTGGCGGTGGCGCGTGTGGGTAATGAGGGCACTGTCATTTCCTACGGCCCTCCCTCCCCCGATCGCATTCAGCCTGCCTGTCGTCATTTCGGGCCTGAAGGCAAAGGCGGCACCTGTGGCGGCTGTTCGCTGCAGCATCAGGCGAAACCCGCCTACAATGCCTACAAGCGTGATCTGCTGATCAACGCGCTGAAATCAAAGGGCATCGACGCGCCGGTTGGCGACCTGATCGAAGCACAGCCGCACCAGCGCAGGCGGCTGGTGTTTACGGTCCGGCGGCCGGAAAAGGCGCTTGTCATTGGTATCAACCAGGCGGAGACACATCATGTCGTGCCGGTCGAGGAATGTCCCATCGCGTCGGACGGCCTGATTTCGCGGCTGGACGCATTGCATATCATTGCGCGTGCAACAGGCCATGACATGTTCCGCATCACGGTGACGGAAACGCTGACCGGTCTCGATATTTCCATGGATGGATTACGTTCCGGCCTTGGCGAGCGTGAGCGGCGTGCCGTGACGGAGGCTGTCATGGGTCTTCGCGGCATTGCGCGCGTTTCGGCCAATGGCGAGATCGTGGTCGAGCCGCACAAGCCGCAGCTGGATTTCGACGGTGCCCGCGTCATCATTCCACCCGGTGCATTCACACAAGCCACGCGTGAAGCGGAAGAGGCCATGGCAAAGCTTGCCATCGAGCATATCGGCAAAGCCAAACGTGTGGCCGATCTCTTTGCCGGGATTGGTACCTTCGCGCTGAGAATTGGCCGCAAGGCAAGCGTTCACGCCGTCGAATCCGAAGAGCGGGCGGTCAAGGCGCTGGATCAGGCCGCGCGTATGACGCAAGGGCTGAAGCCCGTTACGGTGGAGAGACGCGATCTTTTCCGCCGCCCGATGACCCAGCAGGAACTCAAGGTCTATGACGCTGTAATTTTCGACCCACCCCGCGCCGGCGCCGAAGCACAAAGCGCGGAACTTGCCCGTTCACAGGTCAAGCGGATCGTTGCGGTCAGCTGCAATCCGCTGACGCTTGCACGCGATCTCGCCATTCTCACGAAGGGCGGCTATCGCATCAAGTCAGTGATCCCGGTCGATCAATTTCTCTGGTCACCCCATGTGGAAGCTGTGGCGCTTCTGGAAAAGTAACATTCCGCAGAAGCGCCTTTGCAAGGATCGATCAGAACTCTTCCCAGTTCTCTCCGGACTTGACTGCGGCGTTACCATGGAAGGCATGGGCGATCTTCGCCGTCATTTTCTTGACGGGCGGTGGCGCGACCGGGCGCGAGATGGCTGCGGCCTGGGCAATGGATGGTCCCGTGCGACGGGCCATCGGCTCACCACCGATCTTGAACTGGCTGAGCAGTGCGAACAGTTGCTCGGCTTCCCGCGCCAGAGCGTGAGAGGCTGCTGACGTCTGTTCAACCATGGCGGCGTTCTGCTGCGTGCCCTGATCCATCGTGTTGACTGCGGTGTTGATTTCCTTCAACCCCGTCGCCTGCTCACGCGAGGCCTCGACGATCGCGCCGACATTTCCGTCGACCTGCACGACCTGGCTGACGATCTCCTGTAGTGCCTTGCCCGTGCTGCCAACCAGGTTCACGCCATTCTTGACGTAATCATTCGAGGTATTGATCAGCGCCTTGATTTCCTTGGCCGCCGTTGCGGAACGCTGGGCAAGTTCACGCACTTCCTGCGCCACGACCGCAAAGCCCTTGCCTGCTTCGCCTGCACGCGCGGCCTCGACACCGGCGTTCAACGCCAGCAGGTTGGTCTGGAAGGCGATCTCATCGATCACGCCGATGATATTGCCAATCTCGCCCGCGGACTGCTCGATCTTGCCCATGGCTTCAACCGCCTGGCTTACGACATGGCCTGAGTTTTCCGCATGTTCCTTGGTGCGGCGTACCAGTTGACCGGCGTCCTGGGCACGCTGGCTGCTATCGGCAACCGTTGTGGTAATTTCCTCCAGTGCTGCTGCCGTCTCCTCGACGGAGGCCGCCTGCTGCTCTGTCCGCTTGGACAGGTCGTTCGAGGCAGACTGGATTTCCTGCGAAGCAGCGCTGATGGCGCTGGCGTTCTGCGCAATCGTCTGGAGGGCGGCACGCAGTTTCGATGATGTTTCATTGAAATCGACGCGCAGGGTTTCCAGCGCCGGAACGAAAGGAACGGCCAGCGCCTGGGTCATGTCTCCCTCCGACATGGCTTTCAGCGCACCGGCGAGTTGCTGGACATTCGATACCCGCTCGCTGACATCCGTGCCGAAGGCCACGATCTTGAAGACATTGCCTCCGATATCGGTGATCGAACTGTAGGACGCCTGCATATGGACCCGTCTGCCGCCCTTGCCGACAAACAGGAACTCGTCGCAGACATGATGGCCACTGGCCAGTCTGCTCCAGAAGCCCCGGTATTCTTCGCTGCTGGAATGCTGGACGTCACAGAACATGGAGTGATGCTTGCCCTGAATTTCTGACAGCTGATATCCAAGCGCGTTCAGAAAATTCTCGTTGGCCGTCAGGACCTCGCCGGTTGGCGAAAACTCGATCACGGCCTGCGCCTGACCCAATGCCTGCAGCTTGCCCTTGTCTTCCGAACGCCGAAGGTTCTGCTCGGTGATATCGGTTGCGAACTTGACGATCTTGTAAGGTTTACCGCCACGCATCACTGGATTATAGGATGCTTCGATCCAGATCTCGCTTCCATCCTTCCGGACCCGCTTATACTGGCGGCGGTCGAACCGACCCTGGGCAAGCCCTTCCCAAAGCTCCTGATAGGCTTTCGATGACGCGTCTTCCGGACGCAAGAAAATGCGGTGGTGCTTGCCGACGATCTCGGAAAGCTGGTAGCCGAGGGTGCGACAGAAATTCTCGTTTGCGCTGATGATGGTGCCATCCGGCTTGAACTCGATGATGGCCTGCGATCTGTTCATCGCCTCCAGTACTGCTTTTGCATCCGCGCTACCAATTCCAAACATCTTTTCCCCCGAAATTGCTCTTGGCCCGCTCCTTGCCCGTTGCTTGAACACAAGCGAAACACGGAGCCCGATGACGCAATTTGTCAGGCAAATAACTTTACGGTCGGTAAAGTTTTAATCGAAATATAAATTTCCGCTATATTTGGATATCTTCTGTTCTTTTAGATTATATATTTCTGTTATTCAAATAAAATCCTCGGTTTCAGCTGATCACCTGCGCGACACCAATGAGGGAAGATCGCAAGAAATTTGCCGGGGTGGCCCATCGTGCAGACAGCATCAGTTGGCGAGCTGAAGCGTTCCATTGCCGGTGACGCCATCGCAGCGACACCGTCCGCCGACGCGACCTTCCGTGGCACGGCAAACATTGGGATATTGCTGGCTGGAACTTTGCGGCTGCGGCACGACGCAGACGTAACGCTGCCTTGGTTTGTAGTCATTGCTGTTGTCCGTGCGCGTATTGACCCCGCCACCGCCGATCACCGTGCCGCCCTGCTGGGCGCCGGCAGTCATGGCACTGGCGAAGATGATGAGCGCTGCAGAAATCAAACGTTTCATGACAATCTCCCGAAAAGCTGTTTCCGACCCTGGAATCTCCGCCGTTAACCGGAGATGAACGTCTTGCCTGCGGATACGACAAGAGGCGCCGGAAGTTCCGGCGCCTCGTGAAGCGTTTCAAACGTTGTTAACAGCAAGTTATGCTGCGCGGCGCGAATGCCCGGTTGACGCTTGGCGATCATCGATCCGGAATTGCGCAATGAGGCTGTTCAAAGTCGCAGCCTCGCTGGCAAGGCCATGGCTTGCCGCCGTCTGCTCTTCGACCATGGCAGCATTCTGCTGGGTTCCCTGATCCATGGTGTTGACCGCCGTGTTGATCTCCTGAAGGCCAGTCGACTGTTCACGCGAGGCGGTCACAATAGCGTGGATATGCGTATTGATCTCCTGTACCTCCCGGACGATGACGGCGAGCGCCTCGCCCGTCTGGTTGACGAGATCGACACCGCCACGCACCTGATCGCCAGACGTGCTGATCAGTGCCTTGATTTCGCGCGCAGCCGTGGCGGAGCGCTGGGCCAGTTCGCGCACTTCCTGCGCCACAACGGCGAAGCCCTTGCCTGCCTCACCCGCACGCGCTGCCTCGACACCGGCATTCAAGGCCAGCAGGTTGGTCTGGAAGGCGATTTCATCGATAACGCCGATGATGCTGGAAATGGCTTCGGACGACTTCTCGATGCTCTGCATGGCCTCGACGGCACGCTGCACCACTTCGCCGGACTTTTCCGCACCGGAGCGAGCGCGTGTTACCAGATTGCCCACTTCTTCTGCCCGTCGCGCCGAGTCCTTCACAGTCGTGGTGATTTCTTCCAGCGCCGCTGCCGTTTCCTCGACCGAAGCCGCCTGCTGCTCGGTACGCCGCGCGAGGTTGTCCGCGGCGGAGCGGATTTCAGCTGCACCGTTATCAATGGCGCGCGCATTGCGGCCCACTGTTGCCATGGCATCATTCAGGCGTTCAACCGCTTCGTTGAAGTCATTGCGCAGCCGATCGAGATCGCCGGCGAAGGGCGTATTGATCCGACAGGTCAGATCACCATCGGCAAGCTGGCCGAGCGAGGTGGCAAGCGAGTTGACGACGAAGGCGATCTGTTCCGCCTCACGGGCCTTGGCAGCTTCACGCTGTAGTCGCTCTTCTTCGGTGAGCGAACGGTTCTCTTCCGCTTCCTTTTCGAGACGCGACTGCTCCATCATGCTGTTTTTGAACACCGCAACGGCTGCGGCCATCCGGCCGATTTCATCCTGACGCTCCGTGCCCGGGATCTCGACGGAAAGATTGCCCGCCGCAAGCTTGTCCATGCTGGCCGTCATGGCCGTGACGGGGCGCACGACAACGCGGGAAATGACGTAACCGAGCATGCCGGTCATCAGGAGAACTGCCAGCAGAGTGGCAACGGCACCGCCCAATCGCGCATTGACCAGAGATGCGAAGACGACATCCTTGTCGAACACGAAGCCCAGCTGCCATTTCACGTTGGGCAAACCCTGAACTGCGACAAAGCTGACCAGAACCGGCTTGCCGTTGAATTCTGCCTCGGCGAGCGCGGTTGTACGGTCCTTTACCGAAGGAAGAATGTCCGTCAGCGACTTGTTGATGAGATCGGCATTCGGATGCAGCAGGATCTTGCCGGCATCGTTCATCAGGAAAGCATGGCCCATGCCATTGAAGTCCAGCGACTTGATCTGGTTGACCAGCGTCTTCAGCGGGAAGTCACTGCCAGCGATGGCGATGATCTTGCCATCCTTGCGGATGGGCGCCGCAGACGTGATCGTCAATTCATTGTCGGAAGCCGACATGTAGGGTTCCGTCAGAATCGTCGCATTGGCAGCGAGAGCCGCCTTGTACCACGGGCGCTTGCGGGGATCGTAATCTGCAGGCACGGACTTCTGCGGCCAGTTGGTGAAGACACCCTGCTCATCACCGACATAGGAGCTGTTGAAGCCCTTCAGGGCTTCATTCTGCAGCATGGATCGGATCTGGTCCGGCGTCGAAAGCTTTTCCGCAGCAGACGCAATCATCTCCGTCAGGCGAATATTGGAGTTGAGCCAGTTGGTCATGCTCTCGCCTGCCAGCTTTCCGGCCACATCCACCTTCTGCTGAATGGCATCGTGCAACAGGTTCGACTGAACGCGATCGCCGTAATAGGCGAAACTGCCCAGAGCAACCACAACAACCGAGGTAGCGGCAACAAGTATACGCGTCATGAGTTTGGTATTTTTGAGCATCCCGATGCCTTCTTCTGTTTTTTTGCACGGCTTGTGTCCGCGTTCCTCGACCCAAAGGAACGCGCCTGGCTTGCCAACTATAAAATGTATCGTTCAGCGCATGAGACCCGATATCATGTCAGGCCGCGAACCGAGACGTGCTCTCGACTGTAATTATTGGGCAAAAGCTTTAAGAATATTTTAAGCCAGCAGACTTCCAGCGGTACCACTCGAGAGAGTATCGCCGGAATTCCACTTCATAAATACGACAATTATCAAGACTGAAAAGAAGCTTATCCTGTTATACTTGTATTACAATTGGACAGGCTGAGCTTGCCCAATCTGTACAGGTCAACGCTTCATGAAGGCTTCGAAGGCTGCCCGTGCTTCCTGACTCCGCAGTTGCGCCTCGAAATGCACCATTTCCGCGTCGATGCGCGTCAGCACTTCCTCCGCATCGCCTCGAACGAGGTTGCGAGCAATCCGGACGGCATTGACTGGCTTTGCCGCGATCGAGGCCGCCAGCGCAAGCGTTTCTGCCTCCAGTTGCTGCGGCTCCACGACGTCCCAGATCAGGCCTGCCGCCTGAGCCTGTTCGGCCGAGAACGGTTTGCCGACGGCCAGCATGGCGAATGCGCGCTGATGACCCATGATGCGGGGAACCAGCAGGCTGGATGCTGCTTCCGGCACCAGGGCAAGGTCCGTGAAAGGCGTGCGGAACTGGCTGCGCGTGGAGGCGACGGTCAGGTCGCAATGCAGGTGCAGCGTGGTGCCGATGCCGATGGCAAGACCATCCACGCCCGAGACCAGTGGCTTGCCGAAGCTTGCCAGAACTTTAAGAAAATCGACGGCAGCCGGAGGCTCCTTCGTTCCCGACATGGCGTAGGTGAGGAAGTCACCCATGTCGTTACCGGCGGAAAAGCATCCCTCGGAGCCCAGGAAGACCACGGCACGGATGGATGAATCATGGCCCGCCTCATGGAGAGCCATGACCATCTTGCGATACATGTCCGACGTGATGGCGTTCTTCTTCTCGGGCCGGTTCAAACGTATGACGAAAACACCGGGAAAGGCTTCCGGCCGCTCGATCAGAATATGGTCGGTCATGATTGGTCCTCTTCCTCGGACGGATTAAGCAAGCACGGCGCGGGCTGCCTGAAGGCTGGCTGCGCCATTGATGACGCGATCCTTCAGTGCGGCGGTTTCCGCAATCAGGTTTTCTGCCGTGAACCTGCAAAGCGAAAGACGCTGGTCGCGACCGTGATCCTCTTCCGCAAGAGCGCCCTTGGCGAGATAGACGCCTGTCAACGCAAGCCCGAAGAGACGCTGATAGGGCGTGGCTCCTGCAAGCGCCGAGGCCGAATCTCCCGCGGCGAGCCTTGCCAGCAGCCACTCCGTGGTCTCCTCGAGATCTGCGAGGCTGGACGAAAGACGGGCCGCCGTTTCGCCGAAAGCTTCGAGATTGGAGGCGCGCACCTGCTCTGCGATCTCCTTCAGTTCGCCAATGAAGCCGCGCACGTGGTCGCCATTGGACAGCGGCAGCTTGCGGGTTACCAGATCGGCGGCCTGGATGCCGTTCGTTCCCTCATAGATCGGCGCGATGCGGCTGTCGCGCCACAGGCGGGCGGCACCGGTTTCCTCGATGAAGCCCATGCCACCATGCACCTGAATGCCGAGTGAGGCTACATCGACGCCGGCATCTGTCGCGAAGCTTTTTGCAATTGGCGTCAGAAGAGCCGCCCGTTCGGCCCAATGACGCGCCTCGTCTGCGTCGCCATGATGGCTGAGGTCTGTTGCATGGGCGCAGGAATAGCAGATGGCACGAGAGCCTTGGGTCAGGGCCTTCATCGTCACCAGCATGCGCGCCACGTCAGGATGCTCGATGATCGGGCTCATGCCCGAACCTGACCAGCCAGGCGCCTTGCCCTGCGTGCGGTCCTTTGCATATTGGACCGCCTTCTGGGTGGCCGCTTCGCAGATCGCGACCCCCTGCATTCCCACCGCCAGACGCGCATTGTTCATCATGGTGAACATGCAGGCGAGACCCTTGTTCTCCTCACCGATCAGGTAACCGATCGCACCCGGTTCATCCCCGAACTTTCCGTCACCATAGATCATGGTGCAGGTTGGCGAACCATGGATGCCGAGCTTGTGCTCCAGAGAATGGCAGTGCAGATCATTGCGTGCGCCGAGCGAGCCATCCGCATTGAGCAGGAACTTTGGCACAAGAAAAAGCGAGATGCCGCGCGTGCCGGCCGGCGCATCCGGCAGACGGGCGAGGACCAGGTGGATGATGTTCTCGGTCACATCATGCTCGCCCCAGGTAATATAGATCTTCTGGCCGAAAACCCGGTAGGTGCCATCGTCCCGGCGCTCGGCCCGGCTTTTCATGACGCCGAGATCGGAACCGGCATGCGGCTCCGTCAGGTTCATCGTGGCCATCCATTCACCGGACACCATTTTCGGAAGATACTGTGCCTTGAGGGCGTCCGATCCATGCGCAACCAGCGCATCAACGGCCCCCATGGTTAGCGTCGGCCCGAGCGTGAAGCCCATGGAGCCGCCGTTCCACATTTCCAGCGCCGCGACATTGAGCATATGAGGCAGGCCCTGGCCGCCAAAATCCGGATCCGAAGTCAGGGAGTTCCAGCCACCGGCCGCCCAATCCTGGTACAGCTTGTCCCAGCCCGTAGGCACGATAACCTTGCCATCCACGAGGCGAGCACCTTCCTTGTCGCCCACCGGACCAAGAGGCGCCATTTCGTCGGACGCGAAGCGGCCCGCTTCCAGCAGAATGGCATCGACCAGATCATCGCTGAGATCGCCCAGCCGACCTTCAGCGATTGCGCCTTTCAGACCTGCAACATGGTTGAGTGTGAAGGCAATATCTTCGACCGGGGCCTTGTACATGGCGCGTCTCCTCGCAACAATCCTCATGCCACCGCGCGGGGCGCGGCGTCTCCTTCCTGCTTTTTACGTAAACGTAAGACGATTTGTCAATCTCCCGTTCGCTCTGACCCGCGTGATCGCGCTGGAGAGCGCTGTCACAAAACCGTTGCGATAGTTGATTACGGCGAATGGGGACGGCCTTCTCCATTTGAGTTCGCTACCATTTTCAACGCGCGATCCACGAGGTTCCGGGTGACGATCAATCTCTCAGGACCCACCATCCCCGGCATCGTATGGGCCTATCGTTGCCACGGGGAAGAGCGATCGTGCACTCGGCTGCCGCCCGATGCCACGCACGACCAGATCATGCTGCCGTTCGACGGTTTCGTTTGGCTGCATTTGAGCCTTGCAGATCAGCGCGTTCCAGCATTTCTCGAGAGCCTTGGCACTGTTCCGGCGGATGTCGTTGCAGCTTTGACCACGCACGAAACGCATGCCTCCATCACGCTGGACGAGCAAAAGATCTACGGAACGCTGGTGGATTTTCAGCGCGAGTTCGACAGCGAGACGCGGGATATTGGCTGGCTGCATTTTGCTGTCGTCGACCGCATGATCATCACGACGCGGCTGCAACCGCTGCGCTCCATCGACCGCGTACGGGCAAGCCTTGAGAAGAACCCGGGACGTTGCCGTCAGCCCATCGACATCTTCGAACTGATTGTCATCGAATTCCAACGCACGCTGATTTCGCTCGTCATGGAACTGACGGAAGAGCTGAACCAGATCGAGGATATCGTCTATGATGTGGATGCGCGGGACGAGCGCCGCAGACTGGCGCCGGTTCGCCGGACCATCGTGCGCCTGCATCGACATCTTCGCACCATTCTCACCCTGATGCGCCGCGCCAGCGCTTCGGACGACGACGAGATGCCGCCCGGCTTTGACGATACGGCCAGCCGTTTGATGGCGCGACTGGAATCGGTGGATTACGATGTCTATGCGCTGCAGGAGCGCGCGCGCTTGCTGCACGAGGAAATCGACTCGAAGCTCTCCTCCGAGACGAACCGGCACCTTTACATCCTGTCGCTGATGACAGCCTTCCTGCTGCCACCCTCGCTTGTCACCGGCTTTTTCGGGATGAATACCTCAGACCTGCCGTTTGCCCATGGCGTTGGTGGCACCACGCTGGCCTTCGGCTTCATTGTGCTTTCCGTGCTTTGCGCCTGGTGGATACTGCGGCGAGCAAGGATATTGTGAAGCAGAAAAGCCGCCCTAGGGACGGCTTTGCAATCTTCACAATTCAATCGCTCAATAGAACGGAGAATAGCACTGCTGGCGCGGCCCGTGATTGGGCTGGAAGGTGTTGCTGTAGCTATCATACGACCGGTAACGCGCCGCGCAATATTCGTAGTGGCGTGGATTAATGCCGGAGCGCGCCGGGGCGACATAGCGTGGAGCCGGAGCCACATAGCGCGGCTGGGCTGCAACCGCGCCACCGATCAGGGCACCTGCTGCAAAGGCTGCGAGCGGGAACCAGTAGCCGTTGTGATAGCGATAGCCATCCCGGCGCTCGCGATGGCCGCGATAGCCGCCGTAATATCCGTCACGATGGCCGCCATAGTAATCGCGTTCGCGCCAGTATTGCACGGTCTGCACATCGCTTTTCACTTCCGGACGTGCGGTCAGGGGCATCGCTTCGGCGGGCAGGAATGAGGTCGCCAGAACCGCAGCAGACACTCCGAGAAGTGCGATTTTCTTCATCAAACTTGTCATATCCAGTCTCCAACCCGAAACGATCATCTGGAAGGTGTTGAACCCTTCACGATCGAGCTTGTCCGGGTTCAACTTGAGTGTAATCGGAATAGAGAAAGCTTACAAACCGGAAGCTGAACCGCTCATTAACAATTTCTTCAGATTTCCAGCAAAAGGCCCGGACTGTCGCACAGTCCGGGCCATGTTGAATTGCTGCCGTTAAAGCGCGTCGCGATCTTTCAGCTTCGCTCCTGACGCTTTAACTCTTTGTTTTATCGCATGTCCTTATCGCAAAACCGCTGCACACTTTTGCGCGACATGCTTTAGAAATCAATAAGGCGAGTTGCAGTAGCGGCGCTCGCCCGCGCTATTGGCGACATAAGTATTGTCGTAGGCGCGGTAGGTCTTGTAGCGCTGCTGGCACCAGGCGTAGTGGCGGGAACTCAATGCGCCAGCCGGGGCCACGGCGCGGGGTGCCGTGGTCGCACCGCCGATAATCGCACCGGCTGCAAAAGCTGCCAGCGGGAACCAGTAGCCATTATGGTAGCGATAGCCCGAGCGGCGTTCACGGTAACCGCGATAACCATTATAGTAACCGCCGCGATATTCGTGGCGACGGTCCCAGCGTCGGTCATGACGGCGATCCCATCGGCGGTCAAACTGGACATTGACGACCGGTGCTTCCGCCGATTGCTTTTGCTGTACCGGCGCGAACGGCATGGCCTGAGCCGGGGCAAGGCCGGTGACCGTTACAACGAGCGCCGTTGCCATGACCGCCAGCTTCCTGGTGAAAATACCCATTTTCGGTTTCCTCTGCTTTTTGGTTTGCCGTCCAACGCAGTCGTGGAAGACAGGTTCCGCCAGCAGAGGCACGAAAGCGTGATCAGGCTTCCACTTCGACATCCGTTTTCGGACGCGAGCAGCAGGCGAGAATATAGCCCTCCTCGATCTCCTCATCGAGGATACCGCCGTTGTGCGCCATGTCGACCTCGCCAGAGAGAAGCATGACGCGGCAGGTGCCGCACAGACCGGATTCGCAGGCAGCCCCGATCCGCACACCACTGGCGCGGGCCGTTTGCAAGACCGTGAAGCCCGGTTCGCATTTGCCGTCCTTGCCGGACATCGAGAAGGAAACCTTGTGGGCCTTCACCTCTCCGTCAGCGTTTGCGACGACCACGGGCAGTTCCGCCGCAACAGGCTGGAAGGCTTCCTCGTGGTAACGGCTCATATCAAAGCCTGCGCTCTTCAGGCTTTCCCGTACCGTTGCCATGAACGGCTCCGGCCCGCAGCAGAATACTGTGCGCTCGAGGAAATCGGGTGCCAGCAGCGAAAGCTTTGCCTTGTCGACGAAGCCCTTGAGGCCTGCCCAGAGCTGCGACCGACCGACCTGCTCCACGATGAAACCAAGCTGGAAGTGCGGCAGGTGGCGCGCGAGATACTCCAGTTCCCAGCGGCAGATGATATCATCCGGCGAGCGGGCGCAGTGGATGAAACTGACATCGGTATCCGGCGTACGATCGGCCATGTCGCGCGTCATCGACATCATGGGCGTGATGCCGGATCCGGCGGAGATGAACAGGTACTTGTCGCCCGGATGCCTGACGTAGGAGAAATCCCCCAATGGCCCGATGGCACGCAGCTTCATGCCGGGCTTCAGATTGTCGAACATCCAGCGCGTGCCGATGGAGTTCTTCTGCGCCTTCACCGTGACCGAGACCGTATAGGGTCGCGAGGGGCTGGAAGAGAGCGTATACGTGCGCAAAACCGGTTCCGGCCCCACCGGAAGTTCCAGCGTGACGAACTGACCGGGCAGATAACGGAACCAGTGGCCGGGATTTTCCGGCTTGAAGGTAAACGTCATCACGTCTGGCGCTTCCGGCGTCCAGGCGACGAGTTCCAGAAGATGCGTCCGGTCGGACCAGGGCCGCATCTCATCGACATGCTTGTAGGGATGAACTGGCGTCATGATGCTCAGGCCACGGCGGAAAGCTTGGCGCGGTCGCCCTGCAGGCGTTCCGTCATGAAGTTCGTGTACCACTCGACGAACTGCATGACACCACCTTCGTGATCCGGCGAATAAGGACCCGGCTCATAGGCTGGCGAACGGATGCCGAAGGCGTTTTCTTCAACGATCGAGCGATCCTGATCATTGGTCATCTGCCAGACATGGGTCAGTTCATGCAGGTCGTAATCCACGCCTTCCACGGCATCCTTGTGCACCAGCCATTTGGTGGTGACCTGCGTTTCTTCTGCAGACAGGGGAAGCACACGGAACGATATCGCGTGGTCTCCCAGCATGTGGTTCCAGGTCGTCGGATAGTGGAACAGCAGCATGGTGCCGATATGCGAGATCGTCACGTCATCGGACAGAGGACGCTTTACGGCCCGCTTTCCGCTCATGGTGTAGCTTTCGGCATCCTCGATCAGCGGCATGCGCGCCACGCGGAACTGGCCGCTCTGATGCATGTTGAAGGCGCTAGGCAGGCCTGCCTGCTCGCAACGCTGCCAGTGTTCCGAGATAACCGGATCGTCGGCGGCACCCTGCACGCCGGTTGCGGACGGCGCTTCGGGATAGGTGCGGCACAGTTCCGGATGGTTGCCGGCACAGTGGTAGCATTCGCGGTTGTTTTCCCAGACGAGTTTCCAGTTTCCCTTCTCGACAATGGTGCTTTCAAAAGCCACCTTGCTCTCCCACAGGCGATGGGGAGCGATGTAAGGCTCGATGGTCTGGCGAACCGCTGAAAAATCCGGCGCTTCATCCGCAAGACAGATGAAGATGTAGCCGCCGACGCTTTCGCAGTGCACCTGTTTCATGCCGAACTGCGCCTTGTCGAAATCCTCGCCCATCTGACGGGCAAAGACCAGCGAGCCATCGAGATCGTAGGTCCACTGGTGATAGGGGCAGACGAGCTTGGCGGATGCACCTTTCTGTGCCGTGCAGACGCGGTGGCCACGGTGGCGACAGGTGTTGTGGAAGGCACGGATGATCTTGTCGCGACCGCGCACGATAACGACCGGATAATCGCCGATCTGCACCGTGAAATAGTTTCCGGCGCGTGGGATCTCGCAATCATGACCCATGAAGAGCCAGTCGCGATACCAGATCATTTCCATGTCGAGGCGGAAGTAATCCTGATCGATGTAAAAGGGCTGTTCGAGGCTGAAGCCCTCACGGTGGTTCTTCAGCTGGCGCAGCACGGTTTCGCGAATATCCATCTTGCGTTCCTGTCGATCTGGATTGACCCCGATTTGTCGACTATAAATATAGCCGACAGCAGGTCAGCCACGACAGAGGGCATTGCGACATGCAGTTCCGCATTGACGACAGGAAAAACGACATGTCGCAATGGGCGCATTCGCTAAACTATCTCAAGTATCCAATGGTTTAAGTCATAGTATCGCCGCTTCCAAGTGGGAATGGACGACGCAAACAGAACAGAGATCAAAATCAGCAATCACGCAAGCCAGCGTTAAGGATAGTGCAATAAACTTTTGGCTGTACCGGTTCGGAGAGCGTGGCGTGGAAGAGAAAAGGAAGTTCCGTTATTTTGATGCGGCGGCGCTCAGACCTTTGCTGCCGCAGCCTAAGAAGGCTTCTCATTCGGAATTCTTGCGCACAGGCCGGATCTCACGCGAGAAAGGCGACTGGCTGCCAGACGAGCGCCGCTATCTGACCTATGAGGAGGTAGCGGAGCGCACGGAAAAGAAGCTGACCACCGCGGGCGAGACAACCCACGAGCGGCTGAACAACGTTCACAAGCTGATCCGCTTTCCGAAGATCATTTTCAGCAAGGCGCTGGATGAGCGTCCGCATCTTGGCTACTGCCACGTCACGACAGCCAAGACGCGCTTTGATCGCCAAAGGCCAATCGTCTGGTCTTTCTACATCTGCAATTTTGCTGCCGATATCGGGGAGGAAGAGGGCTTTTTCCAGCATATCCGCACCGACTACTCGCGCATGTATTTTGCCGTTGCCATGCAGCTGGCGGAAGACGGACGCATGCAGATCGATCGCAGCATTCGCGGCAATGGGCTGCTGTTCAAGACGAATGATCCGGCGGAGGCGCTGAAGAACGTGCTGGTGCTGGGTGCGCCGGACGAAACGGTTCGCGAGATCATCCGCAAGCTCTGAAAGAATTTGCAAGGCCGATGGATTTGGCGTTATTCACCAGATCATCATGGCTGCAACTATCATTTCCATTCGCTCCGAACATGAACGCGCGCTCGAAGAAGGCGTGGCACGGCTTGCCGAAGGGCTGCCCATCGCCTTGCCGACCGAGACCGTATACGGCCTGGCCGCGGATGCCACGAACCCGAAAGCCGTGACTGCGATCTACGAGACCAAGGGGCGTCCGCAGTTCAACCCGTTGATATGCCACATGGCAGATCTTTCCATGGCCAAGGACCATGCCACGTTCGATCCGATTTCCGAAAAGCTTGCCCGCGCGTTCTGGCCGGGGCCGCTGACGCTGGTTCTGCCGCTTCGGGACACAAGTCCCATCCATCCGCTGGCAACCGCCGGCCTCGATAGCGTTGGCGTGCGTGTGCCGAAAGGCTTTGCGGGCGAATTGATCGCCGCCTTCGGAAAACCGCTTGCAGCCCCCAGCGCCAATACATCCGGCAAGATCAGCCCCACCAGTGCGGAGCATGTGGCAGAGGATCTGGGCGACAAACTGTCCCTCATTCTGGATGGTGGCCTTGCGCCGGTCGGCGTCGAATCCACCATCATCCGCGTCGAGGGCGAGCGCGTGCGACTGCTGCGCCCCGGCGGCATTGCGGCAGAGGAGATTGAGGCGCTGCTAGGTCATCCGGTTGAGCGCCAGGAGGGTCCGGCACCGACAATCGAGGCGCCCGGAATGCTGGCTTCGCATTATGCTCCGGGGGCGTTCGTGCGGCTCAATGCCGTGGATGCGCAGGCCGGTGAGGCGCTGATCCGCTTTGCGGGTCAGCCCGTAACCGGAAGCGAGAAGGCCCATGCCGTGTTCGATCTTAGTCCCGGTGGAGATCTGGCGGAAGCGGCCGCCAATCTGTTCGGGCTGTTGAAACAGGCTGACGCGACAGGCGTTGATAAAATTGCGGTTGGCCCTGTTCCCGACCACGGGCTTGGCGAAGCGATCAATGACCGACTGACGCGGGCTGCTGCACCGAGAGACACGTAAAGGATAGCGATCATGGACAGCCTCCCCTCTTCCGACCTGCTTTCCCGCTTTGCTGCAATCGTGGGCGAAGACAATGTCATCACGGATGAGAAGGAGATGGCACCCCGCCTTTCCGAGAACCGTGGGCTCTATCACGGGCGGGCAGCCATGGTTGTCAAACCGGCTTCAACGCAGGAGGTCTCCCAGATCCTGGCTCTGGCGAGCGAAACCGGAACGCCGGTGGTGCCGCAAACGGGCAATACCGGACTGGTCGGCGGGCAGACACCCTCGGAAGACGGCAAATCCATCATCCTGTCTCTGGAGCGTATGAATCGCATCCGCGACATCGATCCGTTGGGCAACACCATGGTGGTCGATGGCGGGTGCATTCTCGCCGATATCCAGAAGGCTGCCGAGGATGTCGGGCGGCTGTTTCCGCTCTCGCTCGGCTCCGAAGGCTCATGCCGCATTGCGGGCAATCTCTCCACCAATGCGGGCGGAACCGCCGTTCTCGCCTATGGCAATACGCGCCAGCTTTGCCTCGGGCTCGAAGTCGTCCTTCCGACCGGCGAGATATGGGACGGTCTGCGCCGCCTGAAGAAGGACAATACCGGCTATGACCTGCGAGACCTTTTCATCGGCGCGGAGGGAACGCTTGGCGTCATTACCGGTGCTGTTCTGAAGCTGTTTCCCCGCCCGGCAGGACATCAGGTGGCATTTGCGGGCGTGCCCTCACCGCAGGCTGCACTCCAGCTTTTTGAAAAGGCCTCCAACCTGTGTGGCACGGCACTGACAGGCTTTGAACTGATGCCGCGGATCGGCATAGACTTCACGACCCGCCATATTCCGGGCGTGCGCGATCCGCTCGCTTCCCCTCACCCGTGGTATGTCCTGATCGATATCTCCACCAATGATTCAGCCGCGACAGCGGAAACCATGGTGCACCAGGTTCTGGAACAGGGGCTTGAGGCGGGCCTTGTCGAGGATGCGGTCATTGCCGCTTCTGTCGCTCAGGCCAAGGCGATCTGGCACATGCGCGAAAGCATGTCGGATGCGCAGAAACCGGAAGGTGGCTCGATCAAGCACGACGTCTCCGTTCCGGTGGCGCGCATTCCCGAATTCATGGCACAAGCCGAGACGGCCGTGCTGGCCGCCATGCCGGGTGCGCGCATCTGCGCGTTCGGGCATCTGGGCGACGGCAATATTCACTACAATATCTCGCAGCCGGTCGGTGCCGACAAGGCCGCATTTCTTGCCCGTTGGCGCGAGATCAATGCAATCGTTCATGCCATCGTACTGGAAAAGGGCGGCTCGATCTCTGCCGAGCATGGCATCGGTCAGTTGAAGCGGGACGAGCTTGCCAGTATTCGCCCGGCCATCGAAATCGATCTCATGCGCCGCATAAAGCGTTCATTCGACCCCGCCGGGATCATGAACCCCGGCAAGGTGATCAACGTCTGAACCGGATCAACGCTGCGAGAGCGAATACAACAGGTCTGCGCTGATGCCGGCAGCGGCGCCGCTTCCGTTCAGGATGGAGAGAGCTGACGAGCTTGCGCTGGAATTCTGCTGGTCGTAGAGCGCCGTGAATTTGCTGATCATCTTGGCGACCTTGTCGCTATCCTTGAGATCGGACAAGGTCATGTACTTCTCGACGAGGGCCGCCTGCTTGTCGACGTCCATGTTGCTGAAGCTTTCCGGCAGAGAGTAGGACACGCGGAAGAACTCCAGAAGCGCCGTATCGCCCAGGATATCATAGGCAGAGGTGATCTTCGGCGACATACGCTCGAAGTAGAGCGCCAGACGAACGCCCGGATTGGCTTCGCCCTGCTGCTCTTCCAGCGTCTGGCGGTTATACTTGTTCTCGATCTCGATGATCTTGCCCTGAGACTGGACGCCGGTGTTCACGTTGCGCGAGATGTTTCCGTTCTTGTCGAAATTGAACGAGCCAAGGATTTCCGCCCAGACGCCATTCTTCTGCTGGTTCACGAAGCTCGCAGGATCAGACAGATCCGACTTGAAGACCTGCTTGAGGAAATCATTGGTCACGCTCTTCGGATCAACCCCGTAGGAGGTCAACAGCACGTTGACGAGACGGCTATCGGCCAAAAACTGCGAAGCGTTTTCGATCTCGACCATCTGCTTCGAATAATAGCTGACTTCTTCCTTGGCCTTGGTTTGGGCGGCTGTCAGCTCCGCACCCTTCAACAGGCGCGTCTGCTGAATGGTATAAGCAGAACCGATGGACGTGATCGTGGCGCTCGTCTGCGCAATGACAGGTGACGTCGTCTTGCCGTCCTTGCCGAAGTTGAACGCCTTGGCGAGCTGGAGATAACGGTCGTCGCCGAGCGTGTAGACGAAGCTTTTGCTGTCGTTGAGATCGCTCGTCAGCACCTGCTTGAGCGTATAGGCCGAGACATCGGCGGGATCGAGGCCGACCGCCTTCAGTGCAAATTCATAGGCATTGGGCTTTGCCATGAAGTCGTCGACAGAGGTGATACCCGTCATCGCCGTCTTGTAAAGAAGCGCCGCCTGCTCATCGGCTTCGTCCTGCGTGTCGTCATAACGGCTGAAGTAGTAGTTCGACGTCGTTTCCTGCTGCTTTGCCGTCTGTGCACTTCCGGCTGCGACAGTTCCATCCGATGCGAAATTGAACGCCTTTGCCAGTTCCAGCAGGCCCGGCTTTTCCTGCGCCAGTGTATAGACTGCGCTTGTCTGGTCATTGAGATCGCTTTTCAGCGCTGTCTCGATGTTCGACCAGATGACACCGTCCAGATTGAACGCCTTGCTGATATAGGCATAGAGGCGGCTGTCCGTGGAAAGATCCGCGATCTTCGTCACGCTTCCGATCTTGGACTTGAAGTAGGCATCCTCATTGGTGGCCGTCGTGGTGGATACACGGGTCTGATTGCTGAGGTAGAGTTCATAGGTGGCCTTGGACTGATCAGTCGTCTGCGCACCACCCGAAGGGACCGTTCCATCCGCATTGAACTGGAAGGCATCCGCCAGCTTGTAGTACTGGTCGATTGTACCCAGCGTCTTGTCGTTGGCAAAGATCTTGTTGCGAAGCGCAATGCGTTTATCGGGATCTGTCTCGGCATCGACCTGCGCCTGGAGATCGGCGTTTTCCGCCGTCAGCGCATCCTTGCGAGGCTTGAGGTTCTGGTTGATGTAGCTGTTCGCATCGCTGGTATCGCTGGTCAGGACGCCCTTCACGAAATCGCGCGAGTAATAGGTCTGGTCCAGACCGTAGGCGGTGAACATGTAGGAGCGCAGACGGTCGTCGCTCAGCAACTGATCGACACTGGTGATCGTGCCCATCATCGCGTTGAAATATCCTGCCTCGACGGAGACGGATTCTTCCTTGGCATCCATCGTCGCGGAATAGAGCCCGATGACATCATCCATCTGGTTGGATGTCTGGGCCACCGCAGAGCTTGTATTGTTGAAATTGAAGGCAGCTGCGAACTGGCGGTAACGACTGTCGCTCAGGCGATTGGCAAAACTGGTCTCGTCACCGAGATCGCTTTCCAGAACCTTCTGCATGAAGGCCTTGGCATAGGTCATCTCACCCAGACCAAACGCCTTCATCGCATAGTTATACAGCCGATCGTTCTTCATGAACTCATCGACGGTCTTCACCTTGGCGATGTTGGCTTCGTAATAGTCAGCCTCTCGCGAGATCTCGGGCTGTTTGGCCACGCGATTGAGACTCGTATAGAGATCGCGGTTGACGAGATCGTAGCTGAGAAAGGTCGATACCATGGCCGGGGCCTCTTACCCTCATGCGACGTGTGAGACGCCACAATACATACGGAAACTTAAGGAATTGCTCTCGCAGTGTGTCACGTTTCCCTTGCCCGGACCTGTCGCATTTGAGCGTTTCGTATCAGGCTCGCACTGCGATTACCGGATTCACTCAAATGAAACCTTGAGAAGTTGACATTCGCTAACCATCTGACGACGCTAGAATTTCTTAACCGCAATTTTTAAGTCGTTCTGCAAATGCGCCGCCTATGTTGAGCCCACCAGAGGACAAAAGTCCCGGGAGATGACCGAAACGGCTCTCAGGTAAAACAAGGGTAGCATTCGAGATGACAAATACGGTTCTGAAACCCACATGGGCAGGTGCAACGCTGCGGCTCGACCCGGCGCGCTTTCCCCAGCAGATCACGTACGGGCTGCATGATGCCGCCGGCGATGTCACCATTACCATCGACGAACGCGGCGCAGTCCTGCGCAAGATCCTCCCCGAGAGCGGCCTGCCGCTTTCCTTCGCTCTTCCCGCTCGCGCCTTCAAAGGGGTCGCGGCTCGGGCCATCGATCACGGCAATGGCGAAGTGACCGTGACACTTGAACTCCACCACGAAGATGCGGACCTCTGCATCCCGCTGCTGGTCGCTCACGACCTCTGCGATATCGCAGCCGACTGGCGCAGCTGGTCGGAAGCATTCCGGATCCCGATGCTGATGGTCGAGGCAGACGGCATTGCCCGTCCGCTTGAAAACCACCTCGGAAACATTCGAACCGGGGAAAGCAAGCAGCGCCGCCGCCACTCCTACTTTGCCGCACGCCGACCACGCTTCCTGGTTCGCCGCCAGACCGGCAGCCTGGGGGTCGCCATGCGCATCGAAGGCAAGGAAATCATCGCAAGACGCTGATTATCAATAATTTCAGTATCGAAATTGCCCGGCGCCGACGTTTCCTGTCAGCCGGGCGATTTCGTTGAGGCATCGTCACTAGAGCACTTCCGGCAAACTCGGGGTCAGTTCTGTTTCTCGATTGGCGCGTGCGATCCGGTGGTGAAACGGGTGAAGTTCGATGCTCCCGCATCGGGCAAGACCGGTTCGCCATCGGGCGTCCGCCAATCGGAAACCCCGCCGCGCCGTTTGCCTTTGGCAAACGCGCACACGGACAAACCTGCCGATCGCCTTTGCCGCTTCGCCAGAGCGAAGCGAAGCGATCGGTGGGACGGGCGCTTTTGCGCCGATACCGGCGCCGAACCACTCGACCGTATCAAAGGATATGCCCTTCGTGTCTCGGCTTGATCTCGTCACAAAATCGCTCCGTCAGCATGACCCTGAGTTTACCGGAAGTGCTCTAGGCATTGCCGTTGTAATGCGCCAGAGCCGCCGCTAGGCCGATAAAGATGATGAAGCCCACCCGGTTGTTGAACTTGAACAGCTTCAGGCATTGATCGGGATTATCGATATCCAGCACCAGGATCTGCCAGGCCAGCATGACGGCGGCAACAAGCAGACCTAGATAGGCGAACAGGCCAGCGTGTGCCGTCATGAAGGCAGCAATGAAGAACAGCAAGGCCGCGCCGTAAATGGCCGACAGCCATATCTTCGTATGTTCCCCGAACAGGCGCGCAGTTGACCGGACGCCAACCAGCGCATCGTCTTCCTTGTCCTGATGGGCGTAGATCGTATCGTAGCCGATCGTCCACAGGATGGCTGCGCAGTAAAGCCAGAGAGCCGGCAAGCCAAGGCTGCCGTAAACGCCAGCCCAGCCCATCAAGGCACCCCAGGAAAAGGCAAGCCCCAGGAAGAATTGCGGCCAATCCGTAAACCTTTTGGCAAAGGGATAGATCGCAACGATTGCCAATGAGGCGAAGCCCAGCCAGATCGTGAATGTATTGAATTGCAACAACACGACGAGCCCGACAAGCGCCTGAAGCGCCATGAAGACCTTGGCCTGCAGACGCGATACCCGCCCCGAGGGCAATGGGCGCGAACGGGTGCGCGCGACCTGCAGGTCTATTCTGTGGTCCACCAGATCATTATAGGTGCAGCCCGCACCGCGCATCGCGACCGCGCCGATGAAGAAGAGGATGAGGTGCGCAAGCTTGAGTTCGAGTGAGAACCCGCCATCCGGCGCGCCATCCGCATTGGCCGCGAGCGCCGACGACCAGAAACACGGCCACATCAGCAATTGCCATCCGATCGGCCGGTCCCAACGCGCCAACTGCGCATAGGGCCAAAGCCAGCGCGGCAGGACCCGGTAAACGAAGTTGTGGGAGGGTGCGTCGGCCACGCGGCCGCTATCGTCAATCTGCGTGCTCATGGCGAGATGTTCTACAGCATGGAACGCCTGACCGAAATTGAATTTTTGGCCGCAGCGAACGCCTATACGCGTCAGAATTCGGATCGTAGCTGAGACGCCGCGGCTTACTCTACCGGCGGGCAACAGACTGCATGGCGCAATCGGTCGCTGTTGCGACGCCAGGCGTTACATCTGCGGATTGGATCCATACTTCTCCTTGTACTTTTGCTCATTATCCGCTCGTACCTTGGCCCAGTCATACGGATTGGCGTCATAGGTGTATTGGTATTCCTTGTGGGACAGCTTGGAGCGATCGTAGGCGCCGCGTCCCTGGGAGGCGAAGCCATGCTTGTCCCAGGTCTGGGCATAATTGTTCGGCACGTCGTTGCGGGTCAGCTTCCAGACCGAATCATAGATCGAATCCCTGTACTTGGATTCGGCGCGATTTTTCTTGACCTCCTGCCAGATCTGCAGCCCCAGCGTCACGAATTGGGCAATACCCGCCAGCACGAGACCAACGCCTGTTGCTGCGCTGCCGCCCGCAACGGTACTCAATATCTGGGACAAGCGGGAGGCCCCGGAGATCGAGGCGACGGCGGCACCGGCACTGAGGAAGCCGAGGCTCGCTGCGCCGAAATCCGTCACGACGATTGCCGTCACGAATGCCTTCTCGGGGGTATCCATCTTCTTCCAGCCGCGGATGAGCCAGTTAAGATCGGTTCCCAACCAGGCAACGCTTCCGATGAAATCAACCCCGGCACCAATCCGGCCGATATTGGCCTTCCGGTTCTCAAGATACTTGATCTGCTTTGCTGCGACTTCGTCGCCGAAAACCTCCATGATGCGCAATTCCGGGGTTGCGCCTTTCGCCTTCGGCGCAAGCGCCGAGGTCAGCATCATGCCGGCCCCCTGGATCGCCATCGCCGCGATGAAGCCGGTGTCCGTGGAGTCAGGACTTCCCTTGCCAACGGTCGCCCAGGCCACGCGCATGCCCATGATCCCCATGGACACGAAGCGTGCCAGGCCATCGACCTTCAAAGGCGTATCGAAATTGGAGAATTCTGTCTTGTACTTGGTGTTGATAAGTTTGACAGCCTCATTGTAGAGGCCTTGTACGGTGCCGTTCGGTTTCACGAGACCATACATATCCCACATCATGCGCGAGAAATTGGCTTTCAGCTTCAGCGCCGCGTCCGAGGTGGTCTCCCCGAGCGTGCTTTTGGCGATCGCTTCTGCCATCGGTTCATACAGTGTCTTGATCGCGTCCTCGTCGCTGATGTCATTGATACTCGCGAGGGGAGCTTCGACATTCTTCAAACCGACTTGTTGGGCATAGGCGACCATGAGACCGCTGAAGTCCTTCAGGCTTGCGGCGCCGTATTTCTTGATCAAGGCAGCATCCCATCCCCTGGATGCGGTCTGGAACATCATGTTGAGATCGTTACCACTCACGGTGATTGGAAGAGTAGTCTTCCCGCTCGCGATACCTTTGCCTTCGAAACCGATCGCCATGCCTGTGAGGCGCTCGATACCGGCCATTCCCATTTTGACCAGACCGCTGTCCGCCAGAGCAGTGACGGTTTGTCCTCCGCGCGCGGCATTGCCAAGTCCGCTGCCCGAACCCGTCGTTCTCTGTGCTGCGTAATTTGCCATGTTCGAACTGAGGATGGATCCCCGCACCATGGCCTTGACGCCTGCGGCAATCAGGTTGCCCTGCCCCTTGTTGGGTCCCGCCCCGTTGTTGATTTCCGCTGCAAGCGAGCCCAGGCGGGAATCCAGGATGGTTTCGTCCAGCCGGCCCTGATCTGCCATCTCGATCAGAGTCCGGGACTCCGAAATAAGGGTCTTGGTGAAGCCATCGAGCATCTGCGTGCGTGCCCCGCCCAGCTTGCTATTGGCCATGTAGCGAGCGGACGCCAGAAGCGTCGAATTGAGAGCGTCGTCCTTGACGCCGAGCTTGCGCAGTTCCGCCGCATTGGCGGGATCTGCCGCCAGCTTCGCGTAACCGGCCAGGGCGCCGCTCGTCTTCAATTCGCTGAGCATGTTGCCAAAGTTGCCGCCATCAATGAGCGGCGTCACGGAGCCAAGATTGGCAAGCTGGGTGGCGGACATCTGACCCAGTTTTGCAAGACGTAACATTCCGTCCATGGATGCCTTTGCATCCTGGAGCAGCGGTGAAACATTTGCATTGTAGAAGTTATTCAGCGTGGTTTGCGCAGCGTCGGCATTGGCTGTCATGAAATCATTCGACATGATGGCGCCGAATGTACTGAAGTAATTGTTGAAGCCGGTCAGTATACTAAGTTCTTTACCTTTCTCCTGCCCCGCATATTGCTTGAAGAACCCTCCCTCCACGATATCCGACTTGAAGGTCGTTTCGAGTTCTGTCTTCAGGGATGCCACGGCTGCCATATATTCAGGACCATGATCGGCAGCGGTGTCGAATGTCTCGCCGTTCAGGACCCGCTTGTAGAGATCAAGCGTGATCTGGGTCACCTTGGAAGAGACCTCCGGATCGGCGGCAAGCGTTGCCATGGCCTGATCAAGATCCCTGTTGATCTCATCAGCATTACGCTGCGGACGGGACTCCTGCATGGTGCCGTCCAGCAGAGCCTGAAGATAGCCGGCGAAATTGGACTTGGTCTGCAGAAGTTCGGCGTAGCGTGCGACCTTTTCATCCAAAGAATATTTCTCCGGATGCTCGTAGATATCCATGCCATCGATATCACGCTTCGTCTTGCCATCATTGAACATGGCGTTGAACTGAAACAGTATCTCATGCTGGATCTTGGGATCGGATTTTTGCAGGATCGAAAACAGCTTCGACGTTCCCGCGCCGGCAATCTCCGCGTCGACCGTCTTTTGCTTCTGGATTTCGCTATTTTGCTGCTCCGGCAAAAGACCGAGCGTTCGATCGGAGATCGCATTGCCTTTTTCGTCATAGCCGAGCAATCGTCCGTCCGTTGACGGATTATAGGGCGCAGCATTGATTCCGGCGCCGCCGACATCATTGACGCCAGCTGCCGCGGTGGACTTGGATTGCGCACCCGCGCCAGACCCGGAAGAATTTCCGCTTCCGGAATCTCCTGCTGCAGTCAGACTGGCTACCCTTGAGGAAGTCCCAGTACCCGTTCCGCTGCCAGCCCCGGCGGCGGTGCCGGAATTGACCGTCAGGCTCCCCATTGCGGAGAGGCCGCCACCTGACTTGAAGGGCGAAATGGTTTTTATCTGAGGCCTTGCTGCTGCCGGTTGACGGCCAGCACCGCCACCAGAAGCGGGCGCACGACCGCTAGCAGACGCGGTTGCGGGAGCGCGCGTGCCGCCGCCGGTTGCGGAACCGCCAGCAGTACCTTTGCCGGGACTGGACAGCGATGCCGTACCGGATCTGGAACTACTTCCGCCGACTCCTGCACCACGGCTCGCCGTTGAACCGCCTCCCGTCCCGGAGCTAGCGCCAGTACCAGTACCTGTACCTGTACCTGCACCACGGCTTGTCGAAGAGCCACTACCGGCGCTGCTGCCTGCTCCAGCACCAGTTCCAGTTCCCGACCCCTTATTCGACGTTGGCTCGCCGCTTGAGGTATCACTGGCTGTATCCGCATTCGCGCGCGTAGTCGTCTGGCTATTCGAGAAGCGTGAAATTGCGGCCATACCTTCTCCCTCTCTTCTGGAGCATGATAAGTTAAAAAATTTCATAAAAATTTAATACTGTCAATAAATCCGTCATTGCACAATATACTTTGCCCATTTTAGAATAAATACTGTCCATAAAATTTGTATTTATATTTTTTTATATTTTATATTTCTGCGTAATTTTTACTCACAACCCAAGATAAACATTATTCATCACACCTAGATAATTTCCTAAGTGATTATGCTTCTGCCATTATTTGAAAGATACATAACGAGAAGAATATACTTGCAGCTCAAAAACACTGCGATGGGGGGCCAATTGGTCTTTGGAGTTTGCTCTGAACTCCCGATGCGTCCCTGATGTGCGGCATAAAAAGACCCGTCAGCCGATGTGGCTGACGGGTCCATAACTTCAGGATAAGGTGATGAATAATCAGCGTTTTTTCATCGCTTCAGCCAGGGCCGCACCGAGACCGCCCAATTGGCTTCCTTCGTTTTTCGATGGTTTGGCCTGGGCATGGCGCATGGGATTGCCAGCACCTGGACTGCGGTTTTCCCGCATGGAAGCCGGTGCCGCCTCGCCGCCATCCTTGCGCATGGTAAGCCCGATGCGCTTACGCTTGGCATCCACTTCCACCACGCGCACTTTCACCACATCGCCTGCCTTCACAACTTCATGGGGATCCTTCACGAAGCGGTCCGCCAGTTGTGAGACGTGAACGAGGCCATCCTGATGCACGCCAATATCGACGAAGGCACCGAAAGCCGCGACATTGGTGACCGTGCCTTCCAGCAGCATTCCAACCTTCAGATCGCTGATCTCATTGACGCCCTCCGCAAAGGTGGCCGTCTTGAAGCTTGGGCGCGGGTCGCGGCCCGGCTTTTCCAGCTCGGCGAGAATATCCTTCACGGTTGGAAGACCGAACTGATCATCCACGAACTGCTTGGGATCGAGCCGTTTCAGGGCGGCGCTGTCACCCATCAGGTCGCGAAGGTCACGACCACAGGCAGCCACTATCTTCTTCGCTACGCCATAGGCTTCCGGGTGGACGGCGGAGGCATCGAGCGGCTCCTTGCCATTGGGAATGCGCAGGAAACCGGCGCATTGTTCGAAGGTGCGGGCACCGAGGCGCGCCACCTTCAAGAGTTCCTTGCGGCTTGCAAACGGTCCGTTCTGATCGCGATGCACAACGATGGCATCGGCAATTGTGCGCGTAAGGCCCGCGACACGCGCCAGAAGCGGCGAGGATGCGGTGTTGAGATCTACACCGACGGCATTCACGGCGTCTTCCACCACGGCGTCCAGCGAGCGGGAGAGCTTGCCCTGGTCCACATCGTGCTGATACTGGCCAACGCCGATGGATTTCGGCTCGATCTTGACGAGTTCCGCCAGCGGGTCCTGCAGACGCCGCGCGATGGAGACGGCGCCACGCAGCGAGACGTCGAGATTGGGGAATTCCGCCGCCGCCAGTTCGGACGCGGAATAAACCGAAGCCCCTGCTTCAGACACAATGACCTTGGTGGGCTTTGGACCAGCTGGAAGTGCGGCTAGCATATCCGCCACCAGCTTTTCCGTCTCGCGGCTACCCGTGCCGTTGCCAATCGCGATCAGATCCACCTTGTGCTTGCGAATGAGGCTGGCAAGTTCGGCCTGCGTGCCACGCAGATCGTTCTTCGGCGGGAACGGGTAGACGGTCGTCGTTTCCACCAGCTTGCCGGTACCATCCACCACGGCCACTTTCACGCCGGTACGGATGCCCGGATCGAGCCCCATGGTGGCACGCGAACCGGCAGGAGCCGCCAGCAGCAGATCCTTCAGGTTGCGGGCAAAAACGCGGATCGCCTCTTCCTCCGAGCGCTCCCGCAATTCGCGCATCAGATCGAGCGAGAGCGACATGGAAAGCTTCACGCGCCAGGTCCAGCCCGCCACATCCATAAGCCAGCGATCGCCTGCCCCTTTGTCACCGATCTGGAAGGCACCGGCGATCATGCGGTGAGTCGGCTTGATCGGTGACGGATCATCCTGATCGACATCGATGGTCAGTGTCAGGAACTCCTCGTTCCAGCCGCGCAGCATGGCAAGCGCACGATGGCCGGGGGTCGTGGCCCAGCGTTCGGAATGATCGAAATAGTCGGAGAACTTTGCGCCTGCCTCCTGCTTGCCATCCACGACTTTTGCGCGGAGCGTGGCGTTGTCGCGCATATGCTGGCGCAGGCGGCCCAAAAGGTCCGCGTTTTCCGTAATGGTTTCGGCCACGATATCCCGCGCGCCTTCGAGTGCCGTCTTCACATCGGCAACCTCGGGCGAGAGATAGGCTTCCGCCAGCTTTGAGGGATCGGCCGCACGATTCTCCCAGATGGCGTCCGCCAGAGGCCCGAGACCCTTTTCGCGGGCAATTTCCGCCTTTGTGCGACGCTTCGGCTTGTAGGGAAGATAGAGGTCTTCCAGCTCTGCCTTGGTTACGGCGCGCGCCAGCTTTACCGCCAGCTCATCAGTCATCTTGCCCTGAGAGTTGATGCTCTCGACAATGGAAGTGCGCCGCGCTTCCAGTTCGCGCAGATAGACCAGCCGTTCCGCGAGCGTGCGCAACTGCGTATCATCCAGCCCGCCCGTGACTTCCTTACGATAGCGCGCGATGAAGGGAACCGTCGCCCCCTCGTCCAGCAATCCGATTGCGGCAACTGCCTGATCCGGGCGGGCGTTGATTTCTGCGGCAATGGTCGCGGCGAGGAGCTTGTTATCGGCAGCCATGGGTCTTCCTGTTCTCGAATGTGTGGCGACCATAGCGGCAGATCGTGGCAAGGCAACGCCAGCCTGATCACTTCCACAGCTTGAAGACCGTGATCCGGACCCGAATGGCCTTGACCTTTGCCGCCCCTGCCCTTAACCGCCCAGCATCTCTTTTCAGCAGCGGAGCGCGGCAATGAAGGTTCTTCTGATCGGGTCTGGTGGTCGTGAGCATGCTCTTGCCTGGAAGCTTGCACAATCCCCCCTGTTGACCAAACTCTATGCCGCGCCGGGCAATCCCGGCATCGCGGAAGAAGCAGAGCTGGTGTCGCTGAATGTGGAAGACCACGCAGCCGTCATAGCCTTCTGTCAGAAGCAGGCGATCGATTTCGTTGTGGTCGGCCCGGAGGCGCCGCTGGTGGCGGGTCTTGCCGATGATCTGCGCGCCGCCGGCTTCGTCGTCTTCGGCCCTTCCAAGGCCGCCGCCCAGCTGGAAGGCTCCAAGGGTTTCACCAAGGATATCTGCGCCCGCTACAATATTCCAACCGGCGCCTACCAGCGTTTTACCGCTGCGGAACCGGCGAAGGCCTATATTCGCGAACAGGGTGCGCCCATCGTCGTCAAGGCGGATGGTCTGGCCGCGGGCAAGGGCGTGACGGTTGCCATGACACTTGATGAGGCTCTTGCCGCCGTGGATGACTGCTTTGCCGGTGCCTTTGGCGCGGCGGGGGCCGAGGTTGTCGTCGAAGCCTATCTGGACGGCGAAGAGGCCAGCTTCTTCTGCCTCTCCGATGGCAAGACGGCCCTGGCGCTGGCCACGGCGCAGGACCACAAGCGCGTGGGCGATGGCGATACTGGCCCCAACACCGGCGGCATGGGCGCCTATTCTCCCGCCCCGGTCATGACGCCGGACATGGTGCACCGCACGATGAAGGAGATCATCGAGCCGACGATCCGCGGCATGGCAGAGAGCGGCTATCCGTTCACCGGAGTCTTCTTCGCCGGGCTGATGATCACCGCCAAGGGACCAGAACTCATCGAATACAATGTCCGGTTTGGAGATCCCGAGTGTCAGGTGCTGATGATGCGCCTGAAGAGCGACCTCTTGCCAATCCTGTATGCCGCCTCCACGGGCACACTGGATCAGGTGAGTGCTGAGTGGCGTGACGAACCGGCGCTGACAGTCGTCATGGCATCCAAGGGTTATCCGGGCGCTTACGACAAGGCCACCCAGATCGAACACCTGCCGCAGGCACGCGATGGGGCGAAGGTGTTTCATGCCGGGACGGCGCTCAAGGACGGGCAACTGGTCGCGACAGGCGGACGCGTTCTGAACCTGACGGCAACCGCAAGCACGGTGGCCGAAGCACAGGCAAAAGCCTATGCGCTGGTGGATGAAGTCCGCTGGGAGAACGGTTTTTGTCGTCGTGACATTGGCTGGCGAGCGCTCAATCGCGGATAATGGCCGACCGGCAATTGCACGTGTTAACGATGCATTAACCGCGCCTCCTGACTGCTTGGAAAGATTCTTCTGCTAATGCTCTGCCCTATTATCGGGAAGGGTATTCGCTATGATCAGCTCTGTTCTGGCACTGGTAGCATCTGTTGCAGCCGTATCGGCAGACATGACATCGATCTCTGTCCTGTCCGGTCAGCCTCTTGCGGCAACACCCAGTGTCGTGCGGATCGCATGCACACACTGTGACGGCAAAGCGCCCCGGCGTTCGAAATCCGAGTACGTGGTTCCGTCGCTGGATGCAGGCCAAGAACGCGTGACAATTTCGCAAATCGGCGGAAAGCCGGCGGTTACCCGAACCGAAAACTTCATGGGTGGTTCGCCGGTTCGTTTCGTCAGCGTCAACCCGATGTGGGTCGAGCGCGAACAGCAACTCATGCTGTCGCGCACCGTGTCACCCACCAAGAGCGACGGCGTGGACCAGAGGGCGACAACGTCCGCCGTATCGGCGGATGCTGCCCCGAAGCCTGTTGCTGCAACGCCGGTCGAGCAGCCCGCCGCACCTGATTTCTCGAAATTCGAGCTTAGGCCAAGCCTTTGACCAAGTATTCGCGATCGCGAATATAGGTATTGCGCAAAGCTGATACTGGGCAAACGATCCGCGTGACATCTCCGAAAGCGAACGATCCGCAGCTTTTCTGTAATTTTACGCCCGACGCCAAACTATTTCCTGCAAACCAGGAACTGCCCACAACCTTTCGGGGAGTTTTGTACGTAGTATCGCCGTGAAACCGGCGACATACGTCAAGCAGGTCTTTCCCGTTCATCGTGACAGGAAAGTTTCTATTATCCAAATTTTCAGGAAGCCGGTTTACTCTCTGTGTCCAGGAACGCGTTGTAGCGTTCGTCGGGTGCAGGAAGCGCCTCTCTCAACCTTCCTCGGCACCTTGTGTTTCTGACAGTGTTCGAGATCGAATAGGCGGTCGTCAGAATGAAGAATATGCGCATATCACTTCAGCTTTTCATGCTCGTGGGCGCCATGATGGCGGTGTTCGCAGCCATGACCTATTTCCAGCTCCAGTCATCCACAAAAGCCATTTACCGCGAACGCTACGAAATGCTGCGCACGCAGGTGGAGACGGCGATTTCGGTGCTGAAAGACTTCGACGACCGTGCGAAGAAGGGTGAGTTCAGCAAGGAAGAAGCGCAAAAGCGCGCCTACGGCCTCTTGAACACAATGAAGTTCGAGCCGGATGGCTATTTCTTCGGCTATGACTATGACGTCAAGATGATTTTCCATCCGAGCTCCCCGGACGTCGGCAAGAGCAACAAGGGCAAGCCCGATCCGACCGGTTACATGTATCGTGACGAACTCGTGCGGCTTGGTCAGCAGGGTGGTGGCTATGTGGAGTTCATCGGACCGAAGCCTGGCAAGGATCCGAATGATCGCAGCTATCCCAAGGCTTCCTACGGCAAGGCCTTTGCCCCCTGGAACATTGTCATCATCACCGGCCTCTACACCGACGACCTGAAGGCCGAGATCCGCGAAAACATCATCAAGACCGCTGGTGGCTCTCTTGCGCTGTTCCTGGCCGCTCTTGCTGGCGCTTATGTCGTGATCCGTGGGATTACGCGTCCGTTGAGCGCCATCCACGATACGCTTGGCGCCGTCGCCAATGAAAACACCACCATGCCGGTTCCGCATACCGACATGAACAATGAAATCGGCAAGATGGCGCGTGCGACCGAGGCGCTTCAGCAGAAAGTGCGCGAACGCCATGCCATGGCGGCACGCCAGCAGGAGCAGGAAGCGCAGATCGAGGAACAACGCGTACGGGCCGAAGAAGCGCAGCGTCGCGAAGCCGCCGAACAGGCTCACGTGGTTTCAACCATCGGCACCGCGCTCGAACAGCTGGCCAAGGGCGACCTCACCATCCGTTGTGCCGACCTGGGTGGAAAATACGAGGGTCTTCGCCATAACTTCAACGATGCGCTTTCGCATCTCGAGCAGGCCATGTCTCGCGTCAGCCTGAAGGGTAACGACATCGGCGTATCGAAGGAAGAGATCCGTCGCGCATCGAACGAACTGGCGCAGCGCACTGAGCGTCAGGCCGCCAATCTCGAGGAGACATCTGCGGCCCTGGATGAGTTGACCGTTGCCGTTCGCCAGACCGCCGATGGCGCCAAGGAAGCAGCCCAGCGCGTGAAGACGATCAGCGGCGAAGCCCGCCAGAGCGACTCCATCGTCGAGCAGGCCATTACCGCCATGAGCGGTATCGAGCAGTCTTCTGCGGAAATCACCAAGATCATCGGCGTCATCGACGAGATCGCCTTCCAGACCAACCTGCTGGCCCTCAACGCAGGCGTCGAGGCAGCACGCGCAGGCGAAAGCGGCAAGGGCTTTGCGGTGGTTGCGCAGGAAGTTCGCGAACTCGCCCAGCGTTCCGCAGCAGCGGCCAAGGAGATCAAGGACCAGATCTCGCGGTCCGGCGGCCAGGTGGAACAGGGCGTTCAACTGGTTTCGCAGGCTGGAGAAGCCTTGAAGCGGATTTCGGCGCAGATCGAAGCGGCGAACGACGTGGTATCCAAGATTGCGCACAGCGCGCAGGAGCAGGATACCACATTGCGCTCCATCTCCTCTGCGCTCAACCAGCTGGACACAGCCACGCAGCAGAATGCCGCCATGGCAGAGGAGACGACCGCATCCGCCGAGGTTCTCGCCAACGATACCGGCGATCTTCTCGATCTCATCCGCGGCTTCCGCACCGCTGACGCACGCGGCAATGGCTTGCAGGACATGGCAAACCGCATGCGCCGCGCCGGCTGACAAGCTTTTATCCGATGATGGCAGACGCCGGTCGAAAGGCCGGCGTTTTGCGTTTCAGGACAACGGGCACGCTTGGCACCGGCATTCCTGAATCCCGTAAAAACATTCAACCATATTGTTGACTATTTGAAACTTCGCCGTATATTTAACCACATGGTTGAACATACGGAACTGGATCTGGTTTTTCACGCACTCGGCGATGCGACACGCCGCCGAATGCTCAGCGAACTGGCGGGCGGTGAAAAGACGGTAACGCGGCTGGCAGAACCCTATGCCATTTCGCTTGCCGCCGCCTCCAAGCACATCAAGGCACTGGAAAGCGCCGGGCTCATTGAACGCGAGGTGCGGGGGCGAACGCATATCTGCCGCCTGTCGCCCCGGCCACTGGCCGAGGCCTATCGATGGCTAAGCTTCTACGAGGGCTTCTGGAATGAGCGTCTCGACGCTCTGGAACGTGCGCTTCACGAGGACGACCGCGCCCGCCGCAAATCAACGGAAGAAGGAGAACAGACATGAACGACATCAGCATGCAGGACCGCTACGGCACGCTTGCCGGCCCCACAGTGCTTGTTATCAAGCGCCTTCTGCCAGGTCCGATCGAGCGCGCCTGGTCCTATCTGATGGACAGCGACCTGCGGAGCCGTTGGCTTGCATCGGGCGAAATCACGCCGGAGGTCGGCACGTCATTCGAACTGACATGGCGAAATGACAGCCTGACAGACGGACCGGGCAGCCCGAGACCGGAAGGATTTGGCGCTGAACATAGCTTGGCCTGTCGGGTGCTGGCCATCGACCCGCCCCGCCGCCTGGCATTCACTTGGGGAACCTCTGCGGAGGTGGTGTTCGACCTCAAAGAGCAAGGCAACCAAGTCCTCTTCACAATCACCCATAGCGGCGTTGCCGAGCGGGCCATGCTGCTTATGGTCTCTGCCGGCTGGCATGCACATCTCGACACGCTGCTGGCAGCATCGACCGGGTCGCCGCGTCCGGATTTCTGGACGGAATGGACACGGCTGAAGGCAGAATACGATCGCCGCCTGCCCACCTGACCGCGACGATGCATAGACGTAAAAGGCGTGGACATTCCGAGTTTTTGGCATTCAGGCATGGCCTTGATCAGCCGGAGATCTTGGAAAAATCGCCCGCTGTGCCGGTCGCCTCGCGGATGGCCTTCAACAGGGCCAGACGGTTGGCGCGAACGGCTGGATCCTCATCATTGACGAGCACCGCTTCGAAGAAGGTATCGACTGGCGGAGGAGACGACCGCAGTTGCCAAGGGTCTCGCCAACGATACCGGCGATCGTCTCGATATTATCCGCGGCTTCCGCGCCGGCTGACAAGCTTTTATCCGATGACGGCAGACGCCGGTCGAAAGGCCGGCGTTTTGCGTTTCAGCAAAGTTTCGCGGCCAGCGCTTCAATTTGAGAAGGCGCGTAAATGGCAATCCCCTCGGAGCGCAGAAGCGCTGCCGTGACGCCATTGCCTGCGTGTTTCACACCTTTAAAGTTCCCGTCATAGATTGCCAGGGAGCCGCAGGATGGACTGCCGTCGATCAAGAGAGCGTGGAGACAGCCGTTGTCGCGGGCATGCTTGAGCGCACGCCTTGCGCCGTCGATGAATGCGGCCGTCACATCGCCACCGGTCAGTTCCAGAACGCGGGCGCGACCAGCCAGAACATCCTCGCCGTTCAGGCCATCCTCAATTTCCGCCGGAGGACGCGGCACGCTCATGCCGCCCGCAAGTTCAGGACAGAAGGCAACAAGGCGCCCCTCCCCCTTCCACTGTTCGATGAGCGGATGGAGGAGCGGCTTGCCTTTGCCGTCATAACGGACCGGCTGGCCGAGGAGGCAGGCACTTATGAGGATCCTGCCTGCCGCCATCTCTTCGTTATCCACTGATCTTCGAGAAGTCCGCCACTGTTCCGGTCGCCTCGCGGATGGCCTTCAACAGGGCCAGACGGTTGGCGCGAACGGCTGGATCCTCATCATTGACGAGCACCGCTTCGAAGAAGGTATCGACGCTTCCATGGCAGAACGGAAATCTTCCGACTTGACCGCCGCTGCCGCCTCGCTGGTTGCTGATGTGATGGCCGCATAAAGCGCTTGTTCCGCATCGAGCTTCAAAAGGTCTGGAGAGACGGCGTCGGCAACGACGGTTCCCTTCTTCTCTTCCGCCGCCAGCAGTTGCGTGGCGCGCTTGGTGCCCGCCAGCAGGTTCTTGCCGTCTTCCGAGGTGATGAAGGCGGTAAGTGCTTCGGCGCGGCGAGCGACCAGCAGAAGATCATCGGCGTCCGGTGTCAGGACGGCATCGATGATATCGTGACGCGCACCCATGTCGCGCAGATAGACTTTCAGGCGATCATGGAAGAAGGAGAGAAGGTCGGCATCCTTGAAGACGCTCAGCAGCGGCAGACGCACCTTGCGCTCCAGCATGATACGCACGACACCGAGCGCCGCGCGGCGCAGGGCGTAAGGGTCCTTGGAGCCGGTCGGCTTTTCATCGATGGCCCAGAAGCCGACAAGCGTATCGAGCTTGTCCGCCAGGGCAACGGCGATGGCGACCTTGTCTTCCGGCACGCGGTCCGACGGGCCTTGCGGCTTGTAATGATCTTCGATGGCGGCGGCGACGGACGCATCTTCGCCCTGGAGAACAGCATATTTGCGGCCCATCAGGCCCTGAAGTTCCGGGAATTCGCCCACGGCTTCGGTGCGCAGATCCGCCTTGGCCAGAACCACCGCGCGATCCACCAGCGTTTCCTCCGCACCAACAACGCCTGCGATCTGCTTCGCCAATGCACGAATGCGCTCCACGCGTGCACCCTGCGTGCCGAGCTTGGCGTGGAAGGTGACGTTCAGCGCATCGAGCTTGGCCATGCGCTGGTCGAGCGGCTTGGAGAGATCGAGGCCGAACTTGTCCGCGGAAGCCTTCAAGGTTTCGAGATCCGGCAGATTGCCCTGGTCACGCGTCCAGAAATGCTTGGCATCTGACAGACGGGCGCGCACGACCTTGCCATTGCCGTGGATGATTTCCTTGCCGCCATCCTTCGCCTCGATATTCGAGATGAGGATGAAGTGGTTGGAGAGGCCCTCGGTTGCGCCCTGCGGTCGGGTGACGAAACATTTCTGGTTCGTCTTGATCGTCAGGCGAATGATCTCCGCCGGGATCTGCAGGTATTCTTCCTCGAATGCGCCCATCAGCACATGTGGCCATTCCACAAGGCCAGACACTTCTTCAAGAAGCCCCTCGTCTTCGACCAGATCGAGACCGTTGGCAAAAGTCAGATCCTTCGCGTCGTGCAGGATCACGTCCTTGCGGCGCTCGGCATCCAGCATGACCTTCGCCTTTTCGAGGCTTGCCACGTAATCGTCGAAGCGACGAACGGTGATGGCCTCCGGTGCATGGAAGCGGTGACCATAGGTCACGTTGGAGGCCGTGATGCCATCCACTTCGAACGGAATGATCTGTGTTTCGTCGTGTTCAGGCCCGAACATGCAGACGATGGATTGCAGCGGTCGCACCCAGCGCAGGCTTTCCGAACCCTTGCCGTCAATGCCGTTGAACCGCATGCCCTTGGGCGCGGAGGCGGCACCGGAGCGCATGCTCTTCGGCCAGGGGAAGGAGCGGATGATGCCGGGCATGACATCGGCAATGATCTCTTCCGCCGCACGACCGGGCTTGGAAATCACTGCCACGTAGAAATCGCCCTTCTTCGGGTCCGAAGCGACCTGCGCCTCTTCCACGGAGCCAAGACCTGCCTTGCGCAGGAAGCCCTGAATGGCCTGTTCCGGCGCCTTGGTGGATGGACCCTTGATCTCTTCCCGCTGGTCGGCGGAACGGGCCGTCAAACCACGAATATCCAACGTCAGGCGGCGCGGCGTCCAGTATTCACGCGCTCCCTCATAGGTCAAACCGGCTTCCACCAGCGCATCGGTCACGAGCTTCTTCAGATCGCCCGCAGCCTTGCGCTGCATGCGGGCAGGAATTTCCTCGGAGCGGAGTTCTAGGAGAAGATCTGGCATTGTTCAGTTCCTTGAGCCGCAGGGGCTTGTCTATTCTATCGGCTGGCAGTGTGTTGCGCGGGACTTAGCAAGGCAGCGTGGAATTGTCATCTGCGGAGTGGCGCGAAAAAGGAGTTTGAACCGGAGCTACCAGCCGCCGCCGCCACCACCACCGCCGCCGCCACCGGACGAGCCACCGCTTGAAAATCCGGAGGACGACGAGGAGACGGGCTGCGGGATGGTGGATGCAATGGTCGACGCCATGGAGGAGGAAAAGCCGCCAATGCTTTCTCCAAACGAGCCGAAGCTGTCGCCGCTGTACCAGCCGGGGTGATAGCTCGCCGCCGCGGCACCGGCTGCCGCTGTGGCAAGCCAGGTCTCGAAAGTGCGGCTCCAGGGTTTTTCCACGCCCAATGCCACGGCATAGGGCAGAAGCGTCTCGAAGTGGCGCGGCGACATTTCCGGCGCCTCGACCATGTTCATGCGATCGCGTTCGGCCAGCGTGAGATAGGTCTTCAACCCATCCACTTCGTCCATCAGTCTGGCGCCAAGCGGTGTCGGCGCGCCCATCAGGAAAAAAAAGACGGCATTGATCAGCGTGATGCCGCCAACCACGGCGATAACGGGCCAATCCGAATGATCCAGCGCTTCCAGGGCCGCGACGAGAATACCGCCTGCGGCGATGAGACCGATGAAGCCGAAGACCCCGAACATCAGGACGCCGCCGATGCGTGCGATCACACTGCGTTTGCGGAACATGGAGCGACCAGCTTTCAGCGCGAAGCCACCCCAGACGACGCCAAACACCACGGACGGCACCAGGAAGCCGATGCTATCCGGATCGAAATCGCCGAAGAACAGAAGGACAGCGAGAGCCAGGATGCTGAGGACAACACCGCCGACGATATAGCCGACATTGCCCTTGTAGTAACGACCGCGATGCTCTTTCTCGATGGCATTGCGGAAGAGCTTGGCGACCGACTGCACTTTCGTGCCATTGGCCTTGTCGATGGTGAAGGCTTCGCCCTTCGCGCCCAGCTGCTGCAGCAGGATGGCCTGTCCGGCGGGCAGACTGGATGGAGCGGCTTTGCCCGTTCGCCGCACGACGATGCTGCTCTTCAGATCCTCCAGAACGACATAACCACCCACGGCGAGATCAATGAAGCTGGCCGACAACGCATCCCAGCCTTCGCCGGAAAAACCCTTGTTGTCGACATAGTTCACCAGCGCGGGAGACAGACCCTCCGGTGGATGCCAGCGTGGCACCACGACGCCGCGCGGCGGGTCACGCCCCACGCGACGCCAGAACCAGAAGTAATAGGCGGCGACGACGAGAAGGCCCGTGCCGCCGATGATGTAGTTGATATTGTCGCGCCAGAACCAGCCGCGCTGCTGCGCATCGCTGGGCGGCATGATCGAGCCCTTGGGCATGGCGATGGCAATCGTCAGGCCTTCATTCGGGCTGAGAGGACGCACTGTGACAAACCCTGGGGCCGTATCGCTGCCGGTGCGACGGGCATCCTTGCCGGTTGCGCCTTCGGCACCGGTGAAGAAGGTCGTGTTCAGCGCCTTTACACCCGGCGGCAGCTGAACCACGGCGGAGGCCTGATCGATGCGGAACATCCAGCCGTTTCCGGTGACATTCCAGTAGAATTCGTCGAAGCTTTCCTGATAGCGGATCTGCCGATCGGTGCGGTAGGTCAGTTCGTAGGTATGCAGGCCACGATCGAGTTGCGTCTCGGGCGAACCCAGATAGATGCGCACACCGCCGGAAACGCCCTCCGTGCGCCAGTTTTCAGGACGGCCGTCGCGCGTAACGGTCAGAACTTCGAAGCCCACCTTCTGCCGCTTACCCCTGGCATCCACCATGTAGAGCGGAAAATCCCGGAAGATACCGCGGCGGATGTCCTTGCCTTCCGCATTGACGGTAATGATCTCCGTCACGGTCACATCGCCTTCACGGCTGAGCTGGATTTCCGAACGGTAGGCCGCAATATATTCCGCCGCACGCGCTGCGCCCGGCATGCCAAGCGCCAGGGCCTGCAGCAGTGCCAGCAGCAGGAACAGGCGGGACATTGGCAGGCAGGCGCGCTTCATTCCGGATCAACCCCGATCCAGAGCGACGCCGAGCGACGACAGCGCATCCCAGTAGTGCGGATAGGTTTTCGCCACGCAGCCCGGATCAAGGATGGTGATACCATTGATCTTGAGACCCGCAAGTGCAAAGCTCATGGCAATGCGGTGGTCGGCAAAGGTGTCGATACTGGCGGGAAGCGTCTGACCGGCAAGGGCTGGATCGGAGGCGACGACGAGATCATCCCCCTCCTCTGTCGCAAGCCCCTGACGGATATTGTTCAGACCCGTCGAGAGCGCACGAATGCGGTCGCATTCCTTCACGCGCAGATTGGCGATGCCGACAAAACGCACTGGTGTCTGATTGAAAGCTGCCAGAACCGCAATCGTCGGGATAGCATCCTGCATCTGGCTGCCATCGATGACGGCCGGCATATGCGGGAAAGCCGAAATGACATCATAGGCCTTGGCATCCGGCTGGGTGAACTCGGTTGCCGGAGTGCCGATATCGATTGAACCACCCGTCAAAACTTCCGCGCCCCAGAGATAGGTCGCGGCAGACGCATCCGGCTCGATATGGAAGTCGGTCGCCGTGTAGCCGGTCGGCTCGATCCGCCAGACTGACGAGGACGGTTGCTCGACCTTTGCACCGAAGGCGCGCATGGCAGACAGCGTGAGATCGATATAGCCGCGCGCGCCAATATCAGCACCGGCCAGCTCGATCTCGAAAGGTTCGGCGGCAATGGCAGCCGCCATCAACAAAGCCGACACATACTGGCTGGAAAGACCGGCATCAATCACAACGCGGTTCTTCTCGAAGCGGCCACTTGCATCGATAGTCACCGGAGGGCATCCCGTCGGTGCTTCCACGGCAACGCCCAGCGAGCGCAAGGCATCGACCAGTGGCTGGATCGGGCGCTTGCGCATGTGCTGGTCACCATCGACCACGAAGCGCCCCTGCCCCAGAGCCACGGCCGCCGTGAGGAAACGCGTCGCCGTGCCTGCATTGCCAAGGAAGAGCGGCTCTGACGGCGGGTTGAGCTTACCGGAACTTGTGACCACGAAGGTCGTTGCATCCGGCTCATCAACTGTCACACCCATGGCGCGCAGAGCTTCTGCCATATACCGCGTGTCATCGCTTTTCAGCGCCCCGGTCAGGCGGCTCGTACCCTTGGCAAGACCGGCCAGCAGCAAAGCACGGTTTGTAATGGATTTGGAACCGGGTGGCGCCACATGCCCCTTCAGGGGATGGTCAGGTGGCAAGATGGTCAGTTGATCGGCACTCATTATACTCTCACAAGCGCTTGTCATGCGCCCTTTTTTCATGGATTTCGAGGACGGCCCGGCCGCTAGAACTTGACCGTCGGAACAGCGCGATCCGCTTCGTTGGCAATTTCGAAATAGGGCTTCTTGGCAAAGCCGAACTGGCCCGCAATGAGATTTGACGGGAAGCTTTCCACCTTGACGTTCAGGTCACGCGCAGCACCATTGTAATAGCGCCGGGACATCTGGATTTCGTTCTCGACGGTTTCCAGCGAGCGCTGAAGTTCCACAAAGTTCTCGTTGGCCTTGAGATCAGGATAGGCTTCGGCAAGCGCAATCACCCGGCCAAGCGCCTGGCCAAGCAGACCTTCGGCAGCGGCACGGCCTGCCACATCGCCCGAGGGCACGGCTTGCGCCTTGTTGCGCAGTTCGACCACGGCTTCCAGCGTAGAGCGCTCGTGCGATGCGTAGCCTTTGACGGTCTCAATGAGATTTGGGATGAGGTCGGCGCGACGCTTCAGCTGTACATCAATGCCGGACCAGGCCTCTTCCGCCATCTGACGGGACTTCACCAGCCCGTTATAGATGAAGACGACATAGAGGGCGATGGCCGCGAGTGCGGCTAAGGCGACATACATAAAGGGCTCCCCGGCGTGATCAGCGCGCGAACCCTAATCGTTTCGCGCGCTCCTGTCATCGGGATTCTCTGCCGTGCCGACGTGGGTATCGGTATTCGCCCGATCAGGCCGCAGCACCGAGATTGACGCCGCCAGCATCGGTGAGCAGGAAGGCTTCGCCACAGGCCTTGGCCAGCGTGCGCACGCGCAAGATATAGCTCTGGCGTTCGGTGACCGAAATCACGCCACGTGCATCCAGAAGATTGAAGACGTGGGACGCCTTGATGCACTGATCATAGGCCGGAAAGACGCATTTATGGAGGCGCTGGTTATTTGATCTTTTTTCGTTCCCCGTCGCGCCTTCAGCGCTCCCCGCCTCTTGATCGCCCGGTGCACCGGCAGCGAGAAGCGCCTGGCACTCTTTTTCCGCATCGATGAAATGGCGATGCAGCATTTCGGTATTGGCGAATTCGAAATTGTGGCGGGAATATTCCTGCTCTGCCTGCAGGAAGACGTCGCCATAGGAAATCTTTTCCTCGCCTTCGCGACCGTTGAAGTTCAGGTCGTAAACATTGTCCACGCCCTGCACATACATGGCCAGACGCTCCAGACCGTAGGTCAGCTCACCTGCAACCGGCGAGCATTCGATACCGCAGACCTGCTGGAAATAGGTGAACTGCGAGACTTCCATGCCATCGCACCAGCATTCCCAGCCAAGACCCCAGGCGCCGAGCGTCGGGCTTTCCCAATCGTCTTCCACGAAGCGGATGTCGTGAAGCAGCGGATCGAGACCGATCGCCGCCAGCGAACCGAGGTAAAGCTCCTGCAGGTTCGACGGGTTCGGCTTCAAAATGACCTGATACTGGTAGTAATGCTGCAAGCGATTGGGGTTCTCGCCATAGCGGCCATCGGAGGGACGACGCGAGGGCTGCACATAGGCCGCCTTCCAGGGCTTGGGGCCAAGCGCACGCAGGGTCGTTGCCGGATGGAACGTACCAGCACCCACTTCCATGTCATAGGGTTGCAGGACAGCGCATCCCTTGTCTGCCCAATAGTTGTGAAGCGTCAGGATCAGCGCCTGGAAAGAGCGCTTCGGGTCCATATGCGGAGCAAGGGTCGTGGTCATGGGATTGTGTCCGGAGCCAGTATAGGTGATTTTTGCCCGTCTGGTGCCACGGGAGGGCGTGAGGGTCAAGCCTGAGGCCGTTTCTGAACCTCGCTCTATTCCTCATCCTCGCGCTTGACGCGATACTCGCCCGTCACCGGATCCTTCACCAGAGTGCCGATGGCACCCGTCTGGCGCTCCTTTTCCTTGGCGCGCCGTAGCCGTGCCAGCTTCTCCGCATCGTTGACAAACTTCCGATACAGCAGCCAGCCTCCGCCGATGAGAATGGCAAGAAACAGGATCTGCGGCATGGGTAACAAGTCCTCGAATCGGAAATGGCGGGCCTAGAGCGTCGGACACTAATCGGAAACGGCCCGCCGCTCTAGATTCTTTGTTGACGCATCGGTTGAGCGAAAAACCGGATGCCACTTTTTCGCCCGATGCTCTAGAGCCCGTAACGGCTCCACAATGCCCGTTCTTCAAGGGTGCTCGCAAGCCCCTCTGCCGCACCGGATGCGATTTCCGCTCCTGCATTGCCGACGCCAAGCGAGGCGATGCCCGGCAGGCGCCGGCCAAGAAGGCCGCGTGCCGAACCCACCAGTTCCAGCCGCGTCTTCGGCCCGAAGCGGCGCTTCAATACATCGCGGATTTCACCCATGCCATCGACAAGACCGAGCTCGACGCCGCGCTGTCCCGTCCAGAAGAGGCCGGAGAAAATGGTCTCGTCATCGGCAAGCCTTTCTCCACGACGGGATTTGACCATGTCGATGAAGACCTTGTGGATTTCGAGCTGAAGGGACTTCAGATATTCGATATCGCTCTCTTTTTCCGGCTGGAACGGATCGAGGATGACCTTGTTCTCGCCCGCCGTATAGACGCGGCGCTCCACGCCGATCTTGCGCAGAAGTTCCGGAAAGCCGAAACCGCCGGACACGACACCAATCGACCCGACAATGGATGTCGGATCGACAAAGATCTCATCGCCTGCGAGCGCGATCATATAGCCGCCGGAGGCTGCGACATCCTCCACGAACATGAGGACGCGCTTGTTTTTTTCTTCAGCAAGCGCGCGGATGCGCTGGTAGATGAGACGCGATTGCACCGGAGAGCCCCCCGGCGAATTGATGGAGATGGCGACGACGGGCGCATCCTTTTTCGCAAAGGCCCGCTCCAGCATCTGGGCCGTATTGGCAAGGTTCAGCGTGGGACGAAACTGGCTGCCGCCGGTCATGATCGCGCCCTGCAGGCGGACGACGGGAATGGCTATGCCTTCCTTGCGGAACCGCTTCGGTAGAATGCGCGTCAAAAGGCCTGCCATGTCATCTCCTTGGAATGGTGTTCATCGTCATGTATGCAACGGAATGGCGGGCGCAATGGTTGGTTCCCGTAAATTCCGCGTCATCGGCCAGATCGCTCAGCGACCCTTGCGCCGGTAGGCCTTGCGGCCATTGTTGAGGCCATCGACTTCGGCCGCGAAGGCATGGCCCTCTTCTCCATGCATGAACAGCGGAGAACGCCAGACAAGACGGGATTTCGACCCCTTGATGGCGGTCACCAGAAGACGAATGGCATCCTCGCCGGGTCGCGGATGGATGGCCGTCAGTTCCAGCCCGCCAAAGCGTTTTCCACAGGCGGCGATGATGTCCGCCACGGATGATGGCCGCGCGATGAGCGAAAGCTGGCCGCCCGGAATCATGATCGCGTTTGCGGTACGAAGCCAGCTTTCGAAGAGATCTTCGGTCATGGCATGCGCTTCGGCCTTGAGGGCATTTGGTGCCCGGCGGTCCCGTGCATCGTTGAAGGGCGGGTTCATGATGACATGATGGAAATGATCATCCGGCAAGCCCGCCTCTACGCGTGCCTTTCCGCGAAGCGTCACATCTGCCTCGATCACGACGAGACGGGAGCCAAGCGCCCTGTTTTGTTCGATCGCCGTATTGCGACGCGCATAATCGGCCATTTCCGGCGAACGCTCGACCAGTACGACTTCGGCATTCGGTAGACGGGCAGCGACGGCAAATCCGGCGGCGCCGGCCCCGGCGCCTAAGTCCGCCACTCGCACGGGACGCTCGTCATCCACCAGCGAGGCCAGCAGCATGGCATCCATGCCTGCGCGGTGCGCCCCCTGCGCCGGTTGCAGCAAGTAGAATGCGCCGCGATGGAAGGCGTCGAGTGTTTCGTTCATTTTTCGGTCCGCAGTTCCGATCCGAGGCCCGCATCCACCAGCAAAAGCCGCGCCTCACCTGCCCGCTCGCTTTCCACCAGAAGGCGACGGGGGAGGAGGCCAAGGGAACCTTCCAGCACGCTCATCGATTGATCAGCGACAAGAGAGTGAATTCCTGCATCGTTCAGCAGGCTGGTGGCAAAGGACAGGACCACAGGATCATTGGTGCGGATCAGTTCTTTCATGCGTCAAACGATCTCGATTCCGGGTTATTCTAACATTTGGCACTTGCCGGTTGTTGCGCCCCTTTCTATTGTCCGCCGCAAGATTTGAACAGGAGGCCATTTCATTGGGCGTCGTTATTCCGCTCGAAGAGGGCAAAAACAAGCAGGCATCCGTCAAGCCGCTGGTCGATCTGACCAGACTGGATATGGATCGGGTCAACCAGCTGATCCTGTCGAAGGCCGGATCCGATGTGCAGATGATACCGGAAGTGGCAAACCACCTGATTTCTTCCGGTGGCAAACGTTTGCGCCCCATGCTGACGCTGGCGGCCGCGCAGATGTTCGGCTACGAGGGCGACGGTCATATCAAGCTCGCCACAAGCGTGGAGTTCATGCACACCGCAACGCTGCTGCATGACGACGTGGTGGACGAAAGCGATCTGCGGCGGGGCAAATCCACCGCGCGCATGATCTGGGGTAACCAGGCGAGCGTTCTCGTTGGTGACTTCCTGCTGGGGCAGGCCTTCAAGATGATGGTCGAGACCGGCTCCATGGACGCGCTGGATGTTCTGGCCTCTGCCGCCGCCGTGATCGCGGAAGGCGAAGTGCTTCAGCTTTCCGTTGCCAAGAACATGGAAACGACGGAAGACGATTACCTCTCCGTCATCCGCGCCAAGACCGCGGCCCTTTTCGCCGCCGCTGCCGAAGTCGGCCCCATCATTGCCGGAAACGACAAGAGCGCCCGTTCGGCCCTCCGCTCCTATGGCATGAATTTGGGCCTTGCCTTCCAGCTGGTGGACGATGCGCTGGACTATGGCGGCAAGGCGGCCGACCTTGGCAAGAACGTCGGCGATGATTTCCGCGAAGGAAAGATCACGCTGCCGGTGATCCTGTCCTATCGCCGTGGCACGCCTGAAGACCGCGCATTCTGGAAGACCGCGATCGAAGATGGCCAGAGCAGCGACGAAAACCTTCAGCAGGCGCTTGCCCTGATCGGCAAATACAATGGACTGGCAGACACGATTGCCCGCGCCAAGCACTATGGTGCAATCGCACGCGACGCTTTGTCGCCCCTGCCCGCATCGGCACACAAGGCGGCGCTGATGGAAGTGATCGATTTCTGTATCGAACGGGTCAACTGAGACCCGGCACGGTGTGCGTGGCCGAGGGTGAGGCCACGCATTTCACAGGCGGCGTGAACAATGGCCGCCTTCGAGATTCTTGCGAAGCTGCTTCAAAAAAGCCATTCTATCATGAATCATCGGTTGAAGATTCCCGGTGGCCCGTTGGCCGCCTCCCAGTTCTTCTTGAAAGGCACTTTCATGCGGCAGAAATTCGCCCTTCGTCTGCTTTCCGGCGTGGCTTTTGCCTCTGCCCTTCTGGCAGCGACGGTCGTTCCACGCCTTGCCATGGCGCAGGACAACCCGGTCGCAGAGGCCGTGGAGTTCACGCCCGACAAGGTCAACACGTTTTCCGGCGCATTTCTGGCGGCAAGAACCGCGGATGTCGATCACGATTACGCGACTGCAATCGCGCTCTACCAGAAGGCCCTGAACTTCGAACCGGCCAATCTCGACATTCGCGAACGCCTGATGGTGTCCTTGCTGATGAACGGGCAGTTCGACGAGAGCCTCAAGCATGTCGAAGCACTGAAGGGTGACGACGCGGTTGAACGCATCACGACAATCGTTCGCGGGCTGGAGGCGATCCGCAAGGGTTCCTACGCCGATGCGGAAAAGATCCTCACCTACAAGGGCGGCAATGATCTTGACCGTCTGACTCACGCCCTGCTGATCGGTTGGGCCAAGGTGGGTGCCGGCAAGGGTGCAGAGGCTATCAAGCAGATCAAGGCGCTGAAGGGGCCGGACTGGTTCAAGGTCTTCACGCAGTATCATCTGGGCGCCATGGCGCTGGTGGCTGGCGATACTGCCACAGCCCGCACCAACCTCAGCGCAGCCATCACCAGCCAGGAAGCGGTTGCGACCACGCCGGATACATTCATGCGATCGGTCATGGCGCTGGCCCGCCTCGAGGCAGCCCAAGGCAACAAGCAGAAGGCGCTTGATGCTATTTCCGTGGCCGAACGGCTGATGCTGAATTACGCGCCGCTGAAGGCGCTTCGCCAGAGCATCGAAAAGGGCGAAAAGCCGGAGCAGCAGGTTACTGACGCGACGCAGGGTGCCTCCGCCGTTCTCTTTTCCATCGGCAGCGCACTGAACCGCCAGGGTGCGGAGGAAATGGTGTCGCTCTATCTGCAGATCTCGCATGCGCTTGATCCGAAGAGTGCCGATACGCTGATCCTGCTGGGTGGTATTGCCGAGAAGCTGGAGCAGCTGAAACAGGCAATCGAGCTCTATGGTCGCGTTCCGCAGGATTCGCCCATGCGGCGCATTTCCGAGCTGCAACTGGGCCTGACACTGGCGCAGACAGGCGATGTGGACGGCGCGAAGGAGCATCTGAAGAAGCTCATCGAATCCGATCCGACCGACATTCGCAGCTACATTGCTTACGGCAGCGTTCTTTCAGACGCCAAGGATTTTGCCGAAATGGCAAAGACCTATGACAAGGCGGTGGAAGTGGTCGGTCCGGCCCCCCGGCCCAGCGACTGGTCGGTGTTTTTCCAGCGCGGCATCGCCTATGAGCGTCTGAAGGAGTGGGACAAGGCCGAGCCGAACTTCCGCAAGGCGCTCGAACTGAACCCGGACCAGCCGCAGGTTCTCAACTATCTAGGGTATTCCTGGGTCGATATGAACCGCAACCTGGAAGACGGTCTCAATATGATCCGCAAGGCCGTCGATCTGCGGCCAGACGACGGCTATATCGTGGATTCGCTCGGTTGGGCCTATTATCGCCTCGGCCGTTACGACGATGCGGTGACCGAGCTTGAGCGTGCCGTGCAGTTGCGCGCTGGCGATGCCACCATCAACGACCATCTGGGCGATGCCTACTGGCGCGTAGGGCGGCAGCTGGAAGCGAAGTTCCAGTGGCAGCGTGCCCTGACCATGAAGCCGGAGATGACGGAAATCCCGAAGATCGAGCAGAAGATCCGGGATGGTCTTGCCGATGCAGGTCCGCCTCCGGTGCAGACGGCCATGGCTTCTCCAGCAGCCACCGCACCTGCTACTCCCCCTGCCACTCCCCCGGGCGCAGCTCAGCCCAACGCCCCGATCACGGCCGATTACATCGTCAGCGAAGGCGATACGTTGTCCAAGATTGCAACCGATCGACTGGGTGACAAGGAACGCGCGAGAGAGATTCTGGAGATGAACCCGGAACTCAAGCGTAATCCCAACCGGCTGTTTCCGGGCCAATTGATCAAGATTCCGGCCAAATCCAATTGAGTCCAACCGGAATGGTGATCGAGGCAGCGCGAGCGAAGATCAATCTCGCGCTGCATGTGACCGGTCAGCGGGCAGATGGCTACCATCTTCTCGATAGCCTTGTGACGTTCGCAGACTTCGGCGACGAGCTCGCCATTCGCCCATCTGCGCAGGACCGGTTCGAGATAACCGGGCGGTTTGCAGAAACCCTGTCGGCTGATGCGGATAATCTCGTGACGCGGGCGCGGGACGGCTTGCGGGGCCTTGCCGAAGAACTCGGATACGAGACGTGTCCGGTCGACATCACGCTCACGAAGAGCCTGCCGCTCTCCTCCGGAATAGGTGGTGGCTCCGCAGATGCAGCGGCAACCTTGCGCGGCCTGATGCGGTTGTGGAACCTGGATGTGCCGCGAGACCGGCTGGCAAGGCTTTGCCTGTCGCTGGGAGCGGATGTACCGATGTGCCTTGAGTCCAGCCCTTTGATCGCGCGTGGAATCGGCGAGGACATAGAACCGCTTGCCACGCTTCCCTCCTTCTTCATCTTGCTGGTCAATCCCCTCAAGCCTGTTTCAACGCCACAGATATTCCGGTTATTGACATCAAAGACCAACAGGCCGCTGCCTCCTTTTGATCCGGCGCAATCAGACTGGCTCGATTATATGAGCGGTCTCAGAAACGATCTTCAGGAGCCTGCACAGAGGCTTCTTTCGGACATCGGTGAGTGCCTTCAGCAGCTTGAGGAGAGCGGTGCGGAGGTCTGTCGCATGTCTGGATCGGGCGCCACGTGTTTCGGCCTCTACCGCGACGAAATGGCTTTGGAACGTGCAGCTTTGACGCTCGAGCAGGCCAAGCCGCAGTGGTATGTGAGGGCGGGCCGAACTTTGGAAGGAAATGCATCATGAGCCGTATCGATGAGAGCCGTCCCTTCATTCCGGTCGGCATTGCCGTGCTGACCGTTTCCGACACCCGGCGGCTCGACAATGACAAATCCGGCGACACGCTGGTGCAGCGCATTCTGGAAGCGGGGCACGAACTCGTTGCCAGGGCAATCGTTGCCGATGACAAGGAGCAGATCTACGAGCAGGTTCGGAACTGGACGCTGGCCGAGGAAATCGACGTCGTGATCACCACCGGCGGCACAGGCTTTACCGGTCGGGATGTCACGCCTGAAGCCTTGGAACCGCTGTTCGAAAAGCGCATGGACGGCTTTTCCGAAGTGTTTCACCGCATATCCTACGACAAGATCGGAACATCGACGATCCAGTCGCGCGCCACCGGTGGCGTTGCCAATGCGACCTTCGTTTTCGTGTTGCCCGGCTCGCCCGGCGCCTGCAAGGATGCCTGGGACGGGATCCTGAAATGGCAGCTGGACTATCGCCATATGCCCTGCAACTTCGTGGAAATCATGCCACGGCTTGACGAGCACCTGAAACGCGGCGGCAAAGCCTGATTAGGCTAGGCTAAATTATATTAGCTACGCGCTGCAGCCCAGGCTGGGATCAGTTCTGAGATGAGCGTATGTGGCCGGTGCCCCTCCACGAGATCGGCAAGCCGCGTAGCGCGCACACCCTTGGATGACGCCACGCTTTTCTGAATAAGAAGACCCTGCGCGAGCGGCGGATCCTTGCTGAACAACCGCTGAATCAGTGGCCTCCGGTAATTTCTTGATGCGGTGAAGCGTGCGGGATGCCGTGTGAGCGAAATATGCTCGGCGACTTCATCGATCCAGCCAATCTGAGGGCGCGCTCCCGGCTCCAGCAGCATGAGCCACTCGCCACGCACCTCCTGCAGCACGTGCTTCAAATCCCACTGCGTATAGAACTTGCACCCCGCGGCATCCGCAACACGCGCAGACGCATCGGTAGAACCACGATCGAGCACTGCGACGTCACTGACCAGACCTTCCACAGCACCGGCAACCAGAACAGACAAAGTCTGCGCCAGCTCGGATTCCTGATCATGGCATTCCATCAATACAGTCAGCATTCATGACCTTTATCGCATTGGCCTGAAAATTGCCATCAACAAAGGCGGTAGATTTTGTTCTTGCAATGTTCTCATTTTGACGATACGAATTTGAGAACGCCAGCGTTGAACATCTGGCTGGGAGTTATCCATGAACGAGCTGTCTCAACTGCGGCAGGACGCTTTCGCGCCTGCTCATACGGCTGATATTGCCGACGCTCTGGTCCAGTCGTCTGGACTTCGCGTCGAGACGGACCGTCGGCGCGGAAGGGGTGCCGGCTTGAACCCGAGCGGCCGGTTCGAAGACCAGCGGCGCGAGCAGTTCGATGATGGTTGGCAGTCGTTGGAAGAACTCGAACCTTTCAAGACCGAAGTCCAGATCGAGAAGCCGAAGACAGCGATCACACGCAACGACTCACCCGATATTCCGTTCGATCGATCGGTCAATCCGTATCGCGGCTGCGAACATGGCTGCATCTATTGTTTTGCCAGGCCAACCCATAGCTATATGGGGCTTTCGGCAGGGCTGGATTTCGAGGCCAGGCTTTTTGCAAAGCCCGATGCCCCTCGTCTGCTTGAACGAGAGCTGAGCAAGCCCGGATACAAGGTGAAGCCCATCGCGATCGGGACGAACACGGACCCCTATCAACCGATCGAGCGCGAATGGCGCATCATGCGGCAATTGCTGGAAGTGTTGGAAAAAGCCAACCATCCGGTCATGATCGTCACAAAGTCGGCGCTGGTGACGCGGGACATCGACATTCTTGCCAAGATGGCCGCCAAGGGCTTGGCCAAGGTGGCAATCTCCGTCACGACGCTCGACCGCAAGCTGGCGCGCCTGATGGAGCCGCGCGCTTCGACGCCGTCAAGGCGGCTTGAAGCCGTACGACAGTTGACGGATGCAGGAATACCAACCGGCGTTCTGGCCTCGCCTCTCATTCCGGCGCTGAACGACCATGAGTTGGAGCGAATTCTCGATGCGGCACAGGCGGCTGGTGCCGTGTCTGCAAGCTACATTCTGCTGCGTCTACCGCTGGAAGTCAGCCCGCTCTTTCGAGACTGGCTTTTGAGACATTATCCGGATCGATACCGGCATGTGATGTCGCTGATAAAATCGATGCGTGGCGGCAAGGACTACGATGCGGAATTTGGCAAGCGCATGAAAGGAGAAGGTCCCTATGCCTGGCAGATCTCGCGGCGTTTCGAAATGGCGACGAAGCGCCTTGGTCTTGCTCGTAGAGGTGTAGCGCTGCGCGACGATCTGTTTGTTCGCCCCGATGGCGCGGGAGTTCAACTGTCGCTTTTGTGACGCTGCGGCACGGAGGCTGGATCCCGGTGTATTCTGCGCCAAGATCCGGGCCAAGATCCGGGCACTGCTGACTTGAAAGCCTGTTCTCCCTGGGTGGCTGCGATGCGCTTCGGCCCTGTGCCGTTCCTGCGATGGGCGATCGTCGGCGATCCCTGCACCTTACTCATGTTTTGCCATTTCGCTGGGCGCCCCCCAGCGAGATGGAAATGGACCGGCGCCGCCCCTGCTGGTCTTGCCCCGTTGGCCTGATCCCCTTGGGCCTGAAGCAGTGCCGCCTCATTTGCTTCGACGGGGCTTGCGGGAAATCGGGTGGGCGTGCGAGTGATGCCGCATGTCACGACGCACGCCCCCCGATTCTCCTCTCGATCTTTTCTCCCTCGAACCGATCGTTCCAGATTTTTCGCTGGAGTTGATGGCGCGGAAAGCAGGTCATTGGCCGGTAGCAGGCACCGACGAAGCTGGACGTGGCCCCCTTGCTGGACCTGTTGTCGCCGCAGCGGTCATCCTCGATCCAGACCACATCCCCGCAGGACTGAACGATTCCAAGCAGTTGACGCTGAAACAACGTGAGGCGCTGTTCGTGGAGATCTGTGCCACGGCGCATATTTCAATCGCCTCTTCCGGCCCCCGCCATATCGATGAGAAGAACATCCTTCGCGCCAGCCTTGATGCCATGCGCCGTGCCGTGGACGCCCTGCCCGTCAGGGCAGACTATGTCCTGGTCGATGGCCGCGATGTACCGCCAGGGCTTGCCTGTCAGGGCAAGGCTGTCATCCAGGGCGATGCGCGCAGCCTCTCCATTGCTGCCGCTTCGATCATCGCCAAGGTGACGAGAGATCGGATGATGGCTCGCGCGAACCAGGTTTATGGTAACTACGGCTTCGCCCAACATGCGGGCTATGGCACGGCCCAGCATAGGCGCGCCATCGAAGAGCATGGGCCATGCCCCCTTCACAGAATGAGCTTCAGACCACTCCGACAAGATTGAGCGGCACGCTCTCTATCGACCGGTCAGGGAACTGACGTGCTTGGGGCTTAAGCGTGTCGCGATCTTTCAGATTCGCTCCTAGCGCTTTATCTTTTTGTTTTAACGCATGTCGTTTGCGCAAAACCGCTGCACACTTTTACTACGACATGCTCTAGAATAAACGTTCTGGTGCCCGCACCTCACCCCAGCAGCCTGGCGGCGCGTCATGCTGTTCGGTTGGCAGCACGATGCTATCACCCCGGACTGGCGAGGATCCCACGCACTCCAGCGGGTCGTCACCACAGGCTCCAGACGCGAAAAAGGCCGGGTTGCCCCAGCCTTCTTGCAAACTCAAATGTCTGAAAGATCAGTTCAGGCGAGCCTTCACCTGACCGACGGACTGAGAGAACAGAGCCTGCTGCGTCGCGGCATCAGCCTTGGAAGCAATGACCTTTTCGGCAGCAGCGACGGCCAGATCGACAGCGGCGGCGCGAACGGCGCCGATCGCATCGGCTTCCGCCTGGCGGATCTTCTGTTCCGAAAGAGCGTTGCGACGGGCGACGAATTCCTCCGTCTTCTGACGGGCTTCTTCCGTCAGAGCGGCAGCTTCGCGTTCTGCGGAGGCAACGATGGCAGCCGCTTCAGCTTCGGCTTCCTTGCGCTTGCGCTGGTATTCGGCGAGCAGAGCCTGCGCCTCTTCACGAAGACGCTTGGCCTGATCGAGTTCCTCGCGGATGTTGGCGGCGCGCTTGTCCAGCGACGAGGCCATCATGCCAGGAACCTTGAGGTATACGAGAAGAAGAAGGAAGAGAACAAGGCCTACAAAGGCGAAGAATGTTGCATCAAATGCCATGATATCAGGCTCCTACCTTTGCGGTTGCAACTGCAGCCCTGACGTCTTCGGCGCTGGCCTTGGGACCAATGAGCTGGTCGACAATCGCAGACGCCGTTTCTTCAGCAATCGCACCGACTTCTGCAAAAGCAGCAGCCTTGATTTCAGAAATGCGGGCTTCGGCGGCGGCCAGCTTGCCAGCCAGTTCAGCTTCGATGGCTGCACGGTCGGCGTTGGCCTTGACCTTCGCTGCTTCGCGAGCGCTTTCGGCAATCGCACCGGCCTTGGAACGGGCTTCCGCCAGTTCCTTTTCGTAGGTGGCGACGGCAGCGTCTGCCTCAGCCTTCAGACGGGAGGCCTCATCGAGATCCTGTGCAATCCGGTCATGACGGTGTTCGAGAATGCCACCGATCCGGGGCACGATCACCTTCTGCATGAGCAGATAGAAAAGACCGAAAGTGATGACGAGCCAGAGCAGCTGCGAAGCATAGGTCGACTGGTCGAAAGGCGGGAATACGCCAGTGCCATGCTCATTGTGAGCGACACCCGTCTCCGTATGCACTTCACCTTGCGTGGCGCCATTGGCCGGCGCAGCTTGTTGCGCAAATGCCGGTGTCACGAACATCATCACCTCCAGGGGGGTATTCAATAAGAAGGATCACGGCACACATCGTGGCGGCCGTGATCCGATCGGTTTGCCGGTTATTAGACGGCGAACAGCAGGAGGAGCGCTACGAGCAGCGAGAAGATGCCCAGAGCTTCCGTAACGGCGAAGCCGAATACCAGACGGCCGAACTGGCTGTCAGCAGCAGACGGGTTGCGAAGAGCGCCGGAGAGGTAGTTGCCGAAGATGTTGCCGAGGCCGAGAGCCGTACCAGCCATGCCAAAGCAAGCCAGACCTGCACCGATGAACTTTGCTGCTTCCGCTTCCATGTGTGAACTCCTTAGAATGGTTTGTTGCGGCGGTTGACTGACGCTTCAATACGCCAATGTCGTTCCTCAGTGGCCGCCTGGGTGAACTGCATCGTTGAGGTACATGCATGTGAGTACCGCAAAGACGTAGGCCTGCAGGAAGGCTACGAGGAATTCCAGACCGGTCAGAGCGACCGTCATGATCAGGGGCAATGTCGCGCCACCGATACCGATTGCACCCAGGGTTCCAAGCGAAGCAACGAAGCCCGCGAACACCTTGAGGGTGATGTGTCCCGCCAGCATGTTGGCAAAAAGACGAACCGACAGCGAAATCGGACGGGACAGGAATGAGATGATTTCGATCGTGACGACCAGCGGCAGGAGCACGCCCGGAACACCGCTTGGCACGAAAACATTGAGGAAGTGCAGACCGTGCTTGTAGAAACCGTAGACGACAACAGTGCCGATGACGAACAGCGCCAGCGCGAAGGTGACGATGATCTGGCTGGTAACCGTGAAGAAGTACGGGAACATGCCGAGCAGGTTTGCCGTCAACACGAACATGAAGAGCGAGAAGACCATCGGGAAGAACTTCATCCCGTGGCTGCCCGCACCTTCGCGCAGCATGGAAGCAATGAACTCGTAGGAAAGCTCGGCAACCGACTGCGAACGACCCGGGATCAGGCCGCGATTGGCAGTCGAGAAGTAGAGAAAACCGGCAGCACAGGCAACCGTGGCGACCATAAACAGGGACGCATTGGTAAAGGAGAAATCGATACCACCAACTTCGATTGGCACGATCTTGAAGATCTGGAACTGATGCGTCGGGTCGTTCGCCACCGCTCTACCTTTTCTTTCCTCATGGCCGCCGCAATTGGCAGCTAGCCTCTAAATCCGAGCCTTAGCGCTTGTGGCTCGGATCATCGCCGCGAGAAACACCCGGATCCGGGGTTGCGACCATGCCCATGGCACGAAGCACGTTCAGCACTCCGGCACAGAAACCGAGAAGAAGAAGTATGATCATCCCCCAAGGCGTCGTGCCGACAAAACGGTCGATCAGATAGCCAAGCATGGCGCCAACAGCGATGGCGGCAATGAATTCGGAAGAAATCTTCAACCCGAGAGCCATTCCCTTACGGCTTTCCTCGGATTGCTTTTCCTTCGCGGTTTCAATTGCCTCGCTGCGTTCCCTTGCCGCCAGTTTTGCGGAAAGAGCATCGCGTCGTTGCTCCAGACTATCGTCATCGTTGTCGGTCATGCGCCTCTCCCTGGCTTCAGCAGACCGAATTTTCGGTCTTAAGCCTCTCTCGAAGCCTTGGGAAATAGCGCCTTCCGGCCCGTTTTGAAGTCGGGCGCAACATAGTTTTGCGCGCCCCCATAGTCAAGGCGTTAACCGACACTCATCCAGAACAAATTTATGACGAAAAATCAATTACTTGAGATTAAGAACGATTAGTACGTCCTGTGGAAGTCGCGGAATCGACGGTCCTCAGCTCCACCCGCCGCCATAGGTGCGGTAGAAGACATGCAGTCCGATGCGGCCTACCTTTTTCATGGTGGGTGCCCAATTGGGACGGACATAGACCGCATGATAGTGAGTTGCGGAACCGACTTCCTTCAACCATATCTTGCCGGCCGTGGTTGCCATGGCCACTTCACGTGCCATTTTCCAGTGTTCTTCCGAACGGATACGATCCTTGATGTTGTCACAGGCGAAGGAGAACTGGCAGCGGTTGCGCCAATCCTCGTTCTGGTAGACGACGCCGCAGATCGTCTTGGGATAAGCGGGATTGCGCACGCGATTGAGGATAACCTGAGCGACGGCCGCCTGGCCCTTCACCGATTCGCCGCGAGCCTCGAAGTAGATGCCGGATGCAAGGCACTGTTGCTCCTGCGGGGAAAAGGCATCTGGCGGCAGGGGCGTTGCCGCCCATGCATGGTCCTCAGGTCCAATATCCGGGATGAAACGACCGTCATCCTTTTTTTCCGTCAGGATCGCATCGAAAGGCGATTGCCGTGCGTAGTCGGGCTTGGCAGGAGCATAGGCCGTGGCAAGGATATCGGCTCTCGGATTTGTAACGAGTTTTGCCACCATGGGTGAAAGACCGGCATCGGGTTTCTTTTCCTCCGAACGGCGGAAATAGAAGGCAGCGAGCTTCACCTCTTCGCTGGCCTTGGGCGCCTTGGCAAACGCAACCTGATCTTCGGCGCGGATGACGGGTGCGAGAAGCGAACTGCTTCGCTGCAGAATGGAGCCGGCACTGAAGGCCCGCGGCGGCAACATGGGCAAGACGGCCACCACTCTGCCCTTCTTCTGGGCGCGGTTCACCCGGTCTTCGTCGGGAATATGCTGATCTTCCTTCTTGCTCGCCACGATGGCAATCTTCTGGCCGTTGGGCAGGCTGAAGCCAGCATCGGACACAATGCGGTCTTCACCCGGAGGGAAGGCAAGCTCTGCCGCATGGATAGACCCCGCAGGTGATTTCGTCATCACCATGCGCCACTGCGCACCAGAGCGTTCAAATCCGGAGAGGAGATCACTCAGATCCCCGTGCGCGGGGAGGCTGGGGAATGACAACCAGGCCGCGAGACCAAAAAGGGTGGGGGCTGCCCAGCGGTCGGCAAGCGAAATCCGCTTTCGGGCGATATTTCTCAAACGCAGCACAAGACAACTCCAACACGTCAACTCTTGAGCGTGGAGCATCTAATATTAACCCTAATGGACGGTTAATACCAAATGTCGATGATATGAACCGATTGCGTGGGACCGGAGACCTTCATCCGACGAGGAGCATACCGGAGAGCGATGCTCCTGCATCGGTCGAGGATTGCGACAAAGTCGGTGGAGGAAATCCGGCGTCGTCGAAAATCCGCGCCGGACCTTCAGGTCCGACTGTGGTTTTCTTCTCGCCGCAAACCCAAATCGCTCCGGCGCAATCGGTCCCTATCATCGACATTTGGTATGACCGATCAAAACGGTACGGTGGCGCTCACGCGGGTGTGACCTCCCGCGCATGAAACGCAATTAGATGATGACGTGGGAACCCAGCTCTACCACACGGTTGGCAGGCAGATGGAAGTAATCAGAAGGATCCGTCGCGGTATTGGCCAGACCAATGAAGAGCCTGTCCTGCCACATGGGCATGCCTGATTCGGCATCCGGCACCAGCTTGCGGCGTCCGAGATAGAAGGACGTCGACATGATGTCGAACTTGATGCCGCATTTACGCAGGTAACCCAGAGCCTGCGACACGTTGTGAGACTGCATGAAGCCGTAACGCAGTTCGATGAGCGTGAAGCGCTCGTTGAGCTTTTCGACTGAGAACGAATTCTCCTGTGCCACGCGCGGCTTGTTGACCGTGCGAATGGTCAGGATCACGTTTCTCTCATGCAGCACATGGTTATGCTTGAGATTGTGCATCAAGGCGGCCGGCGCGGATTCCGGATCGCTGGTCAGGAAGATCGCCGTTCCCGGTACGCTGACAGGTGCATGCTTGCTCTTGTTTTCGATGGATTTCTCGATGGAGGTAGCAAAGCTTGTCAGCGGCACATCGATGCGTTTGGTCTTCTCGCCCAGAATGAGTGTGCCACGCTTCCAGGTCCACATGATGATGGTGAAGCCAGCAGCCATCATGACCGGCACGTAGCCACCATCGTGGATCTTGAGCAAGTTTGCACCGAGGAACACGACTTCGAGTGCAAGAAGCGGCGCAAGTGCCAGGGCCGCGACCCAACGCGGCCAGCGCCAACGGGCGCGAACGAATTCAAACGCCATAAGGGTGGTCACGACCATCGCACCCGTCACCGAAATACCATAGGCCGTGGCGAGCGCATCGGAACTTTCGAAGCCAAGAACGAGCGCGAGAACACCGATCAAGAGAACAAGATTGACGGCCGGCAGGAAGATCTGCCCGGTATTCGTTTCAGAGGTGAACAGGATCTGCATGCGCGGCAGATAGCCGAGATGAATCGCCTGCCGGACAAGCGAGAAGCCGCCGGTTATCACGGCTTGGCTGGCGATAATCGTCGCGGCTGTCGCGAGCAGGACCATGGGCAGAAGCGCCCAGGAGGGGAACATCAGGTAGAACGGGTTCGACGCCGCTTCCGGGTTCTGCATGACCAGGGCTCCCTGCCCCAGATAGTTCAGTGTGAGCGCCGGAAAAACCAGAACGAACCAGGCCCACTGGATCGGGCGGCGTCCGAAATGGCCGAGGTCGGCGTAGAGCGCCTCGGCGCCCGTGACGGTCAGGAAGACCGCGCCCAGAACGACGATCCCGAGAAACCCCTCGTTGAACAGAAAGGTAACGGCATAAACCGGGTTGAAAGCATAGAGGATGCTGAGGTCATCGCTGATGTGCAGCACGCCCCCTAGCCCCATGGCGATGAACCAGAGAGCTGTAATCGGTCCAAAAAACCGAGAAACCTTGGCTGTGCCCTGAGACTGGATTGCGAACAGACCGATGAGAATGACGATCGAGATCGGCAGCACCCATTCGTCGAAGGCGGGCGTTACAAGTTTCAGCCCTTCCACCGCCGAGAGAACTGAGAGCGCCGGGGTGATCATGGCATCGCCGAGAAACAGCGCGGCACCGATGAGGCCCAGGATGATGAGGACCATCTTGTTTCCGCCGGCGGTCTTGATCAGCATGGCCAGCAAAGACAGTGTTCCACCCTCGCCGTCGTTATCGGCGCGCAGCAGGAACAGGACATATTTGATCGTCACGATTATGGTGAGCGTCCAGATCATCAGGGAGATGATGCTGATGATCTCGACATTCGTCAGACCGTCGGCAGATACCGGCCGCAGCGCCTCGCGAAAGGCGTAGAGCGGACTGGTGCCGATGTCGCCGTAGACGACGCCGATCGAACCCAGCGTGAGCGCCAGCATGTGCTTGAGGCTCTTGTCGTCGTGAACCTGTGCTTCAGTCTCGTGTGACATCCGAAGATCTGGCCTTTAGAGCCAGCCTTTCCAGCGGAAGAAGAAAAAGGGGATGATGGCGGACAGCACCATGGCGAACAGGGCAAGCGGATAGCCCAGTTGCCAGGACAGTTCCGGCATATGTTGGAAATTCATGCCGTAGATCGATGCCACAAGCGTTGGCGGCAGAAAGACCACCGAGGCAATCGAGAAGATCTTGATGATGGCATTCTGCTCGACATTGATCAGGCCCAGTGAAGCATCCAGAAGGAAGGCTATATTACCTGCCACGAAACTGGCATGCTCCGAAAGCGTCGTGACGTCCTGTGCGACCGTTGCACACAGTTTGCGTACGTCCTCGTCCTTCTGGATGACAGAGGCATTCTGCAAGAAGGTCAGCAGGCGAGAGAGCGAGCCGAGACTGTCACGCACCTTTCCGACAAGGCGGTGAACCTCGGCGATTTCCGCCAGCTTGCTTTCCAGGAATTTCGGTGGGCGCCGCTCGGTCCGTTCGCGAAAGATATCCGTGGCAAGGTGATCCACCCGAGATACCACGGTCTCCATGATCTCCGCAGTGCGATCCGCGATCGTCTCCAGAAGATGCGCGAGAAGGGTACGCCCGTTGCAGATCTCCTCCGGTGCGCGGCCGAGGGCTGCGACAAAGAGGCTGAAGGACTTCGGGTCCGCGTAACGAACCGTGACAAGTCTGTCCGCCGTGAGAATGAATGCGACGTCGGTGAGCTTGGAATCCTTGCTGTCTGCGCGCCATACCAGCGAACCGGTCATGTAGAGCGCACCGTTTTCGGCATAGAGCCGACTGGACGGCTCGATATCCTTTAACTCGTCACGGGTGGGGATCGAGATGCTGAGAAGCTGCTCGACAAACTGATCTTCCGCAGATGTCGGATGATGGAGATCAATCCATACGACATCGTCAGGAAGAAGGAATTCCGGCTTGTCGGGCGTCAGCTCGCTGACGGAACCGTTGGACAGGTAAGCGTTGATCAAGGGCATCTCCGTGCCGGTGCATCATGCCCGGCACATTACAATAGTAGGACCTCAGTTCCGGTTCCCCGTCCCAAACGGGGGCGCGTATAAGACCTGCCCTTGGTAAATGCAAGCAAAACGAATCCTTGCTTGCATTTGTATCAAACTGGAAACGTCGGCTTCGCAGATTTATTCGAAGACGATGCTTGGGGCAGGCCTTGCCCGGCGCCCGGCCAATTGTTCCCAAACCTGGCGCGCGATACCCTTGTACATTTCAGCCGCGGCACCGTCAGGGTCCGCCACCACGACGGGCGTTCCCGCATCGGACTTCTCACGAATTTCCATGGTGAGTGGCACTTCACCGAGGAAGGGAACGCCAATCCTCTCTGCCTCGGCGCGAGCGCCGCCATGGCCGAAAATATCGTAGCGCTTGCCCGTATCCGGCGCGAGAAAATAGCTCATGTTTTCAATGATGCCGAGAAGCGGAACTTCTACTTTCTTGAACATGGCAATGCCCTTGCGCGCATCGATCAGGGCGAGATCCTGCGGCGTCGACACGATGACGGCACCGGCAAGCGGTACCTGCTGCGCCATGGTCAACTGGGCGTCTCCCGTACCGGGCGGCATGTCGACGATCAGAACATCGAGTTCGCCCCAGGCAACCTCGCGAAGCATTTGCAGAATGGCGGATTGCACCATCGGTCCGCGCCAGATCATGGCGGCATCCTCATCGACCAGGTAGCCGATCGACATGGATTTCAGGCCATAATTCTCCATGGGCACAATGATGCGATTGTCGATCTGTTTGGGCCGACCAGAGATCTTCAGCAGGCGTGGCACCGATGGCCCGTAGATATCGGCATCCAGCAGGCCAACCTTCAGGCCGTTCGCCATCAGCCCCAGCGCCAGATTGACCGCGGTTGTGGACTTGCCGACGCCGCCCTTGCCGGATGCGACAGCGATGATGGCGCCGACACCGGGAACGCCAGCCTTCTGCGCTCGCCCGCCTTGCGCACCGTGTGAATGCCCGGCGTGAGAGTGGCCTGCATGGGAATGGCCTGCGTGGGAATTGCCTGGGCTCTGGGGCGGCACTGTTGCGGGCTTGGTAGCGGCGGCGGCTCCTGCCTTGCGGTCGGCCGTGAGTGTGACGAGTGCGCCCTTCACGCCCGGAATTGCCTTTACGGCCCGTTCGGCAGCTTGCCGCATGGGCTCCAGTTCTTCAGCACGTTCCGAAGGCACGCTGATGGAGAAATAGACCTTGCCATCCGCGATGAAGACATCCGACACCATGTTGCGGGAGATGAGATCGCCTTCCAGATCCGGTCCGCGCACCTTGCGGAGTGTATCGATGACAAGATCCTTGTTTACTTCGGCCATACCCGCTCGCTCCTGCTGTCTCTCACCGGCTATTCCAGACCGATGATGTTATCGACTGCACATATAGTAAGCGCCGCGACGAAAGCGCAACCGCCAAGTACAGGTGTGCGACATGTGAGACAATCGGGCTATGACTGAAAACCAAAACGCCGGATGGCGCTGCTGCAGTTGCAAGACCGCGCTACGCCATCCGGCGGTTTTTTTGATCGCGCCTCTTTTGTGCGCTTTCCAGTCCCCTCTGGACCGCAGTCGAAGATGCACGAAGCGTGCCAAACCAGATTTCGAGGATGAAACTCCATTTCTTGCTTAAAGGGCATGTGGGGAGCGGGATGAAGGAGTGCCGCTGCCGAAACTTTAAGCTACCTGTGAACCAGACGTCTGGAAATGCCTGTCAGGCGATCAGATTGCCACGGATCGCCTTGGCGACAGCCTGCGTGCGGTTGACGGCGTCGAGCTTGCGGGTCGCGCGGTTGAGATAATGGTTAACGGTGTGCTCCGACAGGCTCAGGATTTCTGCGATTTCCGCACTCGTCTTGCCGGCGGCTGTCCAGGTCAGGCATGCAAGTTCCCGATCGGCCAGCTTCTCGCTGACCCGGATATCCTGCGAGCGCAGATGCGCCAGTTGCTGATAGACATGGTTTAGGCAGTAAGAGAGCGCCATCATCTCATAGAGGGAAAAATCGACCCCCTGCCCGCAAAGGCCTGCCCAACCCCGCTTGCCGGATAGATCATGGACCGGGAACACCGCGCCGCTGTCCATTCCGAACCGGGCGAACAGTTCCCTCACCGCCTGGCTACCACGTTCTTCAGCCATCTCCTCGAGGTCGAACTGGAAAGGCAGGACACTCGCGCGGATCCTATGGATGACTGGACTGCTGCCTAAAAATTTGTCCTGATCGAAAAGGGCAATGAGTTCAGGAGGGCCGTTGGTGATGATGGAGCTTGCGGAAAGCTCGGTGACCGTGGGATCCGGCAGATCCGCGACGACAAAAGCACTGCAGTGAAACTGCTCGGAAAGCTGTCGCATCAGGCGAAAGATTTCAAACTGCGTTTTGATTTTCTCAAGCGCTGCCAGCCAATTGGCCACAAATGCCTGGTGGGCGGTGAAATCGGCAAATCCATCCATGGGCTGGTATCGCATTTTCTCTGTATAGTTTCAGCACATCATTGCATTAGCAATGAAAAATTAAACTAATACCGTGTATTCAATGGGTGAATACGAAGTCTTTTTAATTTCTGATGTTCAGTACACAATTGTATTACAAATATCGAGTCTCAATCTGAATCTTTATCATCTGTCCTGATGGGCAGGACTGAGACCGTAGGTCATGTCTTCGGCGATCGAGCTTGCGGCTTGACGTACAGGCGCAACCCATTTTTCACGTTCCGACGGCCCTGCCCTGAAAACCGGGGCCGTTACCGAAATCCCGCCGATAAAATTCTGGGAGGCGACGACAATCGAAGCGGCAACGCAGCATATTCCGGCCTGATGTTCTTCCAGGTCTTCTGCATAGCCGCGTTGCCGGATCGGGCCCAAGGCGTCCTGAAGCGCGGCGGCATCTGCAATCGTGCTGGCCGTATAGCGATGAAAGCGCACTTGATGAACGAGGTCGGCGAGACGATCTTCCGGCAGACACGAAATGGCTGCCTTGCCGATGCCGGTGCAATAGACCGGCGATGCATTTCCCACCTGGGAATGCATGCGGACGGCCTGCCTGCTTTCCAGTTTGTCGAGATAGACGATCTCGGCACCACGCAGCATCCCGAAATGGACGGTCTCCCCGGTGATTTCATGCAGCACCTTCATATGCGGTTCTGCCAGCTTGCGCACGGTATTGCGTGCCCAGGCCCGTGAGGCGAATTTCAGGAGGCGGATTCCCGGCTGATAGGCGCCGTCCGGGGATATGTCGACCAGACCCTCTACGACCAGATGACGCAGCTGCCGATGAAGGCTGCCTTTCGGCTGTCCCGTCAGCTTCAACAGATCGCTGAACCGCAAGGCATCCTGCGCCGATGCAATGAGATCCAGCAGATGGATCGCCTTGCCCAAAGTGCCGGTATCGTCGCTGGATGACATCGAAGCCTCGTTGTTCGTGCGCGCCTTCTTATTGACATCCAGACGATAATAGATGTTTTATTCCACATAGTCAAACCCGGTTCCAAATAATGGAACCTACAAGTCCCTCGTGGAACCAATGAGTTCGATGCCCCCTGCCCAAATTTTTCCCGATCTTCAGGATCGCGGCGTTCTGATCACCGGTGGCGGTTCCGGCATCGGTTCAGCGCTGACCGAGGCCTTCGCCATGCAGGGCGCCAGGGTCGCGTTCATCGATGTGGCGGAAGAGCCTTCGCGCCAGCTTGCCAGTGACCTTTCCAACCATAGCAAGCATGCGGTTCATTATATGAAGGCCGATCTTCGCAACGTGAGCGAAGTCCGTGCTGCCGTCGACGATGCGGTGGCAAGGCTCGGCGGTCTGGGCGTGCTGATCAACAATGCGGCCAGAGACGACCGCCATGAGTTTCTCGACATGAGCGAGGACTATTGGGATGAAAACCAGGCGATCAACCTGAAACACATGGCCTTTGCTGCCCAGGCTGCCGCACCCGCTCTGATCCGGGACGGCAGAGGCGCGATCGTCAACATGTCTTCCATCGCCTTCATGCTGAATATGGGGGCGATGCCGAGCTATACGACCGCCAAGGCCGGCGTTCTGGGCCTGACAAAGAGCCTGGCTGGACGTCTGGGGCCGGAGGGTGTGCGCGTGAATGCCATCCTGCCGGGCATGGTGGTGACGGAGCGGCAATTGAAGCTCTGGCTGACGGAAGATGGCATGGCCGCGATGCGTGATCGGCAGTGCCTCAAACGTAATCTTTTACCCGCCGACATCGTGGGACCATGCCTGTTCCTGGCATCGTCCGCATCGGCGGGAATGACTGCACAATGGATAACCGTAGATGGAGGAGTGCTCTGATGAATGAGCCCGCCTATGTGGCCGTAGACTGGGGTACCTCCAGCTTCCGGCTGTGGCTGATGGACAGAGACGATCATGTGCTGGCGGTGCGCCGCAGCGGCGAAGGCATGACGACGGCGGCCTCCATGGGCTTTGGCACTGTCCTGTCCTCCCACCTGCAGACCGTTCAGGCAAGTGCAGCCCTGCCCGTGGTTATCTGCGGCATGGCAGGAGCCCGTCAGGGTTGGGTGGAGGCCGGATATGTCGATGTCCCGGCAAGGCTTTCGACGGTTCTTTCAAATGCCGTTCGCGTTCCGGCGGAAGAGCGGGACATCCGGATCCTGCCAGGGATCGCCCAGCGCAGCGATACCATGCCTGATGTCATGCGCGGCGAGGAAACCCAATTGCTGGGCTCTGCCGGCATCGCCAGCCAACGGCTTGTCTGCATGCCGGGAACGCATTCGAAATGGGTGGGCGTGAATGGCGATATCGTCACCAGCTTTTCGTCATTCATGACCGGCGAAGTCTTCGACGCTCTGTCCAAGCATACGATCCTTAAACATGCCATGGCTGAGGCAGACAGTTTCGATGGCTCCCATCCGGCCTTCATCGATGCGTTGAGACATGCACGCGAAAACCCGGCCATGTTCACCAATCTCATTTTTACATGCCGGTCCGGACAGCTGTTGCACGGGCTGGATGCGACCTCGGCGGCGGCTCGCTTGTCGGGCTTGTTGATTGGTACCGAATTCGCTGGCGGACTTTCCATTGCCGGAACAGACGCGACGGTTCAACTGGTCGCATCCGGTAAGCTGCTAACCCTGTATGAGGCTGCATTCGCCGCCCTCGATCTCGACTTCGAGACCGTGGATGCGGATCTCGCCGTTCGCAACGGGCTTGCCTCAGCTGCCCGTTCTCTATTCTTCGCGCATTAAAAGGATTTCGACATGAGCCGCATCCCCTTTCCAGACATGAAGCGTCCGCTCGTGGCCATCCTGCGGGGGTTGAAACCGGAGGAAACGCAGGCCGTGGTCGGCGGTCTGATCGAGACTGGTTTTACCGCCATCGAGATTCCGCTTAATTCTCCGGATCCGTTCCGCTCTATCGAAATCGCCGCGAAGATGGCGCCTGCCGACTGCCTGATCGGCGCAGGAACGGTTCTGACAGTCGAAGATGTTCAATCGCTGGAAAACGCGGGCGGCAGATTGATGGTGAGCCCGAATGTGGAGCCGGAGGTGATTTCGCTCGCGGCGGCAAAGGGCATGGTCACGCTACCCGGTTGCTTTACGGCGACCGAGGCGCTGGCTGCCGCAAAAGCAGGCGCAACGGGCCTCAAGTTCTTCCCTGCCAGCGTTCTTGGTCCGTCCGGCATCAATGCCATCCGTGCAGTTTTGCCGAAGGATCTGCTGATTGCAGCCGTGGGCGGCGTGTCCGACACCAACTTCGCTGAATATGTCAAAGGTGGCATTACGGCCTTTGGTCTGGGCTCCAGCCTCTACAAGCCGGGCATGAGCGCCGAGGACGTTATTGCCAAGGCGCGTATCACCATCGAGGCCTATGATCGCGCCGTGGGAGAAGCCGCATGACGGAAATCTTCGACTTCAAAGGCAGCGTCCTGTCGGATCATCCTTGCATGCTGGGCGAAGGTCCAACCTACGACCCGCACACGAAGACGCTCTACTGGTTCAACATCCTGGGTCAGGAACTGCATGAGCTTTCGCTGGATACCGGCGAGAAGAAGCTGCATGCCCTGCCCTGCAAGGCAAGTGTTCTGGCCCGCATCGACGGCGAGCGGCAATTGCTGGCAACCGAGCGCGGACTGATGATCCGCGAGCGCGCAACGGGCGTTCTATCTCCCTATCTGGAACTTGAACCTGCCCATATGGGAAATCGCTCCAACGACGGGCGCGTGCACCAGAGCGGCGCCTTGTGGATCGGCACGATGGGCTTGAAAGCACAGGACGGCGCGGGTTCGATCTATCACGTTGCGGGAAACCAGGTCACCCGCATCTTCACCGGGATCAGCATTCCCAACAGCATCTGCTTTTCACCGGACGGGGCAATCGGCTACTTCACCGATACACGCAATAGCCGCATCATGCGGGTTGCGCTTGATGCCAAGACCGGCCTGCCGACTGAACAGGCTTCGGTCTTCATCGACACCGGCAGCCGGGCGGGCGGAGCAGACGGTTCCGTGTGTGATGCCGAGGGAGCGCTGTGGAATGCGCGCTGGGGTCAGTCGGCCGTCGACAAATATGCGCCAGACGGTACTCATCTTGCGCGATATGCTCTTCCCACTGCGCGGACAAGCTGCCCGGCTTTTTTTGGCGAAAATGCCAACCGCATGTTCGTGACCTCCGCCTTCGAGGGAGCAACGGCACAGGAGCGCCAGACAGACACGAAGGCTGGCTTCACTTTCGATCTGGGGATCGATGTAAAAGGCCGGTTCGAGCCCGATTTCAAACTCTGAAGATATTCTTCATCAACGTTTTCGGCAGCTTTCGCAGGCACCCGCAAACCACAAAAAGGCGAAAATGTTCCGGCATTTTCGCCTGTTTTTTTAGCATTTTCTAACGGAACTTACCCTCTCAAACGACATTCTCCTCTCGAACCGGCGCGGTGAAGAACACTCCAAACCGCGCTTCAAGAGCAAGAACCAAGGAAGGTATGTTCGAGATGAAGAAGACCCTTAGCACCATGGCAGCCGCTGCCGTACTGATGGCCTCCACAGCAATCGCGCCGGCATTTGCACAGTCCAGCACCACTGCTCCCGCCGCGGCGCCGAACGCCCAGCAGATGGACACGACGATGCCGAAGGCTTCCGGCACAACGAATAGCGGTGCTATGAACAGTACCTCAGGCACGGCTTCGACAACATCTGCCGCCGCCTCCGGTGAATACATCACGCAGCAGAGCGAAACGCAGGTTAGCGCCAACGACTACATCGGCAAGGCGATCTATAACGCCGAGAACAATAGCATCGGCGATGTAAACGACCTCATCCTCGAAGAGAACGGCGGCATCGTCGCTGCAGTGGTTGGCGTTGGCGGCTTCCTCGGCATCGGTGAGAAGGACGTCGCAGTTCCGATGAGCAAGCTGACGATGGCGCGCGATGAAAACAACAATGTGCGCCTGACGACCACAGAGACCGCCGACTCCCTGAAGGCTGCTCCGGAGTTCAAGACACTCAGCGATCAGCAGGCAGAAATGCGTTCGAACGCAACCGATACCACGACCACCTCGTCAACAGGTGGCGCAGCACCGGCAGGCAACGCCACTACCCCGTCGACGCAGGCCCGCCCATAACGGGCAGCCGCTGGAACGAGAGACACGTTGTCAACTTAATAGGGCGGGGCCTCGGCACCGCCCTTTTTTTATGCTGATCTGATACGATAGATGCCAATTTCATCTACTGCCACCAAGCCACGTCCGGTTTCGGAATCTGAAAAAATTCCCATCTTAAGCTTCAGTGCTTCCGTCACTTTGTCGTCTCGATCCGGATCTGAAGCGCTATCGATGATATCGGTGATCTTGATCCCGAGTTCATCCAAGCCAAGATGTCGTTCGAGGGCCAGAATAGCCTGATCGCCACCCTTGAGTTTAAGCTCACGCAGGGAATCGCGCATCGTAGCGACGAAGTCTGTATTGTCTGCAAAATCGTCGCGTTTGATCCCCAGCGCCTCGGCTGTACGATCGATCAGCTCCAACTTGCTTTTGGTGAGATTGGTAGAATTGACGCTGAAAAGAGCGTCCGAAACCTCTTTACTCTCTTCCAATGTGGTTGACCCGGCCGTCTGCCCATTGGCGGTCAGCGTCAAGTCTATGGATTCGGGTGTTGTGGCCGTACCAGACGATGGAGTAAGCGGTAGACGCAGCAGCAATAGCGCTGTTTGCCGAGGATCGATGATCATGGAAACCCACTGGTTGCAATTCCCGGACAAACTCTACCAACTCAGAGTTAACGAGGTGTTAACCCGTCTCGCCAGACGCTTCACGCAATTTCGTGCGCGGTCACGGTAAAATCGCGATAGTTGCGTTCAAGATAGGCAAGCGTTGCGGCTGCATCGACGGGACGACCGTAGAAATATCCCTGCCCCATGGAACAGCCGAGCGCCTTGAGCTTCTCCGCGTCGGCCTTTTCCTCGATTCCCTCGGCAACAACCTGCAGATCAAGTCCATCACACATGGCGATGATGGCCTTCACAATATGTTCCGACGCCCGATCCGTGGTGATGCGGGATACGAATGCGCGGTCGATCTTGACCTTGTCGAAGGTGAAGTCCCGCAGCCGCCCGAGACTGGATTGGCCGGTGCCGAAATCATCAAGCGATATGCGCACGCCCGCTTGCCGCAGTTCTGCGATGATGCGCTCTGCCGTGTCGGCGGATGTCATCACGGCGGTTTCAGTGATTTCAAGCTCGAGGCGAACGGGATCGAGACCCACGCGTGCCAAAGTCGCAAGTATCGTCGGGGCGGTGGTCGGGTCCATCAACTGAGCCGACGAGAGATTGAAGGAGAGAAACAGTTCTCGCGGCCAGGAAAGAGCCGCTTCCGCCGCCTTGCGCAGCAGCGTTTCCGACAGCGCATCGATGAAGCCCCGTTCCTCCGCCAGTGGCACGAAGACGGCAGGAGAGACAAAGCCGAGATCCGCATCAATCCAGCGAGCCAGCGCTTCAAATCCCACGACCGATCCATCCCGGATACGCACGATGGGCTGGAAATGCACATCCACAGCATCCGCCATGATGGCGTTCCGCAAGGCCTGTTCCAACTGGGTGGAGCGCTTCATTTCCTGCGCAATCTCACGGGAATAGACCGTGATCTGCCCGCGGCCTCGGCGCTTCGAGCGGTAAAGCGCGGTTTCGGCGCTTTTCAGTAGCTCGTCGAACTCTTCTCCCGCAAACGGATAGATGGCAAAGCCGAAGGATGCCGAGAGGCGCACATTGCGATCTCCCAGATCGTAGGGCGCCGAGAGCACCTCCCGGATCATCAGGCCGATGCGTTCAGCACTTGTCTTCTCAAAGACCAGAGGCAGCAGAAAGGCAAACTCATCGCCCTCATGCCGTGTGACGGTCGCTCCATCGGGGATGCAGGCCTTGAGACGATGGGCAACCTGGCACAGGATCTCGTCGCCTGCCTGCGAGCCGAACAGATCGTTGATCGGTTTGAACCCGTCGAGGTTTGCAATGCCGATCGTAAAGGGAGCCGGATCTTCAGCACGCTCGGAGACAAGAGCGCGGACCTTTTCGCGCAGCCGATGGCGGTTCCCGAGTCCTGTCAGAGGATCGCGATAGGCCAGGACCTGAAGTTCGTTATGCGTCACCTGTGGCAATGCGGCCGCCGCTTCATTTCTTCGCCACACCTTATCATGTGGCCATCGGCAGAATGGTGCTGAATGATTAAGAATAATTTACGATCGGATCAGTGTTGCACACAAGTTTTATGCACGCTTGGTAGCGCTAACGCCATCGGCCAAATATTTGCGGAATTTTTCCTCAAGAACATCCGGGCTCAGCGGCTTCATGACGACGTCATTCATTCCGGCGGCCCAGCAGGCATCCCGGTCGCCTTCCACCGCAGGAGACAAGACGCCAATGATCGGGGTCCGCCCCGGCGTCTCTTCCGTTTCGCGTATCTTGGAGGCTGCCTCATATCCATTGAGCTTCGGCAGGGTTACATCCATCAACACGATACGCGGATTGAGTTCCCGCCACAATCGGACAGCCTCCTCGCCATCGCCCGCGATGACATAAGTGTAGCCGAAACCTTCGAGGATCTGGGAAAAGACGATGCGGTTGACGGCGTTATCTTCCGCCACCAGCACATCGACCGCAGTGTCGGCGGCCACCTGCCATTCGACGTCTGGTTCTTCCTCAGCCTTGTCGTTCTTGGGGCGCAGCAGATGCCGCGTGATCTTGGACATCAACTCGCGTTCCATCTGGAACGCTTCGAAGACAAGCACATCGATGCCGCTGGCCTGCGCTACCTCGAGGCATTCGAACGGCATGGCGCTGTCGATCGCAATGAGGTCGATCGTCATCTGACGCTCAGCCGCGATATCGGTAATCGCCTTCACCTCCGCAGCACTTCGGGCCGATGTGGCATCGAGGCCGAGCCCCAGCATCTGTGGCAGACCATCCTGCTCGATCCGGCTGTCCTGCGTCACGAGCAGGACACGCCGACCGGCAATCGGAAGGACCGGTACAACGGCTTCCTCTACAAGAGTATCCGGCGGCCGCATGTCCGAATGAACGAAATCAAGCCCCTCCATCCCGGTGAAGATGGCGTCCGCAGGCAGGCCACCGCCAAGAAGATCCGACAGATCTTCCATGATGGTAACGACCAGATACCGGCCTGGCTTCCCCACCCTGAATTTGCGCGTCAGCATGGCGGTCGTTGAACCATCGGCGCGTACCACGCGCTCGGCAATCTGGAACGGCTCTCCTGTTTCCAGAACCTGGGAATTGATCCGGTCCACTCTCTCTGCCAGATCCGGCGCAAGAAGCTCGCGGGCATTGCGTCCAAGAATGTCTTCCGGAAGACGATTGTAGAGCGCGGCACAGGAGCGGTTGACGCCGACATAGGTGAGCGAGCGATCCTTCACCAGAACCGGAAACGGCAGGTTTTCAAGAATTTCTTCGGTAACCTGAACGCGTTCCAGATCGGCACGCCACTGATCTTCCCGCTTGCGATGCTCGGAGATATCCCGCAGCACGCAGACGCCGAAGCCCGAGGGGAAGCGACGTCGCGTCAGGCTCATCCACCGGTCTTGTCCGCGCCGCTCGGTTGACTCGGATCGTTCCTTCCAGAGGGCGGCAATTTCTCCTGCTATCCAGTCATCCCGACCCACTGCCGGACGTGCGCGGCGATCGGGTTTGAGAGGGGAATAGCCGCCATTGTCATAGAGGGCGCCAAACAGTTCGCGAAGCCGTGCACCTGGCGCCAGCAGTTCCGGCTGCACGGGCAGAAAGTTGCGAACCTGCGCACTGGCAAACAGGATGGTATCGTTACGGTCATAGACGAGGAAGCCACCCGAAATGGCGTCGGCAACGATTTCAAGCAATTGCGATTGAAATTCAGTGTCCGGATGCGTGTTTTCACTCATCGCGTACTCATCCGGTACCGATGGGAAACCTCCGTAAAGCGGAGCCGGCAGATACGCTGGGCCGGACGCATAATATTTCATTCCTTACTACCCGATAAAATAAGGAGATCGGGTCGTTGTTCTCACCGCACTGAGTTAGACAGGAGCAAACTGGCGCGAAGCTGCCCCGGCCTTCAATTTTACTGCTTCAGTCTATCGCAGGGATGTTAAGCCCGACTTAATTGTCTGCGTAGGGGAGAACCAGCGATACGGGCTTCTCAAGCACAGACAAATCCGAGACAATAGGGCATGCCCGTAAAACAATTGCCTGAGACACTGATCAACCAAATCGCCGCAGGCGAAGTCATCGAACGGCCCGCCAGCGCTGCGAAGGAACTGATCGAGAATGCCATCGATGCCGGTGCGACACGCATAGAGATTGCGACCGCAGGCGGGGGCAAAAGCCTGATCCGCATTACTGACAACGGTTTCGGCATGACTGCGGACGATCTTGCACTTGCAGTGCGTCGTCATTGTACATCCAAGATCTCGGAAACGCTTGACGATATCCGGACGCTGGGCTTTCGCGGCGAAGCGCTGCCTTCGATAGGTTCGGTGGCGAAACTCTCCATTACCAGCCGCCAGGCAGGCTCTTCGACAGGCGTGGAAGTCTCGGTGGTCGGCGGCAAGATGGCGCCTGTGCGCCCAGCCGCTGCCAATCAGGGAACGGTGGTGGAGGTTCGCGACATCTTTTTCGCGACCCCTGCCCGGCTGAAGTTCCTGAAGACGGAACGGGCCGAAGCCGGAGCCATTACCGAAGTGGTGAAACGCATGGCAATCGCGTTTCCCCATATCCGCTTTACCTTGAGCGGTTCAGACCGATCAACGCTGGAATTCCCCGCAACAAGCGGTGATCCGCTCGGGCGGATGGCGCAGGTGCTCGGCGCCGATTTCAAGGATAACGCAATCGAGATCGACGCCCTGCGCGAGGATGTGGGCCTGACCGGCTTCATAGGTCTTCCCACCTTCAACCGCGGCAATTCCGGTCATCAATACGCCTTTGTCAACGGACGCCCCGTACAGGACAAGCTGATACTGTCAGCGATCCGGGGAGCCTATGCCGAAACCATTCCTGCAGGACGCTATCCCGTTGCCGTGCTTTCGCTGACGCTCGATCCGGCTCTGGTGGATGTCAACGTTCACCCGGCGAAGGCAGATGTCCGTTTCCGAGATCCGGGGCTTGTTCGCGGCCTCATCGTCGGCGCCATCCGCGAGGCGCTGAACCGAGAGGGAGATCGCGCGGCAACGACCGGCGCCGATGGGCTGCTGCGTGCATTTCGTCCCGAGACCGCACAGCCAGCCAATTGGGCGAGATCGAGCTACAATGCCGGCTGGTCGGCGGCATCGTCACCGTCCCGCCCCCTCTCCACGACGCAGGACATGCGCTTCTCCGAGGCGAGGCAAAACTCCTTTCAGGAATTTTCGGCACCCAGCGCGCGGGTATCCGAAGCATTCGAGGCCACCCCTTCCAGCCCCACATCCTCGCCTGCTCCAGATACCGGCTATCGGCTGGGCGCAGCGCGCGCGCAGTTGCACGAGAATTACATCGTTGCGCAGACGGAGAACGGGCTTGTGATCGTCGATCAGCATGCCGCTCACGAAAGGCTGGTCTTCGAGGCCATGCGCAAGGCCCTGGAGAAGGACCGGCTGACCTCGCAGGTTCTGCTCATCCCGGAGATTGTCGATCTTCCCGAAGAGGAATGCGACCGGCTGATGATGCATGCGACAGAACTGGACCGTCTGGGACTTGCGATAGAACGGTTTGGTCCCGGAGCGATTGCCGTTCGCGAAACGCCTTCCATGCTGGGCGAGGTCGATGCGGCGAGCCTCATTCGCGATCTGGCAGACGAGATCGGAGAATGGAACACCGCAAATGGCCTCAGAGGCCGCCTGGAGCATGTGGCCGCCACCATGGCCTGCCATGGCTCCGTTCGCTCCGGGCGGCGACTTCGTCCCGACGAGATGAATGCGCTGCTGCGCCAGATGGAAGCGACGCCGGGATCTGGCCAGTGCAACCATGGACGACCGACCTATATCGAACTGAAACTCAGCGATATCGAACGTCTTTTCGGGCGCAGTTGAGCTTCCAGATTTTCGGCGTTACAAGCGCACATGATTTTTCGCAGGAGAAGACCGATGAACCGTTTTGAAGGCGGAGGCAGCCGCGAGGCGAAGATTCGTTATCTGGACGGCGACTACCAGATCCTGCAGCCGGGCTCCTTCGTGACCTGCGCCATGACCGGAGCCGCCATCCCTGTGGACGAATTGCGTTACTGGAGCGTGGCGCGACAGGAGGCCTATGTCGATTGCGCCTCTTCGCTGGAGGCAGAAAAGCGCGCCGGGGCGCTTCCGAACCAGCGACGGGCTCTATCCTGACCTAGAGCGCTTCAGGGTTAAATGGAAACAGTTCTGTTTGGGAGGGCGGGAGCAGATGCGAGGAGAAGGGCGCGTGTCGTAGCCTCAGCATACGGCCAAGCCCTTCGACAAAGCAGATGACCCGCCATCCCTAACCCGGAGGGCCGGATCATTTTCAGCCATTATCTGCGGCTTTTGTCTCGATCGTACCTTGCGGGTATGCCCTTCGCCAAAAGCCTTGATCCTGACTGAAACCTATCACGGCAGAACGATTCCATTTAGCCCTGAAACGCTCTACGTGCGCTCAGCAGGCGGTTGCGGCAATTCAGAATTGCCTGATCGATCATCTTCGCTGGCGCGTGCGGATCGTCGAACACCATCTCCACATCGACGACGGTCAGTTGCCGCAGAAGTTCTTCTGCTGCACCATGATGTCCGATCAGACGGGCGCGGTCCTTCGCCGTCGTCACCAGTTGCAGGTCCTGCTTTTGCGCATCCGCCAACAGATCCCGGATCTCATCCTCAGCAAAATAATGGTGATCGGGGAAGGAGCGCGTCGCAACCGGTTCCGCGCCCACAGCTGACACTGTCCGGTAGAACTTTGCCGGATCTGCAATGCCCGCAAAGGCGAAGACCCGTTTTCCTTCAAGATCGGAATTTCCCATTGGCACAAGATTGGCAACCTGCACGGGGCGACCAGCTCGCGCGGCACGGCGCACGAGCGCGTCTGCCGCAGGACCGTTGCCGACCTTGAGCATGGATGACATCTGGCGCAATTGCAGATCGAGCGGCGCCCGCACCGGCCCACCGGGAACCAGGTGACCATTGCCGATCCCACGCACGGAATCCACCACCACCAGCGCGAAATCAATCGTCAGCCGGGCGCTCTGGAAGCCATCGTCCATGATGATGAAATTGCAGCCTTCGGCAACCAGACGCTCCGCGCCCTCGAAGCGTCGGCGTGAAATCACCGTTTTCGCTTCCCGCGCCAGAAGCAGCGGTTCGTCACCCACGGCGTCGGCACGGTGGTGATGCAGGTCGACGAGCGTCGTCACATCGAGTGAACCGCCATAGCCACGGCTCAGAAAACCTGGCGTCAGGCCTTTGTTGATGGCCGCCTTTGCAACAGCGAGCGCCGTCGGAGTCTTGCCCGCGCCGCCGACGGTAAAATTGCCGACGCACAGGACGGGCACGGACACGGAAGGGCGATCCTTGCGGGCCATTCGGCGACCAGCGACGCGGCCATAGAGATAGGAAACGGGGCTCAGGCTCCAGGCACGCCAGTCGGCTTTCGTCCACCAGAATGGCGGTGCTTCCGAAACCATCTAACCCCTCCTCCGATCCGATGCGAAGGATCGGATCATCATGCTGTCTGGGCCTGCGGCAACAGTGTTTCGAGGCCCGTGATATCGCCCAGCACATGATCGGCCATGGCTTCCAGCGTTGCGGGCGAGCCGGTTCCCGTCAGCACGGCAACCTTCAAGCCGGCACCCGCTGCCGCCCCCATATGCAGGTCATGATTGTTGTCGCCCACCATCGCGACCTGCGAAGGCTCAAGACCCACGGCCTTGCAGAAGCCAAGCACCATGCCCGGTTCCGGCTTGCAACCATGACCGCTGTCATAGCCCGCTATGAAATCGAGATGTTCGATGAAGCCGAACCGCCGGGCCGTCTCGCGGATCGATCGCTCGTTATCGCTGGAGGCGACGCCAAGCTTGAAGCCGCGCGCCTTCAGACGTCCGAAATAACCGCCGAGATCCGTCACCGGCACGGAAAAATCAGATGCGCGGACAAACAGGTCGTCCAGTTCGATCGTCAGAGGACCAACGGCAAGCGGCGAACCGGCCGTGACGAAACCAGCCGCAATTTCGGCAGCAGTCCCTGCCGCAAACAGGCTGTCTGGCCGGGTCTTGCCCGTTGCCGGATCCATGCCGCAGGCGTTCATCAGGCGTTCTTCCAGTTCCACGCCACCGCCAGCCGCTGCAATACGCGCGGCCTCACGGTTCACCGGTCCCCAGCTTTCGTCATAGCGAATGAGGGTTCCATCTTTGTCGAACAGGAGGCCCTTGATGTGGGAGAGATCCGCAGCGCCTGCCATCAGCCACCTGCACCGGCAGGGCGCAGACGGGCCGTTACCGTCAGCGGGTTGATGTAGGGTTCGAGCGCCTTGATCGTCGTGGACAGGGCGCCCCGCATATCCTGGATTGCCTCGTGGCCGCTGTCGATCATCTTGTAACGCGCCTGCTCGTTCGTCATCAGATAATGAACGGCCTTGGCCAGCATCTCGATATCGCGCACCATCCGGGCACCGCCGCGCTTGACGATGTGCTGATAGGTCTCGCGGAAATTCTGCACATTGGGACCGGAAAGCACCGCGCAGCCCAGCATCGCGGACTCCATCGGGTTCTGCCCGCCTTCCGCGGTCAGCGAACGACCGACGAAAGAAATCTCCGTCAGCCGCAGATAAAGCCCCATCTCGCCGATCGTATCGCCAAGGAAAATATCCGTTTTCGGTGTGATCTCGTCGCCGCGCGAACGGCGCGCCACGACGAGCCCCTTTTCCACCAGCATGGCCTCGACCTCGTCCCCGCGCTCCGGATGGCGCGGGACGATGATCGTCAATTGCTGGTTCCGAGGCTTGAGTGCGCGGTGGACGAAGGCAGCGCCCTCTTCCTCGCCTGCGAAAGTGCAGATAGCCGCCCAGGTCTGGCGATCGCCGATCTGGGCACGGTAACGCGCAACCACGGCTTCATCACAGGGCGGCGGATCGCTATCGCCCTTCAGGTTGCCGGATATCACCACCGGCCAGGCGCCGAGATCCTTGAAGCGTTCCGCATCCACATCCGAGCGGGCAACCACGAGCGCGAGCTTGCCGAACAGGAGCTCGGAAATGGAGAGATGGTTCTTCCAGCGATCGAAGGAGCGGTCCGAGATACGCGCATTCACCCGGATCTGCGGAATGTTGCGGCGCGCGAGCTCTGCCACCGTTGTCGGCCAGATTTCGGACTCTGCCGTAATCGCCGCGTCCGGATGCCAATAGGCAATGAAGCGCTTGACCGAAAATTTCAGATCGAGCGGAACGTATTGATGAATGACCTCGCCTGCCAGACGCGTTTCCACGAGCGAGGCGGATGTGACGGTGCCGGTCGTCAGGAGAACATGGATCTCACGTCGCACCAGTTCCTTGATCAGCGGAATGACGGCATTGGTTTCACCGACACTTGCCGCATGCACCCAGACCAGAGGCCCGCGCGGCCTTGGCTGGCTGGGATGGCCGAACCGCTCCAGCCGACGAGCCCTGTCTTCCTTGCCCTTGAAAGCGCGATAGGAAAGATAGGGGACAGCGAGGGGATAGGCGCAGATTCCGGCCAGCCGGTACGCCAAAAGGGCTGCTTGCGCCATGCCGCTCCTCACTTGCCCCATCCGCTCATCAAGACCATCGACTTAATCGCTCCCCAACCGAATGCCGCAATCGTATGCTGTCAAAATACGTCAAAAACGCGCCGAAAACGGCACCCAGTGGCGTGGTTGCGTCAGTCGTTGGATTGTGGATCCAGAAGGCGGTGCATGTGCACGATGAAGTAACGCATCTGTGCGTTATCAACGGTCGCCTGAGCCTTGGCCTTCCAGGCCTGCAGGGCACTCGCATAGTCCGGAAAAATGCCGACGATGTCGAGCGCTTTCAAATCCTTGAACTCAACACTCTGGAGGCTTTCCAGCTCTCCGCCAAAAACCAGGTGAAGAAGTTGCTTTTTGCCGTCTTTATCGGTCATAATCGCCCAATCCTTTAATCTCCCCCGTCCTATTCTCCTGCGGCATTCCGCAAAAAAGGTCAACAGGATCGCAGACCGCGGACGAGGCTTTCCAGAACATGTTCGGCGCCTGCACATAACTCTTCGTGAGTCACGCGCTTTCGATTGTAAACGAGGCGGTTACCTTCGAGATCGACCAGGCGCCCGCCCGCCTGATGCAGGATTACATCGGCCGCTGCAAGATCCCAATCGTGAGAATTCCGCTTTACCACCGTGCCGTCAATGCGACCATCCGCAATCATGGCAATGCGATAGGCAAGAGAGGGCACGTGGCGAATGCGCTTGAGGGTATCTCGAACATCGTCCGGGAAGCGAGCCAGCATATCCTCCGGAAGCGCAATCTGCCGAAGTCCTTCCTCGCGCGGTTTGGAGACTTCTATTGGGACGCCATCCTTCAGGGCAGGCAGTCCAAGAGCCGAATACAGTTCCTCACCAAGAGCGGGCGCAAACAGGACACCTGCGACAGGCTCTCCACGATGGACAACGGCCACGCTGACGCACCAGGTCTTCTCGCCATTGATGAAGGCGCGGGTTCCGTCAATCGGATCGATGACAAATACGGTTTCGGCGGTAAGACGGGCCTCATCGTCATCCGTTTCTTCCGAGAGCCAGCCATAATTCGGGCGCGCCTTCAACAGGATGTCCTGAAGCCGGTCGTTTGCAGCGAAATCCGCCGCGCTTACGGGGGATCGTCCGCCCTCCGTTTTCCACCAGACTTCAGGCGACTGGCCGAAGAAAGCGAAGGCAACTTCACCCGCCTCTCGCGCCGCACGGCGGATCAGCGCGAGATCATCGCTCCAGTCTGTTCTGGTGTTTTCAGCGTCCGGCAAGCGTCATGCCTTCAATCGCGATGGTAGGAGCAGCCGTGCCGAAGCTTCGATCAATATCGTTGGCTGGCGTGACCCGCATGAACATATCCTTCAGGTTGGACGCAATCGTCACCTCGGAGACCGGATAGGTGATTTCGCCGTTCTCGATCCAAAAGCCGGTTGCGCCCCGGGAATATTCGCCCGTGATCATGTTGACGCCGTGACCGATGAGTTCGGTGACATAGAAGCCGTTACCAATGCTGCGGATCAGATCCTGCGGCGAGATATCACCCGGTTCCAAAGCCAGATTGGTGGATGCAGGGTTGACGCTGGTGCCGCCACGGACGCCGCGACCATTTGTCGGCAGTCCCAGTTCCCGGCCCGTGGACGTGGACAGGAACCAGTGGTTCAGCACCCCGTCCTCGATCATCACCATGCGCTCACCCTTGACGCCTTCGCCATCGAAGGGGCGCGAGGAAGAGCCGCGCACGATCAGCGGATCATCGGTGATGTTGAGGCCTGATTTCAAAACCTGTTGCCCCATGCGATCGCGCAGGAAGCTTGTCTTGCGCGCCACGGATGCGCCGTTGATGGCACCGGCAATATGACCGACGAAGCCCCGCGCAATGCGGGGATCGAACACAACGGTAACGTTGCTCGCCGTTGGTACCTGTCGTGGATTGATGCGCTTTACCACGCGCTCGCCTGCCCGTCTTCCGATGTCACGCGCATCGTCCAGCTCAGCAAAGTAGAGGCGGCTGTCGTAGTCGTAGTCACGCTCCATCTTCGTGCCCTCGCCCGCGATCACGCTGACGGAACAACCGAAACGGCTTGCCATGTAGCTGCCGGAAAATCCGTGCGACGTCACCAGTACGAGACCGCCAGCACCGGCCGAAGCACCTGCGCCGGAGGAATTCGTCACACCGCCGACAGCCAGAGCCGCCTCTTCTGCTGCCAGTGCTGCATCGGTCAGCGTGTCGGTCGAAACCTCGGTCGGATCGAAGAGATCGAGATCGGGGTAGCTGTGCGCCAGGTCCTTTTCATCGGCCTGGCAGGCGAACCGATCTTCTGGCGAGACCTTGGCCATGGCAACGGCCCGTTCTGCCAGTGCCTTGAGATCGAAACCAGGATTGGCAGATACACTTGCCACGCGCTGGCCGACAAAGACCCGCAGCGAAAAATCATCGCTTTCCGCGCTCTGCGTATTTTCCACCTTGCCCAGTCGCACGCTGACGGAGCGCGAGCGCGAGCGTACCACGACCGCATCGGCCTGGTCGGCTCCGGCCTTCATGGCAAGATCGATAAGTTCGCTGGCGCGGGTCACCAGGGCAGAGGAATCAATTTCGGATGTCATTCGCTTAAACCCTTCGTTCACGAACCATGTATTGTGCACTAAACAAAGCATCAAGTGCGACAAGCGATTCTTGTCAGCCCCCAATCCGGACGAGAGGCTCCATGGCGACACCCGATCCACTGTTCAACGAAACCCTGCTTCTGCTGGGTGGCGCCGTGCTTGCCGCGCCGATCTTCAAGAAACTGGGTCTCGGGACCGTTCTGGGCTACCTCGCAGCCGGTATCGTCATCGGGCCGATCCTGCGGCTGATCTCCGATCCGGAAGAAGTACTGCATGTTTCAGAACTCGGGGTCGTGTTCCTTCTCTTCATCATCGGCCTCGAGCTGAAGCCCTCCCGCCTGTGGCAGATGCGCGGCGACATCTTCGTTCTCGGAACCGCGCAGGTTCTGTTCTCCGGATTGCTTCTTTCAGGTCTCGCCTATCTCGCCAATATTGCCAGTTGGCAAGGAAGCGTGATTGCAGGCTTTGGCCTTGCGCTTTCCTCCACGGCCTTTGCCCTGCAGATCCTTGCGGACAATGGGGAAGCCAACGCGCTTTATGGACGTCGCGCCTTTTCCATCCTGCTTTTCCAGGATCTCGCCATCGTGCCGCTTCTGGCACTCGTGACCATTCTGGGTTCGGGACCGGAGGCCAGCACATCGACCATTCTTGTCGATTCCGGTCGCGCCATTCTCGCCGTCGCAGCCATGGTGGTTGCAGGTCGTTATCTTTTGACGCCGATGTTTCAGGTGATTGCCCGGACGGGCGCCCGCGAAGTGATGCTTGCCGCGGCACTTCTGGTCGTGCTGGGGTCTGCCGTACTGATGCAACTCGTTGGCCTCTCCATGGCCATGGGCGCCTTTCTTGCGGGCATCATGCTGGCTGAATCCTCCTATCGCCACGAGTTGGAAGCAGATATCGAGCCCTTTCGCGGCCTGCTGCTCGCCATGTTCTTCATGGCAGTGGGCCTCTCCCTTGATCTCAACGCCATCCTGTCGAACCTGCTTCTGATCGTGGCCGGCGTGCCATTGTTCATGATCGCCAAGGGATTGGTAATCTACGTGCTCTGCCGTCTCTGGGGTTCGACGAAGGAGGATTCGGCCAGCATCGCAGCACTTCTGCCGCAGGGCGGTGAATTCGGCTTCGTGCTGTTCACCACGGCGGTCTCCGCCGGTCTTCTGACGGCTGGCGCATCCTCGCTGCTGATTGCCAGCGTCACGCTGTCCATGGCGCTGACGCCCTTGGGTTCGGCACTCGCGCGGCGCTATTTCACCGGAGAGCAGAAGCGGGAAGAAATAGAAGAGGATTTCGAAGGTGCGGGTGCGGATGTGCTGATGATCGGCTTTTCGCGCTTCGGCCAGATCGCCGCGCAGATTCTGCTCGCCGGGGGCCGCGACGTGACCGTGATCGACGATTCACCGGACCGCATCCGGCAGGCAAGCTCCTTCGGTTTTCGCATCTACTTTGGAGATGGCGCCCGCAAGGAGGTTCTTCTGGCAGCGGGTATCGAGCGGGCGAAGATCGTTGCGATCTGTACGCATCGCCGCGATATTACCGACAGGATTGTGGATCTCATCCGGTCCGAGTTTCCAGAGGTGAAACTGTTCGTGCGCTCCTATGATCGTATTCACACGATCTCGTTGCGGGCACGCGAGGTGGATTACGAGATCCGCGAAACGCTGGAATCCGGCCTGCTCTTCGGCCAGAAAACGCTGGAGGCGCTTGGAAAGACGGAAACGGAAGCCGCCGAGATCGGCGCCGATATCCGTCGGCGGGACGAGGAACGGCTGCAGATACAGGCAGCGGAGGGTCTGACTGCCGGTCTGCACATGCTCCACACGCGCCCGGTTCGCCCGGAGCCTTTGACCAAGCCGAAGAGGCAGCCGTTGGCACACGAAGCCGATTCCGCGGGACAAGCCTGAGCCGCGCGGCTATCTCATACCAAATGTCGATGATAGGGACCGATTGCGCCGGAGTGATTTTGGTTTGCGGCGAGAAGAAAACCACAGTCGGACCTGAAGGTCCGGCGTGGATTTTCGACGACGTCCGAAGGCCAAAAGCGCCCGGTCCTCTGGATGGGCCGGATTTCCTCCACCGACTTTGTCGCAATCCTCGACCGATGCAGGCGCATCGCTCTCCGGTATGCTCCTCGTCGGATGAAGGTCTCCGGTCCCACGCAATCGGTTCATATCATCGACATTTGGTATCAGTCGCGGTCCCGGCGTGCCATCAACTTCTCGAAGGAGCGCTTCAACTCATCCTTGATGGGCTGGGACTCCTCGAGAATCTCCCGTGCCTTCAGGAAATCCAGCACGCGGAACCGGTTGACCGAGGGGCGCAGGAAAATGTGGGGCGGATGCAGCTTCATCTTCAGCGCGATGGCTGACTGCATCATCAACTGGCTGGCGCCGAACATGCTGTCGAAACGGCTGGGCGGATGAGTTCCATCACCTTCCGGCGCGCCGACGACATCGACACCGATGACGATGTCGCAGTCCTCCATCAGGTGTTCCCAAGGGATGGGGTTGAAGATACCGCCATCCACCATGATGCGGCCATTGATCCGCACCGGCATGAAAAGCCCGGGGATTGCCGCGGAGGCCGCTATGGCCAATCGCAAATCGCCGGTTTCCAGAATGGCTTCCGTCTGGCCGTAATAATCGGTGACGGCGATCTTCATCGGGATGGTCAGGTCACTGAAGCTCTGCGGAATTGCCGGAGACAGGAAGGCCTCCAGAATACGCTCGAGATTGAAGTGCCCGAGGCGGAAGCCGCCGATGCCATCACGCATACTGGCCGGACCGAGCGACCAAAGGCGGTTGAAAACAGCGTTGCGGTTGCCGACCGTTTCCAGCGTATAGTCGCGGATCTCGGCGCCGCTCATTCCCGCCGCCATGCCGGTGCCAAAGATTGCACCGATCGACGAACCTGCAATCGCAACCGGGCGAATGCCCATTTCATCAAGCGCCTCGATGACGGCAATATGGGCAATGCCACGCGCGCCCCCGCCGCCGAAAGCAACGGCGACGCGCGGAGCACCATTTGAGGGGACGACATGCTCTGCGCCGGGGGAGATCCGTGTCGTCATCGCGCTTTGCCTTCAGGCTGGTTTGTAGCGGAAAAAGTCTATGCGGGTTTCGCCAAAAACCCTCTGTTCCAGCGGCTGGAAAACAAGATCACACGCCACGCTCACATCCGCCCTTTCCTCCAGAACCACCAGCGCATCCGGTGCAATCCAGCCACCCTTATGGGCGGAAAGAAGCGCCTGCTCGCCGAGACCCTGACCGTAGGGCGGATCTGCGAAGACAAAATGAAACGGCTCGATGTTTCCGACGGTACCGAGACTGGTCGCATCCCGCCTCAAGATGCGAGCACGGCCATGCAGGCCGAACTGCTCGATGTTTTCCCACAGAAGACCGCGTCCCTCAACGCCGTTCTCGACGAACAGTGCGCTCCGGCAGCCGCGCGACAGAGCCTCCAGCCCTACAGCGCCGGTTCCGGCAAACAGGTCAAGAACCCGGGTGCCATCCACGGCCTCCGGGTAGACATGGCTGATGATGTTGAACAGGCTCTCCCGCGTCCGGTCGATGGTCGGCCGGATCGCGTTTGATTTTGGCGTGGCAAGACTTCGGCCACGGAATTCACCACCGACAATGCGCACGACTTAGCCCCTCGGACCGCGAGGACCCTTGCTGCCACCTGCGCCGCCGCGCGAGCCCGAACCGGGACCGCGACCGCCAGCCGGACGCCCACCGGGTTTGCCGGAACCACCGGGACGACTGCCCGGCTTGCCCGCGCCACCGGGTTTGCCGCCGAATTTTCCGGCAGGCTTGCCACCGAAGCTCTTGCCCGCTGGCTTGCCCGATCTTTCGCCACCGGATCTTTCGCCAAACGAGCGCTCGCCGCCAGACCGTTCACCGAAGGAACGCTCGCCAGATGCGCGACCGCCCGGCTTGCCGCCGAACCCGCTGCGTCCGCCTTCGCGATCTCCGCGCTCGCTGCGCTGTAGACGGTCACCGCGATCCGGCCTGTCGCCGAAGGGACGACCACGGCCTTCAGAGCGTTCTCCCTGCGGACGCGAGAACTTGCGTTCGCCGCCCTCGCGCGCCGGGCGCTCGCCGCCGGCATCCTTGCTGAAAGGTGGCTTCGACCGCGGACGATCGGAGAATGAACGGTCTCCGCCTTCCCTGCGTTCTCCACGCTCGGGGCGTTCTCCCCGCGCAGGACGATCGCCACGATCCGGCCGCTCTGAGCGGAACGGGCGGTCACCGCGATCCTGGCGTGGCCCGCGATCGCTACGGTCACCACGATCCCCGCGGTCACGGAAGCCGCCGCCATCCTCGTCACGAGAACGACGCTGTGCCGGCGCTTCCTCGGCGCGGATCCAGTCGCTGTCACCTTCGACACGGTTGATGTTGGGACGACGCGGAGCCTCGGTCGGCTTGTTGAACAGGCGTTCCGCCTCGGCGCGCGCCGAGCTCTTGCCAGCGCCTCCATCCTTGGTGGGACGAGCGCCGGGCGCCATCCAGACGTTAGCTGTGCGGGATGTGCCCATGGGCGCACGCTTCTTGGGCTTCTCGTCTTCGAAACGATCGTCGCGGCCACCGGACCGGCTATCGAACTTACCGGAAGGCTTGCCCTTGCCGGCAAACTTGCCGTCGCCGCGACCCTTCGGCTTATCACCAAACTTTGGCTTTTCGCCAAAGCCGGGCTTATCGCCAAACCTGCCGCCCTCACGACGCTCGCCGCGCGGTGCATCGCGATCATCGCGATGGCCAGCGGGCTTTTCAGCAGTACGCTTCTCACCAGCGCCCCAGGCCTTCTCGGCACGGGGAGCCTTCACCTCGGGCTTGTCCTCGTCCGGCGGCGGATTGTTGTAGATCGGGGCGTCGAAATTGGCCTTGGCCTCTTCGATCAAACGTGGACCCAGCTGATCGCGCAGCATGCGGCCGCGCGCTTCCACCACATGGCCTTCCGGCAGATCGCCCAGTTGGAACGGCCCGTAGGAGATGCGGATCAGACGGTTGACGTCCAGCCCCAGAGCACCCAGCACGTTCTTGATTTCGCGGTTCTTGCCTTCACGAAGACCCATGGTGATCCACACATTGTGGCCCTGGGTCCGATCAAGCGTCGCTTCGATTGCGCCATAGAGGACGCCATCGACGGCGATGCCGTCCTTCAGCTTGTCCAGTTGCTCCTGGCTGACTTCGCCATGGGCGCGCACGCGGTAGCGGCGCAGCCAGCCTGTGGTGGGAAGTTCCAGCACGCGGGACAGACCGCCATCATTGGTCAGCAGCAGAAGGCCCTCGGTATTGATATCGAGACGGCCGATCGACATCACGCGCGGCAGTTCTTCCGGCAGGTTTTCGAAGACTGTCGGACGACCTTCCGGATCGGAATTCGTGGTCACCAGACCGGCAGGCTTGTGGTAGAGCCAGAGGCGCGTGCGCTCGATGCCGCGGATCGGCTGGCCGTCCACTTCGATCTTGTCAGCCAGGGTCGCGTTCACGACAGGCGTATCCAACACCGTCCCGTTGAGGCTGACGCGGCCTTCCATGATCATGCGCTCGACATCGCGGCGAGAGGCAATCCCTGCGCGCGCCAGGATCTTGGAAATGCGCTCCGGCTTGTCCGCTGTCGCAGCAGCCACAGCCGACGCATCGACGGCTGGCTTGCGGAAGGGCTTCTGAGGGCCCTTCTTTGCGGAAAACGCGCCATCATCGGATTTGCGGGCTGCGGTTGGTTTCTTCCTGTCGCGATCGAAGGGCTTGCCTCCTTCGCGCTTCGGCTTGTCTTTAAAGCTCATATGTTGTTTGCCTGAAGCGAGGGTGGGACATCGCGTCCTACCTTAAGTGCGTGTGTTGACTGTACTGACGTCTTGTCGCATCTCGGTTGAACCGGCGCGACGCAGGTTGGGACCGTTCCTATCAGGTCAGGCCCGCCGGGTTAAGAGGGAATCGCCGCATGAGCGGGACAAATCGTTTCATGGATGCGGCGATCGAGGAGGCAATCCGGGCGAAAGAGCGCGATGAGGTGCCGATCGGCGCGGTTGTGGTGCTGGATGGCGAGATCGTCGGACGCGGCGGAAATCGCACCCGTGAGCGGAACGATGTCACGGCGCATGCGGAAATCGTGGCGTTACGCATGGCTTGCGAGGCCCTGGGACAAGAGCGGCTGGTTGGCGCGGATCTTTATGTCACGCTCGAACCCTGCACCATGTGTGCGGCGGCCATTTCCTTTGCGCGCATCCGCAGGCTCTATTACGGCGCCAGAGATATCAAAGGGGGAGCGGTGGAAAGCGGCGTTCGCTTCTTCAACCAGCCGACCTGCCACCATTCGCCGGATGTCTATTCCGGCTTCGCAGAGACGACAACTTCTCGCTTGCTGGTGGATTTCTTCCAGGCCAAGCGAGATGGCGCATTTTCGGGCAAAGGCTGACGCTGGGACGGGAGCCCCTTACTTGAAGGGGTTCCACCAGGACGACGAATTGGAAGAAGCGGCAGCGGCAGACTTCTTGCGCTCACGCTCTTTCTTCAGTTCCGGTTCGCCGAGATCGGTCAGGTTGGCGCTATCGGCCACGCGATACTGAACCGGCGGCTCGGTGAGCGTGCGGCGCTGACCCGCAATGCCCGGGCTTTCCGCATTGGCCTTGGCCTGACGGAAGGCTTCCCACTTCTGGGCCTCGGTCATCGTACCGGCCTTGCCATCACCAGCCAGCAGAGGCGAGCGATAATGCGGGTTGTTCTTGTTGGCTTCCGCCTCGTCACGCAGACGTGCGCGTGTTTCTTCCGGGGACTCGACCCAGTTCGGATTTGCTTCGCGGCTTGCAAGCGAGGTCTGCGGTTGCGGCAGGTTATCCGTGCGGGCCTTGTTGACCACCAGACCGGGACGCGGATTGTACTTGGTGCTTGGCTTGTCTTCCGGACCCAGCGAAATGGCGGAACCCAGATCGTCCACCAACTGCTCGCCGGCGGTCTTGCTCGTTCCATAGGTCGGGCTCGAAACGCAGCCGGACAAACCAACCACTGCCGCAGCCGCGGCGAGTAGGCCGAGCCTTACACGAATTGCCTGCAACGTCTTCATACCAACCCTTCCAGACGCGCCCCGTCCTGGCGCGCGAGATCACTCGAAACCCCGATTGGCCGAAAAATCCGGCCAATTTCAGGCAGACTTACCGGATGACGCGGCAAAGCGCAATCATCCGGTATTCTTCACTCACTTCAATGCGGCCAGTTCACGCAGCGCCTCGGCATCGCGCGCCGAGACATCCGGGTATGCCGGATCGGAACCGACATCCTTGGTGATCCTCCACGAACGGGCGCATTTGACGCCTTCCGCAAGCTTCGGCTCGACCGCAACCTTGGTGCCATCGTCCAGACGGAATGCCTCTGCCGGACCTTCTCCTGCCACCACGGAAATATCCGAGGTGATGCAGATTTCCGCGAAATCGAGACCTTCCAGCGCCTTCAAGAGCTCCGGATCAGCCACGTGCACGACGGGTGCGGCTTCCAGCGAAGAGCCGATGCGCTTTTCCTTGCGCTCGATCTCCAGAGCGCCTGTCACGGCACGGCGAACGGCGCGCACCTGCTTCCACTTTTCCGAAACCGTCTCGTTTGCCCAGTTCGACGGAATTGCCGGGAACTGTTCGAGATGCACGGACGTGGCGGACGGATCACGCGACAGCCATGCCTCTTCCGTGGTGAACGGCATCATCGGCGCAAACCACAGCACGAGGCAATCGAACAGCTTGCGGATGACGAAAAGGGCCGCGCGACGACGAGCCGAAGACGGCGCATCGCAATAGAGCGCATCCTTGCGGATATCGAAGTAGAAGGCCGACAGCTCGACGTTGGCGAAATCCGACAGAGCGCGGACGATGCGCTTGAAATCGAACTCGTCATAGCCCTTGCGCACCAGCTGATCGAGCTCGCTGAGGCGATGCAGCATCAGCTTTTCGAGTTCCGGCAGATCCGCATAGGCAATCTCATCGCCATGGTCATGCGCCAGCGTGCCGAGCATCCAGCGGATGGTGTTGCGGATCTTGCGATAGGCATCGATGTTGGTCTGGATGATCGTCTTGCCGAGGCGCTGGTCTTCGGCATAGTCGGTCGACATGACCCAGAGGCGCAGGATATCAGCGCCGGATTCCTTCATCACATCCTGCGGCGTGACCGTGTTGCCGAGCGATTTCGACATCTTGCGGCCATCTTCCGCCATGGTGAAACCATGGGTAATGACGGCGTTGTAGGGCGCGCGGCCACGCGTTGCGCAGCTTTCCAGCAGCGAAGAATGGAACCAGCCGCGATGCTGGTCGGAGCCTTCCAGATAGACATCCGCCGGCCACTTCAGATCCGGCCGATCTTCCAGGGTGAAGGTATGGGTGGAGCCGGAATCGAACCAGACATCGAGGATGTCGGTGACCATCTGCCACTTGTCGCCGTCATGCTCGGCACCTAAGAAACGGTCCTTGGCGCCTTCCGCGAACCAGGCATCTGCCCCTTCCTTCTCGAAGGCTTCGAGAATACGGGCATTGACCTTCTCATCCTTCAGGACATTGCCCTCAGCATCAGCGAAGACGCAGATCGGCACGCCCCACGCTCTTTGACGGGAAAGCACCCAATCCGGGCGCTGCTCGATCATGGCGCGCAGGCGGTTCTGGCCACCGGCAGGCACGAAACGGGTCTGGTCGATGGCGGAAAGGGCGCGTGTGCGCAGTGTCGTGCCATCGGACAAATCCTTGTCCATATAGACAAACCATTGCGGCGTGTTGCGGAAGATGACCGGCTTCTTGGAGCGCCAGCTATGCGGATATTCATGCTTGATACGGCCACGGGCAAACAGGTTGTTGGCGGCGATCAGGGCTTCCATCACACGCTTGTTGGCGTCACCCTTCTTGCCGTTATCGTCGATAACACGCGCAGCACCGCCTTCAGCCGAAGGGCCAAAGCCGGGCGCTTCTTCCGTGTAGAAACCTGCATCATCAACGGGGAACGGGATCTTGGTGTCGATGCCGCGCTCGGCAAGCGCCTTGCCGTGCCCCATCCAGGCATCAAAGTCTTCGCGACCATGGCTTGGCGCCGTGTGCACGAAGCCCGTACCTGCATCATCGGTGACGTGATCGCCATCGAGCAGCGGCACCTTGAAGGTATAGCCAAGGTGTGCGAGCGGATGGGCGCAGGTGATGGAGCCAAGTTCCTGCGCCGAGACCTGACGAACGCGCTTGAACTCCAGCTTCGCCTTGGCAAAAGCATCCGCTGCAAGCTTGTCGGCGAAGATGAGCTTTTCACCTGGACGAGGACCGAAGTCGTTCGCAGCCGCAGTGACTTCGTAAAGGCCGTATTCGATGCGTGACGAATAGGAGATCGCGCGGTTGCCCGGGATCGTCCAGGGCGTTGTGGTCCAGATAACGACGAACGAACCGTCGAGATCGCCTGATGCACCAACGGCAGGAAACTTCACCCAGATCGTGTCGCTTTCGACCTCGGCATATTCCACTTCCGCTTCGGCCAGAGCCGTGCGCTCGACAACCGACCACATGATGGGCTTGGAGCCGCGATAGAGCTGGCCGGACATAGCGATCTTCAGGAGCTCGCCAGCGATGCGGGCTTCCGCGTGGAAGGCCATGGTCGTGTAGGGATTGTCGAAATCACCCTCGATGCCGAGACGGCGGAACTCTTCCGACTGGATGTTGATCCAGCCCTGCGCGAACTCGCGGCACTCCTGGCGAAATTCGTTGACCGGGACTTCGTTTTTGTCCTTGCCCTTTTCGCGATATTTTTCCTCGATCTTCCATTCGATCGGCAGGCCGTGGCAATCCCAGCCGGGAACATAATTGGCATCGAAGCCGCGCATCTGGAACGAGCGGGTGATGACGTCCTTCAGCACCTTGTTCAGCGCATGGCCGATATGGATGTTGCCGTTGGCGTAAGGAGGGCCATCATGGAGAACGAACTTCTCGCGGCCAGCGGCGGAGGCGCGAAGTTGCTTGTAAAGCCCCATGTCCTTCCACTTCTTCGCCATTTCCGGCTCCTTCTGGGGAAGGCCGGCGCGCATGGGGAAATCGGTCTCGGGCAGGAACAGGGTGGACGAATAATCTTGCTTGTCTGCGGTATCGGTCTTGAGTTCGGTCATGGATCAGCCATCGGAAAAGCGACGCTCGGTCGGTCGCAGGATAAGGAAACTGGCGGCACGTCGCGCTGGAACCAGCACGGAAAACCCGGACCTTTCCGCTACCGTTCAGGCGGCTGGAAAGGCCGGGCCGATAATTCGCTTCAAGGAGGCCGCAGCAAAAACGTTCATGATGCCCGGTTCTTTAGGGGTTTTTCGCCATAAAGAAAAGGGGCTTGCGAGGGCGCCGTCCGGGATATTCTACTCACCCTTCTGTGCATCCACCACGGCGCGAAGAGCATCATTGATGCGCTCTTGCCAACCGGGGCCATCATTCTGGAAATGCTCAAGCACGTCGCTGTCGAGCTTGATGGACACCATTTCCTTCACCTTGGGCGGAGAGCGACGCTCGACTGCCGGTGCAGCCTGCTTCTTGGCGGGCTTGAACAGGGCTTCGGCGGCCTCCATCGGGTTGACCGGTCTGCGCGGTGTAGAGGCCATGGATCTGGTTTCCTGACAGGAGTTTCAATGAAGGAGCGGCAAGTCAAAAGGCAATGACACGATCGACGGGACCAAGCGGCTGGACACCAGCCAGCAGCGCGCGAGCCTCTTCCTCATCGCGCTTCATCTGTTCGACCAGGGGATCGAGTCCATCGAATTTCAGTTCCGGGCGCAGATAGCCGAAGAAGGAAACGGCACAGATTTCGCCGTACAGACTGCCGGAAAAATCGAACACAAAGGTTTCCAGCAGCGGCGCACCGTTATCCGTCACCGTGGGGCGGCGACCATAGCTCGCGACACCATCATGAATGGTGCCGTCCGCACGCCGGAAGCGCACGGCATAAATCCCCGGCTTCAGACCGGCTTCGGGTGCTATGCGCATGTTGGCCGTGGGATAGCCGAGCGTGCGGCCCAGTTTTTCGCCATGCACCACTTCGGCTTCCACCGTGTAGCGATAGCCGAGAAGTCCGGCAGCCTCGGCAACATCGCCCGCAATTAGCAGGTCCCGAATGCGGCTGGATGAAACCACCTCGGCATTTTCGTCGCGGAAAGCATCAACAAGCGACACATCGAAACCGTAGCGTCGGCCCGCATCCATCAGAAATGCAGGGCCACCTTCGCGACCACGGCCGAAGTGGAAATCGAAACCGGTGACCACGGAACTGGCCTGCAGCCAATCGTTCAGAACAGACTGCACGAATTCCTCGGCAGAACGCTTGGAAAATTCCGCATCGAACGGATATTCGATGACCGAGCGGAAGCCCATGGCCTCCAGAAGTCGCGCCTTCAGTGGCGCTGGAGTGAGCCGAAAAACCGGCTGGTCCGGCTTGAACAGCGTGCGTGGATGTGGCTCGAAGGTCAGCACCAATGCGGGCACACCGCGCTGTTCAGCGATCTCCAGCGCGCGTTCGAGCACGCTGCGGTGGCCGCGGTGCACGCCATCGAAGTTTCCGATCGCCACGACACCACCCTTCAGCGTATCGGGCAGCGGCTCTTTCTTCTCATTTCGGTGAAACACGGTCATCGTTCAGGCACCCATTACGCCAGCCGCGGCATCCACCATTTCGGCGTCGCCCCTTCCCGCTTCAGGTAAGCATTGAGGATCGCCTCGTCCGTCTGGCCATTGACCGTATATTCGGCGGCGTGAATACCGCCAGAGACGTAGAGCAGGTCGAGACCATAGCTCAAGGCGCCCTTGACGTCGGTCGGCATGCCGTCGCCCACGGCAATGACCTTGGCGAGGTCGATTTCGCCCCTCACCTCGCGCGCTGCCGCAAGCGCGGCCTCGTAGATCGGCGAATGCGGCTTGCCGGCGATGCGGGTGGAACCGCCCAGCTGTTCGAAATAGGCGGCAACGGCACCGGCACACGGAATGATGCGGTGGCCACGCTCGACGACCAGATCCGGATTGGCGCAGATGAGAGGCGCGCCCTTCCCGACGAAGCGCACCAGCATGTCGTGGTAGTCTTCCGGCACTTCCTTCTCGTCGTCAAAGAAGCCGGTGCAGACGATTGCCTCCGCATCCGCCTCGCCGGTCACGTTCACATCGAGCCCCTCGAACAGCGGCATGTCGCGCTCCGGGCCGAGCAGAAACACGTTTTTCGGGCCTTCGGCGATCAGCTTTCGCGTTACATCGCCGGAGGTGACGATCCGGTCATAGGCGCTATCGGGAACCCCCAGCACGCGCAGCTGGTCGATGACACCCGGTGCCGGACGCGGCGAATTGGTAATCAGAACAACGGTGAGACCGGCCTTGCGCGCTTCTTCCAGCGCAGTGCAGGCAGCCGGAAAAGCATCCACTCCATTATGCAGAACGCCCCAGACATCGGAGAGGATCAGCTCGTAGCCGGTTGTGATTTCACCGAGGGTCTTGATGCGGTCTGCCATGGTCATCCGGTCTTTTCATGAAACTACTGGTGCTGACATGGCAAAGCCGGACCGGCTTGGCAAGGAGTTTCAGTCAAGCCGAATGATGCCACTGTGTTCATGATGCGCGTGCGCCGGATTGGTTCAGCCTGTGAATACCTGCCAGATGACGCCCACCAGCGCGCAGAAGGCCAGCACTTTCACCATTCCAGCCTGCATGCGGATCAAAAGAAATGCGGAGACCAGAAACAGCGCAAGGGCTGCCAGATCAAGGGACGATAGAACCGGCACAAGAAGGCCAGAGGTGTTCTTTCCCGGAATTGGCGGCAGCAGAGGGATGCGATGCATTTCCCTGAAAAGCACATGCAAACCGAACCAGAGGGCCAGATTGCAGATGACGCCGACAACCGCTGCCGTGATGGCCGACAGCGCCGCGGACATGCGGGCATTGCCGCGCAGACGCTCGATGTAGGGGGCGCCTGCAAAAATCCAGATGAAGCTCGGGACGAACGTTGCCCAGGCGGCCAGAAGCGCGCCGAGAATGCCGCCAATCACCGGATCGATGCCGTTCACCGTTCTGAAGCCGACGAGATAGCCGATATGGGACAGGACGAGCACCAACGGTCCCGGCGTTGTTTCCGCCAGCGCCAGACCATCGACCATCTCACCCGGCCTCAGCCATCCGTAATCCTGAACGACAACCTGCGCCACATAGGCAAGGACGGCATAAGCGCCCCCGAATGTGACCAGAGCCATCCGCGAGAAAAAGGCAAACAGGGTCGCCAAGGGTTCGAAACCATCGACGAGCCAGAGGATCAGCAGCGGCAATTGCCAGATGACGATCCAGAACAGCAGCGAGAAAAGCTGTGAGGCCAGAGCAAGCTGCCCTACCCCTGCATCGATCGACGGAGTGACGGGAGCGGTGAATCGGCTTCGCCAGTAACCGAGAAGGCCCGCGCCAAGAACCACAAGCGGAAACGGCAGGTCCAGAACGAAGAGAGCGAGGAAGGCACCGACCGCAAGCGCGATATGAAAGCCTGATTTCAACGTTCGCACGGAAAGGCGAACCAGCGCCTGGACCACGATGGCAAGCACGGCAGCCTTGAGGCCAAAAAAGAGGCCCGTCAGCCAGTCGGTCTGTTGATACAGCGCATAGGCTGTGGAAAGGCCGATCATGACGCCAAGGCCGGGAAGCACGAACAGAAGTCCGGCCACGATCCCGCCACGCACGCCCTTCACGAGCCAGCCGATATAGGTGGCAAGCTGCTGCGCTTCCGGTCCGGGAAGCAGCATGCAATAGCTCAAGGCATGCAGAAATCTTTCCTCTGAAAGCCACTGCCTTTCTTCCACCACAGCCTTGTGCAACATCGCGATCTGGCCCGCGGGGCCACCAAAACTCAACAGTCCGATACGGGCGAAGACCCGCAGAACCTCCGAGAATTCAGGGGTTTGCGTCGGATTTTCCGTGATGGGTTTGGCGGAAGCGGGTAGACGTTCAGGATCGGCCACTTTTTTACGAGCCCTGTTCTTGACTCAGCCGGAGCTCAATCATATCTGTTTGCCGCTAGCACTCGTAGAGAGTGAGTGCTAACAACAATGATACGGGCCTCAAGCCCGTCAATGTCATTTGATCGAGGGATTAGACAATGGCAAGCACCAATTTCCGCCCGCTGCACGACCGCGTTGTCGTTCGTCGCGTCGAATCTGAAGCAAAGACGAAGGGTGGCATCATCATTCCGGACACCGCGAAGGAAAAGCCGCAGGAAGGCGAAATCGTCGCCGTCGGTTCCGGCGCTCGTGACGAGTCTGGCAAGATCGTCGCACTCGACGTGAAGGTTGGTGACCGCGTTCTGTTCGGCAAGTGGTCCGGCACGGAAGTAAAGCTCGACGGCGAAGACCTTCTGATCATGAAGGAAGCCGACATCATGGGCATCATCGGCTGATCTCAGTCGAAACGTTATCCATCACAAGATTGAACGACAGTGAGCTGTAACGCTCAGAGGAGTTTTAAAAATGGCTGCTAAAGAAGTAAAATTCGGCCGTACCGCGCGCGAAAAGATGCTGCGTGGCGTCGACATTCTCGCTGATGCCGTCAAGGTAACGCTCGGCCCGAAGGGTCGTAACGTTGTTATCGACAAGTCCTTCGGCGCTCCGCGCATCACCAAGGACGGTGTATCGGTTGCCAAGGAAATCGAACTGGAAGACAAGTTCGAGAACATGGGCGCCCAGATGGTCCGCGAAGTTGCTTCGAAGACCAACGACATCGCAGGCGACGGCACCACCACTGCAACCGTTCTTGCCCAGGCTATCGTTCGCGAAGGCCAGAAGGCTGTTGCTGCCGGCATGAACCCGATGGACCTGAAGCGCGGTATCGACCTCGCTGTTGCAGAAGTCGTCAAGGACCTGCAGGCCAAGGCAAAGAAGATCAACACCTCTGAGGAAGTTGCTCAGGTTGGTACGATCTCTGCAAACGGCGACACCCAGGTTGGCCGTGACATTGCTGAAGCCATGCAGAAGGTTGGCAACGAAGGCGTTATCACCGTCGAAGAAGCCAAGACCGCTGAAACCGAACTCGAAGTCGTCGAAGGCATGCAGTTCGACCGCGGCTACCTGTCGCCTTACTTCGTGACCAACCCGGAAAAGATGGTTGCAGATCTGGACGACGCTTTCATTCTCCTCCACGAGAAGAAGCTCTCCAACCTGCAGGCCATGCTGCCGGTTCTCGAAGCCGTTGTTCAGACGGGCAAGCCGCTCCTCATCATCGCTGAAGACGTCGAAGGCGAAGCTCTTGCAACGCTCGTCGTCAACAAGCTGCGTGGCGGCCTGAAGATCGCTGCCGTCAAGGCTCCTGGCTTCGGCGATCGCCGCAAGGCCATGCTGGAAGACATCGCGATCCTGACCGGCGGTACCGTGATCTCCGAAGATCTCGGCATCAAGCTCGAGAACGTCACGCTCGACATGCTCGGCCGTGCCAAGAAGGTTTCGATCTCCAAGGAAAACACCACGATCGTCGATGGTAACGGCCAGAAGGCTGACATCGAAGGCCGCGTTGCCCAGATCAAGGCTCAGATCGAAGAAACCACATCCGACTACGACCGCGAAAAGCTGCAGGAGCGTCTTGCAAAGCTGGCCGGTGGCGTTGCCGTGATCCGCGTTGGCGGTGCAACGGAAGTTGAAGTGAAGGAGCGCAAGGATCGCATCGACGACGCTCTGAACGCAACGCGCGCTGCTGTTCAGGAAGGTATCGTACCGGGCGGTGGTACTGCTCTGCTGCGTTCTTCCACGAAGATCTCCGTCAAGGGCGCAAACGACGACCAGGAAGCTGGTATCAACATCGTTCGCCGCGCACTGCAGGCTCTGGTTCGCCAGATCGCAGAAAACGCTGGTGACGAAGCTTCGATCGTTGTTGGCAAGATCCTCGACAAGAACGACGACAACTTCGGCTACAACGCTCAGACTTCCGAGTACGGCGACATGATTGCCATGGGTATCGTTGACCCGGTCAAGGTTGTTCGCACTGCTCTGCAGAACGCAGCTTCGGTTGCTTCCCTGCTGATCACGACGGAAGCCATGATCGCAGAACTGCCGAAGAAGGACGCACCTGCAATGCCAGCTGGCGGCATGGGCGGCATGGGTGGCATGGACTTCTAAGTCCACGCCTTACAGCATCTGGAATACAGAAAGGGCGGCTCACAAGGCCGCCCTTTTTGCGTTTGTTATTTGATTATGATGCGGCAGATGCCCGCAGAGCCGCCAGCGTCAGTTCCGCGGCCTTTGCGTGGACCGCAGCCCTCACGACGCCCGGTGCATCGGCCCAGTATTGGCTGTTGGCGCGCATGGCGGTCTCTGTACCCACAGGCAGCAGCGTGTAATGGCCTACATCCGTCCCGAGGCTCGTCAGGCTGCTGTTGGGCAGATGCTCGTCCAGCCAGACGGAGCAGAGGTCGTAAGGCGCTTCCGTATCCGCTTCGCCGCAGAGGAGCGTGATGGGCAGGCGGACATCCCGCAGGCTCTCTTCCGTGAAGCTGCGCACCGGTGGCGCCGGCGCAATGGCGACGACAGCCCGTATGCGTTCGTTCCGATAGCTGTGTGACTGGCTTTCCCAGGAGGCACGAAACACGGCACTGGAGGACAGCAGCGGTTCGATCTGAGCCGCGAGATTTCGCATTTCCTGAGGCCCATCGCTGAACGGATGTTCCTTCACGAAGGCCAGCATCCGGTCCGTCTCGGTGATCGCGCCTGCCATCGCCAGCGCCGTATAGCCGCCCAGTGAGAAGCCTGCGGCCGACACGTCAGTGAGATCCAGCCGTCCGGCAAACGCCCCGTCTTCGCTCAACCGGTCCAGCAGAACGGTGAGATCCCGCGCCCTTTCCCACCAGCAGAGAAAGCCTTCCGGCCGATAGGCTTCGACGCCCGTATTGCCATGGTGATCCACACCAAGAACCACATAGCCCTGTTCGGCGAGCGATGACGCCAGCCAGCCAAGACCTGAAGCCGAGCCGCCGGTGCCATGCGAGATCAGCACCACCGGGTAGCGGTCGGTACCCGCAGACAGAGGTGCCTTCGGCGCCAGCAGCCCAAGGGAATAGAGAGCCCGCCCCGGAGGAATGGTGATTTCCATGGTGGCGCTATCACGCTCTGCCGGATACCAGGCAGCCCAGCGCAATGGGCGCGGCCCCTCGCCCGCCCAGTTCGATCGCGCCTCATCCAGCAGAAGCCCCGTTCGGAAACCGACACATTGCCCCATCGCATCCCTCCCCTTGTTTGCGGCGCAAGATAGAGACCAGATGAGGATAATTTCAATAGCAAACCTAACCACCGTTTCGTTCACCATTACTGAACGATCCGTCTTCAATCGTTCATCTTTCTCGCCGCGACAATCTGGCGCATAGTCTCTCCATACAATTAACGCCTCCCAAGGCTTTTACCTGGAGCTTATCCATGTCCTCGACCAACAACGCGCTGATCCTTGTTGCGCGCATCCTTCTCTCCTTCATCTTCATCCTGTCCGGCTTCGGCAAGCTGGCCGATCCGTCTGGTACCGCTGGAATGATCACAGGTGCCGGCCTTCCTGCTGCAACCCTGCTCGCCTATCTGGCTGGCGCTTTCGAACTGGTTGCTGGCCTCTTCGTTCTGGTGGGCTTCCAGACCAAGCTCACGGGCTTTGCGCTTGCCGCCTTCTGCGTTTTCACGGGCGCTGTCTTCCACTCCGGCACGATTGCCGTTCCGGGCTGGCCTGAAGCCGCTCTGGGTTGGCTGAACACGCTGAACAGCATCATGATGATGAAAAACTTCACGCTCGCTGGCGCTTATCTGCTGCTTGCTACTGTCGGTGCAGGCGCCTACTCGCTCGACGCTCGTCGCGGCGTAAAGCCAGCGCTGGCCTGATCTTCCGCCTGACCTCCAAGGCACATAAAAACCCGCCGGATCGACCAGGATCCGGCGGGTTTTTTATACATTCAAGAATGGTTTCAGAGAACGCCGCGCACGGCCTCGATGATGCGTGCAACGGTCGGGTTGCCCTCATGCTCCGGCTTCCTTGCGCGCACCAGGCAGGCTTCGGAACGAAGAATAACGCCGTCCGAAAGAACCTTCAGATGATTGGCCTTCAGCGTCGAACCGGTCGATGTGATGTCCACGATGATATCGGCCTGTCCGGCTGCCGGTGCGCCTTCTGTCGCGCCCAGGCTTTCCACGATCCGATACAGTTGAATGCCGTGTTGCGACGAGAAGTGCTGCTGTGTCAGCCGCCAGTACTTCGTTGCAATCGCCAGGCGGCGGCCATGACGGGCGCGAAATTCCGCCGCCACATCACCAAGATCGGCCATGGTTTCGACATCGAGCCAGATGTCCGGTACAGCGACGATGACATCCGCATGGCCGAAGCCCAGACGTGCTGCGATCTCCACCCGCTTGTCGGCTTCTGCCAGACCTTCGCGGATGAGATCCTCACCGGTCACGCCGAAATCCACCGTGCCGTTGCCGATCTCGCGCGAGATCTCCGAGGCCGAGAGAAAAGCGATTTCCACATCGTCAAAGCCTTCGACGCGACCGCGATAGGAGCGATCATTGCCGACGGCGACGATCTTCATGCCCGCCCGCTCGAAGATGGCAGAGGCATCGTCCTTCATGCGGCCCTTGGAGGGAAGCCCGATGGTAATGGTCATCGAAGTTCTCCTCTTTTGCGCGTCGATTCCGCCCGAAAACCGGCTTCCACTTTTCGGGTCGACGCGCCCTCCAAAGATCTTTCAATCCGGTCCAGCCACATGGAAAAACCGACAGCCGGGATATGGTCTTTTGCGCCGAGCAGGGTCAGCATGCGGTCATAGCGACCGCCGCCTACCAGCACGTCATGGCCACCCCGTACGGTGATCTCGAACACGAGGCCCGTGTAGTAGTCCAGCGGACGACCGAAGGCTGCACGCCAGGTGATATCGGCCAGTGAAGCGCCAGCTTTGCCAAGCGCTGCCACGCGGGCATCGAAACCTTCAATCGCTTTTTCCAGCGGTAGATTGGCGGACTTCGCGAAATCCGCCAGCACTCCCGGGGCATAGCGGAGCGACACATTGATGGAGAGGAACTCCTTCAAGGCATCGAGCTTGGTCGCGTCCAGCGAAACGCCCGCCAGGTGCCGCTTCTCCTTGAGACGGCGTACGATTTCTTCCGGCGAACGGCTGGCATTCGTCAGGTATCCGGTCCGGTCCATCTCATTGGTCAGATGCGCCACCAGCCCTGCCTCGTCCCCGGCCTCCAGCAGAAGCTCGACCTCCGGTGACAGACCCGCCACGGGTTGCGCCTTGGCCAGGCGCGCAATCATGGCTTCCAGCAGATCCGTCTGGCCGAAGGCGCGAACCAAGCGACGCTGCCAGCCGGCGGGAAGGCCAAGGGCCGCCACCACCGCTTCGAAGACGGCCTGATCCCCGATTGTCACGGCAAAAGCCTTGTCCGGCAGAACCTTTTGCAGGCAGCCCAGCGCATCGGCAACGATGCGGGCATCGGCGCTCGCAGCATCCTTTTCGCCCAGATCCTCGATACCAGCCTGATAGAATTCGTTGGCACCCTCACGCCGCTGGCGAAACACCTGCCCCAGATAGGAGTAGCGCTTCGGCGTGCCTGTCGCCGTTTCGATGTGGCGCAGGCAGACGGGTATGGTGAATTCCGGACGCAAGCAGAGGCTCGTCCCCCGCTCATTCTCCGTCAGGAAGATCCGCCGCCGCAGATCCTCGCCCGCCATATCGAGAAAGGGTTCGGCGGCCAAAATTACTGGTGTATCCACCCGCATGGCGTTGCGCGTGGCAAAATCATCCAGAATGATCCCGGCAAAATCCGGCATGTCGGTCAGTGGCATGTCAGCCTGCCTTCGCCCGGCGACGATCCTCGGCCTGCTGCTCAAGGATCTCCTTGACCTTCGCGACGAGCTCCGCTTCCGGCACCATGACCTGTGCCACGCGAGCCTCGCGCCATTCGGTGTTATCGGCAATCTCGCCAGACAGCCGCTTGCCTTCGATCAGATCCTTGATCTGCACCACGCCCTGTTCGCGCTCATCCCCACCCTGAATGATGGCGATTGGAGAACCACGACGGTCGGCATATTTCAGCTGATTGCCGAACTTCTTCCAGTTGCCCTGATACATTTCGGCGCGAATGCCTTCGTTACGAAGAGCCTGCGTGAACCTCTGATAACGCCCCATGGCCTCCACATCGCCATCCATGACGGTGACCAGAACCGGGGCCAGAACCTCATCCTGACCCAGCTTGCCAAGGTTCTTCAACGCCGTCATCAGGCGCGAAACACCGATGGAAAAGCCCGTGGCCGGAACCGGCTGCCCCATGAAGCGGGAGACCAGACCATCATAACGTCCGCCACCGCCGACAGAGCCGAAGACGACCTTTTCGCCCTTTTCATTGGTGACATCGAAGGTCAGTTCCGCTTCGTAGACGGGACCGGTGTAATATTCGAGGCCGCGCACAACGGAAGGATCGATCTTGATGCGGGTCGCATCATAGCCAGCGCTTGTGACCAGCGCACCGATGATATTGAGTTCCTCGACGCCCTCGGCACCCTTGGACGTGCCGGCAACAAGTTCCGCCAACTCGGCAGCACTTTCCGCATAGTTCTTGATACCGACGAAGAAGAGGACCTTCGCGATCTGCTCCTCATCCAGTCCTGCACCCTTGGTGAAATCGCCGCTCTCATCCTTGCGGCCAGCGCCGAGCAGGAGCTTCACGCCTTCCGGGCCGAACTTGTCGAGCTTGTCGATAGCCCGCAGAACGTTGAGGCGCCGCCCGGAATTCTCGTCGCCGCCAAGGCCGATGGCTTCCATTACGCCATCCAGAACCTTGCGGTTGTTGACCCGGATCACATAATCGCCGCGCTTGATGCCGAGTGCTTCCAGCGTATCGGCCATCATCATGCACATTTCGGCATCGGCGTTGACGCCCGGAGCGCCCACCGTATCGGCATCGAACTGCATGAACTGGCGGAAGCGGCCCGGACCCGGCTTCTCGTTGCGGAACACATAGCCTGCGCGATAGGTGCGATAGGGCAGCTGGATCTCGTTGAAGTTTTCCGCCACGTGGCGGGCGAGCGGTGCCGTCAAATCATAACGCGCAGACATCCACTGCTCGTCATCGTCCTGCAGCGAGAACACGCCTTCGTTCGGGCGATCGCTATCGGGCAGGAACTTGCCCAGCGCATCGGTATATTCGAACAGCGGCGTCTCGATCGGGTCGAAACCGTAGCGCTCGTAGACTTCGCGGATCTTGGCGACCATCTCGTTGGTGGCATGGATGTCAGTGGCAGTGCGATCGACGAAGCCGCGCGGCAGGCGGGCTTTCAGTTTCTGGGGCTTCTTCTGCTTGTCGCTCATGGTGATCTTCCTTGCCACCGGCACCCTTGAAAATGGCCGGAATTTTGAGCGGTTTCTTAGAGGATGAAGGCTGAAGCGGCAAGCCTTGAAGCACCTTTAGGCAGGTGACAGATGCCGGGCGGGCCTGTTATTCTTCTCGTCCATCGAGGATGAAACCATGAACAAGCGCGTCACAATCGGGATACCGGAAGAAATGTATCGCCTGATCACGCAATATGGTGATCTGCACGGACTGGACGCGGACGACTATGCCACGATGGCCCTGGCGCGCCATCTGGAAGACCTGCAGGATATTGCAGCGGCTGAAGCTGCCGCCAAACGCATCAAAGGCGGGGATGATCGCGTGGTCAGTTCAGGGGAATTCTGGCGTGGCCTGGACGATTGAGTACCGGCAGGACATACAGAAATCCTTGAAGAAACTGGATCACGCGACGCGGCAGCGCATCCGCGTCTTTCTCGAAGAGCGTGTTGCCAAACTGGATGATCCAAGACAGATAGCGGATCGACTTCAAGGGTCGGAACTGGGGCAATACTGGCGCTTCCGCGTTGGCGACTTCCGCATTATCTGTGACATTCAAGAGCAGAGACTTGTGGTTCTGGTCCTCGAAATTGGACATAGGCGCGAAATTTACCGATGATCCCCGAAGCCCTGCAATATGCGGCAAGCCTTGCCGTCACACCTGCCGACTTTCGCCGCCATGTTTCGTCGTCAGTGCGGCTGTGGGCGCGGGCGAAGCGCTGCAAGCGGGATTGGGCAACGCATGAAGCAAATACCAAATCGCATATTCTGCACGCCGTTTCCGATCTGAAGCAGAAGCGCACCGCCATCGTGCTCGGGTCCGGCCTCTTGCGTGATGTGCCGATGGATGGGCTTGTCCAAGCCTTCGATACGGTGGTGCTGGTGGATCTCGTACATCTTGCGAGTGTTCGCGCATGGGTCGCGCTTCGCGGCAAAGGCAAGGTCCGGCTGATCACACGGGATGTGTCTGGGCTTGAAGACGCCCTCAAGGGCGGACGAGTGGAGCCGTTGGCATTCCTGCGGCAGGTGCCCTATCTGGATTTCGTGGCATCCACCAATCTGCTTTCCCAGATCGGGGTCGGCGCCCGACGCAAGCTGGAGAAGAGGCCGGGTCAGGCAGACCTCATCGTACCGCAGTTGATCCATGCCCACTTGACGGCCCTATCCGGACTGCCCTGCAAGGCCTGTCTGGTGACGGATGTCGCCTATCAGGTGACCGACCGGCAGGGAAAGGTGCTGGAGACCGGCGATCTTCTGGCGGGAATCGAAGCTCCTCCCAGCGCCCGTCACTGGAACTGGCCGGTGGTGCCCTTCGGGGAAGACAGTGGGGACTACGAGGCGATGCACCGGGTGATTGCCGTTTGAAGAGAGTTTTGACCGATCACAAACATGACCGCGAATTCACTTGTCAAAAGCATTCGTGCCATTAAGTTCGCGGGTATGCACCGTTTCGCCAAACTCCTCATGCTGCTTGCGCTGATCCTTCAGGGGTTCATGCCGGCCATGGCTATGGCACCGCCACCGGTCACGGCACCGGATTACGCCCCGCGCCATGGCATGAGCCATGAGCAGATGATGGAGACGAAGGCGAGCGGTTCCCACGCGCATCACCAAGCTCTTCAAGATGCGCCGCCTTCGCCGCGGGATAACAGCTGGCATTGTCCGCTTCTGCCCGCCAATTGCACCATGGCGTTCTGCATCGCCTGTACCGCGCTGCCTCCGCCGCTCATCTCCGCCTCAGGCCCGATCGCGGCGCCGGATAGGCCCGCACCTGCACTGATGTCTCCCATGAGTGACGAAACCCCGCGCCCGCTGGTTCCTCCTCCCCGCACTTGAGTTCTGTGCCGTCCCAAAACTCAAGATCCATTCAGGAGAAAAACCATGAAGCTCTCAATGCTTTCTGCTGCCATCGTGGCGCTCGGCATCACTGTCACCCCTGCCCTTTCGCAGGACATGAAGATGAAAGGTCATCAGGGCCACCAGGGCATGGCCATGGATAAATCCGCCTCGACCAAAGCCTTCGAAGCGGCGAACACCAAGATGCACAAGGACATGATGGTGCCCTACACCGGCAAGACGGATGTCGATTTCGTGCGCTCCATGATCCCGCACCATCAAGGCGCCATCGACATGGCGAAGATCCAGCTTCAGTACGGCAAGGATCCCGCCATTCGCAAACTGGCCGAGGAGGTGATCACAGCCCAGGAGGCCGAGATCAAGATGATGCAGGACTGGCTGGCCAAGAACGGCGGCTGACGCACTCTTGCTGTCCGATTCCGACAATGGCGTGCCTGCGCCATTGTCTCTCGGCAGTCTGACGCTACACTCAGGTTGGAAGAGGAGGCCGCCTTGACGATACGCCCAGTCTCGATGATCGGCTTCGATGCCGACGATACGCTCTGGCAGAACGAGCAATATTACCGTTTTACGGAACAGAGTTTCCGTGATCTGCTGGCGGGGTATGCGGAAGGCGAACACGTGTCCGAGCGGCTGCTGGAGGCGGAGAAGCGCAACCTCGCCCATTATGGGTTCGGCATAAAGGGCTTCACGCTTTCGATGATCGAGACCGCCATCGAGGTGACGGAAGGCAGAGTTCCAACCGAAACTATCAGCGAAATCTTGATGATCGGGCGCGAACTGCTGAAGCATCCGGTGGAATGCCTGCCGCATGCGCGAGAGGCTCTGGAAAGTTTACGCGGGCAGTATTTCCTGGTCCTGATCACCAAGGGAGATCTGTTCGATCAGGAGCGGAAACTGGCCCAATCCGGGCTTGGCGATTTTTTCGACGCGGTGGAAATCGTGTCCGACAAGACGGCGACGACCTACAGACGGATTTTCGGCAAGCATGGTGAGGGGCCGGAGCGCGCCATGATGGTGGGCAATTCGCTGAAATCCGACATTGTGCCAGCTATTGCCGCGGGTGCTTGGGGCGTGTTCGTGCCGCATGAACTGACCTGGGTGCTGGAGCATGTGGAGAAACCGACAGAGGCGCCGCGGTTTCGCGAGATTGCCGACCTCAGTCATCTGCCCGCACTGATTGCGGACATTGGCTCAGGGTCGAATGAAATCCGTGCGTAGGGCCTCGGTTTCCTCGCGAATGCAGCAGCCTTCGATGTGATCGTTCACCAGTCCCATGGCCTGCATGAAGGCGTAGACCGTCGTCGGACCTACGAACGTCCATCCACGCTTCTTCAGATCCTTCGACAGACGAACCGAGACCGCCGTCGTTGGATTGGCGCGCAGATGTTCGAGATCAACGACGGAGGGACGCTCCTCCGGTTTTGGCTCATAGGACCAGAAGAAGCGAGCCAGCGAACCGAACTCATCGCGCAATTCGATGGCTCTGCGAGCATTGTTGATGGTCGAGACGATCTTGCCGCGATGACGGATGATGCCCGCATCAGCAACGAGGCGCTCGATGTCCGTGTCATCGAAAAGCGCAACCTTTTCGAAATCGAAACCGGCGAAGGCTGCCCGAAAGTTCTCGCGCTTGCGCAGAATGGTCAACCAGGAGAGGCCCGACTGGAACCCTTCGAGGCAGATCTTCTCGAACAGTCGCCTGTCGTCCGTCACGGGCCGGCCCCATTCCTCATCATGATAGCGGATGTAATCCGGCAGGTTTTGATGCCAGAAGCAGCGGCAGCGGCCATCCGGGCCCTCGATAATGCCAGATTTTTCCACCGCGAATCCTCCCCGATCTACAAGCCGCCTCGGTTTAACAGCTATCAACCATCTTTCAAAACTGGCGATTAACCTTGCCGAAAGCTTTCCGGCATTCACGGCATTCGCACCACCCGAAATTTACCATTCGCTTTAATCTTTGGGTCACGGTCGCAGCAAAGCCACTGCCATAGTGAATGTAGGAAGAGGGATACCATGCCCAGCAGAGCGAAATCACTGGTCCTGATGTTGTGCGCAACGATGGGACTGACGGCCACCGAAGCCACGGCGCAGGATCGTTACCGTGAACGTCCGCCGGTCGTGGTGAGCCCCGATCTGACCGCTCCCTGGGTCATGCAACTCGGCGGGCAGGTTCGCGCTCCCGGCGGCTACCGCGTTCAGCCCATGCAGCGCGGCGTTCGCGATTACCGCGATCCGGCCACGCGCGATGCGGCGCAGCCTCGCTATGCCTATCCCTCGCGCCAGCCGGCTTATGTCGTACCGCGCACGCAGACGACGCAGATCCGGCCAAACCGCATGCCCGCCCAGCAGGCACCGGTCCAGCAGGCGGCGATGCAGCGCATTCCCGTCATCAAGGGCCAGATCGAACCGCAATTCCTGCCGCAGATGGTGGCCTACCAGACCGAGCACAAGCCCGGCACGATCGTGATCGATACGAACAACCGCTTCCTGTATCTCGTGATGGAAGGCGGACAGGCCAAGCGCTATGGTGTCGGCGTCGGCAAGCCTGGCTTCGAATGGGCCGGAACGCACACGGTAACCCGCAAGGCGGAATGGCCGGACTGGCATCCACCCAAGGAAATGATCGCGCGCGAAGCCGCAAAGGGCCATTATCTTCCAGTGAAGATGGAAGGCGGACCGGAAAATCCGCTCGGTGCACGTGCCATGTATCTCGGCTCCACCCTCTACCGCATTCACGGTACCAATGCGCCGTGGACCATCGGCAGCGCCGTTTCGTCCGGCTGCATCCGCATGCGCAACGAAGATGTGACGGACCTCTATGGCCGCGTGAATGTCGGCACCAAGGTTATCGTGATGTAAAAGTCGCGGCATGGCAGGGTTTTCCCACCCTGCCATGTCGGAACACTTGCATTCCCCCGCAAATCAATAAAATTTGCCCAATTGAGAAAACTCAAATCGGGGGATGGGGAATGGCAGTTTTCAAGAGGCGCCTGGCGCTTGCACTCGCGGCCAGCGCGATGATCGGATCGGTCGACACGGCATCGGCCTTCACGCGCGGTCCGCAACCGGTTGCGACACGGTCCAGCGACGTGACCTTCGTCGCGCAGCGTCGCGAACCGGATGAGAAGTTCCAGAGGCGCGTCGTCCGGTTGGCGACGACGGAAGCGCCGGGTACGATCATCATCGATACCAACAACAAGTTCCTCTACCTCGTCGAAGGCAATAACCGCGCCATCCGCTATGGCGTCGGCGTTGGTCGCGAAGGTTTCGGCTGGTCCGGCATCGTCAAGATCGGCCGGAAAGAGGAATGGCCGGAATGGCGCCCGCCTAAGGAAATGATTGCCCGTGAGGCCCGCAAGGGTCACCATCTTCCTGTTGTACAGAAGGGCGGTGAAGACAATCCGCTCGGTGCCCGCGCCATGTATCTCTACAAGGGTGGCCGCGACACGATTTTCCGCATCCACGGAACCAATCAGCCCTGGACCATCGGGCTCAACATGTCATCCGGCTGCATTCGCATGATGAACAAGGATGTCGAGCATCTCTATTCCCGTGCCCAGATTGGCGCGAAGGTGATCGTCATCGGCCCGGGCAACAAGCAGGGTGCTGTCGCCTTTGAGGATCGTGGCATCGATATCCTGCGCACGATCTTTGGCGGTTGAATTCTGGATGCTGGCGGCGTTTTTTAGCGACCGCCAGCATTCCTGGCTAAAGCGTGTCGCGATCTTTCAGATTCGCTCCTGACGCTTTAAGTCTCTGTTTTATCGCGTGTCGTTACCGCAAAACCGCGGCACACTTTTGCGCGACACGCTTTAGCTCAATTTATCAGGCTTAGGACCGCCATAGGCCCAATCCAGAAGCTCCACCGTATGGACGATCGGCATGGCCGTGCCGCTGGCGATCTGGGTCATGCAGCCAATATTGCCGGTGGCAATGATGTCGGCCTTCGTCGCCTCGATGTTCTTCACCTTGCGCGCCTTCAACTGGGCGGAGATCTCCGGCTGCAGGATGTTGTAGGTTCCGGCAGAACCACAACACAGATGCCCTTCCGCCGGATCGCGCACCGCGAAACCCGCATTGCGCAGGAGCGACTTCGGCTGCAACGTGATCTTCTGACCGTGCTGCATCGAACAGGCGGAGTGATAAGCCACGGTCAAGCCGCGGCTCTCCTGTTTTGGCAGATCGAGCGTGGACAGATATTCCGTAATGTCTTTAGCCAGCGCTGAAACTCGTCTGGCCTTTTCCGCATAGGCAGGATCAAGCCGAAGCATATGGCCGTAATCCTTGATGGTCGTGCCGCAGCCGGATGCAGTGATGATGATGGCATCGAGGCCACGCTTTTCGACCTCTTCGATCCACACGTCCACATTGCGGCGGGCAAAATCCAGCGCCTGCTCTTCGCGACCCATGTGGTGGACCAGCGCGCCACAACACCCCTCCCCTTTCGGGCGGGCAATCTCCACACCAAGCCGGGTGAGAAGCCGCTCGGTTGCCTCATTGATGCGCGGATCAAGAACCGGCTGGGCGCATCCGGCCAGTATGGCAACGCGACCCCGTTTCGCCACGGCAGACGGCCCGGATTGCTGAGGAATTGGTTGCGGCAGAGTGGCAGGTGCAAGGGTCAGCATGGCAGCCAGCGGCTTCAGCGGCGAGAAGCGGCCAAGCAATGGACCGAAGGGTTTGCCTATCCGGGCAAGTTTCAGCGCCGCGCGAAAGCGAGAAGGGTATGGCAGCACGAAGGCCAGAACATTGCGGATCAACCGGTCCACCAGCGGGCGGCGGTAGGTGTTTTCCACATGCACACGAGCATTGTCGATCAGGTGCATGTAGTCCACGCCCGAGGGGCAGGTGGTGGTGCAGGCAAGACAGGACAGGCAGCGATCCAGATGCTTGACGACGTCCGCATCGGCGGCGCGACCGTTTTCCAGCATATCCTTGATGAGGTAGATGCGTCCGCGCGGACTATCCAGTTCGTTACCCAGCGTCACATAGGTGGGACAGGTCGCCGTGCAGAAGCCGCAATGCACGCAGCGGCGCAGAATGGCCTCGGATTCTGCCACATGAGGATCGGCAAGCTGCTCGGCGGTGAAATTGGTTTGCATCGCTTAGCCTCTTGCCATCTTGCCCGGGTTGAAAATGCCGGCTGGATCCATCTGGCTCTTGATCCTCGCCTGAAGCGCAAGAACCGCTGCGGGCAAGGGCTCAAACGCGTTTTCTGTTGCCCTCATGTCAACGCTTGCCCGAACAAGCGTCGCGTGACCGCCTCCGATCTGATGCATGACGTGACGCACGAGTTCTCCTTCCGGCTCGGATTCCATGCGCATCCACAAAAGGCCACCTTGCCAATCGTAGAAGCAATCGATCCCCGCCCGCAAGCGAAGGGCCGCGACCAGCTGGAAACCGCTGGTGGGCGCGACGGAGACCTTCCACAAGGGCTTCATCGTGCCATCGGCATAGGGTTTGACATCGCGGATTTCCTGCCAGAGAACGCGGCTTTCTTCGGCATCCAACTGGCTGATGGGCGCGAGAGATTTCAGCGTTGCGACCAGTTTTTCCGCACGCACGTCCACCGATGCTGCAAGGCCTTCGAGCCTTAGAACCGTTGCGGGTCCATCCGGCAGGCTACCGTTCAGGAATCGGCTCCTGACGCTTTCCGGCAGATGTGCCGCGCCTGAGACCTCGACCGACAGGCTCATGGCAATCGCCATGGCGCGAGTGGCCTCTCCATCGTCGAGCCCCGAAAGAATAATGGTGCGCTGGTCCTGCGGGCGCGGAAGGACGCGGAAGGTAACCTCGGTCAGAAAGCCCAGTGTCCCGAAGGAACCAGCCAGCAGCTTGACGAGATCCAAGCCGGTGACATTCTTCATCACACGTCCACCGGCTCTCAGAACCTCGCCTCGACCATTGATGTAGCGGACGCCCAGAAGGCTGTCACGCGCCGCACCGGCAACGAAACGGCGGGGACCGGACGTATTGGTCGCAAAAATGCCGCCGATTGTCGGCTCACCTGTAGTGCCCATGACGGGGCGATGGTCCATGGGCTCGAAGGCCAGCATCTGGCCGTTTTCGGCAAGCGCCTCTTCTATCTCGGCCACCGGCGTTCCAGCGCGTGCGGTCACAACCATTTCTGCCGGATCGTAAGCGACAATGCCGGAAAGTCCGGCCGAACGCAGGACGCCCTGTGCTTCGACCTGCTGGCCGAAGCCGCTGCGGGTATTGCCGCCAGAAATTGCGAGACTGCGTTTTGCTTCGGCGGCGGCGCGGATCATATCCGCCGCCTCGTCTTCACGCGTCGGGACCAGAAGAAGGCTCATGCGGCACCGGCAGTCTGTGGCCGTCCGTCAAGCGGGAAGACCTTGGAGGGATTGAGCAGCCATTGACCGTCAAAGGCTTCCCGGACGCGGATCTGCTGATCAAGTTCCGCACGCGTGTATTGATGCAGCATCAGATCCCGCTTCTCGATGCCAACGCCATGCTCTCCGGTCAGGCAGCCGCCTGCATCAACACACAGTTTCAGGATTTCGTTGCCGGCAGCTTCCGCCTTGGCCGCCTCAACGGGATCGTTTGCATTGAACAGGATTAGCGGGTGCATGTTGCCATCCCCCGCATGGAAGACATTGGCGACACGCAGGCCGAACCCTTCAGCGATTTCACCCGTACGCTTCAGGACATAGGAAAGCTGGCTAAGCGGCACCGTGCCATCCATGCAGATATAATCAGCAATGCGTCCGGTTGCGCCAAAGGCGGATTTGCGGCCCTTCCAGATCAGCGCCGCCTCGGTGGCCGACTGGCTTTCCCGCACGGTTTTGACGCCGTGGCGCCGGGCAATCTCGACGATGCTGGCCAACATGGCCTCCATCTCGGCTTCGGACCCCTCCACTTCAACAATCAGCAAGGCTTCGACATCCAGCGGATAGCCAGCCTTGGCAAAGGCCTCACAGATTTCGATGGCTGGCTTGTCCATGAATTCGATTGCCACCGGGATAATTCCAGCCCCGATGACATCTGCCACACAGGCCCCGGCCTCCTCGGAACTCGTGAAGCCGAAAAGCACCGGACGCGCGCCTTCCGGTTTTGCAATCAGACGCACCGTTGCCTCGGTCACGATACCAAGCTGGCCTTCCGATCCACAAACGAGGCCCAAAAGATCGTAACCGGCACTATCCAGATGCTTGCCGCCAAGATCGATGACCGTGCCGTCCATCAGCACCATCTTGACGCCCAGGAGATTGTTGGTCGTCACGCCATATTTCAGACAGTGGGCACCGCCGGAATTCATGGCGATGTTGCCGCCTATGGTGCAGGCGAGCTGCGAGCTCGGGTCGGGAGCATAAAAATAACCCTCTGGCCCGACCCTATCGGAAATGGACAGGTTGGTGACCCCCGCCTGCACGGTGGCCGTGCGATTGGCAAAGTCGACTTCGAGAATTCGCGACATCTTCGACAGGCCGATGACGATCGCGTCCTCTTGCGGAATGGCCCCGCCACACAAAGAGGTACCAGCCCCCCGCGGCACGACAGGAACGCCATAGCGATGACAGTATTTCAGGACAGCTGCCACCTGGGCGGTGTTGTGAGGCAAAACGACGGCCAGCGGCAGACGACGATACGCGACGAACGCGTCCGTTTCGAAGGGAACAAGTTCGCGCGGCTCATGCACAAGGCAATCGGCCGGGAGCAGATCCGCCAGATCCGCAATGATGGTGGAACGGCGAGCCAGCACCTTTTCGCGCGGCTGAAGAAACGAAATCACATCAGACAAGACTGCCTCCCGCATCTGGTCAATATCGCATTCCTCTCACTTTCGTGTAGGCGCATCAAGCTTGAGCCGCTGCCAAAGCAGACTTATCTGAAACTCGATGCCTGCAATGGTGGTGACCGGTTAAGGCTCGTGCAACTTATCGCCCCTAAAATCTGTTTCTAGACGAAGGGCATGGGCCAGGACTATTGTTTTATTTCTGTTGAACAGCTGTGCAAGGGCTGATTCTTGCGTCATAATCGGTCGCAGGAAGGAGATGTCGGAAAGTGAGTCTGCTCGATCGCATAACGGAAAACATTCTGCTGATGATGCGGCGCCCGCCGCGTCAGCAATATGCCGCACTTTGCTATCGCATCGATTCCATCAATGGGCTCCAGATCCTGCTTCTGACCAGCCGCGAAACCCGACGCTGGGTCATCCCCAAGGGTTGGCCAATGAAAGGCAAGAAGGCGCATGCCGTTGCCGAGCGTGAAGCGTTAGAGGAAGCCGGGGTGCGCGGCACCGCCGAAAAGGAAGCCTTTGGCCACTTTGGATATCTCAAAAAGCTGAAGAACGGCTTGAAAGTTCCCGTGCGCGTTCAGGTCCACCCGCTACGGGTCGACGCAATGGCGGAAAACTTCAAGGAAAAAGGTGTTCGCGATCTGGAGTGGGTCGACTGCCAGACGGCAGCCTCGCGCGTTCAGGAACCGGAACTGCGCAACCTTATCCTTGCTTTCGGAAATCATCCCGATCACCGCGTGAGTTCGTCGCTCAAGGCTGTCGGTCGCTAAATTGTCAACCGTCTGCCAAAGACCGCTGATTATATCGGCAATACAAAGATGGCGGTTTGAGGCTGCGTGAATAATCCTGACCAAACACAGGCGAACCGCCGGAAGGCGTCGCGCAAGGCAACGCTGGACAAGGATCTGGAGAAGATCAACCTTGTCGAGGACGCCTCGCGCCATATCGGGCGCAGGCTGGCCGCTCCCGGTGCGGCGTTTCTTTTTCTCGTCGCAGCGATGCTGATGGCAGTCGGCGCCATGACGGGCCATCCGGAAAGTATTCTCATTGTCCTGGCTGCTGCGCTTGCCGCCTACATGGCCATGAATATCGGCGCAAACGATGTTGCCAACAATATCGGCGCTGCGGTTGGCGCACGTGCCATGAGCATCGGGACGGGCCTCGTGCTGGCGGCCATCTGCGAAATCGCGGGCGCGCTGATCTCCGGCAGTGATGTCGTGCGGACAATTGCGACCGGCATCGTGCGACCAGACATGGTGCAGGGACCGGTTCAACTGTCGCTGATCATGATAGCAGCCCTCATTGCCGCAGCCGCCTGGATCAATATCGCGACCTGGATCAACGCACCGGTTTCGACCACCCATTCGATCGTGGGTGGTGTCTTGGGCGCCGGGGTCGCGGCTGCGGGGGTGAATGCCGTCAACTGGTCCGTGCTCGGCGGCATCGCGGTCAGCTGGGTTGTGTCTCCGATCCTTGGCGCTCTGATCGCCGTAGCCATGCTTGCCTTCATCAAGACGTTCATCATCTACACGCCCGACAAAATTGCCGCGGCCCGGCGCTGGGTGCCGCTTTTGATTGCCCTCATGCTTGGCAGCTTCACCACCTATATCCTGATCGTCTTGCCAAACGAGATCGTCTTCCTGCCTATGTCCGTCATGCTGGGGATCGGTTTCGTGACAGGAGTCCTGGGTTGGATGATCAGTCACCCTCTGATTGCAAGAAGCGCGGAAGGACTTGAGAATCGTAACCAGTCCCTGCGCGTGCTGTTTCGCATTCCACTGATCTTTTCCGCCGCGCTGCTATCCTTTGCGCATGGCGCAAATGATGTTTCCAACGCAATCGGACCGCTGGCCGCCATCGTTTCTGCCCTGGAAGGATCACCGAATTTCGAAGTGCAGTCCGTACCTCTCTGGGAACTGACGATCGGTGGCTTGGGAATCGCCCTTGGTCTCCTGCTTTTCGGACCACGATTGGTCAATCTGGTTGGCAAGGAGATCACCAAGCTCAATCCGATGCGGGCCTACTGCGTTGCCCTTTCGGCCGCGGTGACCGTCATTCTAGCCTCCAGCATCGGCGCTCCTGTCAGTTCAACGCACATCGCTGTCGGCTCAGTCTTCGGTGTCGGGCTGTTTCGCGAATGGTACATTCGCCGGTCTGCGCAGAGACAGACCTATCTTTCCCTGACTGCCCAGGAACAGGGGATGACCGAGGTCGCCCCGGGCAAGCCTCCCCGAGATGTCAACCAGGCTGAAGAACGGCGCCGACGACTGGTGCGCCGATCGCACCTGCTGAGCATTCTGGCCGCGTGGATGATCACGGTTCCGCTGTCGGCTGCCCTTGCAGGTGGCGTCGTGATGCTTATGTTGCGGTTTTTAGGCTGAACAGGCATTCCCGATGCGCGCCAACTTTCGCATGCAAAGACTCTTCGTTTCCTCTGCCATTTCGGCTGGCGCCGAACTGGAGGCCACGTCCGATCAGTACAATTATCTCGTCAACGTGCTGCGCATGCAGGCCGATGACGACGTGCTGATCTTCGATGGTGCACATGGCGAATGGCGTGCCAAGCTGGTTCTTCCCAGCCGCAAGAAACTGCTGTTGGCGCCTGTGGAGCAGACGCGGCCCCAGACACCGCTGCCGGATCTTCATTATCTTTTCGCACCATTGAAGGTGGGGAGGCTGGACTATCTGGTGCAGAAGGCCGTCGAGATGGGCGCAGGCCTGCTTCAGCCGGTCATGACACAGCATGTCCAGGGCAAGATCACCAATCTGGATCGTTTGCAGGCCAATGTCGTGGAAGCCGCAGAGCAATGCGGAATTCTTTCCGTGCCGGAGGTTTGCGCGCCTGTTCGCCTGCGCGATCTGCTGGAAACCTGGCCGAAGGACCGCCGCATCATCTATTGCGATGAGGGCGAGGAAAGCCAGAACCCCCTGCCCGTCCTTTCCGGAATTTCCGAACGCAAGCTGGCACTGCTCGTGGGTCCGGAAGGCGGCTTTTCCGAGGAGGAGCGCCAATGGCTTCGCACCCTCCCCTACGTCACCGCAATTCCGCTTGGTCCGCGAATCTTGCGGGCGGATACGGCAGCCGTTGCAGCGCTTGCCGTGGTTCAGGCTGCAATTGGTGATTGGTCATCCAGCGCATATTCAATCTGACTTGCAAAAGAAATTCACTTGCACCGATCAAAGATCCGGTTCAAGCAGCCATCATCGGAATCCCATCCGCAATTTCATTGAACAAGGTCTCCCATGGCCCGTGACACTACCGATAGCACACCGCTGACCTCTACGGCTGAACTGGCCGACTATCTGGCAAAGGGCTGCAAGCCGGAAAGCGATTTCCGGATCGGCACCGAGCATGAAAAGTTTGCGTTCTTCCGGGCGGATAACAGTCCCGTTCCGTATTTCGGTGATCGCAGCATTTCCGCCCTGCTGAAAGGCATGCAGGAAAAGCTCGGCTGGGAACCGATCATGGATGGCGACAACATCATCGGCCTGGGCGAGCAGTCCGGCATGGGCGCCATATCAATCGAACCGGGCGGGCAGTTCGAACTCTCCGGTGCGCCGCTTGAGACCCTGCATCAGACCTGTCGTGAATCCAACCAGCACCTTGCTGTCCTGCGCGAGATAGCGGAGCCGATGGGCATTCGCTTCCTCGGTATCGGCGGAAGCCCGAAGTGGACGCTGGCCGAGACGCCACGCATGCCGAAATCCCGCTACGACATCATGACGCGCTACATGCCGAAAGTGGGACGCCATGGCCTGGACATGATGTATCGCACCTGCACCATCCAGGTGAACCTGGACTTCTCTTCCGAGGCCGACATGGCGCGGAAGATGAAGCTTTCGCTGAAGCTGCAATCGCTTGCCACAGCCCTGTTTGCATCCTCACCCTTCACGGAAGGCAAGCCGAACGGGTTGCAAAGCTGGCGCGGCGAGATCTGGCGCGATACCGACAATGCGCGCTCCGGCCTGCTGCCCAAGGCTCTCGGCGATGGCTTCACCTTCGAAGACTATGTGGAATGGGCGCTGGATGTGCCGATGTATTTCATCGTGCGCGACGGTCGCTATCATGATTGCACCCACGTGACCTTCCGCCAGTTCATGAATGGCGCCCTGAAAGGCGAGGTCACGGACTGGCAACCCAATATGGGCGACTGGACCAACCACCTTTCGACATTGTTCCCGGATGTGCGGCTGAAGCGCTACCTGGAAATGCGCGGTGCCGATGGTGGCCCATGGCGTCGCATTTGCGCGCTTCCCGCCTTCTGGGTCGGTTTGCTGTACGATGACACCGCCATGGCGGCTGCCGAGGACGTGACCGCCGGCTGGAACTTCGAGGCGGTGCAGGCGCTTCGCGATGCGGTTCCGGCAGCGGGCCTTCAGGCCGAGATTGCCGGACATCCGCTGATGGAGACGGCACGAGAGATCGTACGAATTTCAACCGATGGCCTGAAGCGGCGTGCTCGCCTGAACGGCGATGGTCAGGATGAAAGCATCTTCCTGCAGCCGCTTGAAGAAATTCTGGCGAAGAAACGTGTTCTTGCGGAAGAACTGCTCGTTCTCTTCAACGGACGCTGGAATGGATCGGTCGACCCGGTTTTCGACGAATACCAGTACTGACCATCAGCGTTTGACGATGGGTTCTTGACGATCAGGGAGGGGCCTTGCTCCTTCCGCTTTCTCTCTGAATTGTCTCCGAAAACCGCTGCAGACTTTGCGGGATGCGCTATAGTGCGTTCATAAGCACAATCCAGAGAGGAGCCACAGAATGCTGCCGCTGTTCGATATGATCATGAGAGCGCAGAACGGTGCAGCCATGGATGCCATGGCCAAACAGTTCAATCTGGCGCAGGAACAGACGGCGCAGGCCATGGCGGCACTGCTGCCTGCCTTCTCCTCCGGTTTCAAACGGTCGAGTGCCAATCCCTACGATATGAGCTCTCTGATGAGCGCCATGTATTCGGGGAATTACGGCAAGTATTTCGAGGATGTGAGCAAGGCCTTTACTCCACAGGGCATGATGGATGGCAATGCCGTGCTGGAGAAGCTCTTCGGTTCCAAGGAAGTTTCCCGGGCCGTGGCACAGCAGGCCGCGCAACTGACCGGTATCGGGCAGGATGTCTTGAAGCAGATGATGCCTGCCATGGCAGACACGTTGATGGGCGGCCTGTTCAAGCAGATGAGCGGCCAGATGACGCCGAACAATGCCTTCTCCCCGGACGCCATGACCCGTATGAGCGAGCAATGGCTACAGGCAATCGGTTTTCAGCCGAAGCCCAAGCCGCAAGCTGACCCCTTCTCTCTGGATAATCCGATGTTTCAGGCTGTGCGCAGCTTCTGGGGACTGGACAAGCAGCAGGAACAGAAAGCGCAGACGACCGGAAATCCCTTCCTCGACAACCCTTTCGCCAAAGCGTTTCAGGACATGATGACCGGCGGATTGCAATCCAAGCCAGCCGAGGAAGCCGCACAGCCGAAGCCACAGGCAGAAGCACCCAAGCCGGATAGCGAAGCTTTCCGTTCGATGCTGAATTCCATGTTCGATACAGGAGTTGAGGTTCAGAAAGCCTACCAGAAGAATATGGAAGCCCTGATAGAAGGCTATCGGCGCGGTGCAACTGCAGAGCCGAGCAAGAGCGACGGCTGAGTCAGATCGGTACCACGTTCCAAAGCATAAAAAGGCCCGGCAGGTGGGCATACCGGCCGGGCAAGGGGCAGGGGTATTGGCGTACCCTGCGGGGAAAACTCAAATTGGAGCATTCCGAACAGACGGGAGGTGGATCATCTGATCCGGAATGCCTGGGTGGCGGGGCAAGCCACCTGAAGTTCAAACTCAGCCTGTCGAAAGGCTCGTCACCTTGCGGCTGAAAATTTGCCACGCTGACGGGGAGCGGGCGGCAAGAGCGTGAACGGATCCTGCAACAGGCTCGTCTTTTCAAGCGCATGGTCGACATCACGACGATTCAAACCGATGTCTCGCAAATGGACTTCGTCAAGCTCTGCGATGGCTGCCAGTGCCTGTCGATTGCGCAGACCGTTCAATACGGATTTGACCCAGGACACAGCCGTGGCAAAAAAGCGTGTTTCGGCTTTGCCAGCCGTAGCCATTGCAGGGGTAAAGGTCCGGTCGGTCGTGCGCATGGGAATATCCTTTCGATTCGGCACGAGGGAGCACGCTCCTGCACGGTCGTACAGGAGTGACAGCGTCTGGCGGCGTTGGAGGTCAATGTCGCTTTGCTATGATGCAGTTATCGCCGAATTCATATTGATCAGTCCAACGAATGTTTCTAATGATTAACATCAGAGAACCTGATGGATAACGCCAATGTCAGCACCTTTGGATATAGACCAACTGCATACCTTCGTCGCAATCGTCGACGCAGGCAGTTTCACGAAGGCGGCCGACCGTGTCTTCAAGACGCAAAGTGCGGTTTCCATGCAGATGCGACGCCTGGAAGAGCGCGTCGGCAAGCAGCTCTTCACCAAGGATGGACGAGGCAACCGCCTCACCGCCGAAGGCGAGAAGCTTCTGAACTATGCGCGCCGCATCATTCGCCTCAACAACGAAGCTATTGCTGCATTTGACGACAACCGTCTTGAAGGCACCTTGCGCATCGGTACGCCGGATGACTACGCCGATCGCTATATGCCGGAAATCATTGGACGTTTTGCCAAGACCCATCCGAATGTCGAGCTCTACATCGTCTGCGAGCCTTCTGTCGATCTGGCCGAGAAGATGGCTAGGGGCGAACTGGACATTGCGCTCGTGACCCATAATCCACGTGCGCGCCAATCGGATGTCGTGCGGACCGAGCCGCTTTGCTGGGTCGCATCGGCCAATCATCCGCTGCGGGACAACGCGCCCGTGCCACTGGCTGTTGGACGGCGTGATTGCAATTGGCGACAACTCGCCTGCTCGGCGCTGGATGCGGATGGGCGCGATTATCAGATCCTGTTCACAAGCTGGTCTTCGACTGTCGTCGCTGCCGCTGTACTGGCAGGCATGGCAGTTTCGGTGCTGCCGGAATCGGCCCTTCGCCCTGGCATGAAGGTTCTGACGCAGGCGGATGGCTTTCCTCCCCTGCCCCCGGTCCAGATCGGATTGATGAAACGCCCCGGTCTCTCGACCTCTCTGATGACGGCGATCACGGATCACATCACCGCATGCCTCGACAATATCTCGTCGACGGTGGCTGCCGATGAGGTGGATGGCGCGGAAATCAAGCCCTTTGGCCGGAGCGGAACACGCTTGCGCAGCATACCGATGATGCCCGGCTGGTAACCGGGCACCATGAGCAGCGATCAGGCCAGATACTTCTTGAAGAAGGCTGTCGTGCGGCTCCAGGCGAGATCGGCTGCCGCCTTGTCGTAGCGGGCGGCTGAGGAATCATTGTTGAAGGCGTGGTTGACGCCGTCATAGATGAAGATCTCGAATGTCTTGCCGTTATCCGTCAGTGCTTTCTTGTAGGCGTCGATCCCGGCATTGATCCGTTCATCGAGACCGGCATAATGCAGCAGGAGCGGTGCCTTGATGGCAGGAACATCGGCTGCCGGTGCCTGCGCGCCATAATAGGCGACGCCTGCGTTCAACTCCGGTGATTTGGTGGCCATGCGATTGACCAGGCCGCCTCCCCAGCAGAAACCAACCGCACCCACCTTGCCATTGGCGCCCTGACGCTTGGCGAGAAATGCTCGTGTGGCCTCGCCATTGGCAACGGTCTGGGCCATGTCGAGCGTGCTGAACATCTCGCGTGCCTTGTCCTCATTAGACGGCGTGCCGCCCTGCGGAGACAGGAAATCCGGCGCAAGTGCCACGAAGCCATCGACAGCGACGCGGCGGGCGACATCACGAATATGCTCGTTCAAGCCGCGATTTTCATGGATGACAATGACAGATCCCAATGGGCCGGAAGCGGATTTCGGCGTGACGAGATAGCCCTTCATCTCACCCGAGGCACCGGGATAGATGACATCCTGACCGGCAACACGGCTATCATCCGCAGCCACCATGGCGGCCTGCGCGCTGTTTGCCGCGAGCATGGGAGCGATGGTTGCCGCGGCTGCGCCAGATCCTGCAAGGACCGTCAACCTTTCCATGAACTTCCGACGGTCGAGACTGAGATGGGTGTATTCATCGTAGGCGTCGATCATGGCCTGCGTGATGTTCGGCTTGCCCGTTTCTTCGGTCACTGCTCTTCCTCCGTTTTGTCGTAATGCGAAGAAGATGGAACAAGTCGAGCGACCAGACAGCCGCTCATTATTGTCTTCGCATACACTTCTACGTGAGCATCAGGTTGTTAGATCCAGAACAATGCGTCCGTCGATCTTGCCCGCCTCCATGCGGTGGAAGATGTCGTTGATGTTTTCGATCCGGTCCCAGGAGAAATGCGAGGCGACCTTGCCTTCGCCCGCGAACATCAGGCTTTCCTCCAGATCCTGCCGTGTGCCGACGATCGATCCGCGCACGGTGATGCGCTTCAGCACAGTATCGAACACAGGCAGGGATATGAAGCCCGGCGGCAGCCCGACGAGCGACATGGTGCCCTTGGAGCGCAGGAAACCATAGGCCTGCTCCATGGCCTTGGGCGAGACGGCTGTTACCAATGCGCCGTGAACGCCACCTGTTGCCTTCTGAACCTGCGCGATGGCATCGGCATCCTTGCCGTTGACGGTCAGATCGGCGCCGAAGGTTTTGGCCAGCGCCAGCTTGTCGTCGAAAATGTCCGCAGCAACAACATGCATTCCCATGGCCTTGGCATATTGAACGGCCAGATGGCCCAGCCCGCCGATGCCCGAGATGACCACCCATTCCCCCGGCCTGACTTCCGTTTCCTTGAGACCCTTGTAGACAGTCACGCCCGCACACAGGATCGGGGCTGCCGGTCCGAATTCGAGATTGTCCGGCAGCTTTCCAACAAAGGCGGGATCGGCCAGGCCATATTGTGCGAAAGTACCGTTGACCGAATAGCCGGTATTCTGCTGCGAGCCGCACAATGTTTCCCATCCCGTGCGGCAGGGCGAGCAGCAACCGCATGCCGTGTGCAGCCACGGAACGCCCACACGATCGCCCTCTTTCACGGATTTCACGCCGGCACCGAGCTTGGCCACGAAGCCCACGCCCTCATGGCCCGGAATAAAGGGAGGGTTCGGCTTGACCGGCCAATCGCCATTAGCAGCATGGAGATCCGTATGGCACACGCCTGTCGCCATGTACTGCACGAGAATCTGGCCCGGCCGCGGCTCCGGAACTGCCACTTCCTCGATTGCAAGCGGCTGCCCGAAGGCACGCACGACGGCAGCTTTCATTGTCTCAGCCATGATCAAACTCCATCTCAAAACGAAAAGGTCCGGGCTGTCGAATTGCCCGGACCTTGTCTAGATGAGATTGAGCATCGGCTTATTGATCTGCCTCAACTCCGTGGGTTTGTGCCCGTTGTCAGGTCAGCACCATCCAGATGGCGAGCCAGATCCACATGATCAGCAGCGCACCAAAGCCCACGATGAAGGCTGGTCTGCGATGGGCAATACGGTTCGTGGAAATGTGGATATAGCTATGCACGTAGCGGGAAATGACGAAGAGCCAGGCGAGCAGGACCGTGCCGATATTATCCGCATTGACAATGTAGATCGCTATGCAGGCAACATGGAAGAAGATCGGCAGTTCGAACTGGTTCTTCAGGTTGTTATGCACAAACAGGCTGTCTTCCGGCTCGCTCAGGTTCTGGCGGAACTGGGACACTGTTGCCCGCCCACCTTTGACTGCCGCAACGCGCCTGCGTGACAGAAGCACGTAGAGCACGAAGACAAGCACGACATGGGCAAACATCGGCCAGATCATGGATTGATCCGAAATCATTCACATTCCTTTCCAGGCATTCCCGCAATACGTGGCCGCTTCCGGTGCCTATCCTTATTGACGTCGAAGACGGAGCGTCTCTGTGCCAGAGCCATCTTCGCCGGATACGGTCCAGACGCCTTCCAGCACACCATTACCCTTTACCTCGTAGACCACCAGGCCAACATCCTTGCCAAGGATATAGGAGGCAGCAAACGCGTTCTCGTAGAGCATGCAGATGCCTGTGGACGATGTCGAACCTGTTTTCCATTCGATCGAGCAGGTTGTTTCGCTGGTCAGCTTGATGCGGGCCGTACCCTGATACTTGCTGCCGTCCAGATTGGTTCCACGCACATCGTAAGTACCGGCCTCGACGGTCTGGCCGAGCACCGGAAAGGCCGGAAGAGCGGCCAGAACTGCAACTGCAATAAGTCTTTTCATTGTATTCCCCTGATCCCCTGAAGCCCCGCGCCATGACGGGGCGGCATCAGAATAATCAGGGCGTTGCGGCTGGCAATGGCGCCTGCCGCAACGATGCAATTTTATTTATCAGCCGCCGTTACCGGGATAATTGGGGCTCTCACGGGTGATGGTTACGCCATGCGGATGGCTTTCACGAAGTCCAGCGCCGGAGATGCGCACGAAGGTCGCCTTTTCCTGGAAGTCCTTGATATCCTTGCCGCCCACATAGCCCATGGCCGCCTTCAGGCCGCCTGCAAGCTGGTGAAGCACAGCCGAAACCGGGCCCTTGTAGGGAACCTGACCTTCGATACCTTCCGGCACCAACTTCAGCGTATCGCGCACTTCCGCCTGGAAATAGCGGTCTGCCGAACCGCGCGCCATGGCACCAACGGACCCCATGCCGCGATAGGCCTTGAAGGAACGACCCTGGTAGAGATAGACCTCACCCGGGCTTTCATCCGTACCGGCCAGCAGCGAGCCAACCATGACGGCAGATGCACCGGCGGCAATGGCCTTTGCCACGTCGCCGGAGAATTTCAGGCCACCATCGGCGATAACCGGAATGTCGTGCTTGTTGGCTTCCTCGACAGCCGCCATGACAGCTGCGAGCTGGGGTACGCCGACGCCCGCAACGACGCGCGTGGTGCAGATCGAACCGGGACCGATACCGACCTTCACGCAATCGGCGCCGGAATCGATGAGCGCGCGCGTCCCCTCGCCCGTTGCCACATTGCCCGCAATGATGCGGATGGCATTCGACATCTTCTTGACGTGTGCGACGGCGTCGAGAACCTTCTGGCTATGTCCATGCGCCGTATCGACGACGATCACGTCGCAACCCGCCTCGATCAGGCGTTCGGCACGCTCGACACCGTCGTCACCGGTCGAAATTGCAGCGGCAACGCGAAGACGACCCTGCGCATCCTTGGCCGCATGCGGGTTCAGCTGCGACTTTTCAATGTCCTTGACGGTGATCAGGCCGATGCAGCGCCCGTCATTGTCGACGACGAGCAGCTTTTCGATGCGGTGGGAATGAAGCAGGCGCTTGGCTTCCTGCTGGTCTACGCCATCCTTGACCGTCACGAGGTTTTCGCGGGTCATCAATTCGTAGATCTTCTGGTTCGGATTGGAGGCAAAGCGAACGTCACGGTTGGTCAGGATACCCACAAGCCGGCCGGGACGACCGCCGTTCTCGACCACCGGAATGCCGGAAATGCCGTGAGCCTTCATCAGAGAGAGAGCTTCGGCCAGCGTGGCATCCGGACCGATGGTGACCGGATTGACGACCATGCCGCTCTCGAACTTCTTGACCTGGCGCACTTCCTCGGCTTGCTGGACAGGGGTCAGATTGCGATGAATGACGCCGATGCCACCGGCCTGTGCCATGGCGATTGCCAGACGGCTTTCCGTGACCGTATCCATGGCTGACGACAGGATCGGAAGCGACAGATCGATATCGCGGGCAATGCGCGTGGCTATATTCGTCTGTCCGGGCATGACTTCGGAATGACCCGGCTGCAGCAGCACGTCGTCGAAAGTCAGCGCTTCGGCGCCCGTTGCGGATTCAATGATTCGAGCCATGGCCAATTTCCTTACAATATAGGAAGCCCGTCCCGGCGGGAGGTACCGGAAGCGTTCTTCAGGAATGGGAAGTTGGCGAGGGCTGGTAACACGGTTATGACAGGATGGGAATAGCAAAAAGCGGGGCTTCTTCCGATACCCCGCCTTCAGATCCATCAAAACTGGCTGCTATCAGATGTCGAACTGGTAGCTCTTCGGCACGAAGCGGTAGCCGGTATCCTTCTTTTCCACGAAGCCGACCGCCGGGAACGGCATATGGTAGCCAAGGAAGGCGACCTTGTCGGTCGCCAGCATATCGAACACCTTCTTGCGGGTTGCGGCGGCTGCGGCCTTGTCCATGTCGAAGCGGACTTCCCATTCCGGCTTCTGAAGCGACAGCACATAGTGGTTTGCCGTATCTGCCGTCAGGATCAGGCGCTTGCCCGCGGATTCGACGTTGTAGATCATGTGGCCTGGCGAATGACCGAAGGCTGCCATGCCGGTGATGCCGGAGGTTACGGATGCATTGTCACCGACGAACTTCGTCTTCTCCGCCAGCGGCTTGACGTTTGCCAGAACACCCTTCTGGCCGCCTTCTGCCGGCGTGCCCGCCCGGGCAGGATTGGTCCAGAAGTCATATTCTGCCTGGCCCGCGATGTAGCGCGCATTGGCAAAGGCCGGCTTTCCATCTTCCATCAGGCCGCCAATGTGATCACCATGCATGTGCGTGATCACGACGACCGTCACGTCTTCCGGCTTGTAGCCAACGGCCTTGATGCCTTCCAGCAGTCGGCCTGTGCCCTGTGCACGTCCGCCCTGACCAAGCCCGGTGTCGAACAGCACGACATCGCTTCCGGTATCGATCATCACCGGGGCGAAGGAATTCACGAACTGGTCCTTCGGCAGGAAGTTCTCTGCCAGCAGAGCGCCGACAGCATCCGCGCTTTGATTGGTGCCGAAGGTCTCATTCGGTTTGCCGGAGGGCCGTGCCCCATCCTTCAGAACAAATACCTTGAAGTCTCCCAGCTTGAAGCTGTGTGTCTCCGGCGGCAATTGTGTCGTCATGCTTTTATCCGTCGATGCTTGAGGAGCGGTCTGCGCGAAGGCGCGACCTGAAATGATTGCCGGCGCCGCCAGAATGCCTGCCCCCGTTGCGCCCAGAAGTGCGCGCCGCCCAAATGTCCATCCTGCCATCTATCCCTCCAAACTGTGCAATGATCGCGGATCGTCGTGATTGCGCGACCGGACCGAGAGATAATGGAGGTATTGATAATGAAAACTCCGCTCACGTAGACGTGAAAATGCTCACTGTCGCGTGAAAGCACTGGCGAGGCGATGGCGAGGGGCGTAGTGAGTGACACAATCTTTATTGAGCGTGACCGCATGAACCGCATCGTACCGCTGATCCTCGCCGTAGCCCTGTTCATGGAGCACATGGACTCCACCGTCATTTCGACGGCCTTGCCGGCCATCGCGATGGATCTCGGCGTCAGCCCGATCACGCTCAAGCTGGCGCTGACATCCTACATGGTGTCGCTGGCGGTCTTCATTCCGATCAGCGGCTGGATGGCGGACAAGTTCGGCGCGAAGAATATTTTTCGCTTGGCCATCGGCGTTTTCGTCATCGGCTCGATTATGTGTGCCATTTCCTCGTCCGTCTTCAGCTTCGTCGTGTCACGCTTCCTGCAAGGCATGGGCGGCGCGATGATGACACCCATCGGTCGCCTCGTTCTGCTCAGAACGACGGACCGTAAGGATCTGGTATCGGCCATGTCGCTGCTGACCATTCCGGCACTGGTCGGCCCGCTGACCGGCCCGCCGATCGGTGGTTTCATCACCACCTATTTCACCTGGCACTGGATCTTCATCATCAATGTACCGATCGGGATCATCGGTATCTGGCTGTCTTCCGTGCATCTTCCGGAGATTCCTGCGCGTGGAGCGCCACCTCTGGACAGGATCGGCTTCGTTCTGACCGCCGTTGCAGCGGCAGGCCTGGTGTTCGGGCTATCTGTCGTCAGCCTTCCGGCTCTGCCGCCGGCGATCGGCATCGGTACGACGCTGCTGGGGTTGCTCTGCGGAGGGCTTTACATCCTGCATTCGCGCCGGCACCCGAACCCGATCCTGAAACTGGAGATCTTTCGCAACACGGCCTTCCGGGCTGCGACCACCAGCGGTTCGCTTTTTCGCATAGCAACCGGTGCGGTGCCGTTTCTCATGCCGTTGATGTTGCAGTTGAGCTTCGGAATGACCCCTTTCCAATCGGGCCTCACCACCTTTGCCGGCGCGGCTGGCGCGCTGACAGTCAAGTTCGTTGCAAAACGTGCCTTTGCCGCTATCGGGTTCAGAACGGCACTCATGAGCGCCAGCGTTGCAGGCGCAGCAATGACGGCCGTGAATGCGCTGTTTGATGCAACGACCCCGCCGCTCATCATCACGTTTTTCCTGTTCGCATCGGGCCTTGCGCGCTCGCTGTTCTTCACGGGCGCAAATGCTCTGAGCTATTCGGACATCGGGGATGACGAGGCGAGCCAGGCAACCTCCATCAGTTCCGTCATGCAACAGGTCAGCCTGGCGCTTGGCGTTGCCTTTGCAGCACTCGTGCTGGAGACCTCTTCCTACATCTCAGGAACGCATCTGCAACTGGCGGATTTCCATCTGGCATTCCTGATCGTTTCAGCGATCTCGCTCTGCTCGATCATCCCGATCCTCTCGCTACCGCGCCATGCAGGCGCAAGCGTCTCCGGCCATCGCATCAGAACCGCCGATCAGGCAGAGGCACCGGGCGAATAGACCGCTGCTACTCCTCAGCGGTCTCGCCCTCGATTGCAGCGTCGTCTGCATCCTGAACGGCCTTGCGGCCCTTGAAGCCCTTGGCCAGCAGGAACATTTCGACCGATTCGGAACGGGATGAGGCCGGCTTGATGTGCATGACCTGCCGGAAATTCTGCTTGAGCATATTCAGCAGATCTTTCTCCGTCCCGCCCTGGAAGGTTTTCGCAAGAAAGTGTCCACCTTCCGCCAGAACTTCTACAGCGAAATAGGCCGCCACTTCGCACAGATGCATGGTGCGCAGGTGGTCCGTCTTCTGGTGGCCGGTGGTCGGCGCCGCCATATCGGACATCACGAGGTTTGGCGTTCCGCCAACGGCTTCCATCAACTGGCGTGGCGCATCGTCATCCAGAAAGTCGAGTTGCAGGATCTTGACGCCCGGAATGGGTGCGACCTCGAGGAAGTCGATGGCCGCAACGCGCACATCCTCTTCCGTTGATCCAGTCACTTTCGCGGCAATCTGCGACCAGCTGCCGGGCGCAGCGCCAAGGTCGATGATCCGGCGAGCGCCCTTCAGGATCTGGTGCTTCTCGTCGATTTCCAGCAGCTTGAAAGCGGCACGGGCGCGATATCCCTCCAGCTTGGCGCGCTGGACATAGGGGTCGTTTATGTGACGCTCCAGCCATCGACGGGACGAGGCCTTGAGCTTGCCCTTCTTGACCTTTTGACCGAGTTTTCGGCCGATCGGTGTTTTCGTCATCTGTGCGTCTCCCCGGCACTGCGGGCCGAATGTTCAGCGCGACGTCCGCGCGCACGGCGCCAGACACCATCATCCGCCATCATATCTGTCAGCAAGCCTTCGCGAAGGCCGCGATCGGCAACACGCATGCGCCGCGATGGCCAGCGGCGGCGTATAGCCTCCAGAATGGCACATCCGGCGAGCACCAGATCTGCCCTGTCCGGACCAATGCAGGGATTGGTTGCCCTGCCCTCGAAATCCCAGGACAGAAGTTTCTCCTGCATCGCGCTGACTTCCGCATCCGACAGCCAGAGCCCATCCACCTTGCGGCGATCATAGCGTGGCAGATCGAGATGCACGCCGGCAAGCGTCGTTACCGTGCCGGAGGTGCCGATAAGGTGGAATTCTGCATCCGGCTCCTGACCGTCGGTTTCACCGAAATTCGGGCAATCGAAACCGGCCAGCATGGTTTCAACCTCCTCGACCATGGCCGAGAAAACGGCTGGCGTGACATCGCGTCCACCGTGGCGTTCCGAGAGCGTCACCACACCCACAGGCAGAGACGTCCAATGCGTGATATGGTTGGCCAGACGGCTGGAGCGATTATCCTGAATGCGGATGACCGCGATTTCGGACGAGCCGCCGCCGATGTCAAACAGAACGACCGAGCGCGCCTCGCGCCCAACCAGCGACGAGCAGCCGGAGACGGCAAGCCGCGCTTCCGTTTCCCGATCGATGATTTCCAGCGTCAGTCCGGTCTCGCGGGTGACACGCTCAAGGAAATCCTCGCCATTGGCCGCGGCACGGCAGGCCTCGGTCGCAATCAAACGCATCTTGCGGATCTGGCGCGAGGCAAGCTTGGAAGCGCAGATTTTGAGCGCCTCTACGGCACGATCCATCGCCTCGTCGGAAAGCCTTCCGGTCGCGGCCAGTCCTTCACCCAGACGAACAATGCGCGAGAACGCATCCACGACGCGGAACTGACCCGGGCGCGTTGGCTGTGCAATCAGCAGACGGCAGTTATTGGTGCCAAGATCGAGCGCCGCGTAGAGATCATCGGCCTGCGAGCGTCGGCGCTGGTCCGCGAACTGGTCACCGCCAGATGACGTGCGTGCCGGTTGATCGGAAGCATGCCTGAGGTGTGCCGGGCCCTTTGAATGGCCGCCTTTAGCCTGATGCGGCTTTGCTGTGCCAGTGGTTGCCATCGAGGGAGAAGACTGGGGCGCTTTCGCACCCGCCCCGCCCTTTCCATGCCCATGCGACTGCGTGGCGAGCGGGCGCCCCTGCAGACCACGCGCCTGGTGCGCCTTCTTGCCTCGCCCCTTGCGCCGGCCTGCATTTGGTGCATGACCTGCCGCGTGAGCCGACTTGGCCGACGTCGCGTCCGTCCCCGATTGAGCATCGGCATTGGCATGGGCGGCTGCGCCCGCCTGCGCACCCGCGCTACCGCCCGGCGATCCGCCAGACTGGCCGTTGCCACGCGCACGGCGGCGCTTTCGCTTTCGCGGGGGGAGTTGTTCCTGCGTTTCCGGCCGTCGGACTTCAGAACGGGCCTGCGCGTCGTGTACACGCGAGCCTTCAGGCGCAGCAATCTGCTTGCCGCCCCGTTTCGCCCTGCGGCGACGGCGGGGTTTACCCCCGGGTCGCCCATCTGCCGACGTACCACCTACGGGCGGCTTTCCGCCGCTATCGGGGTTCATCACTGTCTTATTCCATGGCCGCGCCCAGAGCATTGCTTGCCCGCAGCGGCGTTAATCGTTTCGTTGGCAACAGGATAACAGCCTCTGGCGAATTCGCCAATGGCTTTATCCAGAAAGCTTGAAGAGGCAAATCACGCCGAGAATGCTCCCCGATGGACGGCGCATTTTTCACCACACGGGAAAATTTCAGCTCTCCTCAAAAAACTTGCCGACCACTCTTGATCGCGTGCGGAATTCTGTTAGAAGGGCGCTCACGATGTTGCGGGGCAAAAATGCCTCAGGCTTCTTCTCCGAAGAAACTTGCATCGCCATTCCAAGGGCTTTGCCCCTTGCGATTGGGGAATAGTTCAATGGTAGAACGGCGGACTCTGACTCCGTTAATCTTGGTTCGAATCCAGGTTCCCCAGCCAATTCTCCCTAAAAGCCCTTAATTCCTTGATTTTCCAGTCGTGCCGGATAGTGTTTTGGCATCATTGGCGACCTGATGCCCAAAACTGGTGCCCAGAGGTGATGCCCACGCCGTTCAAGCGCGAGGGACAAAGCTCCGGGCAAAGACAGGGCATTCGTCATGGCCGTGCGCCACGAAGTCGAGAATCTGATCCGCCGCGGAAACATCTTCTATTGGCGGCCACGCGTCCCGGCCGCTCTCATCAACTGCGGTCCCGGTAGCCGCCTTTCACTCAGCCTTCATTGTTCCGACCATAGAAAGGCTCAGATCATTGGCCGGAAGCTCAACACGCGACTGGCCGAATTGAAGTTGAACTCGAAGGAAATGATGTCCAAGCAACAGCTTCAGAAACTGTTTGAGCATGAGCGCGACAAAGAACTCGAGCGACTCGATGAGATTAATACGCTTGCCAGGCGCAACGGCCGTGGCGGGAATGTCGAGGAGATGGAACTCGATCTCGAGGCCGGTTGGGCCTGTCAGCTCGTCGCGAAGTTCGGGAGCCGGACGGAGCTGACGCTGGAGAGCGGTTGCGCGGGCCTAACCTATCTCCTCAACAATCGTGTCCCGATCTCGCACATCGACGCCATCAGGGCGAACTACCGGGGCGAACTGGCCATCGCGCGCAGCCCGGGGTTTGAAGACGGCATCCGGCGACTGATCTACAATTTCGAAATCGGCGACACTGTCGCTAATCGTCAGCGTGCCATGTCGAAGATCTTTGAGGGTCGCGCTGCTGCCCTCCTCGACATCGATGAGCGGCACGAGCTTGTCGATAAAAGCCAGAGCAAGTTCACGGGCGGCGAAAGAGCCATCACGCCGATTACCGAGGTTCTAGTTCCTGAAACTGCAGTGCCTGAGCCGCCGACGCGGCACGATGAACAATCGTCCTTATCGGCTTTACAGATCATTTCAGGAGAGCCGGGCGTCGCTTATCTGGATCTCACACCGCGCCCGGAGGAAATCACGGCACAGCCGAAAGCTCCCAGTGCCGAGCAGAGGGTCGTTCCTATTGCCGACTTCGAGCAGGAGTGCGAGAAGCTCATCGACAACATGGGCGAGGATTGGACAACTGAAACCGGGCGGGATGCCATGGCGCTGGTTCGGATGTTCAAGTCGGTGCTCATCGAGCATGGGGTAAAGCACTCCGGGCAGATCGAACAATATCACATTGGACAGTTGCGCCAGCACTTCAATCACATTCCGACGGACTGGGGCAGAAGCAGCAGGATGCGCGTCATGTCAGCGCCGGAACTTCGTGCGGAAGGCGACAGACTGCGTAAGGCTGCAGAGATTTCAGGAACCAAGGCGAAGGTTGGTCTGGCTCCGGCAACGGTCCGAAAGCACTTCGGAAATCTACAGCACTTCCTAAAGCATCTCAAAGGCCACGGGTTCGAAATCGAAAACTGGACCTTTGAAGGCCTGCGTCCACGAAAGCCCAAAGCAGGAGACATCCGCCACCAGCAATACAAACCGAAGCCGGAAGACATCGCTCCGATTTTCTCGAGCCCCGTCTACACTGGCTCTCTGGATCATCTGCGCGGAAAACGGAGAAAACCGGGGAGCCAAGTTTTCCATGATTCGCTTTATTATCTGCCGATCCTGTTCACTTACCTGGGGCCTCGACGCAAAGAGTTCGCAGGACTTTCCGTCGACGACATTGCGAAGGACGAAGACGGATATGTCATCCTCCTTCGCAACAATGGCATCAGGCGATTGAAGACCGCGCAATCAAAACGACTGCTGCCCATGCCCGACGAATTGATCCGATTGGGCTTCCTCGATTACTATCAGGCGATCAAGGGACTAGGCTACGAAGCTCTCTTCCCTGACCTGTTCTCGGATAAGACGGATAACGATCCCGGAGACCGCTTCTACGACACTTTCATCCCTATCATGCGGGGCGCGCTCGGCGAAAAAATGTGGGAGCGAGCCATTCATGCCCTTCGCCACGGGATGGCGGACACCCTGAAGCAGGCAGGCGTCTCGTCTGAAGTGATCGATGACATCTCCGGGCGATTGAGCGAGGGCAGTGAAACGAACACCCGATACACGAATCCGGCCGGCCTTCCGTTGATGCGCAGCGCCCTCAAGCACTACCCAATCATTACGGCGACCGTCGAACCGAAGACGCTGCAACTTCTTCCGTGGATCGAGAACAAGCAGCCGCCGCCATGGGCGCGAGAAGGCAAGAAGTGAAGCCCAGGCGGAAATGATTTCCGCCCGGGCATATTGCGTGACTAGGCGGCTTCCCAAACCTGATTGAGAATTCGTGCTGCCAGCGCAGCCTTGTCCTGCGGAAGGAAGCGACCGTAGTGTTTTGCCACCATGTCAGCCGTATCCTGGATGGCGTAGCTTGCCTGTTCGTACGAGCCGGTCTGCTTCAGGATGTGCGTGGCGAGAACATCACGAACGTTGTGAGGACCATGGGGCAGCAGGCCTTTGATCGCCCCACGACCTGTGTATGGATTGTAGATGCCGTAGCGCTGGATTGTGAGCCGCCACGCCTCATAGAAGCTGGTGATGTCGTAGGCAGCGTCGGTACTCGTCGTCTTGACCGTCTTCACAAAAAACGTCCCGGGATCGGCAGCGCCTTTAAGAAGGACCGAGCGATGGCGCTCGACGTAGTCATCGATGTGGCGGTAGAGGTCGAGCAGATCGGGCAGCACCAGCCTAAATGGTTTGTCTCCGAAGAACGACGAATGGGCGTTCTTGAAAGCCACCGCCGGGATCAACACCTCCCAGCCACCGTCTCGGTCACTCCAGCGGATTTCTCCGCGCTTGAGCTTTTCGAGCACCCGTTCTGGACGCGGCATCTGTCCCCGTGGGCATAGCATCAACTGCCGCAGATTTTTCTGGCGAAGCCCGAGATGCAATCCCAACCGCAGCATGAGGAACGAGCGAGCCGCCTCGGCAGCCGGACGCGGATAGCGCTCCTCGTCAGGCATCAGCCGGATTATCTCCTCGGTGATCTTCCGATATTCGCCGACCGGGCTGTCAGCTTCGAGCACCGGCATGATCGGCTCGAACGGATCACGATGGACCCGGGCGATGCGCTGGATCTCTTTCACACGGTGGGAGGCATGTGTGTGAAAATCCTCGCAAGCGCCGTGCCAATCCTCCCGGGCATAATCAATCTCGTTCTGCGAGACGAGACCGGCAATGGGCTGCACACGCGCCAAAAGTTCGGGATGCTGTCGAAGCCACCCGGTGCTTTCCTTAGTGATTGCCAAGGCGATCCGCAGCATGTCGACTTCCCACGCCGTGTAGAAACCTCGGCGGCTTTCGCGCCATTGCAGATACCAGTCCCAGACGCCAGGAAAGATTAGCAGTCCAAAGGTTAATTGACGCAGCGGCACCCCATAGCCGTTGATCTCTCCAGCCTTTGACGCCGCAAGTGCGCCAAACATCAGGCCGAGATGCTCAATTTTCTGGGAGGCGGTTTCCTCGCCCCAGACACCGTTTCGCTGAAATCCGATCGAGGTCAGTGCGGATGTCTTAAAGCGGACCAAGTACGCCATTTCCGTCGCGAGTGTCGGCGGCGCATTGATGACGCCGGACAACAGGTCAGGGTCTTCGATCCAGGTCTCTTCATAGTTTGCCGGAACCGCGATCTTTCCATCACGTGGCGCGCGTCCGCCATAGGATACCCCCGGAAATCGGATAGCGTAACGCTGCTTGGCCGCTGCGGCTTGGAACTTGCGATAATCCGTCGACCCGCTGATGATGACGCGACGAACCCAATCGAGAATTTCCTCGCGCTTGGCAAATGGGAGCGAATTGAAGTTATCTGGTAGATGCCATGCGATCCTACGTCGTTCCGCAGGCTCGATACCCGAGAGGTTGAACCCCGACGCCGATCGCGACTGATGCGGCAGCTTTGCTTTGAAATAGCCTTCCGGGAGACGGTAACGGCGCTCGATGCGACCAAGCACATCGAAGCTATCGGTGCTCCGTGGCATGCGTCGGCGTTCGATCCAGCTCAGCAACGTATTCTTGTCCATGGGCTCATCAGGCCGCACTACCGATCGATAGAGGACCCAGTAGCTCTCACCGTGGCGACGCATGTGGAGTTGGAGTGACTCGGCGAAATCCGCAGGATCATCCCACTCGCGAAACAAGGGTTCAGGAAACTCTACTTTCATGCCAGGCTTGGGCTCCGCCGAGGCAAGCTGAGAACGTTCCGTCATCGAAGGTGCGGGCTTGGTTGTCGGTTTCGACCTCTCGGCGGGGGCCTTTTTGGACCTCGATGCGTCTCGGAGCTTCGGGAAGCCGTCTTGCGTCGCTTCAGAAGTTTGTCCGACGTCCTTGGCCCAACGAATGATGGCGTCAAACCCTGGTCGATCAAGCGGTGATGCGAAGCAAGCGATCGAGCATCGATCCCGGTCATGCGAGCAACGACATCCCATTCGGTATGGCCTGCCGTCCGGGGTGGTCCACACCTTCGTTCGATAAGTCGCCGCATGTATGCCTTGAGGGCTTCGGCTTCGTCGCTAGAAAAGGCGGTCGAGAGACGCAGTTCGCAATAGGCGTCGATCTTACGTTGGAAGGCTTTGATTGCAGTTAGCTTGGTCATTTCACTTCATCATGCTCGTTACTCGGACCCTCAGTGCAAGGGGCCGGCCGAGCTACGCGAAGCGGATTAACGAAGGATTTGAGCCGTCTGCATCTTCAGAAATTCGATTTAGGTTCAAACGGCGTTTTACGAAGTAATGGGGGGAGAAGTCATAATCTCATCAAACGCCGTTAGGTGTTGGATCGGCCTCGTCGAGCAAGCGACCCCGGCAACACATGACCAAGTGGAGAGCGGACGCTCAGACCTCACCGTCGGTGCCAGCAGGATGGATCAGGTGGATTTTCCTACGGAACGGTGAGCCGCCTGTCCGATACTTGGCGACAAGATCGTCGAACACCGCATCGCATTCGCGCTCATCGAACCCCTGATCCGTCAGCATCGAGACGATCTTATTCTGGAACTTCGCGAGTTCCATCTGCTGATCCTTGTCGATCGCCCGCCGGATCAACCAGAACAACGTCACCCGAGCCACGTCATCTCTGTCAGGCCGCTTCGCCCTTCTGTTGGCATCGCGAAGTGCCTTCTGTCGCTGCCTTGCTATCTTTAGGTTCATGATGGTCCTCCCGATCCTCGACCTCTTCAATGGTCATGGGACCGGCCTGCCGGCGCAAGCCTTGTTCGGCTGAATCGGAAAATTCGAACTTTGAATCGGCGGCGCGGAACAATGAATCAAATGACCGCAATTTGTTTCGAGTTGCGGGCACCTTATCTCACGTCAAAATGACGTGTTCGGCTGCGAACGGCGTTCATGAATCAATGTATTCGAGTTCTGAATCAAAAATGCTGTGTTCGGAATCAAATGAGCGCAATTTGTTTCAGGTTGCCGGAGACTTGATGTGAGTTGCCGACAACGTGCCACACGCCATCTCAAATCACCTCACATCATTCCCATGGTGTCCGAGGTTCCAGCCTTCCCATTGCGAAGAGCATCAAGTGCTGGGATGCCTTCACCACGCCGCTCCTCGGCCGCATGACTATCACCTTTAGGGCGGCAGATCACCGTCCGTCAGGATGTGCAGCACAGCCATCTCATCCATCGCCTGGGCATCGAACAGCGCCTTGGCAAGGGCATGGAAGGTCGACCTACGCCTTCTGAGGATCACTGCCGCCAGGTCGAGTGCCGCTTCCAGTTTTCCATGAACCCGAGCCGCCAGTTCGGGATCACGGTCGAACACGGCACCCGGATCGCGATGGGGGCGATAGAGCAGCGGATGCTCGCTCCCGAATCCAAGGGTGCGCTCCATGTCGAAGGCAAGCCGCGTGGCCCGCGCCAGATCGCTGTCGTCGGTACCTCCGGAACCGCTCGAGACCCGTTTGAGCACCAGTTGCTCGGCAGCCCGCCCGGCCATCAGCATGGTCAGCATGTTCTCGTACCAATCGCGGGTGTCGGTTGCCCAGGCGTGGAAGCCGACGAGATTGTAGCCGCCCTCGCCGGTATCGATATTGAGACCGCGGACAGGTCCAAGATCGAGCGCATGATGGACGACCGCGTGCCCCGCCTCGTGGAAGGCGAAGCGCCAGCGCAGATTATAGGGCACGGGCGGGCGATGGCCGCGGATGCCGTCTTCGATGTCCTCATAGCGGATCGCCCGCTTGCCGCGCCGCGCCTTCAACCGTGCTTCGCGGACGATGCGCTCGATATCCGCACCCGTCAGCCCCATGGCGCGCGTGGCGAGACGCCTGAGGATCGCATCAGCAGAATTGGTGTGTTGCGCGGCGGGTGGCGTTTCCATCGTGGTGGTGTTCTGTAGCTCAGTCATCGGCTTGCTCCCTTCCGTTCACTTGCTGCATCGTCCTCCAGATAGCCGGCAACGATCCTCTTCAGCGAGAATCCGTCCTCGGCTTCTTTATAGGTTTCCGCTATGGGCTCCCGGATCAGCGATGTCACATCGTCGCCGAGATGATGAGCCAGGATTTCGGCGAGCGTCGGCACGTCCGGCTTGGGGATTTCGATATGAGTCTCGAGCCTCCCGGAGCGCTTGATCGCCTCGTCGATATGGTCTGGGCGGTTGGTGGCACCCACGACAATGAGGCCCTCGCTCTTCACAGCGCCATCGAGCAGTTCCAGGAGCTTGTTGACCACGGCGTTCCAGTAGTCGGCATGTTCACGCTCGGCGGGCTGCCGTTTGCCGATGCCGTCGATCTCGTCGATAAACAAAATCGCCGGTGCCATGGCTCGCGCCTCGACAAAGGTTTTGTTCATCTTGTCGATCACGTCATTCAAATGACCACCCTGCAGCCAGGTCGACACCGAGGTGACGATCAGTGGGATCTGCAGGCTGTTGCACAGCGCGCGGGCAAAGGTTGTCTTGCCGGTTCCGGGCGGGCCAGACAGAAGGAGCTTGGTGCTCATCTCCGACCAAGCGAGGTTACTCGCCAGGTAATCGTCCAGATCTGCCTTGAGATCGAGCGCCCAGTCCTTCGCCTTGCCATATCCGGATAGCGTTTCGACGGTCATTGGCGGATTGTGGCCGATCTCGCCCTCCTTCGGCAAAGTTTCCGGTCGGATCACTTCGGCCCCGGATGGCTTCTCCCTCTTCCAGCGGCCATTGCTATCCGTGTCCGACGATTTCGGCTTTTCGTGTGAGCCTTTGGGCTTCTCGGCGGACGTGTTCGATGATGTCGATCCGGATGACTTGTCGTCACTCCCGCCACCACCGTCCTCCTCTTCCTCGAAGTCACTGCGATTGCGCTCACTGAGCGTGGCAAGGACATGCAGCACGTCGCGAACATGCCGCCCTGGACGAAACGCAAGGACCAGATCCTCGAGCGACAGCCAGCGCGCATCGGAATCCGACGGCAGGTCCAGCGTCTCGATTGCCACATCCGGATAAAGCACCTCCACCAGGTCGGCGACGAACTTGCGATCGAGCTTTCCCATCTGCAGCGACAGGTCGGCGGCGATCTGCAACAGCGAGGGAATGTCCGATCGCTTCTCCGCGACGGCGAGAACGGCCAAGTCGTGGGACAGCGCACTGAGCATCCGCCGACGTAGGGCATTGCCCGTGACACGATGCACACCGGCGCCTGAGAAAGTCATCAAGCGTCTGCGTGTCTCGCCTTCCACGGCGTCGAAGTGATCGTCGTTGAACATGTGGTCCGCATCGACGATCGCAAACGGGCCGCCCGGGACAAGCCGGGTTTTCTCCAAGAGCCGCAGCACTTGCCGCTCGAAGCCTGCAAGTGGCGCATGAAGGGTGACGACCGGTGTCACGCGGGTCAGCGTATAAACGATCTCCCGAAGCGACCGTCCGCTGCTGCGCACCGCACGCGCCAGAACCAGGGTTGCAACGATGTGACTGACCAGTGGCTGAGCGGCTGCGCGATCCACCAGACCGACCGCGTAAGCGCGCCGATCGATCCTGTTACCCAGCGCCCCCTCCTTTACGATTGTGCCGCGGCGTGCCCGCGGCAGGACCACGAGTTGCGCGGCGAGCGGCGGATGAACGATCCCGGCGGTCACGACACCATCGCCACCAGAACCCGGCATCGGATTGCCGGTCTCCTTCGGGGCGACAAGCCAGTCGGCAAAATTCCGCCGGAACCAGATATCGTCACGGATCGGATCGCCGCTCAGCCACGTCGTATCAAACGCCGGGCTGTAACGGCAAGTGCGAAGACCATCGACATCGACGATCTTGGCCTCGATCAGACCATTGCGCAGTGCCATTCGGCGTGCCTCGCGAAGGCTAAGATGCCGAAGACGGCGGATAAACAGACGGGCGAGCTTATCCATCGATCCGGCCTCCTGTATCCGCGTCAATAATTGCCGTGTGTGCGTTCTTCACCGGATCGCGCGGACGCGTTCGACCACGTCGCCGCCCGTCAGTGGCACCGGGCTTCGGGATCCGCATCAAAACACGCTCGCGCGGCGAACGACGTGGCGGCAGAGGGTCGCTCGGAGGAGTGATCGAAGCCGGACCAGTCGAGACAGACAGGCTCAGATGCTCGTTCCCGAGCGGAGCAAGGTGTCGATTGCGGTTATGCAGCGAGTCCAGCAGCAGGCGGCATGCCGCATTGCCGCCGTCGGCAGTAGCGCGCAACCGCAGCATCAGAGGCTCAGGAACATGGCCATCCAGCAGAGGACCTTGTCGGACGGAGGCAAGCGTCAAGCCGATCAGAACGGCGGGATCGTCGCCATCACTCGGACCGTGGCTAAGGTCGGCAGATTCGACATGAGAGAGTTTCGCAGGCTTGCCGTGATGACAGGGCAACGCGACGGTATCGGCCGTGACCGCTTCGCAGACGAAGCCGGCCACAGACGGGCTGTGGGTATCGATGGACATGAGTGTCTCCCCGCCGGAGCGCATCGGCATCCGGCGTTCATGGAATGGAAGGGACTGGAGAAGCCGGCCACGCGCCTCAGGCGCGGCAGCGATCAGCGTCGCTAGGCTGGCGGGGCGTCAGTGCCGGCGCGGACGGCGGGCAAAGCCGACCCGGATACGGATGGGTTCCGGCTCATCGTCATGATCGTCGAAGTAGCCGAAATGGTCGTGACCATTGTCATCGTCCTGCGCGGCCATCGCCCGCTCTTCTTCGTAAGTGCGGGCGGGACCGTTCAGCGCGATCAGCGGCTTGCCCAATACGGTCGTGGTAGCGGCCGCGTCCGACACAACCGGAGCCACGACACCGAGAGCCTTACGGGCTTCCGCTTCGAGAAGCTGCTGCACGCGACGGCCGAAGCGCAGACGCAGTTCGGCCATGCAGGCGGCGACACCATCGATTTCCAGCAGGTCGTCGATCTCGGAGAGAGCCCAGATGCCGGTGGCATGGTCGCTCGGGCGGCTTGCACCATCGACGATGGCAACCTCCACCGTATCGACCATCAGGCGCTTGTGATTCTTGTAGAGCCAGTCCGGCAGCACCATCGCCGACGCCATCATCTTCAGCTTCAACTCTTCGAGACGGCTGGTGTCGCCATACGACGCCAGCGACCGCTTCAGGTCGAGGATGTAGGCGGTGTGCCGCGCACGATTCACAAGGATCAGGTCTGGCGTATAGCTGCCTTTTGCTGGCGACTCGCAATCGAGCTTGATGCTGTCGAGGCTTGACCAGTCGTTTCCGGACACGGCTTCGAGTGCTGCCTTCACCAGCGGCAGCTTGAGCAACTGCGTCAAGACGATCATGTTGGGGTTGGCCTTGGCCAGCCGCTCGACCGCCTGCTCCAACAACTTGCCCTCCCGGAAGGACACTGCACGGACAAGCGAAGCGATATGAACGTAGTGCCCGAGGATGTCGTCCTCAACCGGTTCACCGTCGGCAATCGCCGCAATGGCGCGATCGATCAGCAGATCGAGATCGGCCTCGACATCGGCGAAGCGCACCAGATGCGGGTGACGGCGCAGCACCGCCGGTTCGCGAACCGCAGTCAGAGCCGCATTGCGGCCAAAGCCGAAAGGGCGCGGGCGGGATCCGGACGCCGCGGCCTCGGCCGCGTTGATCATGGAACGGAGAACTTCCCCACAGGGAACAGAAACGGTATTCGTGCTCATAGCCCGATTCCTTCTTAGACAAGGTTGACGGTCAGGCCCTTGTCGATGTTACCAGCATCGGCAGGGGCCGCTTTGTACCGGCCATCCGGAACGCACTTACCCTGGCAGGACCCGAGGCCGGGCTCAAGGTCCCGGACTGGAAAAAGAGAACGAAGCCGGTACAAGGTTAACGCCGGGCTCACGGTGATCTCCAAACCGAGGCCGACTGAGCGCCTGCGACAAGTGCGAGGCGATCATCAGGTCCGACCGAAACCCTCAATGAGAAAGGTCCGATAAGCGGCCATCTCGATGTTGATGGAAAGGCCGGACATCCGGCCCTCCAGTTTTAGTTGCCGCTTCACGCCGCGGTCGTCGGTGGCGAAGTCGGTTTGATCTTGTCGATGAACGCGGGGCGCTGAAAGCGCTTCTCAGGCTTGGCAAGCGCCTCGGCCACCGAAGGGATGGCGTCATCGCCAGATGCGGGCACCTTGAAGTCGCCGGTCATGATGGCGGTAAATCCATCCGTGAGCATCGCCAGGTTCTCCTCCAACGAAGGCCTGCTCGATGACTTTGCCTTAGGCGAGGCCGAGCTCTTAGCCGGGGTCGAAGTGTCCGCGACAGCCTTGGCAGAAGCGACCACGCCCTTTGCAACATCAGCCTTGACCTCCGGCCTGACCGGGTCGCCCTTTTCGGGAACCACCCAGTTCAGAAGCGGCACGACCTCTGTCTCCAGCCAGGTCCGAAGCTCGGCCTTGTCAGGCCAGTAGGTCTCGCTGCCCATCTTGTAGAGCAGCCGGCTGACCTTTTCCCAACCGGATTTCGCCGGCAATTCGGTCGAGGTCATGGTGTGCCTGTCATTCGGATGTGGCCGGACGAACTGCACCAGGCTTTCCAGCTCGCGGTTTGCGAGACGTGCCGTGAGGTGGATTTTCGCGGCAAGATCCTTCTTGACGATGTTGTTTTTCGGCAAGGCCTCCAGCACGTGGGTGCGGATCTCTTCGATATGCCCAACAAAAGACTTTAAGCCGTCCCGCACCTTGATGGCGATGAGCGCCTTAAGCCCATCAGGCCCACCGACATCATAGGGATCGAGTTCGGGTTTCTCCTCGACGTCCTGCTTCGACCTGGCCATGATCGTCGCGACATCCTGAACCCTCAGACGGCCGTTCGTGCCCGCAAGACCGATGGCCTGCTCGATCTGCTCCGGCGTTGCGGCACTGAGCTTGCCCAACACCGTCGGTCCGACGGCAAGCTGCACAAGGATCTCCTTGTAATAAGCCAGGTTGCGGTAAATCGCGCGCTGTGTGCGGACATGGCGCGCTGTGTAGCCGCAGCACTCAACGGCCCACTTGTCCAAGGTTCCTTCCGGGAGCAGCGCGGCCGCCTTTTCGAGATGCTCGCCGCGCTCGAAGGCTTCTGAGGTCGAGCGGCGTGTAACGCCGATGAGAAACGCAGCCGTATCTTCCAGCATATCTTTGATGTCCTCTGCAATCGAGTTGGCCGCGTAGAAGGCGTGGGCGGCGGAAGCGAAAGGGGAGGCTTTTGTATTCTTCACAGTCTATCTCCGTGTGATGTTGTGATCGTAAGGTAAAACGATCTTACCCCACTATTATCTCACAGCATTCTAGAAATTAAACCAATCTATAGTTTTGCAATAATTGCTAACCAAGATATAAAATTTAAACAATACTATATTTACTTCGAAATGGCCTTCGCCATGGCCTCTTGAGAAGAATCTTGCTTTCCGTTGAACCAAGCAACTTCTACACTTAATGCGAGCGCCGACTCTGGCGCCTCTGGCCTTCGACCACCAAAACCACACCCCTTCCAACAACCCGCCGGGCCTGGTAGCCAAGTGGACCGGCGACGTTTTCTGCGTGGAAGAGCGCACTCATGGCGAAAGCAATTCTGACGACCAAGGTCGATCCGACCTATGACGACCTTCCGGAGCAGCGGTACCATTTTCCGCGCACCTATCTGCGTCAGGTCGAGGCCGCGCGCGGTGACTGGATCGTCTATTACGAGCCACGACGGCCAAGCGGCGATCTGATGAAGACGGGCGGCAAACAGGCATATTTCGCGACGGCCAGGATCGTTGATATCATCGCGGATCTGTCGAAGGCGGATCACTTCTATGCGCTCATAGAGGACTTTCTGCCGTTCGATCATGCCGTACCTTTCAAAGAGGCCGACCACTACTACGAGAACGGTCTGCGCAAGAAGGACGGCTCAACGAACAAGGGCGCCTTCGGTCGCGCGGTGCGCAACATCCCGGACGATGAATACGACCTCATCCTGGCTGCCGGCTTCGCGCATGTGCTCGGGCGACGGGACCGCGAACGCCCGGCGCCCGATCCAGCCGATGAAGCGCGCCTCGGCTTCAGCGACAATCCGCAAATGCCCTACGAGATCGACAGCGTCGACCGCCGCATCGTCTCCCAGGTGGTGCAGCGCCCGTTCCGGGACCGCGCGTTTTCCGTGGCGATCAAGGCGGCCTATCACGATACGTGCGCCGTCACCGGCCTCAAGCTGATCAATGGCGGCGGGCGCTCGGAGGTCCAGGCCGCACACATCCGCCCCGTTGCCGACCGCGGCCCAGATAGCGTCCGCAACGGCCTCGCACTCTCCGGCACCGTCCACTGGATGTTCGACCGCGGCCTGATCTCGGTCGATGACGACTACACCCTGTTGATTGCGAGTGGCGGCGTTCCCGATACCATCATCCGTCTCATCAATCCGGAGCGACGCCTACTTGTGCCGTCACGCCCGGACGAGCGGCCACATTCGCAGTTCCTGCAATATCACCGCGAGAAGGTGTTCAAGGGGTGAGGTTGCGGAAATAATTTCCGCACCTCACTTTCCTTGGCCGGAGGATATTTCCTTCAACAAAAGCTCGGCCTGGGCGAGCACCATCTGCACGGCCTCCTGCTCCAGGTCCGGCGGATATCCGAATTTCTTGAGGATGCGCTTCACCAAGATGCGCATCCTGGCGCGGGCACTTGCCTTGTGCTGCCAATCAACGGTGACTGAACCCCGCATGTTCTCGACCAACTCGTGGGCGATCACACGCAACTGTTCGCTGCCCATGACCTCGACGGCCGTCTCATTGCCAGCCAGCGCGTCGTAGAAGGCGATCTCCTCCGGAGAGAGGCCGAGCTCATCACCCCGTGCGGCCGCCGCCTGCATCTCTTTGGCCAGTGCGATCAGTTCCTGGATCATTTCGACCGTCGAAATCGCATTGGCGTGGTAACGGGCCACCGCCTCCTCAAGGCGTCGTGAAAAGGTCTTGGATTGAACAACGTTGGTCTTGGAGCGGCTCTTGATCTCCCCATTCAGCAGCTTCTTCAGAGCTTCCAAGGCGAGGTTCTTCTTCTCCATTTTCTGCACGTCCATCAGGAACTGGTCAGAGAGAACGGAGATGTCGGGCGACTGCAGGCCTGCGGCCTTTAGAATGTCCACGATCTCGGCATTGGCGACTGCCTGATTAAGGAGCTGTTCCACCGCCAGCGATTTCGCCTTGTCGGACATCTTGCCCGTTGCCGTCGTCTTCACAAGGGCGGCGCGAACGGCCTGGAAAAAACCGACCTCATCGCGGATCTCGGTTGCCGCATCGCTGGCGGAAGCAAGGGCATAGGCCTTGCTCAACTCCAAAACCGCATCCTGATATCGGCGATGCGCCTGTTTCTTGGCCTCAGGGCTTTCGACCTTCGCAGCTTCCGCCTGCTGCCACTTTAAAATCCAGTCGATGCCGTCTGCCAGAGCCTTCAGCCGCTCGACCGGCTTGCCCGTGACGCCCAAGCTGTAGTTGTGCCCGGTGAACATACCCCGGACGATCTCATACTTTTCCAGGAGAAGGGCAACGGCCTCTTCTTCATCAATCCCCGTCTTGTCACGGTCGGATTGCGAGTACTGGGCCAGAGCCTTCTTCAGGTTGGTAGCGATGCCGATGTAGTCGACCACAAAGCCCCCCGGCTTCTCCTTGAAGACTCGGTTGACGCGGGCGATCGCCTGCATCAATCCGTGGCCACGCATCGGCTTATCGATATACATCGTGTGCATGCAGGGCGCATCGAAGCCCGTCAGCCACATGTCACGGACGATGACCAGCTTCAGCGGATCATCGACCTTTCGCGCTCGCTTGGCGAGATCGTCGCGGCGTTTCTTGTTGCCGATATGCGGCTGCCAATCGAGCGGATCGGACGCCGAGCCGGTCATCACGATCTTGATTGCTCCCTTGTCGTCATCGAGGGAATGCCAATCGGGCCGGAGCGCTACGATTTCGTTATAGAGGTCGACGCAGATGCGGCGGCTCATGCAAACCGCCATGGCCTTGCCCGGCAGACCTTCGATACGTTTTTCCAGATGCTCCACCAGATCGGCAGCAACCTGAGTCAGCCGCTTCTTGGAGCCGACCAACCGCTCCACCGTTGCCCACTGCGCCTTCTGCTTTTCCTGTTCGGTTAGCGTCTCGTCTTCAAGCATGGCCTCGATCTCGGCGTCGATCTTTGGCTTTTCGTCCTCGTTCAATTCGATCCGGGCCAAACGGCTCTCGTAGTAGATCGGCACTGTTGCGCCATCTTCCACCGCGCGGCTGATGTCGTAGATGTCGATGTATTCGCCGAAGATCGCAGGAGTGTTCACATCGGCTGCTTCTATTGGCGTTCCCGTGAAGCCCATGAAGGAGGCGTTCGGCAGCGCCTGACGGATATAATGGGCGTAGCCGTAGCGGCGCGTACCAGTCTCTCGATTGAGCTTGGCGTCAAACCCATATTGGCTGCGGTGGGCTTCGTCTGCCATGACAATGACATTGCGGCGCTCGGTCAGGATCGGAAACACTTCCTCGCCCTTCTCCGGCGTGAACTTCTGCACCGTGGTGAAGATGACGCCGCCAGAGGCGCGATTCAAAAGCCTGCGCAGATCGTCCCGACTGTCCGCCTGCTCGGGCGTCTGACGGATCAGATCCTTGCACAGGCTGAAGGTGCCGAAGAGCTGATCGTCCAGATCGTTGCGGTCGGTGAGCACGATCAGCGTCGGGTTTTCGAGCTCGCGCGAGCGGACGATGAGCCCGCCGAGGAAGGCCATGAGCAGACTCTTGCCCGAGCCCTGGGTGTGCCAGATCACGCCGATCTTGCGGTCACCCTCGGGCTTCACAGCCTCGATGGCGCTGGTGATAGCTTTACGGGCACCGTGGAACTGGTGATAACCGGCAATGATCTTGAACGGCCCCTCGCCCTTATCGCCGAACACCGTGAAGTCACGGATCAGCGCCAGGAAGCGCTCCTTCTCGAACACACCGCGCAGCAGTGTGTTCATTTCGTAGGGACCGTGAGGCGTGAAATCGCCATCCGCCCCGGTGACTGACCGCCAGGGCATGAAACGCTCTTCGTCTGCCGTCAGCGAACCGATCCGCGCCAGCATCCCGTCAGACGCCACCATCACCGCATTGGTTCGAAACAGCGACGGGATCTGCTCCCTGTAAGTCTGAAGCTGGTTATAGGCTTCATGGATCGTGGCGTTCTCGCTCGCTGCATTCTTCAGCTCGATGATGCCGAGTGGCAGCCCGTTGATGAACACCATCACGTCCGGGCGACGCGTGTACTTGCCCTCGGCCACGGTGAACTGATTGGTCACCCAGAAGTCGTTGTTCTCCGGCTTCTCGAAGTCGATCAGCCACAGCTTGTCGCCCTTCACCTCCCCATCGCCAATGCCGAACTCCACATCGACGCCCTCGGTGATCAGGCGATGGATGCGGCGGTTTTCTTCGACCAGTGACGGCGTCTCGCTGATCGAAAGCTGGCGAATGGCCTGATCGCGGGCATCTGCGGGGATGTTCGGGTTCAATCGCTCCACCGCAGCGGCCAGCACATTCGAAAGCAGCACATCGCCATAGGCCAGACGGGCTGGAGACGAGCCGTCCGGGGAAATGACCTGAGAGGGGTAGTAGAGGTAGCCCAGATCCTGGAAGGTCGAGAGAACAACTTGTTCGACAAGGCCTTCGGAAAAGCCGGAGTGCGGGTCTTTCGCTTCGGGCTGGCTGTAAGAGATATCGTCAGTCATTCCCGAACCTCAAAGTGTTCAAGGTCTCTTGTGGAAGCAAAGGCTGCCAGGGCAGAGCGCAATTCCCGGCGTACATCGGCCTGAACACGCGGAGCGGTCTTGAGATTTTCAACAGCCGTCTGTACCGCCTCGGCGAGATCGTAGGCATCAGACATCGATGCTTCCCTCGGCCTCATAGGCACCGCTATCGCCCGAGGTCGCAGATACGTTTAGCTTCAAGACCCGCTTGTGAAAGGCGCGGTAGTAAGCTTCCAGCGTCTTTGATATCCAAGCTATCAATTCCGGCCAAGACGCCTCATCAAGGGGGTCGGTTACGCTCCTATAGCTTACAATCCGGCATGCGCGGCGAGAGGGAAGCTCCATCCAGGCGGGAGCGTGTCCGAGTTCGGCTTCGATGGCAACCTGATCCGCCTTCAACTGACCGAAGAAGGATTTGGCATTCTCATCCCCCAGATAAAGCTCAACCGCGATGCGGCTTTTCTGAGAGTCGAGAATTGCACCAAGATGCATCCCCGTTCGGCCTATGGAGTAAGTGGTCCAATGCTGCGGCCTCGGCTTGCGGGACCGCAGAAAGGCATGTCCTTCAAGCGCCTTCTGAAGTGCAACCCAAAAATCCAGTTGCACCTTCTTTGTTTCAGAAAGGGCCTCACTTTCGATCCGCCGGCTGGCCTGGGTGATGGAGCGTGTCCATTCATTCGGCTTGGACACGATGTTGAACTTCGGTGCAGCGACGCTGTCCCCAATGCGCCAAAGCTCCACCTCCACGCCAAAGAACTTGAAGCGCTCGTCAGTGATCTCGTTCAGCCAATCCAGCGCAGCGCGATGCTCTTCCGTAAAGCGTGAGGCGATCCAGACAATGGTCACGGTCTGAAGACCGGCCGCATAGGTCAGCAATTGGCCCAGATGAGAATGGTCCGTCCGCTCCAACTGGTTCTCGATCAGCACCCAGGAGTCATCGATCAGATCCTTGCAGAGAAGATCCGCCCGGAATGGGCCCACTTCGCGCTCGCGCGCCTCAATCTCCAGCTCCATGCTTAGGGCCTCGGCAAGAGCGGTGATGTTTTCCGGCTGCGCGAGCCAAGGTGTGAAATCCTGGGACTCGGATTTCCAGATATCCCGAAGCTCAACTTTGGTCAGGCGTCCAAGCGTGATCATGACCCCTCCGACGTGTCAATCAGGACAAACCCCTTCAAGTCGCGCTCTTTCGCGTATCCACGCAAAGGATCCGCATCCTTCAACCCAGTCAGGCCGTCTGAACCTTCGCGCAGATAACTGATGTGAGATGGCAGTTCAGAGCGCGGTGGGAACGCCGGCGCATCGCCAAGATCATCAACTTTTAGCAGGGAAGCAGCGAGTTGACGCGACGTCCGCAACATTGCACCACCGGCATCAGCGGGAGATCCGGAGTTGAACTTGCCACCCGCACAGTGACAGACCAAAAGATGCCAAGGCACACAGATGGCAGCGAGCGCCGCCAAGCTGTCCTTGCCCACTGCCTTTACTGCGGTTGCGTCAGCAACAAGACAGCCCTGCGGTGAAACTGGACCCCCGCCGATAAAGTTGTAGACAGGCCAGGCCCTCAACGCCGGCCATTTCTTGCTGACGAAGTAAAAACAATAGGCCGAGTTCAGGCCGTCGTACTTTGCTCGTGAAAGCAGCTTGTCGATCTGCCCAACTGTCGAGCCCTTCTTGATGCCGTATCGTTGCAGGGGGGCGAAGGTTTCGGCAGGGAGTTTTATCCTTTTTGCCTGGACCCGCATTCCAAACCAGCTTCCTGCTTGGCCAATCCACCATTCCCAATCGGAGCCGTTCACGCCTTCGTCTGTCTTGTTGAAGGCTTTGATCTTCACCTTTGTGGGATGCCTGGTCGCAAGATCCAGGAGAATTGTCTCAGTTATCGTTTCCTCGGAGAAGGCGAGCCCTGACGTTTGCGCGAGCTCTATGCGCTCCCAGACCCAGCTAGCGATTTTCTGAAACGAATAGCAAAGATCGGACGTCACGGCGCCGCCTCCATCAGGTCTTCCGCCTCAGGCAGGCGGATTTCGCCGGACATTAGTTTGGGGAGAAGGAGGTCGCGGGTCGCTGCGAGTGTGCCATTCTGCTGATCATTCTCTTCTCGCAAAGTCAGCATTGGTTTGACCATCTGCTCGAACACTGCAAGCAATGCATCGCTGGGATATAGAAGAGGCATTTCAGCTAAGGTAGATGTGTTTAGGTTGGGCATCGTCGCCCCGATCGCTCGAGCGCGTATCCAATCTAGGGTGTTCTGATGATCGAGGGAGTAAAAGAGGTACTCAGCGGGAATAGGCTTAGCCGGAAAACTGATTTTGAGACACCCCGTGCCACACAGCCATCCTTCATTATACTTTCCGATCAATGCCTTCCGCCCGATATCGCCTCTTCGGCCATAAACGATGTCGCCAGTCTTTAGACGATGCTTGCTCAGGCGTTCCGTCGTCTCAAGGGAGACGTATGAAAAATCACCGTGGCGGAACCCCGAGTAAGTCAAGTTTGCCGGCATCACCACAGGAAGTCCTGCGGATAGGTAATCCGATTGATGAAGTTGACTGCCAAAGGGCCCTGTTTGGACAATTCCTCCCGTCGCTTTGGCAACTGCACCAAGACTTGTTTCCCTCCACCCCTCCGGCAGCCCATCATCCCCAAGCGCAGCCGGGAACAGATCGGCAAGGGCTTGTGCCCGTTCGGTGTCCTGCACGAGGCCGCCCATGATGGTGAGGGGATCGGTTGCGCCTTCCAGTTTGCGGCGGGTGGGGCCGAAATCCACGAACCAGTCGCGGAAGACCGCTTGCGCCATCGCCTCCAGCGTCTCGTTCATCCGTCGGTTCAGTTCGATCTTGTCGTCGAGGGAGCTGAGGTGTGAGGAAATGGCATGCTGTTCGCTCAGAGAAGGCAGATTGAGTGGAATACGCGCAATTGTATTCTGGTTCAGAGACGGCATGGTCGAACCGGTGGAGTGTTGGTGGAGCCAAACTCTGATCAACGGCGTTGATATCCAATATCTAACGAAGCTTGGATCGCAGGTTCTTGGTAAACGCAACCTAATTCCGTCAGAACCTAAAAACCAACCAATTTGAGCGTCCGTCACTAGCGCTGCTCGATCTACGGCCCCTTTGCGCCCAAATACTATATCTCCTTTCTCGAGAACGTACTCTGGCAATCGGTTCAGTATCTGTTTCCCTATTCGGGGTGTTTTCTCATCCACGCGGAAATGACCATAGCCGATCTCCCGAACGGAGATCAGCGGGACACCGGTGTCGCTGTATTCTGCGGCTTTCAAAGTAGTTCCGAATGGGCCGGTTTTGATGCTCCCTCCATCAGACAGAAGTACTTGGCCAATTGTGGTTTGCGTCCATTTACTCATTGACGGGCAGTCCAGCAATTTGAGCCTTGATGCGTTGCTCAAGCGCTCGCCCCTCTTCAAACTGTACCATCAGGGTCTCCCTTAGCCCCTCAAACTTTTCCGCAAACGTCACCCCGTCGTCCTCGGCATCCGCCGCGCCCACATAGCGCCCCGGCGTCAGCACATGTCCATGCCCCCGCACTTCATCGAGGCCGGCGGATTTACAGAATCCCGGCTCGTCCGCATAGTCCGCCCAGCCGTTCTTCGCCCGCGTTTCCGGCTTCGAGCGCCAGCGGTGATAGGTGTCCGCGATCTTCTCGACATCCTCTGCCGTAAATTCGCGGCGCACACGGTCCACCATGAAGCCGAGCTTGCGAGCATCGATGAAGAGGATTTCGCCACGCCGGTCGCGGTGGCCATTGGCGCTCTTGTCGCGGGCAAGGATCCAGAGACAGGCGGGAATCTGGGTGGAATAGAAGAGCTGGCCCGGCAGGGCCACCATGCAATCCACCTGATCGGCCTCGATCATCGCCTTGCGGATCTCGCCTTCGCCGGATTGCTGCGAGGACATGGAGCCATTGGCCAGCACCACGCCCGCCGTGCCGCGCGGGGCAAGATGGTGGATGATGTGCTGCAACCAGCCGAAATTGGCATTGACGTTTGGCGGCCTGCCGAATTTCCAGCGGGCATCTTCCGCCAGCCGCTCGCCGCCCCAATCGGAAATATTGAAGGGCGGGTTGGCAAGGATGAAATCGGCCTTCAGGTCCGGCAGTTCATCGCGGTGAAAGCTGCCCTCGTTGTTCCAGCGGATATCGGCATCGATGCCCTGCACGGCGAGGTTCATCTTGGCCAGGCGCCAGGTGGTGTGGTTAATCTCCTGGCCATAGACGGCAATGTCATTGCGCCGCCCACCATGCTCCTCGATGAACTTTTCCGACTGCACGAACATGCCGCCCGAGCCGCAGCAGGGGTCATAGACGCGGCCCTTGTATGGCTCCAGCATCTCGACCAGGGTGCGAACCACGGAACGGGGCGTGAAGAACTCGCCACCCCGCTTGCCTTCGGAACTCGCAAAGCCGGAGAGGAAATATTCGTAGACCCGGCCCAGCAGATCCTTGGCCGTGTCCTTGCTGTCATGCAGGCCGATATTGGAGAAGAGGTCGATCAGCTCGCCGAGCATGGTCTTGTTCAGCGTCGGGCGGGCATAGTTCTTCGGCAGAACGCCCTTCAGCCCCTCGTTCGACGGGAAGCGCTCGATGGCCTCCATCGCCTCATCGATCAGCTTGCCGATCTCGGGCCGCTTGGCATTCGCCTGCAGATGCCCCCAGCGCGCTTCCTTCGGCACCCAGAAGACGTTTTCAGCAAGGTACTCCTCAGGGTCTTCCGCATCCGCATATTGATCTGCCTCGAGCTTGGCGTGAAGCCCGTCGAAGGCATCTGAGATGTATTTCAGAAAGATGAGGCCGAGCGCCACATGCTTGTATTCCGAGGGCTCAAGGTTCCCCCTAAGCTTATCCGCAGCCTTGAAAAGCTCGGCCGTGAAGCCGAGGTCACCATTATTCTCTTTTGCCACCCGGGCGAACTCCCCAAATCGTTTTGCGCGACAATAGGATGGCGGCTCGGGAGGTGTAAAGGCAGAGCCTCGCGCGAGGGTTGCCGCCAGCGACGGAGCGGAAATTATTTCCGCTGCATTCAGTACCAGCACTTGCGACCTGGCACCGTATTGTCATTCGCCAGTGATCGAAACCTCCACGCTTTTTTTGGGATCAAACGCCAGTCAGCTTTCAGCGGAAAAATCAATAGTAGGCATAGAGGGATTATCCCAGTGGATTAATACTCTTCAGCATGTATTGTTCACACGGTGGGGTTGAGGGCAAAGATTCGCGTGACTACGAGCGACGGCAAGATATTAGAGAACGGCCGACAGGCAAAACCTTCGGCTGCACGGCGACTGCTTGATGATATCTTGAAACGCCAGGGGCTGGATCGACCGAACGGTCAGCCAATCTACAGCTACCGTATATCGCGAGACGAGTTCCAACGCGGACGTGAACTTCTCGAAAAGTCTGCGGCTTTTCTTGATCGCCGTAACGCGCCGCTTTGCGCAGTCTTCGCCCTCGTCACGTCAGAATGGTATCGACGCGAAGCAAAATCTCTTTGGCGAGTGTGGTCTCACATCGGGGTCGTACCCGACACACTCAAAGTCAGTGACCGGAATGATATCGCAGACGTCGGGCTCGCATGGTGGGGTCAATCACCAAAGATAAGCCGCCAATCCAACAGAAAGCGGCGTGAGTTCCTCCTGACACTCGCCCTGAACGGTGGACTACCTTCCTCACTTATTGTCGGCGAAACCGGCAATCGAGTTCGCCGCTTCTTTCTGGGCGTGATGGAAGACGCGCTCTCTAGCGGCGCTGTGCTCACTGAGGACGACCTGATTGACTTTGCAGAAAGCAGGGCAGAAATTCTCCCGGATAGCTATCGGGATGAAACAATTTATGAGCTGACGGCCGAATTGATTAGGCATCTTCATGCCTGCCGTATGAAACTGCCACGCGGAGAACAGCAGGCGAATCCGACTGGCTGGCTCGACATCCACGACGCCGGATGGCGCGAACGACTCCCTATCCACCTCCCCGAGGAAGTCGCCGCCTGCAATCGCCTGTTCAACAACCTACTCACCGTCGAGCCTCGGGCGCGGGGGAACGGCATCGGTCTCAGGAGATATCTTTATCGGGTATCCTCCGGCGACTGGAAGCAAGGATTTATCGCTCTGGCCGACGGCCAGCTTGCGTTTGACGCATTTGCAAACTTCAGCGAAGGCCGCTTTCGCGCCTACTTCTCAGGAAGCGCGGGCCAGCTTATGTCTCGCGAATTCGCGCAGCTCTACAGGTCTGAGACCGAGAAGAACGGAAGTTTTACGGTCACATCTCAATCCACTGCACGAGTCGGCTTGGTCGGTCCCGTGCCGTTCTCGGAAGCCGTCGCAGTAAGCCTGCTACGTGACGGAAAAGCGGTACCGGCAGTGTGCTGGCCCGGCGGGTCACCGCGGGTTTCAAACTGCATCATCCTCCGTCCAACCGATCGAGAGGATCGGCTGGAGCTGCTTGCCACCGGCTCCGTTCGCTCCACGCTGCCCTGTCTGTTCGCGCTGACATCGAAGGATTCGACGGTCTCGGGCCATGAGGGTGGGGCGGTCAATTGCACCTGGAACGACGACGCATCCGCGCTTTGGCAAATCGAAGGAATGGCGTTAGTCGAGACAACATCCGGCGAGCGATATCGCGTCCAATCGGCAGCCGACACATCCGACGATCGACGCCTGGAATTCGAACAGCTCTTCCTACCAGACTTGATTTTCGAAGACACGTCCCTCGTCGCGGTCGAGGCTCCGCTAAGGCCCAGGCAATTCGGCAGGGACGTTATTGCGGAGGAGAACGGCACCGTTCGTATCTTGAAATCGGGTCGACCGACCGATGCGCGTGACGAAGTCACTGGCGTCGTATCGGTGCAATGGCAGGACGATGAAGGATTCATCGTCGATCGTGCCCGTCTACTGGTGCTACCCCGGAATTTCAGCCTCCGCGGCCAAATTGACAATGGCGGCGCTCGGGTCGAGTGGCGGAACTTGCCGGGCTGGCGAGTCGACGCGCTCGACGCCGACGGCGCCGTCACGGCAACGACGGACAGGACCGCGCACGGCTGGTTGTGCCCCTGGGCTGGAACAAGGAACGGCTACCAACGAATCCAGCTCACGGATCTGAACGGGGTGTCGGTCAAGGCGCGACTGCATCTGACGGCGCAACAGATCGTGCTGGTGGACGCCAATGGGACGGTTCGTAGCGATCAACCCGAGATGTCGCTCGCCGAGCTTCGCGGCTCGCTTCTGCTCGCCAACCGACCAGTGCTCGTCGATCTCGATTTACGACGCGCAGGAGCCAACCGCGCTCTCATATCTCGCAAGATCGAAGGCGAGACGCCAATGGTTCGCTTTGTCGATCTTGCGCAAAGCCTGTTGGGGCTGTCCAACCAACGCGGGCCAAGCGTCTTCCTGCTTGATGACACTCAACGAACAATCTGCAGCATCCGTCGCCCACAAGAGCAACCAACCATCGTCAACGATCGAATTGAGTTCGCTAGTGCGCCCGCGGATGGTGAGATTACCGTCGTGCGATCACTAAGGCGCCCCGATGAGGAACACGTGCTCGGCGATGATCATCAACTGAGCCTGCCATTGCCTGTGGGAATTCCTGGGCCGCTCCTCGTCTATCGGAGGAAGGGCGACGCTGTGACGACGCGACCCACGGTCACGAACGGCGCACAGGACGCTGTGTCTGAGGAGCCAGCCGATGCGATAGCACAGGCTGCACTGATCGAAGATGAGGCAACTCGCCGCCGCACTTATCACGCGTTGCTCAAGGAGGCCACGGCCGACCCTACCGCTGGCGCGACGATTTCCCGTATCGTGCGCACGATCCATTCGTTACGAGGCCTCAGTCCTCGTGCAATGGACATCACGCGCGAGCTCCCACAGTTCCCGAGCTTGTTGTGCCGGTTGCTGCTTGCGGCCAACAGCGAGCGCGTCGAGAGCATAATCGCACTGGAACGCGACCTGCCGTTTCTTTGGATGGCTCAGCCGGTCGGCGCTTGGCAAGACGCCGCACTTGCGGAATGGGAGCGTGCGAAAGGCGACTTTGCGCAATTCTACGACTCGCCCGAGGCGCAGGCGCAGGCTACTGCTTTGATGATGGAACGGGTCGGTTTCCTCGTCGAACGTACCCAATGGTTTGCGGGGATCCGCGCCGCACTGGGCTTCGGCGGCGAACTGAGCGGCAGCTTGCGCCAACTAGCCCAAGATCACGTCCGCCTCCACGTGGATCAATCGGAACCTATCGCGACAACGCTGATAATGGAGGCGGAACGCGCGGGGCTTCCCGCAGATATCGCGAGCCTGAACTACGGACACTACGCGACGCTCGTCGCACCCGTAGTGCTTGCGGCCGTCGCAAGACGGCGCCTTGAATGGTCGCCATCGCTAGCCGCGGGCCTACGTAACGCACTGGACATCGACCAGAACTACATCACCTCAGCCTTTCCCCATTGTTTGAAGCACTTCCAGTCATGACAATCCGTCCCTTCGAAACCCTTTCGCGGCTCCGTCAACGCATGGCCGAAGCCATCGTCGCCCAGTCGGGCGTACGCAACCCGGCACTGGCCGCGCAACTTCGCCAGTCACTGTCACGAGCGGACTCTGAAGGCGCCCTCGTCCCGCCCCCAATCCTGGAGGCGGCATTCCCGTTCGTGCCGTCGGACAAGATGTTGGGAGAGCTTTCTGGCAACCTCCTGGCAAGCGCGACGGTGGACGCGTTGGTGGGGGATGATACGGGACGCGGTTACTCGTTTCCACGTGAGCGGCGCCCCTACTTGCATCAACTAACCGCATGGAAGACCCTCACATCTTCCGAGACAAAAAGTGCCCTGATCACCGCGGGCACAGGTTCGGGAAAGACGGAATGCTTTCTTGTTCCGCTGCTCGATTCGCTCTTTCGACGCCAAGAGCGCGCAACTGGCGTCGAAGCCATTATGCTTTATCCGCTGAACGCGCTCATCGCCAGCCAGCAGGAGCGGCTCGACGCCTGGACGAAGCCAGCCGGCGGCAAGATCCGTTATTGCCTATACAACGGCAACCTTCCTGAAACGCACAAGAGCGTGGTCCAACGCGACAAGCTGTCGTCGAACCCTCAGCAGGTGCCGGATCGCAAGACGTTGCGTGCGTCTCCGCCTCCTTTGCTCGTCACCAACCTCACAATGCTCGAATACATGCTGATTCGGCCCCAGGACCGACCTATCATCGATCAGTCGAAGGGAAAGTTGAAGTGGATCATTCTCGATGAGGCCCACACACTGGTCGGATCCGCGGCCGCCGAAGTAGCGCTTCTCCTGCGGCGGGTGATCGAGGCATTCGAGGTCGATCCAAAAAACGTCCGGTTTGTCGCAACGTCTGCAACGATCGGCGACGGCCCTAAGGTCAAAGAAGACCTACGGCGATTTTTGGCAGACGTCGCTGGCACCGACGTCTCGACCATCGAGGTGATTTCGGGCGACCGGCTTCTTCCGACTCGCAGCGGAAACGGCGGGCAAGCCCCCAGCCCTTCCGCCATGATCGACCTTCCTGCAGCCGATCTTTTCGATAAGCTCTCGTCTTACGATCCTGTCTGGTCGCTCGTGGCGGGATTGAAGGACCAGCCCTTACAGACGCAGCAGCTCGACAGCCTGGGAAGAGCGATGGGCGTCGACGGCGAGACGCTGGCGATGGCGCTGACGCGCGCGACGTCCAGATCCGGCGAGACGCTGGCGCCGCTCAGAGTGCACAGCTTTCATCGCGCGTTTTCCGGTCTCTGGTGCTGCACGAACCCGGCCTGCCCCGACAGCATGGGCGGAGAATGGACCGCTGGACGCCTGCTATTCGAACGAGACGAAGAATGCCCGAAGTGCCGCATGCCTGTCGCGGAACTTTACGCCTGCAATGAATGCGGTGAAGCATTCATGATTGCGGACGAAAAGGGTACGCGGCTCGCCCCTCCTCGCAACCTGCCTCCGAGCGACGAATTCTTGTTCGAAGCCGATCGCTCCACTTCGGATGACGACGAGGAGAGTGACGACGATCAACTGAACCTGGACACGCCGTCGGTCTCGCATTGCTTTTCTCTGTCGGGGCGCGGCCTCATGCCGATCTTCGTCGATACCGCGACAGGCATGACCGCAGATGGGGATGGTGAGGGACGGTACCGGCTGTCGGCCCATGCCGGCGGGGGAAAAGGCCCCTGCCCGGCCTGCAGCGCAACAGCGAAGTCTGGAGACAAGCTCTATCCCTTCAGGTTTGGAGCCCCGTTCACGATCAGCAATGCCGCGCCTATGCTTCTCGAAGCGATGCCTGGGGCAGAGGGACTGGTACAGCCTCCCCTGCCTCAGACCGCTCCCGACCTTCCGACCGGTGGACGCCAGCTAATCAGCTTCACCGACAGCCGTCAGGGTACGGCTCGCATGGCTGCAAAGCTTCAGATGGAGAGCGAGCGAGCGTTCGTGCGCTCCTTCATCTATCAAGCCGTTCAACACAAAGCTTCGGGCGGCGGGGACAACGCGAAAGCTGAAGAACTGAAAGCCAGGATCGCGAAGGTGAAGTCCTTTCCGGATTGGGCGGATGGGCCACTTGAGAGCGTCGTTCGCGAGGCCGAGGAGCAATTGGCGAAGCTGTCCGGCGGCGGAACCATCCCTTGGACGGAGTTGCGCGCTCAGCTCGCCGATCGCACCGAAGTCCGGGACTGGCTTCCTGACGTCTGGGGTTCGCGTGCGGACCTTTTCAAGAAGGCAGCGGCGTCCGCTCCCTCGCAGATCGCTGAGGCGTTGCTTCTTCGCGAAATGATGCGCAGGCCGAAGCTCGCCAACTCCCCAGAGACCATGGGCCTTGCACGATTTGTGTATCCGGCGATCGAACAACACGCACAGGCGCCGAGCGGCTTCGTACAACGAGGAGGGAGCCTCGAAGATTGGAAGGCGTGGCTTTCGTGCCTGGTATCGTTCTCGATCAGGAGCAATCTTGCGGTCACCGTCAGTTCGGACTTGCTTCAATGGATCATGCGCAAAGGCTTCCCGAAAAATCTTGCCGCGCCGGGTATGGAGCCTAGCAGGCGACAGCATCGTTGGCCGGCAGCCAGCGCCGCAGGAAAGCAAAGTCAGGTCGTTGAACTCCTTCGGCTCGGCCTCGGCCTGAATGTCGGTTCCTCAAGCGACCGCGCTGAAATTAATGACTGGCTTCAGAAGGCCTGGAACCAACTCCACACTGTGTTTCCTAAAAACGCCAACGGCGAGCAGGCCCTGGATTTCAACAAGCTTGAAGTCGGACCGTTGAGAAACGCGTTTCACTGCCCGGTCACCAGGCGCATCGTCGACGTCGCGCCTTTCGGTCTTTCTCCGTATGCGCGGACAAAGGTGGATCGCGCGCAGCCGATTACCATGCCGGTCGCCCCGGCGGATGCAGATGCCGCCACCCGGTCCGTGTTCCTGTCCGAGGACGCCGATGTTGCCGCTCTGAGAAATAGCGGTCTTTGGACCGATATGCATGATCGCATCGCGCTATACTCGCCATACAGCCGGTCGGCCGAGCATTCGGCGCAGCTCTCTCCGGGCCATCTGCGGCACTACGAGTCCGAATTCAAGGCTGGCCGGATCAACCTCCTGAATTGCTCCACCACCATGGAAATGGGCGTAGACATTGGCTCGGTGAACGGCGTGTTGATGGCAAACGTGCCGCCATCGATCGCAAACTACAAGCAAAGGGTAGGTCGCGCTGGTCGACGCGGTCAGCCGCTGTCGCTCGCGTTCACTTTTGCGAAGGACCGGCCGCTAGACCGCGAGGCGTTCCGCAACCCTATTGCATTCCTTAGCAGGTCCTTAGCAGCTCCTCGCGTGGCTCTGGACAGTCGACCGATTGTGCAGCGCCACGTCAACGCATTCCTATTTGGTCGCTTCCTGAATCTGAACAGCGGCAACCCTATGAGCATGGAGGCAGGTGACTTCTTCGGTTTTTCCGCTGCACCTAATTCCGTGCGGATAACGAAAGACGCTCGACCAGTTGAGTTGATGCTGAGGTGGCTTTCGAAGGCAACCACGGCAGTGGAAAACAAGATAGCTCTGCAGCGATTGGTTCGCGGGTCGGTATTGGTTGGCCGATCCGACCTGCTGGACCTATGCGCCGAAGCTCTGAAGTCTGCGGAAGCTGAGTTCGAAGCCGAATGGAGCGGATTGCAGAACCAGCTTCAGGGAGCGGATATCATCGGCGCGTCGGCCGCGATCGAGGCCCACCTGAAGAGGCTTTGCAAGGAATTTCTGTTATCAGATCTGGCAGACCGCGGCTTTCTGCCGGGCCATGGGTTCCCCAACCACGTCGTCGCGTTCGAGCTTGATCGAAAGGACCTGGACAGCGAATTCTACAATGACGACCGCAGGGGCCAACGCCATGGCGGCCCCAAGAGACCGCTAGACATCGCGATCCGCGACTATGCGCCCGGATCGGAAACGGTCGTCGACGGTCAGGTCTATCGGGTCGGCGGCGTCACGCTGAACTGGCATCGCCCGTCGAGTGACGAGGGCGTACGCGAAATCCAGGCGCTACGATGGGCTGCCAGGTGCTCTCATTGCGGCGACAACTGGACGGGAGCCGGTTCCCGACCTGAAGAATGCCGGACATGCGGAGACCTGTCGGTAGTCGCCGAGAGCTTTCTCAAACCTGCCGGTTTCTTGAGAGACCGACACGTTCCTATTCATGCGGAGGTCGACAAAGTCGATTACGTTCGCCCTGAAACACCGCGCATCTCAGCCGGTTCGTCCCAATGGGAAGCCCTCAGCCAACCTACGGCAGGTCGCTTGAGGATGAACCGCCGTGGTACGGTCTACTATCATACGAGAGGACCCGACAGCGAAGGCTATGGGCTATGCTTAAAGTGCGGACGGATGGAGGCGATGAGACCCGGCGAGGCCATCTGCACCGGTCTAATTGATCACAAGCCTCTCCGTGCCAGGGAAAACTTCCTTCAGCCCTGCGAGGGTAATAGCGAAACCTTTGCGATCCAGACTTCGCTTCATCTCGGCTATGAAATTCACACCGACGTATTGGAGCTGCAGCCCGCTGAAACACCAACCATCGGAGCGGCCAATGCTATTGCCATTGCGATGCGCGAGGCCACCGCGCGTCATCTCGGAATTGAACCGGACGAAATCGGCTATGGCATCGGGCCGTCGCGAAACGCGATGGCAACACCGACTCTTTCGATCTTCCTCCATGACCGTGCAGCAGGTGGCGCTGGCTATGTCGTTCAAGCTGCCAGCGAGATGCGAGTAATTCTACGCAGTGCTCGGCAAATTCTAAATTGTCCCCGCGGATGTGCACATGCATGCTCATCATGCGTCCTGGTGTCCGACGCACCCGAGAGAGAAGAGGATCTTGATCGGCACAAAGCGATCTCGTTCATGGACGCGCATCTCGCACTCCCCGACATCATCAATGCCGAGGACGTCTTCGCTGTCGACAGCGACATCTCTGACCGTCCAGTGAGCGAAATCGACGACTGGCTCGGGCACCGAGCGCACTCGGTCCTCAATGTGTGGGCGAGCGTGAGCGACATTGTGAACCTTTCAGATTGGGCTTTGACGCCTTTGTTCAAAAGGTGGACCGAGAATGGTCGACGTGTAAGATTGATCCTTCCCACCGACTCCGTTTCATCCCTAGATGCGGCCCAGGTACTGTTCCTTCGGGACTACAATGCCCGCAACGGACTTGATATAGCTGAGGGGGAGCCTGTTCGATTCGGCAACGGCGGCTGGCTATTTGCGTACGTCACCGATGGAACGAGAGGACGCGGATGGGCGAGCCGAGATCCGTCCGTGCTCGTGGCGGGTCCAGGCTGGGGCGCAAACCACGCCGCGCCAATTGCCCATGCCCCCCTCAAACTATCTCCCGTCTACCGAGACATCTCGCATGACGATTTAAAGCCAAAGGCCGGAGCCGCGGTGGTGACGCTGGATGCCAAACTTGACGGGCCAGTTGCAGGGTTCGGCGCTTCCATGGCGGCGCAGATGAGAAAGGCGATGGCGAACTGTGGCATCGAGACAGAGGACCATGTCATCGAAGCGAAGTATCAGGATAGATACGCGCGATCGCCGATCGTTTTGAAGCTGCTGATAGACACGGTCGCCTCACTGAATTCTAAGGGTGCGCTATCCCTTTCGATCGTTACGGCTGCAGATAGAGGCGGTTACTCTCGGACGCATATCGCATCCGACATCATATCGGATGTCACACTGTCGTCTCTCGCCCGGGATTACGGAGCTCAGAAAGGATTAGTGGCGTCGCTGTCAGTAGGGCAACTCGCGCACAAGCGCAGCCTGTTCCTTCAGATGCAATCCGGCGCGACGTTGATCGTGGATCTTGATCAAGGGTTTGGTTGGCTCGAGTACGTCGGGAGAGACAAGTTCTTTGATCCCAACGGATCTAACGAGGGAAATGTAGATTGGTTGAAAAGGCTTATAGGGCGGGTGCAAAGGCGGCATGCGCATGATAGCCAGATGGTGGTGTGGCGAAAATCATAGAGACCTTCATACCACACCTTTTTGACCAGCAACCTCACGACAAAAACGTAGTATTTGCAGAGAGTTACAATTCGGGGCGTACCGTTCTGTGATTCCCTAGGGTGGAAAGGCTACCCGTAGCCACGCGAAAGGCTGGCTAGGAACCTTGTTTCAGCGGAGATCACCATTTTGTGGCCATGGTCGCGCCAGTAGCAGGCGTCGGCTTGCTTGCTATGGATGACCATCTTAGGACCGAATCTACCGGTCAGCTATTAAGATGTAGCTAGCAACAAGCAGACGACCTTCATCAGCCTGAAAAGATGCGCGGCTCGGGCTGGCGGACGGAGACCTGATCACTGTTCTGGTTCTGCAGCCAGAAGTCGAACAGATCGAGGCCAGCGTCGAGTGTCTCGACGTGGACGACTTGCTTGGTCTCCTCCTCGTCATAGGGTGCAGCCAGCCCCTCAACGCTCGCGGCATCGCCCACCACAACATAGCCGAAGCGCTTTTGCATCCTCTCCTCGACCGTCGCGACGCCACTGACGTATGTAAGTGCGGTTCCGGGCTGCACCCCTACGCGGTAGATCTCAGGGCCTATAACCTCGTAGTAGGCGTGGTCGCCCATCGGGCGATGTATCAACATATGCGGCGGTGCCAGAAGACTGCTTGAGATCTTCACCTGCAGCCTCGCGGTTCGCCCGGTTGTACTTTCACGATAGACCTTCAGTTTGAGGGTCTCCTCACGCGTACGGCTGGAGGTCGTCTGGAATCCGATAATCCCGTCAGAAGACATCGCTATCCGGCGGAGGTCTTCCTCAGCTTCTATCGCTGGAAGGCTTGTAAGATAGACATAGGCGACATTGGCGAGCTCCCTGGTGCCCTGCAGGTTCCACCGGGACGAACGCAGATCGCGGCTACCGACTATCGCGGCAAACGCCTTGGGGTTTGTGATGTGGAATAGACGAAGATCGAAGTCATCGTCCGCGCGAGGCCAACACCGCCCCGACGCAAAGCGTGTCAGCCGCTTCGGTCCCTCGACAACACACCGGTAGAGTTGTGCGCCATCTTCATAGCGCCTGACGAGACCATCGGACCGGATCTCGATAAGCAGCCGCGTCAGATCGGTCGCGCGTGGATTACCGACGTCGACAGAAAAACGCGCGACGTGAATATCGGAGTCTACGTTGAACCCGAGGATAGGCGGGCCGAAGAAGCTAGGCTGGTAAAAGTGCCAGCCGGACCGCTCAACGAACATCAGCTCCGGCAGCAGCATGCTGCCGAAAGCCGCATGCCCGAGCCTCAGCTTAACAAGGCCAGGAAAGCTATCTTGTTTGTCATCCCGAAGTGCTGGCGAATGCCGGGCCGGCTGTCCAGCGAGCCGTGGATCGAAAGGAACACTCATTCTCTTACGCTCATTCCTTCTTAAAAGGCAGCTCTTGCCGTCTGCGCATGTCGCTTTCTGACCGTTGCTGCCGAATGACGCTCACCCTCGCAGCACGGTAGCGCCCCAAAACGACCATCGGTCGGCGCCGCAGCAGTGCCCGTTTCATCAACTGAACCAGCCCCGAATCTTTGTCGCAACCGCCTTGACGAACCGAACGAATAGTCTCTCCGGTCGGGATACCATTGTGTCGACGTCGCGCCGGTCGCGCGCTTTCACCGCCGCGATCCGCTCCGCCGACATGGCGGCAGCCCACTGCACGCGATTGCCGCTAATCCAGTAGTGGGATCGGCAGGGAAAGTTCCAGTTGCCAATTGACGGGTTGAGGGACACGGTGCCGTTGCTTTCGGTGAGACCCCATTTCGCCGGGTTAAGGGGAGTGACCACCTCCATCCCGCAGCCGCAACAGCACAAGTGCGACGCCGTAGAATACCGCCTTGAGACATACAAGACGCCCGGTTCTAGCTTCTCCGGGATGAACTCGACAAACTCAGGCCTTATCTGTCCGATCCGGGTCATTTGTTTCCTTCAGAAATGATAGCGCCGGCAGCGATGCTGAAGCCCGTATAATGTTGCTCGCGCGTATCCTGGTAGAAGCCGAACAGCTTTTTCCACTGGATGACCGCGATCGCCGCGTTGAGCGCATTCAGCTCCGCGATCTGGATGTTGCTGGCATACTGGTTCGCCCCGCCATCCCCGTCAGCATAGGAGATATGCGGCGCCGCCTGCTCGCGCGTCTTTGCCGTGCTGGTCGTCGCGCGGACGATCCCGCCAAGCCGTCCTTCGACAAGCACGACGCCCATGCCCACCTCGACGAATGGCGTACCGTTGGCGACGAGCCGCTCGACAATCTTCTCCTTCACCGGGCCGCGATCGGCGCAGACGAAGACGAAGTCGAGCCCGTCCAGCAGAGCGACGTTCTCCTCAGTCATGTAGGCGTCATGGACGACGATGCCGTTCCGCATCTTCTCATAGATGCTCTTGAAGTGGTCCACCTTCTTGGGCTTGGCCGCGAGCTCTTCATGCCCCGGCGCGCCCGGCGAGCGGAACGCATTGTGCTGCGAGAAGACGTCGCCGTCGAAGAGATGGATTTCCGCGACGGGAGTCTTGGCGACGAGGTCCAGGACATAGCTGCCGGTCCCGCCAAGGCCGATGATACCGATCTTCTGGCCCGTGACCTTGTCATTGATCGCACCGATGCCGGCCCGGCTCGTCGCCGTGTCGACATACTTGAAGACCTCGCCTTCTCCGTCCGCGAGGATGGCGAGGAAGGTCTGCGCCGTCGCGTGTGGGTCGATCTTCGTCGCCTCGCCAGTGATGCGCCCGAGATAGGTTGTGATCTTGTGGTGGTAGTCGCGGTACTGCGCCTTGGCCGAGAACATGAAGTCGGCCTGTACGCCGTTGCCGAAGTTCTGGGCCGGCGAGCCATGTTCGAAGGACCTGATCTTCCGGCCGTCGCTGTGGCATGGATGCTCGCCTGTCCAGAACGCCCGGTGATCGCCAGGCCTGGAGGTAACGTCATCGGCCATTTCCAGCGTTGAGATCAGGATGCCGTCATAGCGGACGGCAGCCTGGGAGGTGACATAGGGTACCTGATGAACGAGAAGGTATCCGCCCCGGATTTCGAGGTCGTAGCCTTCGTTCTGAAGGCGGAGCAGATCCGCGCTACGAGCGATTGGTCGGCGTGACATCGAATTCCATACCTTCCTTCGCTTTCACGGACTGACCTTCAATGAGCGAGCCGGCCGGCTTGTTACCGTGACCGCGCGTATACTGGATGGTGAACTGCACGCCGTCTCCTGTGGGCGGGTTCTCGAACGCGAGCGCGATGACCTCCGCAAAGGTCAGGTCGTCGTTCTTGGCAACCGTCTTCTGGCGGCCGTTGACGATGATAGTCACGGTCCTCGGTTCGGGGGCGGGATGTTCTTCAGGCTTGGCCATCATTGATCCTTTCTGGCGGGTGCGCCGGTTAAGAGACAAATTGCGAAATCGCAACTGATTTGATACCATCAACAGAACAGAATTGCAACTTCGCAATTAATTGCGAAATCTCAACGGAGAGGACATGACCGACAGGTTCGACAACGAGGCCTTCTTTGCGGCCCTCAATGCCGCGCGGCTGAGCCGCCAGAAAACGTGGAAGGAAGTAGCAGCGGAAGCCGGGATCAATGCTTCCACCCTGACCCGCATGGGTCAGGGCGCCAAACCGGACGTCAACGGGCTTGCCGCGCTTCTGGCGTGGTCGCACCTCAAGGCCGAGATGTTTATCAAGGGTGCGGATGTAGCCGAATCGGAGCCCATCGCCAGGATCACCGCACTTTTACGCGCCGACCCAAAACTAACGTCAGACAAAGCCAAGCTGATGGAAGATATTGTCGTCAGCACCTACAACAGATTGAAGGATAGCTGAATTGGGTTTCAGGCGGGGGTTCAAGGCGGAAGCAAATCGCATCGCGTTGCGGGTTCGTCAGCAGATGGACTTGGCACCGTACGCGCCGATCGATCCGGCCGCTGTGTGCGCGCATTTCGAGATCGAGCTGCTTGAACTGAGCGAAGTGGAACCCAACAGCCCTTTTCTCGGTGAGCATCAGGATGCCTTCTCGGCGGTGACAGTGCCGCGGGGTCTCACCACCGCGATCGTGCACAACGACCGCCATCACCCGTACCGGCAGCGCAGCAATATCTGCCATGAGCTCGCGCATTGCTTTCTGGGCCACGAATACGCACCGCCGCTCCTTGAAAACGGGGACCGCTCGCGCGACAGCAGCAGTGAGGCGGAGGCGAACTTTCTTGCGGGCGTGTTGCTGATCACCAATGAAGCTGCCATCAGGATCATGAGCGACGGGCTATACCATCAGGCTCAGGGCATCTACGGCGTCAGCAAGCCGATGCTGGAGTTCCGTCTGCGCGTCAGTGGCGCGCAGACTATACACCAGCGGCGAATGGGCGTCCCCCTGTACTCATCAAGATGATGCCTGATCACTTAGCCATACGTGAGGTGGTGCCACCTGCAGTGACGAACCAGGGATTGCCTCTGTATTCGCTGTTTTTTGCAAGGCCGCCTTGAAGGACGTCGGCACCACAGGGTGCGGCCCGTTCTCTACCATTTCTCAGACCTTCATCTCAGACGGGATGCGCGGGGTATTGGACCCGGAACGCGATGCAGTGAGTCGCGGCCTTGGGGGCGCAAAGCGGTCATCCGCGCGATTATTTTCAGACCGCGACTTCGGTCCCAAGAGCGGAAATAATTGCCGCTAAACCGCTCCTGTTGACTGATGCCCAAAGCCAAGGCACAAAGGTGGCATCCACGGTCGCTCGCGATGGGAAAACAGAGGGGATTTCAATGCTTTTCCGCTAAGCTATTGAAATCAAGTGAGAATCCAGGTCTCCCAGGCAGGCCATTTTAGGCCGCTTTTTTGCTCTAAATCTGCGACCCTTTCCAATTCGAAAAATCGACGTCTTCTCAACAAGTTGAGCGGTCTCGGCTGCGATCCTTCAGGCCATCAGTTAACCTCAAGCGACACAAGAAAATTTGGCTGGGGACCCGCGATCAATGACCGCAACGGGGCCGAGAGCGGACTGTCCGCTTCTGTCTCTTGGACTAACGCAGCGGACAACCCTATAGGCACTACGACATCAGTTCTGCAGGATAGCCGTTGCTGCGGAGCCAGCTTAGACTTTTGACGGGCGAATAAGGCGCACAATAATCAAGTAGAACACCGGAACAAAAATCACCGCTAGCACCGTACCGGAGATCATTCCGCCAAACAAACCGGTTCCAATTGCATTCTGGGTCTCAGAGCTCGCGCCAGAAGCTATGACCAACGGCACGACACCCAAGGTAAAGGCGAGTGAGGTCATGACGATGGGGCGAAGGCGCATGCGCGCTGCTTCGACGACAGCGTCTGCCAATCCCAGTCCATCCCTTTGGCGCTTCCGCGCGAACTCGACAATCAGCACCGCATTCTTGGCAGAGAGGCCAATCAGGGTAATCAGGCCTACCTTGAAGAAGACGTCGTTTTCCAGGCCCCGCAGATGAACCGCGATCACCGCTCCGAGAATGCCGAGCGGGACCACCAGCATGACGGAGAGCGGAATGGTCCAGCTTTCGTAAAGTGCAGCCAAGACCAGAAAGACAATCAGGAACGAGAAGGCCATCAGCATGGGCGCTTGCGCCCCCGATTGCCGCTCCTGCAGTGACTGCCCTGTCCATTCGACGGCAAAGCCCTTAGGAAGTTTGAGCGCCAATTGCTCGATTTCATCCATGGCCTTACCGCTTGAAACACCCTTTGCTGCCGATCCTGACAGACTGAGGGACGGATAACCATTATACCGTGTCACCTGCAGCGGAATGGTCGACCATTCTGCTGTCAGGATCTCGGAGAGCTGAACCATCTTTCCGCTATCGCTATGAACATGCAGGTTAAGGATATCGTCGACCTGCATGCGGCTTCGTGGCTCGGCCTGGACGATGACCTGTTGCAGCCGACCGTCACGCGGGAAATCGTTCACATAGGTCGAGCCGACAGAGCCACTGAGCGTGTCACTGATCGTCGTATAGGCGACACCCAAAGCACTCGCCTTCTGGCGATCGACCACTAGGGTAACGCTCGGACCGTTGGGCAGCCCGTCCACACGGAAATCGCTGAGCAACTTGCTCTGAGAGGCAAGCTGCGTCAGTTGGGCTGCAGCCTCAGCAAGCGCCTTTCCTCCATGATTGACGCGGTCCTGCAGCCTGAGCGTAAACCCGGAAGTTGTACCGAGCTCATCGATTGCCGGCGGCTTCATGCTGAGAACCTCGCCCTCCGGCGCGGCAGCCATGGCTTCGGTTGCAGCGTTGACCTCGTCATCGACGCTGCCTGAGCGTTGCCCCCAATCTTTGAGGCTGGTGAAGGCCATGGCCGTATTGGTGCCCGAGCCCGAGAAACCAAAACCCATGATCGTCAGGTTGTTGACGATATCCGGCCTTGTCTGGACATGCTTTTCGAAGAGACTAACGACGTCTCGGGTGCGTTCGGCCGTTGCCTCTGCCGGCAGAGTGACGGATGTCATAAAGGATCCCTGGTCTTCCTCCGGCACGAATGCCGCGGCCAGCGTGCTGTAGCCATAGGCGACCGCGCCTACAATCGCGAGATAGACGAGCATGGTCCGGCCGGTCTTATGAACAAGGCGGGTGACCCAACTCGTGTAGCCCTCGGTCAAGCGGTCAAAGCCGCGGTTGAACCAGCCGAATACTCCTTTCCGCTGATGATGCGCGGGGTCGATCGGCTTTAACAGGCTAGCGCAAAGAGCGGGGGTGAGGCTGAGAGCCAGAAACGCCGAGAAAGCGATTGAGACCGCCATCGACACTGTAAACTGGCGGTAGATCGCGCCAACCGAGCCTGAGGCTAGCCCCATCGGAAGAAGCACAGCCGTCAGTACAAGCGTGATTCCGATCACTGCACCTGTGATCTCGCTCATGGCTTTGCGTGTGGCCTCACGCGGTGACAGCCCTTCCTTTGCCATCAGGCGCTCGACGTTTTCAACAACGACGATTGCGTCGTCGACGATGATCCCGATTGCGAGAACCATGCCGAACATCGTCAGCACATTGATGGAATACCCCAAAGCCAGCATGACGGCGAAGGTACCAAGCAGTGCTATCGGCGCTACGATCGCCGGAATGAGCGTGTAGCGAATGTTCTGCAGGAAGAGCAGCATGATGAGAAAGACGAGCATCATGGCCTCCGCCAGTGTCTGCGCCACTTTCAGGATCGAGACCTTCACGAAAGGTGCCGTGTCGTAAGAGATCGCATACTCGATGCCCGCCGGCAGGGTCAGGGAAAGCTCTGCGAGCCGCGCACGAACCCTGCTTGATGTGCTGAGCGCATTTGCCCCGGGAGTCATCTGGATAGCGGCTGCCGTAGCCGACTTGCCGCCGTCAAGGATGGTGAAGCCGGAAGACTGCGACCCCACCTCGATGCGCGCAACGTCGCCAAGTGTCACTCGCGATCCGTCTGCATTGGAGCGCAAGATGATTCCGGCGAACGCCTCTGGCGTCTGAAGTTGACCCTTGACGTTGAGCGGTACGGTAACTTTCTGACCTGGAATAGCCGGAGCATCGCCCAATCGCCCCGGCGCGACCTGAACATTCTGCGACTGTATGGCTTGTGTTACCTCCGCCATGGAAATGGAATAGGCCAGAAGACGCATGGGATCGATCCAGATGCGCATCGCAGCTTCGGAGCCAAAAGATTGAACTCGACCAACGCCAGCAACACGCTTCAGCTCTGGAGCAATGCTGCGCGCGAGGTAATCATTGAGGGCGAGTGCGTCGACAGAGCCATCAATCGACTTCAACGAGACGATCATCAGGAAGCCAGACGATGCAGATTCAACCGTCAGACCAGCGCGGCGCGCGGACTCTGGCAATCGCGATTCAACCGCCTTCAATCTGTTCTGAATATCTACCTGTGCAAGCTGCGCATCCGTTCCTGGCTTGAAGGTTACGGTAATGGTCGCTGACCCAGACGAATCTGCAGAGGAATCGAAATAGAGAACGTTTTTTGCCCCTGAGATTTCGCGCTCGATCAAGCTGACGACGCTGTCATTGATAACTTGTGGCGTGGCACCGACGTAGCTGGCAAAAATGGATACGCTTGGGGGGGCAATGGCCGGAAAGCGTGCCACTGGTAATTGCGGAATCGAAATCAGGCCCGCGATGACGATGACAATGGCTATGACCCAAGCGAAGACCGGGCGGTCGATGAAAAATTGTGGCATCGTCATCATCCTAACCTTCCTTTTCGGGGGATACAGATGTCGTCTCCAGTATCTGCCCGTCGCGTATGCGCTCCTGTCCGAGCACAACCACGGTGTCGCCAATGGAGAGACCACTCTGGACGACGTAATTTCCGCCGATCAGTGGGCCCAGTTCCACAGTACGTCTGAGCGCCGTTTTGTCTGCCGTAACGGAGACGAGCTGAGGTTTCCCGGCAAGGTCACGTATAACGGCCTCCTGCGGAACCAAGAGAGCCGCGACGTAGACCTCGCGCGGGACCAACGCGCGGATGAACATGCCCGGCAAGAGTTCCCCCTCTGGATTGGGAACGATGATCCGAAGTCCAAGACTGCCGGTTGCGGTGTCGACTGAAATATCGGAGAAAAGCAGTCGCCCGTCATGGCCGAAAGGTTTGCCCGTTATCGTTTTGATTTTGACAGGTAGTTCTTCCGGGTCACCCATTCCGTCACCGGATGCTGTTTCGGTTAGCCCTTCCCGGCTCACGAGCGATTGACGGACATCCACATACACCTGATCTATTTGCTGGATGACTGCGAGCGGGGTTGTCGACGCTGAAGAGGCAAGGCCGCCTTCGGTCATGAAGGATTGTCCGATCGTGCCACTGATCGGGCTTCGGATGGTGGCATTAGAAAGCTCGAGCCTGCGTCGCGCCAGATTAGCCTTGGCTTCCGCAACGCCGGCCCTTGCTTGAGCCATCGCCGCGGCTGCATTGTTCAAGGCTTCATCGCTCGTAATTTTCTGCGCCGCTAGAACCTTCGCTCTTTCGAACTTCACTCTTGCATTGTCGAACTCCGCCTCGGTCCGGGCCAGCACTGCCTCAGCAGCATCGGCTTCGGCCGCAAACGGCGCTGGATCGATCTGGAAGAGCGGTGTGTCGGCTGCAACAAAGGCACCCTCTTGAAACAGCCTCTTTTGAATAATGCCGTTGACCTGCGCGCGGATCTCGGCGGTGCGAAAAGCGGAGACCCGTCCCGGCAGCTCATCATAAACAGTCACAACCTGAGGTTGCACGGTCAAGACCCTGACACGAGGGGGCTTCTCTGTGAGCGAAGCGGTACTCTCTCTATCCGGTTCGTCACTACACGCTATCAGCGCCAGCATCGGGATACAGACCAAGAATAAAATCCAAAAGAACGCTAACCTTCGCATCCGATGCATCATCTTTCTAAGAGGAAGAGCTTTGACGGCGATCCTGTAGAAGACTGGCGTTGGCGGTTTGTGTAGGTTCTGTTGCGATCTCATGGAGACGGCCCGCGCGCCCTCGACCCGGAAACCGTTCGATGGCATTCATGACGGCAGGAGTATGATGACGATGACGGAACTTGTTCTAATTGCGGAAGACGATGCGGAGATCGCCGGTATCCTCGAAGCCTATTTTGCCCGCGAAGGCTTCCGCACCGTGCATGCCCGCGACGGGCAGGTCGCACTCGATCTGCACCGATCCTTGAAACCCGATATCGTCCTCGCTGATATCACCATGCCGCGCCTGGACGGCTTTGAGCTCCTCGCCGAGATCCAGAGACGGGGTCGCACGCCCGTCATCATGATCACGGCGCTTGATGAGGACGTCGACCGCCTACAGGGACTGCGCATCGGCGCGGACGACTATATTGTCAAGCCATTCAACCCGATTGAAGTCGTCGCACGAGCCAAGGCCGTGCTGCGTCGGGCAGGTTTGGCGCAGGCGGGGGCTGTAATCCGAGTAGGAAGCCTGGCCATCGATCTCGACAGCTATCAGGTCAAGATCGAGAAGGACGGTGGACCAGTTGCCGTTCCCCTGACACTGACCGAATTCAGGCTCCTTGCCCATCTCGCTCGGACACCCAACAAGGTCTTCTCGCGAGCCGAACTCGTCGACGCCTGCCTGCCCGGCTCTGACGCTTTGGATCGAACGATCGACAGTCATTTGAGCAAGCTTCGCAAGAAGCTCGAACAGGCGGGAGGCGAAGGCTTGTTGATCAGCATTCGAGGCGTTGGCTACCGCCTTGGGGTTGATCCATGATCATGAAGGGCCTTAGCCGGCAGATTTTGCTTGCCATGGCATCAGTCACCGTGGCGGCCGGTCTGCTCGTCTTCTTTGGCACCTATCTAGCCTTCACCATCCTCTTCTATTTCTCACCGTGGTCCGAGAACACGGACAATTGGCTGACGGGTTTCGATTTCATAATACTGGGCGTTCTGATCCTGATCGCACTGCTCGTCGCCGCGATCGCGTCGATCCGGTTGGCGCGCCGCATTCTCGAGCCGCTGGAATCCTTGGCGAAAAGTGCCCGGCAGATAAAGGACGGCGATCTTTCGGCCCGTGCCTTGCCCGGCGATCATTCTCTCGGGGAAACGGCCCTTCTTGTTGAGGACTTCAACGCCATGGCGCAGCGCCTGCAGGACATGGCCTCGGACATGAAGCTCTGGAATGCCACGATTGCCCATGAATTGCGGACACCTCTGACCATTCTCAAGGGCCGCCTGCAGGGCATGATCGATGGCGTTTTTGAGCCTGACGAAAAGTCGCTTCAGGCGCTTGTCCTGCAAGTCGATTCCCTGGCAAGGCTGGTGGAGGATCTGCGTACGGTAACCCTTGCCGATAGTGGTCACCTTGATCTTCGCCTGCAGCCTGTTCGGCTGAAGGACGAGATCCTCAAACTTGGTGCCGTGCTGGAGCAGGACCTGAAACAAGAAGGCTTCGAGCTGAAGCTCGACCTTTCCGATTTGACGGTCCAGGTTGATCCCATGCGGATCCGACAGGCCCTTCTCGCCCTCGTCACCAATGCACGCCGATACGCGCATCGAGGCGTCATCGAGATCAGCCTTGGCGTGGAGAGCAACCAGGTGATCCTGCGTGTCGTCGACGAAGGTCCAGGCCTTGCCCCGGACTTCGCCGATTCCGCGTTCGAACCTTTCCGGAGAGGCGGACAGTCCGGCTCGCTGGAGAAGGGCGGAAATGGTTTGGGTCTCTCCGTCGTCCGGGCGATCATCGAGGCTCATGGCGGGACAATCCGCTACACACCGTCTTACACTCGCGGTGCCATGTTCGAGATCGTTCTCGGTGAGGCAGTCGTGGGATCTGCAATTCAGAGCAGCTTCCCCGGATAGCTGAGGCTCCCTCCCCCTTGGCCATACGCCTCCACACATTCTCCACACGACCTCCACAACTCGGCAAGGCTAGGTTGCTAACTCTGTTTGACGAAATCATTCCAGGCCTTAGCAGGATGGCGTGCTTTCGATGACGGAAGACGTGGCTATGGGCGCAGAACATCGCTCAGCCTCCGCGAGCTATAGGAAAGGCGTAATGACCAATCACAACATCACCCTGTCGGTCGCCCATCCGGATGATCTCCCTGACTTCAAGGCAGAGCTCCAAGAAGCATTTTCGCTCGCAGTGATCGATACGTATGGGGCTCTGCCAGATGGCCCGATCCCTTCCGACGAAGACCTCGACAGCTCCATCAATGCATCGGGCGCTGTTACCTTGCATATTCTCTCAGACGGCAAGAAGGTCGGTGGTGCGGTCGTAACCATCAATGAGGAGACGCATCACAATGCGCTTGACCTCTTTTTCCTCAAGGTTGGCGAGCATGGCCAAGGGCTGGGTCATAAGGCGTGGCTTACAATAGAAGCGCGCTATCCGAAAACGATTACCTGGCAAACCCATACGCCTTATTTCGAGAAGCGGAACATCCACTTCTACGTGAACAAGTGCGGCTTCAAGATTATCGCGTTTCACCACGCCAAGTTCCCCGATGCACACAAACCAGGTCCGAGTGATCTGCCGGACGACGAAGGATTTCTGTTTGAGAAGGTGATGCGGTCAAACGGAGGAGATGTTGCACCTCGCCGGCGAACGGCTGCTTACAGGAAACCCTGAACGCCCGCTGATCGGCGGAAACGAAAGCGCAAAGCGGATCGAATCCTTGGAGAGGCTCTCCGGGGAAAGGAGCGGCCCCACGACGTGCGGGGCCGTCCTCATTCAGATTTCAGTCCGCTCGGCCAGTTCTAGCGCGTCCTCAATGTCGACGCCGAGATATCTGACTGTGTTCTCGATCTTGGTATGGCCAAGCAGGATCTGGATCGCTCGAAGATTGCCAGTGGCCTTGTAGATCATGGCAGCCTTCGTTCGCCGCAGGGAATGCGTACCGTAATCCTCCCGACGAAGCCCGATCGCCGTCACCCACTCATCGACCAGTCGGGCGTACTGCCGAGTGCTAAGATGATCTGCGTGGCCGACGCGACTGGGAAAGGCATAGTCATCGACTGTTCCCCCCCTTCGTTGAAGCCAGGCAAGCAGACTAGCTCTGACCTCCGTCGTGATTTCGAACTGCACGGGTCGTCCGGTCTTCTGCTGGACGACCATCGCCCGAGTTCGAATGTCGTGGCCGGTGACAAGTGTCCCGATCTTCAGCTTTACCAGATCACAGCCACGGAGCTTGCTGTCGATCGCAAGATAGAAAAGCGCCCGATCTCGCATTCTTCCTTCACGGTCCAGGAAGAAGCGGACTGCCCAGATCTGACGCTGCTTCAGGGGCTTCTTGACGCTAACTTGCTTGCCCGCGTTCCAAGCCGGTCGACCCAGTGCGCCAGGATCATATTGTGAAATACCCATTTCAGTTCTCCTATGGCCACCATTGGCCACTGAGAGAACGCGCACCTTGGAGTAAGATGACGGGGCCGACTGATGACTATCCGCTCCTGTCGCATTTACTGCGTAAGCGGACACAGGAGGTTTGGTGAAAACTCACCTGCGGTCCCTGAACTCTTTCACGCTCATACCAACCCATGACCTGAAGGTCCTTTGGAAGTAGGAGGCATCCTGAAAGCCCAAACATTCCGCGATCTGGTTGATCGACATTTCTCCAGAGGCCATGAGCAATTTGGCCCTTTCCATACGGCGTCTGAGCACACGCTGGTACGGCGTTTCTCCGGTCGCCGACTTGAACGCCCTGCTGAAATGAAACCGGCTTAGGCCAGTGATTTCTGCAAGGGCTGACAGCGTCAAATCCGAACCGAGGTTCTCATCGATAAACTCTTCAACGAGAGCGAGAGATGCCCTGCCAAGAGGACGACCGGCTTTGAATTCATACGTCGATGCCTTGTGGATCGCCAAGACGGTAACGAGCCCCAACGCTTCTTCGTACAGACCGTCGGAATGATCTTGAGCCAATAGTCTCGCCCACTGGCGCATGTATCCCTCGACCTCCTCGCTCCGGTAATAGACCTTTTCATCAGCACGCTCGATGAAGCGCGCGCCAAGCTCTTCTCGCATGGAGGCAGGATCAAAATAGATGGCAGTAAACGAGTTCTTTCGTCTGCTCAGACTGGACCAGCCGGAGACACGCGCTCCGCGAGGGACATAGGTAAGCGTATGCCGTAGATCGCGGCGGTTGTCCTCCGCCCCATCTCCGGCACGGATCCCTCCATCTTCCAGTACAATGTCATGGTAGGCGCAGAAATGCAGGTTGCTGGTCCAGTCATAGCTGAAAGCGGCGCCTAAATCGGGACGGACGGTTTCCACGCTGAAACCGCTGTGTTTCCTCAGCATACGCCGTGGGGGCTGGGCGACGCCCTGGAGGTCAAGCAATTCTGTTTGTTCCATTCTCAGTACATTCTTGCGCTCTCGATCATATTATTGCTACCTGAACTCTTACTGCGCGATCGGCTTTGGTGCACTCGCAGACAGGTTCAAACATTCATAACGCTCACACCACCGCATGCAAATCATCTGTCGACCATGGCCATGAAAACGGCGGCAGTCCCTCGACACCCCAAACATTCAGAGTCGCGACATGCACCGAAAGACATCCGTATTGACAGGTAGCCGAATGCTCGGCCTTGAGCGAAACGCCTTGATCGGACTGTTGGCTGCGATCGTGTTTTTCGTTGCAAGCTCAGCATTGTCTTTCTTTACTGTTCAAAACATCAGGGACAACAGCGCCCGGGTTACTCAAACCCATTCGTTAATTGTTGCTCTCGACCTGCTTCTGATTGACATACAGGACGCAGAGACGGGCCTAAGAGGCTATCTTCTTACAGGGGGGGATGAATATCTAGGTCCCTACAATCGCGCGATGTCTCAAGTCGGTAACCGCATTGAGATGCTCGAATCAATAGCGACACCCGAAATGCGGGAGCGTGGCGGTCCGTCCGAATTGCGAGCCTTTACTGTTTCCAAGCTGGAAACCATGAGGGAGACACTTCGGCTCTACCGGGAAGAAGGACAGTCCGCCGCATTGGCTCAACTGAGGACAGACCGCGGTCGCAGCGATATGGATGGCATTCGGGACACGGTCCAGCAAATGCGGCTTGAGGCAGGGGAAGAGCGTAGCGAGCACCTGCAACAACGAGACAGGGCATTTGTGATTGCATGGGCAAGCGGTGTCGCGACTGGTGCCGTAGGTATTATTCTGACATTGGTTATATCAGCACTGCTCAGGAAAACTGCGCTGGCCCAAAAGCGAGAGCAGTGGCTGAGGGAGGCCCAACTGGGCCTGGGGTCGGCTGTCTCCGGCGAACAACCACTTGCTAAGCTAGGCGAAAATGTTCTCGGCTTTTTGACAAACTATCTCGGCGCGGTCGCCGGAGCGATCTATGTCGAGAATGGGGGTCGGTTTCACCGTACGGCGGTCCACGGGGTGCCGTCTGGCGCAAACCTTCCAACGAGCTTTGGGGAGAATGACAGCCTCTTTGGACATGTCCTGAAAGATCACCGCCCGATCGCGGTTGGGGAGGTTCCTGACGGCTATATCAGTTTTGGCTCGGGCCTTGGGCAGCACAAGCCGCGCTATCTCGCCTTGGGACCGGCAATCGTCGAAGGCGATATCCGAGGCGTCTTTGAACTCGGTTTCCTGTCGCCTGTCAGCGATGACACCCTGTCGCTTCTCGAAAAAGCATCGGAAATCATTGCCGTCGCAATCAGGTCTGCAGAGTTCAGAGCAAGATTGCAGGCACTGCTGGAAGAAACTCAACGCCAGTCGGAAGAACTGCAGGTCCAAGGCGAGGAGCTACGCGTTTCGAACGAGGAGCTGGAAGAACAAGGACGCGCACTTCGCGAACAACAGGCGCGGCTGGAACAGCAGCAGGCGGAACTTGAACAGACCAATTCCCAGCTCGAAGAACAGGCAGAGGAACTGGAGCAGCAGCGAGACGACTTGGAGCGTTCGAAAGACGCGATTGAGGCCAAAGCTAAGGAAGTCGAACTTGCGAGCCGCTATAAATCCGATTTCCTGGCCAACATGTCGCATGAGCTGCGCACGCCGCTCAATTCCTCGCTGATCCTTGCCAAGCTTCTTGCCGACAATTCGGAAGGTAACCTCACGGCGCAGCAGGTGCAGTTCGCTCAAACGATCCAGTCGTCTGGCAATGACCTCCTGAACCTGATCAACGATATCCTTGACCTTTCAAAAATTGAGGCCGGGCATGTGGAGATTCACCCTGAGGCCGTGTCCATCGAGCGCACGCTCAGCGGGTTACGGCACATGTTTGAGCCGCTCGCATCAAATAAGGGCCTTCAGTTCAAAGCGTCTGTTGAAGCTGGCGTCCCAGCAGTGATCCAAACCGACCCGCAGCGCCTTGAGCAGATCCTCAAGAACCTGCTCGCCAATGCGCTGAAGTTTACGGAGTCAGGTAGCGTTTCGCTGGACGTTCGCCCCTACGGTGACAATCAGCTCGCCTTTGCGGTCAAGGATACGGGCATTGGGATCGCCGAAGAACAGCAGAAGAGAATTTTTGAGGCATTCCATCAGGCCGACAGCACAATCAGCCGTAAATTCGGCGGCACTGGCCTTGGCCTGTCAATCTCACGCGAATTGGTGCGGTTGCTCGGCGGTCACTTCCTGCTCGAAAGCAAGGTCGGTGCCGGAAGCACCTTCACCATCGTCGTCCCCGCCGAGTTCGGTAGCACACTCGTAAAAGCACCACGGCAGGAGCCGGTTTATCAATCTCAACCGATAATGGCCCCAGTTCCGGCGCCTTTTGCCGAGATCGCGCCAGCAGAGCCGAAGGCCATTACCATCGTTGAGGATGACCGGGCAAAGGTTGCGGCAACAGAGCGAAAGCTCCTGATTGTTGAGGACGACCAGTCCTTTGCAACCATACTGCGCGATCTGGCGCGCGAGCTGAAGTTCAAAGCACTGGTGGCTGGCACGGCTCAAGAAGCGCTTGAGCTTGCTCATCAGTTCCTGCCGAACGCCGTTCTTCTTGATGTGGGTCTTCCCGATCAGTCAGGCCTTTCGGTGCTCGATCGCCTCAAGCGCGACGTCAGAACGCGCCACATCCCGGTCCATATACTCTCTGCCGAGGACTACTCCGATCGCGCGCTTTCACTCGGTGCAGTCGGCTATGCTTTGAAACCGGTTCAGCGCGATCGCTTGGTGTCCATGATCGAATCCCTTGGCGCAAAAGCCGAGCAGACGTTGCGGCGTGTGTTAATCGTTGAAGACAATACAGTGCAGCGCGAGGCATTGTCGAAGCTGTTGTCATCCCACGAAGTCGAAACTGCGGGAGCTGGCACAGCGGCCGAGTGTATAGCACTCTTGGCCGAAAAGACCTTTGACTGCATGGTGCTGGATCTGTCTTTGCCGGATGCATCGGGCTTCGCACTCCTGGAGACGCTCAGCCAGGAAGGCATGCACTCCTTCCCACCTGTCATCGTATACACGGGACGCGTTCTTTCGTCAGAAGAGGAACAGAGGCTGCGCCGCTACTCGAAGTCGATCATCATCAAGGGCGCAAAATCCCCCGAACGCTTGCTCGACGAAGTGACCCTCTTCCTGCACCAGGTCGTCTCCGAACTACCGGATGAGCAGCAACAGATGATCCGCAAGGCGCGCAATCGCGATGAACTCTTGGAAGGTCGCCGTATCCTGATCGTCGAAGACGACGTGCGAAACGTTTATGCGCTGACCAATATCCTTGAGCCGCGGGGCGTGCTGGTCGAGATCGCCCGAAACGGTGAGGAGGCACTCGACAAGCTGGAGCAATCGCGGAACAAGCCGGAAGCCAAGATCGATCTCGTGCTGATGGATGTGATGATGCCCGTCATGGATGGCCTCACCGCCACACGCCACATCCGTAAGAACTCAGCGTGGCAGAAACTACCGATCATCACCTTGACCGCAAAGGCGATGCCTGACGATCAGAAGCGCTGTATTGAAGCCGGTGCCAACGACTATATGGCCAAGCCACTCGACGTCGAAAAGCTGCTGTCACTCGTGCGCGTATGGATGCCGCAATGACGGAGATATTCGAAACGGTCGAGGACATCGAGATCCGGCTGCTGCTGGAGGCGCTCTATCATCGCTACCATTATGATTTTCGCAGCTACGCCATGTCGTCAATCCGTCGACGGTTGCGTCAGGCGCGCGAACAGTTGGGTTTTGCGACAATCTCGGCAATGCAGGAACGCGTTCTGCACCATCCGGACATGCTGGCCGACATGCTGCGCTATCTGACGGTTCAAGTCAGCGAGATGTTTAGGGATCCCTCCTATTTCGCGGCTATGCGTGAAAAGGTGATCCCGCATCTGCGCACCTACCCTTCCTTGAAGATCTGGATTGCTGGCTGCAGCTCAGGCGAGGAGCTCTATTCCTTCGTCATCATGTTTCGTGAAGAGGGGCTGGAGGATCGCACCCTTTTTTATGCAACGGATATTAATCCAGATGCGCTCTCGCAGGCTGAGGCTGGCGTTTACGACATCGAGCGGGTCAGATTGTTCACCGAGAACCACCGAGAATCCGGCGGCAAGGGGTCCTTATCTAACTATTATACGACGGGCTACAATCGCTGCATTCTGGACAAAAGCCTGCGGCGCAACGTCGTTTTTTCAGACCACAGCCTTGTGACGGACCAGGTTTTTGGGGAGATGCAGCTTGTCTCCTGTCGCAATGTCATGATCTATTTCGACCGGAACTTACAGGACAGAGCCGTCGGCCTGTTTCGCGAGGCTTTGCCACGCAATGGTTTCTTGGGCTTAGGATCAAAGGAAACGCTTCGCTTTTCAGCGCATGCCGATAGCTTCCGGGAATTCGTCCGTGAGGAGAAAATCTATCAAAGGATCGGCTCATGAAAGACGATCCAAAGGGGGCAGTCATAATTGGCGCCTCTGCCGGCGCGCTTGAAGCCCTGTCGGCAATATTGCCGCGCCTGCCTGCGACGTTCCCTTACCCTATTTTTGTTATTGTGCACTTGCCGCCTAAGAAACGCAGTGTCCTGGCTGCGATCTTCGATCTCAAATGTCAACTTCGCGCGATTGAGGCGGAGGACAAGGAACCAGTCGAGGCGGGAACCATCTACTTCGCTCCTCCTGACTATCATCTCCTGCTTGAGGGGCGAGCGCATATCGCATTGTCCAGCGATGAAGAGGTCCTGTTCTCCCGGCCTTCGATCGACGTGGCATTTGAGAGCGCGGCCGAGGTGTGGGGACCGCAACTGACGGCCGTAATCCTGACAGGTGCCAATCATGATGGGGCTCGCGGGCTCGCGGCCGTCATGCGCTCTGGAGGCACAGCAGTCATCCAGAATCCATCCGAGGCTTATGCCCAAGCTATGCCTGAGGCTGCCATGCGCGCATGCCCCAGCGCCAATATTCTCAACTTGTCGAATATTTCGACCTTTTTGCAGAACATCTAAAATGAAGACCGATGTCACCTTCCTTCTCGTGGACGACCTTCCAGAGAACCTGTTGTCTCTGGAGGCGCTTCTCCATCGTGACGACCTGAGACTGTTGAAGGCGAGATCGGGTGATGAAGCGCTCGAACTCCTGCTGAAACATGATGTGGCCCTTGCACTCATTGATGTTCAGATGCCTGGGCTGAACGGCTTTGAGCTCGCCGAACTGATGCGCGGCAATGAACGAACAAAGCGAGTGCCAATCATCTTTGTAACTGCGGGTTCCCACTCTGCCGAACGGCGATTTCAAGGTTATGAAGCGGGTGCCGTCGATTTCATCCAGAAGCCGATCGAGCCAAATATCCTGCGCAGCAAGGCAGAGACCTTTGCCGAATTGTATCGGCAGCGACGAATGATTGCGGAACAACGGGATAGGCTCGAAGAGCAGACACAGGCACTTAAGATGGCTGATACTCGCAAAAACGAGTTTATCAGCGTGCTTGGGCACGAGTTGCGTAATCCACTCGCTGCACTTAACGGCGGCTTGAAGTTGCTTGCGAGAAAACCCGATGCTGCCAAGATGGAGCAGATCCAAAGCCTGATGCAGCAACAGATGGACCATATCGTCAGGCTTGTTGATGATCTGCTTGACGTGTCCCGGATAACGCAGGGCAAAATCAGCTTAGTGATGTCTGAATTCGACCTGAAGGAGGTGATCACCACTTCGGTAGAGATGACGAGACAGGCTTTTGAGGAACAAGACCATGCTGTGAGCATCAACGTTCCGGAGCAGCCCTGCACCATAATTGCCGACAAAGTGCGGCTGACGCAGTGTGTTTCAAACCTTCTGAACAATGCTGCTAAATACACGCCAGCGGGTGGTCAGATCAAAGTTGTGCTAGAGTCTCATACAAATGCCTATCGCGTAAGTGTTGCCGACAATGGACTGGGACTCACTCCAGAAGATTCAAAGTCTATCTTTAAGATGTTCGAACAAGTCGAGAAACATCGGGACCATGCGCATGAAGGGCTGGGAATCGGACTTGCGCTCGTCAAGCAGCTTATGGAGTTGCACGGCGGTGATGTCTCCGTCAGTAGCCGTGGTCCGGGTCTAGGAAGCACATTTATCCTTGAGTTGCCGATTTTGGCTGAACGAACGCTTTAGCGGCGAACAACTGCTTTTAGGTTCATGTCAGAATGTACTATATGACCGACTTGAGGGCGCAAATCGGAAATTGTTTCCGCGAGGGGCCGCAACGCGACAATCCACTTCCATCTGTCTAGCTGATGAAGTTGACATCGCGCTGAAGCTGTAAAGGCGGATGAGACCCGCGGCAGAAGAGTACGCCCGTATCGCGGCACCTGTGCGTATCCATGTGAATGTATCAAGGATTTGCCACGGTCACCGCTTCTTCCTTCCTACATCATCCCTCTTGGAACGCCTCCTCCCGCCTCTTCCTGACCGACGGCAGAACAACCAGCAGCAACATGATTGCCGCAATCACGAGAAGGCTCGCGCTCAGCGGCCGGGTGAAGAGTACGCTCGGGTCACCCTTGGAGAAAAGAAGCGTGCGTCGCAGGAATTCTTCCATCATGGGCCCGAGGATAAAGGCGAGCAGCATCGGCGCCGGCTCGACGTCCAGCTTGCGGAAGAGGTAGCCTACCGCGCCAAACAGCGCCATGGCATAGACATCGAACAGGCTGTTGTTGACGCTGAAGACGCCGATGGCACACAGAGCGATGATGGTGGGGAACAGGAAGTGATATGGAATGGCGATCATGCGCACCCAGAGGCCGATGAGCGGCAGGTTGAGCACGAGCAGCATCAGATTGCCAATCCACATCGAAGCGATCAGCCCCCAGAATAGCGTCGGCTGCTCCGTCATTACCGAAGGCCCCGGCTGAATGCCCTGGATGAGCATGGCGCCTATCATCAGCGCCATCACCGAATTCGATGGCAGGCCGAGGGTCAGCATCGGGATGAACGACGTTTGTGCACCGGCATTGTTGGCCGATTCCGGCCCCGCCACCCCTTCAATTGCTCCCTTGCCGAAACGCTCCGGCTCCTTCGAGAGGCGCTTCTCCAGCGAATAGGAGCCAAACGAAGCGAGTGCTGCTCCACCGCCGGGAAGGATGCCGAGCACCGAACCCAGCGCCGTGCCACGAAAAATCGGGCCAATGATTCGGCGCCAGTCCTCGTGTGTCGGCATGAGGCCGGTTACCTTACGGGTAAGCAGTGTACGCTCCCCCTCCGCCTCCAGATTGGCAACAATCTCGCCCAGTCCGAAGATGCCCATGGCGAGGACGACGAAATTGATACCATCGGAGAGCATGGGCACATCGAAAGTGAAACGCGGAACGGCAGAGTTGACGTCCGTTCCGACCATGCCGAGCAGCAATCCCGTCAAGATCATGCCGAAGGCCTGCAACAGCGAACCGGATGCCATAACAATAGAGGCAATCAGGCCAAGTACCATCAGGGCGAAGTATTCTGCTGGCCCGAACTGTAGCGCCACGACCGCCAGGGCGGGTGCAAAGAGCGCAATAAGCAGCGTCGAGATCGTTCCGGCGATAAACGAGCCGATGGCCGCAGTCGAAAGCGCCCGACCCGCTTGGCCCTGACGGGCCATCTGATGTCCGTCGAGCGCGGTCACCACGGAAGACGGTTCACCAGGCAAATTGACAAGAATAGCAGTTGTGGAGCCCCCATACTGGGCACCGTAATAAATGCCCGCCAGCATGATGAGTGCCGTTTCCGGGGGAAGGCCGAAGGTCAGCGGCAAGAGCATCGCAATTGTTGCGACCGGGCCGAGGCCCGGCAGCACGCCGATGGCGGTGCCGAGAAAGACGCCGAGCAGGCAATAACCGAGATTGGTGATCGACGAGGCAACCGTGAGCCCCATCCAGAGATTTGACAGCATATCCATTGGATGGTCCTCAGGAAGCGAACAGAAGCGAAAGCCAACTTCCGGTCAGCGGCATGGGCACTCCCAGACCCTTGACGAAAACCAGCGTGCAAACCGCAACAAGCGCCACGAGAGCGGCAAGCGAGCGTACCGAAAGGGCAAAATGATCGCTTGCAAGGGCGGACACCAACAGAAGCACGGTCAGCGCCACTGGCAACCCTGCTCCTGTCAGCAAGAGGCCGAACAAGCATACCGATGCCGTGACCAGCAGCAGCCCTTTCCAGTTGACAGGGCCAACTGGCTCCCCATCCAGACGGAAGCTTCGCAGCAGTGATACGAGAGCAACCAGGATTAGCAGACCGGAAATGATCCTCGGAAAATATCCAGGCCCCATGCGGCCGGCCGTGCCGAAACCATAATCGGTTGCGATTACGAAACCGGCTATGCCCAGCGCTCCATAGAGCAGTGCACTGCCAAACTCTTTGGTCGATTTTATTCTCAGTGTCATACTATCCTCCCGGTTTATCCTTGGCCTGGCTCGGCGGGCCATCCGGGGCGCTAGATGGCGCCAGAAGCACCGAGTGCCCCTCGACCTCGTGCATGGTGATCAATGAAAGTCCGTAGGGCGCGTGCGGATCGCTCCATCGGCTTTTCAGCCGCGCATAAAGCGCCTCGGCCTGTTCCTGGGCGCTGTAGCCAATCAGGTGAAAGAAGCCTTCTCGCTCAGCCTCCACGTCGCTGCGGCCTAGAAGGACGATCGAGATATCCTCCGGCACTCGAATGCCGCGCGCATGCAGGCCTGCTCGAAGTCGTTGGCCGCTCTCGATGCCCCAGACGAGCACGCCCCGCCGTTTTTCTCCAGGCTCGCGGGCGATGGCTGCCAGCCGCTCCAGCACGGCCAGTTCGAACTCGCGCGATGGCAGGGAAGGCAGCAGGTCGGGCTCATGCAGCAGCGTGGCGTACGGGGCCTCCTCCCGAATCTGGCGGTAGCGATGCAGACCGAGTTCATTGGCAAGAAAGGAGTTCGCCGTCGTGATATAATGGATATCCTGATGCCCGCTTGTCGCCAGCAGGCGGACCGCCCGTTCGACCGGCCTACCCCATTCGAAGCCCACGGCATCGACATCCGTGCCGACCAGCCATGCGCCGTCGACGATGACATTGTCCGATTTGCGGCGGAGCGATGCCAGCATCTCGACCGGCATCTGCTCGAAAGAGTTCTGGATGACGCAGGCATCAAATCGCGGCAGCGACTGCAGCACGCGGCGGGCATGATCGGCATTGGAATAGCCGACCTCGAGCGTCATATCGCCACCATCTGTCACCATGGCTTGTAGCCGATCCATAACGAAACGGGCCCGTTGCGTGGCGCTTGGTCGGCGCAGCAGAATGACGCTGCGCCCCTTTTGTGGCAGGATGCGCGTGCCTGCCGCAGAGGGATTAGCGCTGCTTCCGACGAAAAAGGTGCCACGCCCGACCTGCGCATCGACGAGCCCTTCTTCTTTCAGAGCCTGAAGCGCACGCTGCACCCCAGGCTGCGATATCTTGAAATCGCGCATAAGGCTGCGAACCGTCGGCAGACGATCTCCCGGCTGAGCCGTCGTAGCAAGCGATTTCAGATAGTCCTGCAGTTTCTCGATCTTCTCCATACCAGCCTCCTATCACAATACAAATTGTATCATCAAGAATGTATTTCTTTCTCATGATCGAATTTGCATTGCCTACTCCACATGTAAAATCTAACAAATACTGGAAACCAGCACTAGGCTGATTTAATACAATATGTATCACATGGAGGAGGATTTCAAATGTTTCGCAGGATTGGATATACTTTGGCGGGTCTGGCGTTGGCACTTGGGGTCATTGTTCCAGTTGCCGCGCCAGTAGCTCTGGCGCAGTCGGATGCTCCGCTGACATTGCTGGTCGGCTATTCGGCTGGCGGCAGCGCAGACCTAGCTGCGCGCATCATTGCGCCGGAGATCTCCGCCCGCATTGGCCGCACCGTCATCGTCGAAAATGCGACCGGCGCCAGCGGCATGATCGCACTGCAGAAACTGGTCAATGGAGCAGCCGACGGCAACACCATCTACTATGGCGGCTTCGACACGGTGGCAGTGCCTATGACCAACGCCAAAGTAAAGATTAATTGGGAGGCGGATACGATCGCGATTGGCCGCACGACAACGACCTCCATGGCGATGGTTGTGCCGGCCCAGTCCGAACACAAGGACATGGCAGCGCTCATCGCCGCCGCAAAGGCAGCACCGGAAAGCGTCAGCTACGGTTCTCCCGGAATAGGCTCTGCACAGCATTTGCTGGGCGAGATCATTGCCCAACGTGCGGGCGTTAAAATGCTGCACGCGCCTTATCGCGGCGGCGCGCAGGTGACCAATGATCTCCTCGCCGGCGTTCTGGATTCCGCGGTTCTCACGCTATCTACGGCCTTGCCGCTTGCCAAGGAAGGCAAGATCCGGGTGCTGGCCGTTTCGGGAACCGAGCGTGCCGCGCAGCTTCCGGACGTGCCGACGCTGTCCGAGCTGCCGGGGCTAAACGGCCTGTCACTGCCGTTGTGGCAGGGCGTGTTTGCCAAGGCCGGGTCAAAGCCGGACTTTGTCACTGCGCTGGATAAGGCGATTGCGGAAGCCCTGGCGACGCCGACCGTGCAGAAGCGCTATGCCGACGTGGGCTTCACCGCAGCACCGCTTGCCTCTGCTACCTTCAAGACTTTCGTCGGGCAGCAGGCCGCCACCTACAAGGGTGTCATCGACAGCGCAAAGATCGTTTCGGAATAAATCATTGGTATCGCGGCGTTGCGATTTTCGTGGCGCCGCGGCTTTTTTCGTTCAAAGATTGACTGAGGTTACCGCATGACCATCGGCATGTTCACGTCCTTTATCACCCGGCACTGGTTTAGCCCGACCGCGATCCGCATCTGGTCGGACGACGCGACCCTGCAGGCATGGCTGGATGTGGAGGCGGCGCTGGCACGCGCCCAGGCAGAGCTCCAGATGATCCCGCAGGACGCCGCAGACCGGATCGCAAGCTGCTGCCGCGCCGAAGGTTTCGATCACGAACGCCTCAGTCGCGAAATTGCCTTCGCGCAACATCCCTTTGTGCCCGTGCTCAAGCAATTGGAAGAACGCTGCGGCGAGCCGGCGGCTGGCTACGTGCACTGGGGCGCCACCACCCAGAACATCTTCGACACAGCAATTGCTCTTCAGTTGAAGCAAACCCATGCGCATCTAACCGACGTAGTGCAGCGGTGCGAGGATCATGCCAGCCGGCTTGCCGATCAGCATAAGGCGACCCTGCAAGCTGGTCGCACTCATGGACAGCACGCCTTGCCAATGACGTTCGGCTTCAAAGCCGCTGCTTGGTATGCCGAACTGCGCCGCGGAAGGGAGCGCCTTCAAGCAAGGGCAGATGGCGCCTTCCTCACATACTTCGGCGGAGCCATTGGGACGTTCGCGGCCATGGGCGGCAAGGGTCGGGCCGTGGAAGAAGCGGCCGCCAGCCTGCTTGGCCTTGCGCCTGCAAGGCTGCCGGTGCGCTCGTCCTTTGATCGGGTGGCAGATTATCTTGGCGGCTTTGCCCTCTTGGCTGGCACGCTACAGAAGATCGCTGGCGACATCGTCTTCATGCAGAGGACAGAAATAGGTGAAGTGGAAGAAGCCTTCCACATGGGCAAGGTTGGCAGCTCGACCATGGCCCAGAAGCGAAACCCCTCGGCAGCCCTCGTTCTGGTGAGCCTCTGCCGCCTTTTGAAGGCACGCGTGCCGCTCATCCTGTCAAGCATGGTTCGCATGGACGAAGGTGATTCATCGGCCACCAACGTGTCCGACATAGTCGTAAGCGAGATGGCGATCCTGGCTGCATCGATCGCCGAAGCCGCAGAACGCGTGCTCGGCAGTCTCCAGGTGAACGAGGCGGCCATGGCCCGTAATCTTGAGCTCACACAAGGGTTGATCATGTCTGAAGCGGCCATGATGCAGCTATCTCCAATGATCGGGCGCCACAGGGCCCATCATCTTCTCTACGAGGCCGCCCAGGAAACAGCCACGCGCGGAACGCCATTCGTTGAAACAATGCGGCATGCCCTACACAGTGTCGAGCTCGGCGACGTGCACTTGGCTCTCTCTCCATCGGCATATCTCGGCGAGATCAGGGAGATTATCAGGGGCGGCTCGAGTGATGAGGAGCCGCAGTCGTAAGGGGATGTAATCGCGAGCCGAGCCCGTCGTAACCACGACAGGCTCGGCGGCTTAGATCTCGTTCCTCCGCAAGGTCAAATCAAAGTTGCTGCGCTCGAAAAACTCACGACTCAACGTCTGCAGTGACGGCAAAAATGCTGCCGTGCGCTTCATCGCGGCGAGACTGCAAAGTCAAGGTCTGAGAGCGGAAATTATTGCCGCTCTGGCGCCCTATTGACGGATATCCAAAGCCAGGGCACAACGGTGGCATCCATGGTTGCTTGCGATTGGAAAACAGAGGGAATTTCAAGGCTTTTTCATTAACCCATTGAAATCATATGAGAATCCAGGCCACCCAGGGAACTCATTTTGACCCTATTTTTTTACCTGAACTGGTCATCGGCTCGCGCACAAAAAAGTAGCGTCTTCTCAATAAGCTAAGCGATCTCTACCGTATTTTCTTGGGCTATCCGTCGAGTTCGACGACGCCCAGAAAGTTAGCTGGGGACCCGTTAGCTGTTCAAACGCCGATGCTGTGACATGCGAGGTCCGCCGTGATGAACTTCAATCCCTCCGTTCGTGGCCAAACGGAACCTGGTCAGGGTTAAGACATCTTGATTGTTCGTTGGCGACGGCCCGCCAGGTCATTGTCCCGACGATGCCTCTGTCAGTCGGCCAGAGCGCGGCGCATCTCATCCGAGCATGCCCTACGGCACTTCATTTCGGCCATAGGCGGCCGCACCCAGACGAGCCTTTTCCCGCCTCCGTTTCGAAAGCGCTAGAAGTTCGTGTGTGCGATGCCACTCCCGCGCAGCCTGTGTGATCTGGTTGGTGGGCTTGTGCCTCTCGCAGGCTTCGACCAATACGCTCTCCGCCAGCTAGGCCGCACTTTTATAAACGTATTCACTCCGCTCGTTGATTACCGACATGTGGCCTGATACTCCGTTGCCGTCTGCCTCTCAAAGCATGTGGGAAGACCGGGACCAGCGCAAATGCAGAGCGGATACCACGCCTCCCGGAACAAGGTTTTGAGGTCGAATCCCAGCATATCTTTACATGCGACCGTGCCGAACGCGCGTTAAGGCCTTCTCTGGCCCACACATTTTGAACAAACACGGAATTTTTTGGGTGGATTCAGCCTTTCGAGAACAGCACGGAGAAAATGAATCGAGGGGAAAACTACGGAGTCAATGCGGTCACCGTGTTAACGAATCTCTCATACATTCGCGGCACGGCAAGTAATGAGGGGAAACATGAATTCAGCATCGAAGCTTCAGTATGGCAATCGCTTTGGCGAAGACGTGAAGAAGATCGCTTTCTCCGTGGCATCGGCCTCCACAGAGGCTCAGGTGGCCAGCGCACGCTACACGCGATGGTTCCATGGCGATCCCGGCGAACCGGAACCTATGGCGACCTCTGCCAAAAAGTTCCGCCAGATCACCGGAGATATGGCCGTGGCCGAAGTCATCGCGGCGACTAAAGAAAATCTTTCTATTCTCGGTGACGACGCCAGCGATCTGTTCACGTCGAAGCTTCCAGCCGGGCATCGAATGCGAAAAGCTATCCGCTCCTCCATTCTACCGCATGTCCCCTATCTCGGCACATGCAAATTCGGAGAAATCGTAACCGGCCGTAATCAAGACCATTTCGCGGTCACTCAGATATTCATCGCCAACTTTGATGGCGACCTCAACACGGATGTCGCAGGTGCGAACTTCTGTAAGCCACGCAGCCGCGATTTCGACCAAATGTTTTTCGGCCTTCACCTGATCATGGATCGAGACGGGAACGCGCTGGGTTTCGACAAGCGCCTCGGATACAACGGCGTGGCCTTCAAAACAAAGGACATCACGACCGCGCTTTACAATGTTGCAGCGGCAAGCACTGGCCTCTCCATGGAAGCCCTGAAGGCGCGGGCTGCCGCCATTCAGAAAGCGACCAAGTAAATCTCAGCCGCTGCCTTTTTCCCTACGCTCAATCTGGGTGGCGACTAGCTTCGCCACCAGATGCACAAGGTTCTTCGCCTCGAAGCGACTTTTCAACCTGTCAATCTGGCCTGCTGCCGGTTTCGTGGACACCGAGTTAAGGTGTTTCCAATGAAACTGGAGCGCATGAATGCAACGAAGGAAGTTCAGCCGCGAGTACAAGCTTGAGGCGGTGAGATTGGTTCGAGAGCGTGGGGTCGGCGTTGCGCAGGCATCCCGCGANGCATGAATGCAACGAAGGAAGTTCAGCCGCGAGTACAAGCTTGAGGCGGTGAGATTGGTTCGAGAGCGTGGGGTCGGCGTTGCGCAGGCATCCCGCGATCTGGATGTTCATGAGAATGTCCTGCGCAAGTGGGTCAGGGAATATGGTTCGGACCCAGCACAGGCGTTTCCTGGTCAGGGACAGATGAAGCCTGAGCAGCTTGAGATCGAGNNNGAGAATGTCCTGCGCAAGTGGGTCAGGGAATATGGTTCGGACCCAGCACAGGCGTTTCCTGGTCAGGGACAGATGAAGCCTGAGCAGCTTGAGATCGAGAGGCTTCGGAAAGAAGTGGCCAAGCTGAAGGCGGAGCGTGACATCTTAAAAAACGATCACGGGCTCCGGTCCGCCTGTGCGCGGTAGAAACTGGTTTGTGCTACGCTGGCCGCCGGAGGGGAGTTGCCGACTGCTTATTGGAGGCGATCGACCCCGTTAAAAAACGTGGCACATGGGCTGTTGCGGACTTGAGAGTGGTGACGCTGTTTCGGCGGCGATCCCGGTTAGGAAATAACCACAGCTTACAACGAAGTCAACATTCCGAATTGANGGGGAGTTGCCGACTGCTTATTGGAGGCGATCGACCCCGTTAAAAAACGTGGCACATGGGCTGTTGCGGACTTGAGAGTGGTGACGCTGTTTCGGCGGCGATCCCGGTTAGGAAATTGACCAACTTGCTCGGCCCAGCCCCTCCCGATCCAGAGGAGGAGAAGCCATGCCAAAGACAAGTTCATCCATGCCGCAGAACCTCACCCGCATGAACGCCGGAGCGGCAGCCATCGACATCGGGTCTACGATGCATATGGCCGCGGTAAATCCGGATTGTGCCGAGATGCCAATCCGCTCATTCGGGACCTTCACCCACGATTTGCATGATCTTGCCGCCTGGTTCAGATCCTGCGGTGTCACCAGCGTGGCGATGGAGTCGACCGGCGTCTACTGGATACCGGCNACCTTCACCCACGATTTGCATGATCTTGCCGCCTGGTTCAGATCCTGCGGTGTCACCAGCGTGGCGATGGAGTCGACCGGCGTCTACTGGATACCGGCTTACGAGATTCTGGAGCAGCACGGCTTCGAGGTGATCCTGGTCAATGCGCGTTATGCGAAGAACGTCCCTGGCAGGAAGACGGACGTCAGCGACGCGGCATGGCTTCGCCAGTTGCATTCCTATGGCTTGCTGCGCGGCAGCTTTCGGCCNCGCCATTCGTGCAGGTCGGAACTTACCTGTTATGCGAAGAACGTCCCTGGCAGGAAGACGGACGTCAGCGACGCGGCATGGCTTCGCCAGTTGCATTCCTATGGCTTGCTGCGCGGCAGCTTTCGGCCGAATGCACAGGTCGCAACTCTGCGTGCTTACCTGCGCCAGCGAGAACGGCTGGTCGAGTATGCGGCAGCTCATATCCAGCATATGCAGAAGGCTTTGATGGAGATGAACCTACAGCTCCATCATGTTGTCTCCGACATCACCGGCGTAACGGGCATGAAGATCATCCGTGCGATCGTCTCCGGCGAGCGCGATCCCGACGTTCTGGCTTCATTGCGTGATGTTCGTTGCCACTCGTCGGTCGAAACAATCAGAGCATCCCTGATTGGCAACGATCGTGATGAGCATGTGTTTGCCCTTTCCCAGTCACTGGAGCTTTACGACTTCTACCAGGCGAAGATGMTCGAATGCGACCGCAAGCTTGAGGCGTCAATTGCGTCTATGACCGTGGACCCTGAAGCGCCGCTCCCGCCGTTACCAAAGGTACGGACGAAGACCAAANATCGAATGCGACCGCAAGCTTGAGGCGTCAATTGCGTCTATGACCGTGGACCCTGAAGCGCCGCTCCCGCCGTTACCAAAGGTACGGACGAAGACCAAACAGACGAATGCACCGTCCTTCGATGTACGAGCTGCACTCTACGGTCTCACCCGGACAGATTTGACCCAGATTCACGGCCTGGGCTCCTCGCTCGCGCTAAAGCTCATCGGCGAGTGCGGCACGGATCTGAGGGCGTGGCCCTCGGCCAAGCACTTCACATCATGGCTATGCCTCGCACCTGGCAACAAGATCTCCGGCGGCAAAGTGCTTTCGTCCCGGACCCGTCGGTCCTCTAGTCGAGCGGCGGCGCTGTTGCGGTTAGCTGCCACCACAATCGGGCGAAGTGACACCGCCCGGTGCGTTTTACCGACGGCTGGCGGGGCGCATCGGAAAGCAAAAAGCAGTGACGGCGACGGCTCGAAAGATTGCCGTGCTTTTCTACAATACCCTGCGAGTTGGGATGGCCTACCGCGATCCAGGCGCTGCGGCCTACGATGAACGGCATCGTGGCCGCGTCATTGCGAACCTCCAGCGCCGCGCCCGTTCCATGGGCTACGAGCTGGCACCCATCACGCCTAGGGACTGTGTTTCTTAGGAAGGCCGCCGCCTACTTTGCGAAGGACGTGATATGAAGTTCGCGTTCATTGCAAAGCACCGTTCGATCTGGCCGGTGGCATGGCTCTGCGAAGCGCTGGGTGTATCGCGTTCCGGCTTTCATGCCTGGTTAAACCGCTCTCCGAGCCAGCACGCCCGGTATGACGAGGCTCTGCTCGACAAGATCAAGGACAGCTTCAAGGATAGCGACCGCACCTACGGCGCACGGCGTGTCTGGCACGACCTCCTCGCCGAAGGCCTCTCCTGTGGTCTGCATCGCGTCGAGCGTCTCATGCGCGACAATGCATTGAGAGCAAGGCCGAGGCGGCGTGGCTTGCCGAAAGACGACGGCGAGCGCGCGGTCATCATGCCGAATGTGCTAGACCGACACTTCGCGGCAGCAAGACCGAACCAGAAGTGGGTGGCCGATTTTAC
>NZ_LMGD01000002.1:0-137882 GCF_001427345.1 Rhizobium sp. Root149
GTTTGGCCTTGTCGCTGATCATCCATGAGCTTGCCACGAACGCGACAAAATACGGTTCACTTCGGTCAGACGATGGGTATGTGGACATCTGCTGGCGAAACGAGGCCGGGCGCATCGTGCTTCGATGGACGGAACATGACGGGCCGCCCGTCGTTGTTCCGGAGAAAGAAGGCTTTGGATCCAAACTGATCCGACGCGCCTTTCCGGCGACCTTTGCACCGGATGTCTCCGTCACCTATGCTTCAGATGGCCTGCAGTTCCAGCTGTCATTCAAAGATATCGTCAAAGGCTTGGATCAACGCCAACTGTCTTGATAAATGGTGACGCTAGAGCTGCCGGTCTAGCAGCATTGCCTGTATCTGTCGCAGCACACTGCGAGAAATCTGCTTGTAGATCTCGTCTGGTGTTAGACCCTTCGCCTTTGCCTCGGTAAAGCATCGCATCGCGCTCGACATCAATTCCCTCTGAACGTGCTGGTGCGATGTCAAATGCTTCACAAGCTCCAGAACACGTGTTCGCAAATCGTTATCGGTAATCTGACTGCCGGTGATCATCGATTGATATAAATCTGCCTTCTGCATGACTGCCTCCCGCGCCAAAAACACCAGCGAGGCCGGATTGTTCCCAACCCTTGCTTTCGGAACGGGTAACATTAGCTCCCTGTTCAATTTGGGGGTCTCCATATGTCGACAGAAAGCTGCGAAGCTCGAAACTACCTCCTTCGAGAGATCGAGGAGTGTTCGCCGAAAGAGGTTGAGTCACAATCCCTACGGTTCGAACCCAGACCGGGACAACTCCTACTAACGCAGGGGCAAGTGGCTGAGTGGGTTTTGTTTCCCACCTCCGGGTTGATCTCTTGCTTCAGGTCACTTGGTCACCGACGTGTTGAAGTGCAGCAAGTCGGCTGTGACGGGGTATTGGGGCTCCATGTGGCCCTGACCTTAACGGGCAGGGAAGAAAGCACCACATCGATCGTCCAGACTGCCGGGCAGATGGTCGGCCTACCGCCGCGTCTGGTTCGATTGCTCATCTTGAACCGCCCTCCCATTGGGGAAATCTTGCATAACTACCTGCTTGGGCAGGCATTGGAGACGCATGAGGTTCTGACGCGGGCGACGGCTTGTTCCATTGTGACGCGACTGGCATTTTGGATCGTGCGGGCAGATGCTCGTCTAAACAAGGGATCTATCAACATTACGCATGATGCGCTCTCGGATATCCATTGCGTTCGCCGCCCCAGCATGACAGTGGCGCTTCAACAGCTCGAGGGGATGGGTGCTATCAGATCGTTAAGAGGACAGATTGTGGTTCTTGATCGAGAGGTTCTTCGGGAGGCGGCCGAGATGCCTGTGCATGGCAAAAGTTTGCCTGTTCTTGAAAGGCTTGCCTGAGCGGTAAGCTGGACCGGGTTTGCTGGAGGCCATGTCAATTGAGTCATGCGGCTATGGTTGCTTCGTCCAGCACGGCGTAATTCCGCTCTTCAGCTTCGCCTGGCAGTATTTTCTCGATGGGTTTTAGGAGGCGTCGGTGGTTGCACCAGTCAACCCATTCCAAGGTGGCGAACTCGACCGCTTCGGGGCTCCTCCATGGTGCGGCGTTGATGAATCACCTTTGCCTTTTCAGCTCATTTTTTGGCGCCGGTTCAGGTAACGCCATCAGTTCGCGCATTGTCTGTCCATGGGAAGGATCTGCAGCACGTCGCAACGAACGCTATCTCGTTGTCACTATGGTTTTTTCCAGCAGCCTTGGGGGCAGTTCAGGGGCCGCGAGAGCGAGGTTTTCTTAAATTCGATTGGTTTGCCGACAGGCCCTGATAAGAATTGATGCCTGCTTACTCCCTCAATAATCGTCCCCAACAATTCAGGAGGAGCTATCTTAGTTCCGCAGAATTTCAGTAACTTTGCCTTCAGGTGAAAGATTTAGAATTCTGGTATGTCAGCAAAAGCCATCACCTTTCGAAAAAACCCGAGCCCTGAACGTGACCCGGATCGCGGCAAGGGGAGCTTCTCCTCTTCTGTGGCCGCACTCGTTCTTGTATTGAGCTTAACTTTCGTCTCGATAGGACTTGCGACCTGTTTATTAATGGGATGGAATCCATCCGAGACATTCATGTTTCTGCTGGACAGCAAAAGCATTGACCCAAGATGCAACGTAAAAGGAACGATCAACGCGAATACGGGTGAGCGCATGTATCAAACCTACGGGCTTCACTTTCGTGAAATCAGTTTCACCGGTTCAACAACTGATATCCGTTGGTTCTGTAGTGAGATCGAGGCTCGGGCTGCGGGCTATGCAAGAGCGATGCAGTAAAATAGTCTTCGTTAGCATAAAATAAAATCAGGCTTGTAGCTGTGTCCGACTGAGAGGACACTTTTTAACCAGAGCCAGACTCTCTGGGCTCGTAAGGGTTGGACATCTCCAGCATCGCTGTTGCGGATTCTCCTCTCAATCCAGCAACCTCGAAGCCCTGCCACTGCGACGTTGGGCATGGTTGTAGTATTCCGAGGCCTGCTGGACGGAGCGATGCCGGGACTGCTCCATGGCTTCTGCCAGCGGAATGCCGCGATTGGCTGCTTCGGTGAGATAGCCGGAGCGCAGGCCATGGGCGGAGAATTCTGTAGGATCGAGACCGGCCATTGCAGCGCGCTGCTTGACGATATCGCTGATCGCCTTCGGATCTAGCGCACGGGCTGAGACATTGCCTCGAAACACGCTGCCTTTGTCTATCCTGCCAGCCTTTAGCCAGGCATTCAGCGCATCGACGGGACGACCGGTGAGGTAGACGACCTCGTCGCTGTCGGCACCACTCGTCTTGGTGCGTCCCAGATGGATGGACAGCGAGGGCAGGGGAGATGGGCCTTCGACAGGGATCGGAGCTTCCGGAGTGAGCTGTTCCTTGCGCAGCCCTGCCACTTCGCTGCGACGACGACCGCCAGAGGCAAAAGCGACCATCAGGATCGCCTTGTCTCTCACATCGCGCAGGCTGTCGGTGCGACAGGTCGCGATGAGTTTTGACAGGACGTCGCTGGTCACGGCCTTTGCGCTTTTGCGCTTCCTCGGTCGCGGCGTCGCGCGCACGGACAGCCGGATTGCGGACTTCAGGGCAGGGGAGGCGAAGGCACCCTGTAACCACCGCCACTTGGTCAGGGTAGACCAGGTCGCCAGTCGCCAGCGAACGGTATCGGGTGCGTGGGGGCCGACTGTTCTGAGGAACCCCTGGATGCGCAGCTTATCTTCGACATCACCGGGCATGCCGTGGTCTGGATCCGTAAGACGCTTTCCCGGATCCCAGAAGTGATGGGCGACAAACTTCAGAGGCAGTGCTTATGGTGCGGGCCACGGGAGAGAGATCCCCGTCGAAGCAAGCGACCATGCCTGCAGATAGGCGAGATCCGAGGTCAGCGCTCGCAGCGTTGCGACATCCTGATCCGTTAGCAGTTCGGCGAGTTCGTCGCGCCGCTCTATGGGGGGAACAGCGGCGATTGTGGTCAGTTCTTCGATGCGGCGCGACACGGGTCTGTTGCTTATCGGGGCTATCGTCAGCTTTGGCACTTACGCAGCCTTTAAGTCTATTAGATTGATTGCAACAGTTCCGGAAAGCCCGTATATTCCGGAACAAAGGAGATCTGCCATGACTTCGATTGTGACAGCCGCTGCAGTTTCGAAGAATTTCGGTGCCTACCAGGACGCCGCAGTTCGTGAGCCGGTGATCATTACTAAGAACGGCCGGCCGCGCACGGTGCTCATGGCCTATGAAGACTACCTTCGCCTCGCCAAGCGTGATCGGCGAGTTGATCTAACCGCTGCGATCAGTGACGACGAGCTTGCCGCGATCGAGGCTTCGAAGATGGAGCCGGGTCTGGATCATCTCAATGCCGAACTGCTGATGGACAAGAATGCTGCCGACTGAACCGAAGGTCGGCTGGGTTTTCCGTTATTCCTATCTCTGGCATTGGCAGCATCTGCAAGGGCGGGAAGAGGGTGACAAGGATCGACCCGCTCTCGTGATTGCGATTGTCGCCACACTTGAGGATGGAACGCCTGTGGTTCGCGTCCTGCCGATCACGCATTCGCCGCCGTCCGATTCCCGCGATGCGATCGAAATCCCGCCGGCCACCAAACGCCGTCTCGGTCTCGATGGCGAGCGGTCGTGGATCGTGCTGACCGAAAGCAATCGTTTCGTCTGGCCGGGGCCCGATGTTCGCCCTGTTGATAGCGAGAGCGGATATCATGGGCCGCTGCCTCCGGCGATCTTTGAAGAGGTGAAGCGCCGGTTCGTTGAGCTGGCGAGAAGCCAGCGTCACAAAGCGACCATTCGCAGCGACTGAACTATTCATCCTGTTATCTGTTACCTGTCATCGAAATTCGCGCGTCGAGCTCTGATCTTCGCCGTTGTTGACTTCGACTTTAAGCTTGTCGATTCGCTTGATTTAGCGGAATCAATTTTCTTGGAATATTACATTTTATTATCTGCCAGGATCATTGGAATCTTCCAGATTGGCCGGAAAGCGCCAAAAGCGGTCATCTGATGGTCTGGCCTGCTGCGTACAGCGAAGAAGTATTTCAGGCTCCGAGCCAGCTACTTTGCCAGGTAGGTCCAGGCTACCCATCCCGCGAGCGAGGCGCTGAACACCCATATCGCCAGGATAAATACGAGGCCCGCCCGACTGGAAGGACGGTTGGTCCCCTGTACCGCGAGCGTGCGGAATTCGACCATAAGCGACGATGGAATGAGCTTCGTCGCAAGTAGTATACCGAGAGGCACGATCAAGAGATCGTCAAGATATCCAAGAACCGGTATAAAATCGGGAATGAGATCGATTGGCGACAACGCATAGGCAGCGACACCGCCCGCAACAATCTTCGCTGCAATCGGCGTGCGCCGATCCCGCGCGGCGATCCACAAGGCCAATACATCTCGCTTGATCGAGCGTGCCCATCGTTTAGCGGTGTCGAGCCATCTAGCCATTGGTCACCTGTTCTCTTCGTGTCGGAGGAAGACCTCGTTAGCGTAGGCATCAAGTAAAGCCTCACAATTCGCGAGCCGTGCTTCAGCTTGCGAAGCGAGGTTTGCGCCATAGAAATCGAGTTTTTTGATTTTTTCCAACCAAGTCTTCAGCTTCTTGAGATCGAGGTCGTTCTCTTCGATCTCGGCATATGAGAAATGGCCAGCTACGGTCTCCTTTTCGAGTTCGGCTTCAAATCCATCGCACCGCTCGATGAGTTCAAGATACTCAGCGTCGCGGTCAGCTCGAAACCTCTCCTCGACCTTTGCCGATTGGCTTTGATCCAAAGGCGCGGTTTCGAGAAGGATGGACTCGCCTTCCATCTCCTCGATCTCGTTTTCTATGATCTTCAGAGTACGACGATGTTCGTCTGTTCTGGGGAGGAGACACACTCCGCTTTGAAGGTATACCGCGCCGAGACCTTTCAGCTTACGCCAAAGCGCGACCCGCCGCCTGTTTGGTTTAGTGGGGACCTTGTAGGTCAGAAGAAGCCAAGATTGTTTATCCATCGCACAATTATATTGTAACGGCCGTTACATCTCAATGACTAAAAAACGCGACCATCGAGAAGGTCGGAACTACATGAAAGATGCTTCGGCTGAGGACCCGCAAGCGATGACCGCTTCGGACCGTAGCGGCCGTCCCCGGTAGAATGACTTCCGAGACCAGGCGTCTTTCGCCTGTCATTCTTGGGGCGCATCCTGGGATTTGCGGCAAGTGATCGTGGCCAAGCCGAGAGCTCGGCCAGGAGGTCTCGATGGTGCGGACACCTGATAGGACGCTCAGCAGCGAGACAGCTTGGCAAAGGGCTGTAGCCCGCGAAGCCGTCATTCGGCCCATCGCTTCTGTGAATAAGCTGACCGCCCCGGAGAAATTCGCCGCTTGCAGGCAGCTGGGCCTCAAGCCCACACGGTTTTATCAACTGCTTGCGCAATTTCGGCGAAAACCGGTCACTAGCTCATTACTTGATGAGACGCCCGGCCCAGAGAAGGGGAGGCGGCTTTTATCCGCGGGACAGGAAGATGCCGTTGCCAGCGCCATCCAGGAAATCTATTGCCGCCGCGAGCGGCCGACGATCACAGCCGTTCATGATCATGTCCGGATCATTTGCCGTCAGCGAAACCTGATTGCACCTTCTTGGAAGGCCGTGAAGGTTCGAATTAATCGCTTTGACCTAAAAAAGCTGACCAGAGCCCGAGAGGGTGCGAGTGCCGCCCGCCAGCAATATACACCCGCGATCAATGAATACTCCGTCGCACATGCGATGGAGGTCGTGCAGATCGATCATACGTTGGTCGACCTCTTTGTCGTCGATGCTGTAAATCGCCAACCATTGCAACGTCCCTGGCTGACTTTGGCAATTGACGTCGCCAGCCGCATGGTGGCCGGCTTCTACCTGAGCCTTGAGCACCCATCATCGACATCTGTCGCTTTGGCCATCCGGCAAATGGTGTTGCCGAAGGCTTCCTGGCTCGTAGAGCAAAACGTGATCGGCGACTGGCCCGTCTATGGTTTGCCCACCGCCATTCATCTCGACAATGCTCGGGAGTTTCGGGGAAAGGCACTTGCTTGGGGAGCGGCCGAGCACGGCATAAAGCTCATCCATCGACCGGTTGCTCGCCCACATTACGGTGGCCATATCGAGCGGCTTATCGGCACAATGATGGGTGCCGTTCACTTTCTGCCCGGCTCAACGTCGAGCGATATAAGCGCTCGTGGCGACTACGACCCTCAAAAACATGCTGTCATGACCTTTGACGAGCTGGAGCGGTGGCTCACCCTCGAGATCGTCGGCCGCTATCACGCAGATATTCACCGTGTGCTGAAAATTCCACCTCGCCTGGCTTGGGAAGATAGCGTCCTTGCGCGTCGGGAGCCTCTGCGGCTTCCTTACGACGAACATCGTTTCGTGCTGGATTTCCTGCCCTTCGAGGAGCGTGTCATTCGCCGAGACGGGCTGCACCTGTTCGGCCTCAAATACTGGGACGATGTGCTGAGCCCGTGGACCGGTGCGCCAGACAAGATGAGGATCCGTTACGATCCTCGGGATATTTCTTGCGTGTTCGTTGACGGACCGAGCGGCGAAAACTGGCCGGTTCGGTTCGCAAACCTCGGCCGGCCGCGGATCACGCTCGGAGAGCACCGGCAAGCCGTGGCCGCTTTGAGGGCGCGTGGACTGCAATCGGTCGACGAGCACCTTATTTTCGAGACGATTGAAGCCCAACGACGGATTATCGAGATCGCGGGTCGTCACACGCGGTGTGGCTTTTAGCCTCCGATTTCAATTGAAGCGCTAAGCGACAAATTTGGCACTGGAATCTCCCCTTGCGATTTCACTCCGAAATAGGGGAGGGGCCAACTAGAGCCCTGATGCCTTGGTCAGATTCACGCGGAAGCGATCCCGCCGGCGCTGATATCTGCGTGTCATCTCCGCTGAAGCATGACCGAGCTGTTTCTGGACGTAACGCTCGTCGACTTCAGCGGAGGAGGCCAAGCCCGCGCGAAGGGAATGTCCGGAGAATTTGATGGCGCGTTCGATCTCACTGAGATCACCGCGAACGCCTGCGGCCATTGCGGCCCTTTTCACAAGCCGAGCAACCTCCTTGTCGTTCAACCGCTCCGAGCCGACAGCTTTCCCTTGCCCGGTCACGCGGCGAAAAAGCGGGCCATGAGCCAGATCAGCGAACTTGATCCAAGTCTCGATTGCGGCGACCGGGCAGGTCGCATCGGCCGAGCCGCGACCGACCTCGACCTCTCGCCATCCGGTTTTACCGCGCAGCGTAATAATCATACCCTTGTCGAGGATCTCGATCCAACCACGACCGTCCTCAGTCTGGTCGGCCTTCAGGTCGAGGCCGACGATCTCGGAGCGCCGAAGGCCGCCAGCAAAGCCGATGAGCAACATGGCCCGATCACGCAGGCCGCGTAGGGAGCCGCGATCGAGCGTTTCGACCATGGCAATGATATCCTCAGCCATGACCGCTTCCTTCTGGACCGGCGGCCGGGCATGGCTGTTGCGGATGCCGGCCATCACCGTCGCAATGTGCCTGTCCTTGCGATCGAGCGAGAGGCCACGCTGGGCATAGTTCCAGGACAGCGAGGAGAGGCGGCGTTCGATGGTCGAGACCGAGTTCGCTTTTGCACCACGTGCAGCCGTGCCGGAAGCGCAGGCGGTGATATAGAGCCCGACGGTTTGCGGATGCGGGGGGAGGGGAGTTAGGTTCGACCGCCGGCACCATGCTGAAAAGTGCTTCCAGTCCGCGGCGTAGGCTTTGCGGGTATTCGCAGAGCTCGCCGCTTCGACGTATCCCCGGGCGCGATCGGCGAGGTTTGCGAGATGAGGTGGTGTCTCGTCATCGACGACAGAAGAGGGGAGGGGGCCATCGCCCGACACCCGCGGCGCAGAAACATCATGCCCAGCCGCCGTGCTGAGAGACGGCGCTGAGGTCTGCTCGAGGTGATTTTCGCCGTTTTGTTCGATGATTCGGGCCATTTCTCTATAATGAGCAGAACGTCCGATAATGCAAGATTATCGGACGTATTATTTCGTCGACATGCCGTGCGGTTAAGCGCAATATTGCTGGCACAAACTGCACAGGCGGTTTATGCTCTGCCGCATGGATTCGCTTGCGCCCAACACTCCGAACGCGTCGGTCTGGTCACCTCACTTCCCAAAGTGGATCCGGTCGCGAGCACACGATTTCACCGAATCCGATGCAGCCTTCGTCGCCGGTATCGCCCTGAAATCGCTCGACGATCTTCTTCGTGCCGACCCGCCATGGCTCGGCTGCTGGCGCGATCGCCTCGCCCTGAAATCGGCCGCCGTCGCCGCCAGAATGCTTGGTCGGAACGTGGAAGAAACCGCGATCCGTGACGCGGTTTTGCTGACGGCCAATGGCGACGATCCCGGCCCGGCCGGCAAGTTGTTTTTGGCCACACGAATGCTGACGCGTAAGACTGGCGCCATTGGCTCGCCCTTCCTCAAGGAGCAAGCCGAGCTTACCGCCCTTCGCTGGGATGATGCCCTTGTGGCGGTTCCGGATCTGGTCGATACCGCGGTCCAGTCCGGGCGGGCAGTACCCTTTGCGGTGGCGGACCTGATAACGGCGTTCTTTACCGTTCGCCCGGACGCCGAGGTGTTGGCGCTCGGCCTCGCCGACGCCGTACTGGCGCAGAAACTGAACTGGTCCAAACCCGTGCCCCTGCTGTTGCCCGAGCGGTTTGGCCCGGCGTTCCGCACCATTGGCGGCCGTGGTCGCGTCCGACCAGGAGAGCCGGCCTATCCGAAAGCAATTTGCTTGGCGTTGGTCGACGGTGTCGACGCCGCACTGCGCTGCGCTGTCGAAATCGATCGCCGCGCCGCGCGGTTGCTGGCCGTGTCGTCAAAGGTGCGGACCAAGGGCGCCGCGCCGGTGGTCCATCAACTTCTAAACGAGGATGCGGTCGCAGCGTCGGCGCCAGGCAGCACCCTGTCGCGCTGGGCGGCCAGCCGGCTGTTCGAGCGTCTGGAAAGTTTCGAGGCGGTCCGCGAGCTCTCAGGCCGCTCCTCCTTCCGCATCTTCGGATTGTGAGGCGACCGGGATGAGCGCAGCAACGCAACCCCGCCGAACGGCCAGAAAGAATTCTGAGGACGATGTCCTGTTCGATCGTGAGCTCGAGGATCTGCCGGCGGATATGCGCTGGCGGGAATGGATGCTGCGGGTCGAGGCGGTGATCTTTGCCTCGGCCGAGCCGGTCAGCCGCGAGACGCTGGCGCGGGTCGTGAGAAAAGACTGCAGCATCGATCTGCTCATCGACGACCTTAACGAGGAATTGCGAGACCGACCATACGAACTGGTGGCGGTCGCCGGCGGCTGGCAGCATCGAACCCGACCGCGGTTCGCCGGCACAATCCGCGCCTCGTCGGCGCCGACGCGGGGAGGGGGAGCAGCCCTGTCGGAGTTCGAGGCTATGGTACTCATGGCGGTGGGATATTTCCAGCCGGTCACCCGCGGTGAGTTGGGGAAGATCTTCGGCAAGGAGGTTAGCCGCGATGTCATCGGTAATCTGCGAAGCTCGGGTTTCATCGGCTCCGGGCCGCGCAGTCCGACACCAGGCGCTCCATACACCTATGTGACGACGCCGCATTTTCTCTCGGCCTTCGGGTTCGAGACCCTTCGTGATCTTCCGAATATTGAGGCACTGGAAGATGCAGGACTTCTTAGCAGTCGAACCGACTCTATAGCTCCCAGCATCAATCCAGCTGACCTCGATTCTGACGAGCACGAGGAAGCTGACACTGATTAGGCGTTGTCCGGCTTGTCGCGATTTGGGACCAGTTAGTGAATGCTTCTTCTGTAGCGGCCTTTTCGCCGCGATCCGACATATTCGAGCAGCCTGGAACGCAGGAGAGCGCTGATATCCCGCCGCGCCGTTTTCAAGCTGACATGCCAGGTCAGCACAATCTCTTTTGCGCCGAGGCGTTTACCTGCCTTGATCTGCTCTACAAACCATTGCTGGCGTTGATTGAAGGAGGGCGGTTCAGGGTCATCATTAAGGTCACTTTCAGGGACACGATCAGGGTCATTACGGCCGATAATTGATGCCAGTGTAGCGATGGCGGCCTCGCCAGCGGCATAAGCTTCTTTGGTTGCCATACGAAGAAGGCGATCGTTTGCAGCAGAACTCTGTTCGGATGCTGGGCCTTCGATGATACCTAGAACGAAGGCCCGCATGACCGGCGAGGAAACAACCAGCCGAAGGAAAAACATAGCTTCTGGAGCATGTTGTCCCGATAGCCAATGTTTTACTGTTCGTTCGCTGGCGCCGGTTTGCCGCATCAGCTCCTTGATTGCTCGGTGGCTATCGCCATGCTCTTTTTTCAGAAGATCGGCGACGGTGAAGGCAAGGACCTCCCGGTCACCCAGAAAGCCGGGCCACGTTGGCAACTTACTGCCCTTTTTAGGCAACATCTTCCGCTCCTTCATGCACTAGAATTGCGATGCGGATGCCTGCAGAAATGGATGTGTGCTCGGCGCCGCGCCAACCTCAGGATCAGACGCCTCTGATCAACGACAGGAGGGGCAACCATTGGATCGGCACACCTTAAACGGTAGCTCATCGGAGCCGCAGCCAGTGCGAGCTGCCGAATATGTGCGTATGTCGACCGATCATCAGCGATATTCTACCGAAAACCAATCGGAGGCAATTCGGAACTATGCGCGGGCGCGTGGTATCGAGATTGTCCGGACATATGCGGATTCAGGAAAGAGTGGCTTGAAAATCGAAGGGCGTGATGCGCTGCGCCAGCTCATCGAGGATGTGCAGGTCGGGACAACAGATTTCACAATGGTCCTGGTCTATGATGTCAGTCGCTGGGGCCGTTTCCAGGATGCCGATGAAAGTGCCTATTACGAATACATCTGCCGCCGTGCCGGGATCTCTGTCGAATATTGCGCCGAACAGTTTGAAAATGACGGTAGTCCGGTGTCCACGATCGTTAAAGGTGTCAAGCGGGCTATGGCCGGAGAATATAGCCGTGAGTTGTCTACGAAGGTTTTCGCAGGGCAGGGCCGGCTGATCGAAAAGGGATACCGGCAAGGCGGACCAGCTGGTTTTGGCTTACGACGCACACTCATCGATGAACGCGGCCAAGTGAAAGGTATTCTCCTACGCGGCGAGCACAAAAGCATTCAGACTGATCGTGTGATCCTCACTTTGGGGCCGGCCGAAGAGGTGGAGCTGGTTCGCGAGATATATCGCAGGTTCGTCCATCATGGGGAAAGCGAGAGTGAAATCGCAGCTGAGCTGAATAAGCGCGGCATCAAATCCGACCTCGGTCGTAACTGGACGAGAGGGACCGTCCATCAAATCCTGATCAACGAGAAATATGCCGGCGACAATGTGTGGAACCGACAGTCTTTCAAATTGAAGAAACGGCATGTTCGCAATGATCCCGACATGTGGATCAGGGCTAACGGCGTGTTCGACGCTGTCATCGAGCGATCCGTATTCGAAGCGGCGCGAACCGTTATCAACGCCCGGTCGTTCCGGCTGAGCGATGAAGAGATGCTACAGTCTCTACGAGACCTGTACCAGCGAACGGGAAGCCTATCGGGTATCGTCATCGATGAATGCGATGGGATGCCGTCAAGCAGTTCGTATAGCTCACGGTTTGGCAGCCTTCTGCGAGCCTACAGCCTCGTGGGCTTCAATCCCGATCGAGACTACCGTTACGTCGAAATTAATCGAGAACTCCGCAAGCGCTATCCCGAAGTCCTTGAGGAGGTGATAGGTGCCTTGAAATCCTCTGGCAGCGAGGCGTGGCAGGACAGCGAAACCGATCGAGTGACGGTCAACGAGGAATTCACGCTGTCGATCGTAATCGCTCGTTGCTTCCAGACACCGACGGGACTTCTCCGTTGGAACCTGCGTTTCGACACGTCACTTGCTCCCGACATCACTATCGTTGTCCGCATGGATTCTGCCAACCAGAAGCTATTCGACTACTACCTCTTTCCAAGGCTGGATCTTCTCGCCGAGCGATTGAGAATGGCAGAAGACAATGCTCTTCAGCTCGATGCCTATCGGTTCGACGACCTCGCCATTCTCTATCAGATTGCCGCACCCGTTAACCTGTCGGAGGCCGCGTAATGTCTGCTCTTCATTCAAATCATATCGAAATGATCCCAATTTCACGCATCTCGGTGCTCAATCCGCGCGCTCGCAACAAACGACAGCACCGGGATATCGTGACCAATATCGAGGCCATTGGTCTCAAGCGTCCGATCACTGTCAGCCGCCACAATGGCCCAGGCGGCCCACGGTACGATCTGGTTTGCGGGGAAGGCCGTTTGGAAGCCTTTCAAATGCTCGGACAGAGCGAGATCCCGGCGGTAGTCATTGAGGCGAGCGAGGACAAATGCCTTGTCATGAGCTTGGTCGAAAATATTGCTCGACCAACGCCCCGACCAATCGATCTCATGCGCGAGATCGGGTCATTGAAAGCGCGTGGCTACACCGACGCCGCCATTGCCGAAAAAATCGGCGTGGGGACATCTTGGGTCTATATGATCGCAACGCTCCTGGAAAAGGGGGAAGAACGGCTTGTTGCGGCAGTCGAAACCGGCTTGATCCCGATTACATTGGCGATGGAGATCTCGCGGGCAGAAACTGAAGAGGCGCAGAGCCTGCTATTGGAAGCCTATGAGGCAGGCCAGCTTCGAGGGAAAAAATTGGCTGCTGTTCGGCGCCTGCTTGATATGCGCATGCGCGCGCAAGGAAAAGGGCTGCCGTCAGTACGTCTCGGCCGAAAGGGTTCGGGTCGGCGCATGACTGCCCATGATCTGATGCAGGTCTATCAACGGGAAGCTGAAAAACAACGCCTCTTAGTCAGAAAGTCGGACTTCACCCAGACGCGTCTCTTGTTCATCGTCGAAGCGCTTAAAGAGCTTCTCGCCGACGAGGGATTCGTCAATTTGTTGAGAGCTGAGGGGTTGGCGACAATGCCGAAAGCGCTCGCGAGCCGAATATCCGGAGAGCACTATGACCGACGGTCGTAATGAAGCGGAGGGGCAAATACGCCTGGCGTTTGATCGGGATATTCGAACGATTGCTATCTCATCAATCCTACCGCTGAAATCACTACCAGACGGCGCGCGCGAAAGCAGAAAATTTGCGCAGGTCTTAAGCTCCATCAAAGCGATTGGATTGGTTGAAGCGCCGGTCGTGATCGCAGATAGCGGGAATCCGGGCAACTGGTTTCTACTAGATGGCCATCTTCGGATTGAGGCCTTGAAAGAGCTCGGCATTTTGGATGTCGAGTGCTTGATCGCAACCGACGACGACACGTACACATATAACAAACGAGTGAATCGGCTGGCTCCTATTCAGGAACATAGGATGATTGCCCGTGCGATCGACAGAGGCGTCGCCCCGGCGGACATAGCAGATGCGTTGGGCCTACAGGTCGACTCCGTCATACGGCGGTTTCGGCTGCTTGACGGCATCAGCCCTGAAGCCGCAGAGATGCTGAAAGACACACCATGCTCGATGACCGTCATCGACGTGCTGCGGCAAATGTCGGCCGTCCGGCAGATTGAGGCAGCCGATCTCATGATTGGTCAGCATAACTTTTCCATCATGTTTGCCAAAGCGATACGCGCCGCTACGTCGGATAGCCAACTCGTCGTCCAAAAAAAATCCTCCGGCCGAGCCGCAGGCACCCCATCCGGTCAACAGATCGCACGCATGGAGAGGGAACTGGCAGCGTTACAAACCCAGGTGAAGAACGTCGAAGAAACGTACGGGATCGATAATCTTCATCTTACCGTCGCGAGGGGGTATGTAACGAAGCTGCTTGCCAATAGCCGTATCACGCGGTGGTTAGAAAATCACCGCCAGGAATATCTTGGAGAATTCCAGAAGATTGCCGAGATCGACTCGATCGGCCCCTTCAAGGATGCTCCCGAGGCGTAGGATTTGAGGTGAGTTCTCAACATTGGCAACGAACGATCGCGGTTGCGTCCCTTCTGCGGGACTTCGGCCTCGTCGAAATCAGGCTCATCTGCTGAGCGGTCATTAGGAAGTGCGTGAGATTGCAAATTGGCCGGCCTGTGGTCGGACGCCCTCGTTTAGGTCTGAGCGCATCTGAAAGCATTCGGATTAGAAGATCGCGGCCGCTCTCTTTCGTCGCCTGAGATGTGGGTGCCCCACCAATTCCATGAGCGTGGCATTGATCTACGTCGCCTTCGCTCGGGTGGCATACAAGTCTCTCGTAGCATCGGGCCCGAAATGACGCGGACAAGCCGGTCAAGAGCCCCTGCCGATGGACACCGGTATTTTGAGGGATTTCCAAAAACCGCCGAACAAGCAGACCGTCGATCGGCAATCCGGCAATCAAATCGTAGCCAAAGATTTAATGGATGCATTGGTCAAGCTTCCTCACTGCAGGGCACAGGTTGATGGTCGATGCGAGACGGAGGTCGTAACCACAGCGGGAACAATAATGGTGCGGCCTGAGCTCGGTCTGATCAAAGGCCGCCAAGGGCTGATTGCAGGCGGTGCATCGATCTCGCAGCCTGCTTTTGTGCTTTTCGCAAGTAAGTCGGGTTGCCAGCCTCCACTCTCGTCGAAAATATGGGTGCGTATCAGTGGCGAGGCATCGTGGGCAGAATTGTAGCCATGTCGATCCAGACTGTCGGTGGAGTTTTCGAAGGGGTAGAAAAAGCTGTTTTGGTAGACCGTCCGGCATCGTCATAGCGGCGAGTTGCTCTGAGGTGATATCTGCATACTGCCGCAGATGATCTGCCAGGGTGATCGAACACTTTAAATCAAGTCTGGCCGACCACATTCCAGGTGTGAGGCCAAGTACCCGGGCGAAAGCACGCCCTGGCACACCGTTGGCGTAGGCGAGCCTGTGTAGCCAACTCGACAATAGCTCGTTGCACTGTGGCGTAACCGTGATGGGCCAGCGTGCCAAAACCACATCGCGATAGCGCTCACCGATTTCGATGATCGGAGCATTGGTTTCTCTCGAAGTCAAATCAGCTGCCTTCGCAACGTCGCGTTACGTCGATGCGAAATGGGGATGTAGCCAAGCTCATCGATGCCGGCTTTGGTGATGCGTTCTGCCCCCGAGCGGAGCGCCGCTACGGCAGCTTTGGTCACAACGGAGACAATCTCTCCGATCAGACCTTCCGATAGACTGTAAATTCGGCGAGCCAATTTTTCATCCGACAGATCGGAGGCTTTCGCCAGAGGCAGTGCCGCTTCGAGACTGTCCAGAAGCATCAGATAACTTTCGTTATATTGCCATCTCGGGATGGGGACCAGCTCGAAGCGAGTTGCCATCTCGCTTGTGGCGTTGACGAAATCGTAGATGGCGACCTCGCCGACGAGAACGGGAGAGATATCGTATTGCCGGCCAATCCGCCGGAGAAAGGCAAACACCCCTTCGACGTCGCGGGATCGTCCCCGCAGAGCATTGTGGAACTCGTCAAATATCAACACCCTGGGTTTGATGCTCGCCAGCAAGTGGTCCAACTGTTCCGCCTTCCGGCTAACATTCCAGATGTCGCCACCAGGCGCATGAAAGGCTTGGAGGATACTGGCGTAGAAATGGCCGAGTCCTGCTCCCTCACGCGTTTGAACGATCCACACTCTTTGGTTCGAGGAGGCGCGCAAGTGTTCGACCGCGAACCGCTCTGCGATCATGGTCTTCCCATTCGCATACGGGCCTATGAGCATTAAACCCTGGGTTCGCAGTGAAACGGGTCGGGCTACCAAGTCGGCCAGCCGTTGATGGCTGTCTCTCGCGATGTCATGGCCTATCCACCTCGGAGCCCGCATATAGGCGACACGCTCATCATCTCTCAGATCGAGGATGGGACGTACATGGTCAAATAAATGATGAGACATGGCGCTTACCAGTCTTCCACCGGCAGCCGTTTCTTCTGCCGTACTGGGTGATTTCCGTCGGCGGAAGTCTCTTCGGAGCCGTTTGTCGAATATGGCTTTTCGGCTGAAGCCGCATGTGCCCTGCGAACAACGTCGCGCTTTTCCTTCTTGGACAGCTTGGCAGCATCGGCTATGGCAGAAATCTCACGGCGCAGAGACACCTTCGCTATACTCGAGCGGTGATTGGCAGCTCGCAACTGCGCGCGATCAGCATCATGTTCCCAGAGCGTCGTCGGCTCGAGGCAGCCATCACGTCGTTCGACTGGTCGAAACGATCGCGTTTCCGGATCACGAACATAGATATGGCTGATATCGCGGGGATCATATCGAACCTCAAGCTTCCCCAGCCGGTCGCGCTCCGGGACGAGGGAGCCGAGCCAAGGTGAATAGTAATGCAGCGCAAACATGCTGATGCCCTGCGGAGACAATTGCCGCTCCGCATTGGGTAGAAACGACAAAAGCACTTGTTCCGGCGCGTCCATTCGCTCTCGCAAACCCGTGCTGCGTTGAAGCCATTCCGTGATAGGCACTTTCAGCGTCTTGGAGTTTTCTTGTCGGTTATGATCGAGGATCGCCAGCGCTATACAGCGCTCCAGTTCGTGAAAGCTCAGGCATGCACGCCGTTCCGACGGATATCCGTCGCGGTCGGCCACAGAACGCCCTGATGAACCGGGATAGGTGGACAGCACCCCATTGAGCTTGCCCAAAAGCCGCTCGACGACACCGCCCTGATGGACTCTGCCGCGGTCCCTATGGCCAATGCGAATGCCGTAATCGTCGCAGCCTAGCTGAAATGCATTGCCCTTGAACTCCATCGCAGAGTCTGTGAGCAGAAGTTTCGGACGGCCGAACATCGGCCAAGCATGTTCAATGGAACGCGATGTAAGCCATGAGTCTTTTCGGCAGATCGCCTGCGCCAGACAGAGCGCAACAGACAACACCGATGGCTTTTCCAGCGTAAGGCAGAAACCAAGAATGGCGCGGGTTGCAACATCGGTGACGATTGTAAGATACGGGCGGCCGATGAACACCCCGCCATTATTGACAATCTCCACGAAATTGATGCCGGCTTGGGTATGGTCGATCTGGCAGACATCGAGCGGGTTCGGCGCGTGAATATAACCAGGCCGTGGCTTGAGCCGCATCAGATGCTTTGGATTGGCCGAACGCTTTTTGGCGATCTCTTCGGCCGAAAACAACGAAGGGATGCGCCGGGAAATCGTCACATAGGACGGAGCTGCAAGTCCCGCCTCCTCACATCGGGCGCGGATCTCGGCAACAACCGGAGCGAGAGGCGGTGCTTCGAGTATCATCCACTGGTCGCGCAACGTCGTGCGGATGATGTCCTCCACCGTTTCCGATAGCCGCTTGCGTCGCTCGGAAGGCAGCCGAGGCAATAGTGCCGTTATTCTTGGCTCAGCCTGATATCGGGCCAGGAGATAGATTTGTCGGGTCGTCAGGTGAAGTTCAGCCGCCGCCCTAACAATCGCGTCTTTCTTGGCTCGTCCCGCATCCAAGATCTGGTCAAGCTCTCGGGCGGTCCGGCGTGCTTTCAACCAGTCTGCTTGGGAAGGGCCACAGCCGCTTCCACGATTTTGAAATGGCTTTGGCATGCGCAGCCCCATCGAAATCGTTAGCAAAAATCTGGGCTATTTTTGCGCGTTAACTCTAACAGACGTATGACGTTCTGCCGTTTGAAATCGTAAAGTAAAAGCGACACCGGTATCGAATTGGCGCGTCTCGACGAGCGCGTCGCCCGATCACCAGTCGGTCAGGGATGGATCGAACGATCCCATTTCACCGACGCCTGCGCCTCACTGTGGATCGAGGGGGAACTCGTCCATCTCGAAGATCTCGTCCTCCATGACGCCACCCGCGATATCCGCACCCCCACCCACGAACTGACCATCGCCCGCGATGTCCTGAAAACCCGACGTCGCATCGCCGCCCATCCACCCGCCTGGGCGCTGTCGGCCCCCGGCCTCGCCTCGCTCCGCGGCCGGCCGTGGGCCGGAGCATCATTGGGTGGAGACGGCGAGGGGGTGCCGGATAGGGGTGTCGAGGTGAGCGACACTGAGGCTGGAGTAGGGGAGGTGGAGGATCCGGACATTGACGGTCTAGGCGATGCGCTTGCCGCGATCGATGCGGTGCTCGCCCGATCCGAAGCCGCGATCGAAGAGGCGAAGAAGCCTGAGCGCGTCAAAAACGCTCCAGAGAGGGATCCCTTCGTCTACGATCTCGACTGGAATGAGGACGAGCGGCTGGAGGAATGGCAGGCTGTGCTGGCTCGGGCCGAGGATCTGCCGCCGGTCCTGCAGGCCATCGTCGCCCTCGATGCATGGAATGAGATCGCTGTCCTCCAGCATGCGCCCTGGCTCGGTCGGCTGCTGGCCGCCTCGATCCTGCGCGAAGGCGGCATCACCACTGGCGGGCATCTCGCGGCGATCAGTCTCGGGCTGAAAGCCATACCCGTCGATCGGCGCCGGCATCGTGACCGCGAGACGCGGTTGCTGGCGATATCAAGGGCGCTCACAATTGCCGCCGAGACAGGGCTGAAGGAGCATGACCGGCTGGTGCTGGCGCGGCAGATGATGATGCGCAAACTGGAGGGCCGCCGGACGTCATCCAGGTTGCCGGAGCTCGTCGAGCTCGTCATGGCGCGGCCGCTGATCTCCGCCGGCAAGGTGGCAAAGACGCTTGAGGTCACGCCGCAAGGCGCGCGGCGGATCGTGCAGGAGCTGGGCTTGAGGGAGATGACCGGGAGGGGGAGGTTTCGGGCGTGGGGTATTATCTAAGTGATCCAATCTTCGCTTCGGTCGCCCGAAGATGTTTTTGAGTTATAGAAAGGCTGGCTATAACTCAAAAAATGGAACTGGCAGAAATGCCGATTGGCTAAATTTCCGGTGTAACGCCGCAAGCCCACTGACGAGCAGCTCGCAGTTTCGTCCCTTCGTGGCGGAGGAAATCGGCTCTGGTTTCTCTTCCTGCATCCCCGCGAGTCACTTGAACAATGATATCATAAAAGCTATAATGATATCATTATTGTTGGCTTAATGAGGTCATGAAGATGCCGGCGGTTACCATTCGCAATCTTTCTGATGAAACCCACCGCGCGTTGCGTGTGAGAGCAACTCATCATGGCCGGAGCACTGAGGCGGAAATTCGTGCCATCCTTGAGGCTGCTGTTCGTCCGTCTCAGCGTGTAAAGCTTGGGTCATTGCTTGTGGATATCGGTCGGGAGGCCGACTTGTCCGAGAGCGATGTTGAAGCTCTGCAGCAGCGTGAAACGGTACCAGCTGAACCAATGACTTTCGAATGATCTTGATAGACACCAACGTGATATCAGAGCCGTGGAAGCCGGCTCCTGCAGCAGAGGTTATAGCTTGGCTGGATGCTCAGGCAATCGAAACGCTCTTTATCTCCGCGATATCAGTCGCGGAGCTTCGGTTTGGGATCGCATCAATGCCTGTCGGGCGGCGTCAAGCCATCCTACATGCTCGTCTTGAGGATGAAGTGCTACCTCATTTTGTTTCGCGTATTCTGCCGTTCACTGCAGGCACGTCGCGGTTCTACTCTGAACTCATGGCAGGCGCGCGAGTATCTGGTAAAGCCGTCGGTATGGTCGATGGGTTGATTGCGGCCACAGCTGCCGAGAGGGGTCTCGTGGTTGCAACGAGAGACACAAGCCCGTTCAAGGCAGCTGGATTAAAAGTTGTTAATCCGTGGGGTGGTCAGGACTTCGCTTAAGAGGCCGTCGGTTCGAACCTGTTCAAGGCGGAGACGAGGACACTCGACCCAGATGCAACATGTTCTGAGTATCCGAGCCGAGCATCTCATTCGATCTTACGCAGCTTCCCAAACTTGATTGAGAATCTTGGCGGCCAGTGCGGCCTTGTCTTGCGGAAGAAAGCGGCCGTAATGCTGTTGCACGACGTCGGGTGTGTCCTGAATTGCGTAGCTGGCCTGCTCGTAGGATCCAGTCTGCTTCAGAATATGCGTCGCGAGAATGTCCCGCAGGTTGTGGGGGCCATGCGGCAATAAGCCCTTGATGGCACCTCGCCCGGTGTAAGGGTTATAAATTCCATAGCGTTGGATGACGGTCCTCCAAGCTTCGTAGAACGTGGTCGAGTTGTAAGCTGCGTCTATGCTGGTGGTTTTCACCGTTTTGACGAACAGGGTTCCGGGATCTTTGGCGCCGCCAAGGAGGACACCACGATGACGATCAATATAGGCATCGAGGTATTCGTAGAGGTCGAGGAGGTCCGGCAGTATCAACCGAAACGGTTTCTGTCCGAAGAAGGATGAACCGGAGTTTTTGAATGCGACCGACGGGATAAGGACCTCCCACCCTTGGTCGCGATCACTCCAGCGCAGCTCACCGCATTTCAAATCCTCCAACCGGCGCTCGGACGTCGGATAGTGTCCGCGGGGGCAGACACGAAGTTGGCGAAGGTTCTTTTGCCTGAGCCCAAGGTGCAGGCCCAGGCGAAGCAACAAGAATGATCTAACGGCCTCGGCGGCCGGTCGGGGATATCTGGTCTCATCCGGCATACGTCTCACGATCTCGTCCGTGATTTTGCGATATTCCGCCAGAGGGCTGTCCGCTTCAAGAACACACATGATCGGTTCAAATGGATCGCGATGCACGCGCATCACTCGCTGGATCTCCTTGGAACGGTTGGCGGCATGTCGGTGAAACGCATCACAGGCGCCATGCCAGTCGCGAGCTGCAACATCGATTTCTTCCTGCTCAATCAAGCCCGCAATGGGCCTGACATTTCGAAGCAGCTCCGGATGCTGCCGGATCCAGCCGACGTCCGCGCGAGATAGGGCTTGGGCGACCATCAGCATGTCCTCTTCCCACTTGGTGTAGAAGCCACGTCGCTGCTCTCGCCACTGCAGATACCAGTCCCAAACACCGGGAAAGACGAGAAGGCCGAAGCTCAACCGGCTAAGTGGCACACCAAAACCCTTCACGACACCGTTGGGCGATGCGGCAAGGGCACCAAACATCAAGCCGAGGTGCTCAATCTTCTGGGACGCTGTTTCTTCACCCCAGACGCCGTTCCGTTGGAATCCAATCGCCGCGAGCGTCGACGTTTTGAAGCGGATGAGATCAGCCATTTCCATGGCGAGTCTCGGTGGTGCATCGACAACGCCGGAGAGCAGATCAGGATCATCAAGTTCTTCGGCAACGTTCTGATTGGTGCCGGCCGCCGCGGCCAACGACCGAGAGGACAGAAAGCTGCTGCCATAGGTGACGCCGGGAAAGCGGATGGCATATCGCTGTTTGCTGGCCGCCGCCTGATAGCGGCGATATTCCGTAGAGCCGGAAATGATCACCCGGCGCACCCAATCTAGGATCTCCTCGCGCTTGGTGAAGGGAAGGCTGTTGAAGTCCTCGGGTAGGTGTAATGAAATCCGTCGACGCTCAGCTGGGCTGATGTCTCCGAGATCGTGACCATAGAGCGAGCGCGCCTGATGCGGCAGTTTCTCTTTGAAATATCCCTCTGAAAGTCGATAGCGTTGCTCGATGCGGCGGAGGATGTTGAAACTGGCAATAGATCGGGGCACACGCTCTCCCTGGATCCAGGATAGCAACGTCTTGTTGTCGAAGGTCTCATTCAGATGAACAACGGCGCGGTAAAGCTGCCAATAGGTGTCGCCGACCGACGCATATGATAGACCAGTGCATCCTGAAAGCTCGCCGGGTCCTCTGTCGCGTCGAATAGTGGCTCCGGGAAAGGGCTGATCGGTTTTGGAGCAGGCCCGCGGGGCGCCGTGTCAGACGGAGCAACGACGCCATCGGCCGTCGCGCGTTGAGGCCTTCTGGTTGAAGGCGCGGAGGCTGCCGCTTTGGCGGGCGTCATTTTGTCCGGTCGAGCGGTCGATGTCGGTCGATGTTGTTCCTCGACCGCTGGCGGTCGCTCTAGCCACCGGATGATCGCATCCAGTCCTGGCTGAAGCTGCTTTTTCAGTTCTACAGTCAGCTCAGCTTCGGTGCCGCAGGCCTGGCCTATCGCCGTCCAGTCGAGTTGGCCGCTCCGAAGCGGTGGCGATCTCCGATAGATGATTAAGCTCATCAGGAAGGGTCGGATGTTCTCCAGCACCCGTTTGGATGTGATCGGCGCGATACGCAGTTCACAGAATTGGGATATTTTTCGCTGAAAATGACGTGATGAAAGGTCGTGTTTGGGCATGCTCATTCCGTTTCTCTCGGCATAAGTGCCGAGGGCGAGCGGAAATATGAGGCGAACTTTAACAAAGCATGTTATCGGGCGCGCCACTTATAGTGGTACCCGTTCATCGTATTTGACGCCAATGTCGCCTAGATCAAAGCCCAAGAACTCGATGTCGGCGCGTTAATTAAGCGCGCTTATCTAAGTCCGCCGATTAATTAAATGAAATGCGTCTTGTTTAAATAAGAGGCGCGACTGATATTGGATTATGTCTGATTCCCAATCCAAAAACCGCCTGGGTCGTTTCGTCGAGACGGTCGCCGCCAGTGAAACAGTACGCGCGTTCGTACCTCCACCATTGCCGCCCGAGCCGGCGATTGATGTGCTTTCATTGTTGGAGCGCCTCAGCTTTGCTGAACGCGCGCTCGGACGCCTGGACGGTATCACAATGCTGCTGCCGCGCCAGGAGCTGTTCCTCTATATGTATGTGAGAAAGGAAGCCGTTCTTTCCTCGCAGATTGAAGGAACACAATCCACGCTCTCCGATCTCTTGCGTTTTGAGACGGAAGCTCAATCTGGGCAGCCGGTTGACGATATCCGTGAGGTATCCAACTACGTTGATGCCATGATGTATGGTTTGGAACGACTGGAAACGCTGCCCATGTCGCTGCGTCTGATCCGTGAGATGCACGCGAGACTCCTACACAGTGGGCGGGGAGGCACCAAGGATCCTGGAGAGTTCCGCCGCTCGCAAAATTGGATTGGTGGGACGCGCCCCGGTAACGCACTCTTTGTACCGCCACCGATCACTGAAATGGCCGGTTGCCTAGATGCGTTCGAGCGCTTCATGCATGATGACCAATCGCGGTTGCCGGCGCTAATCAAAGCTGGCCTGCTGCATGTGCAGTTTGAAACGATCCATCCGTTTCTCGATGGAAACGGTCGGATCGGCCGTCTGCTTGTGACCCTGTATCTTTGCATGAACGGGGTTTTGCGAAAGCCGCTTCTCTATCTCAGCCTCTATCTGAAGTCCCATCGGAAAGAATATTATCGGCTGTTGCAAGAGGTCCGCGAGCATGGAAACTGGGAAGCCTGGCTGGACTTTTTCCTGGCCGGCGTTGCCGACACTGCCAATCAAGCGTTTGAGGCTGCGACGCAGATCGTCGATCTTTTCAAGGAAGATCGGGAGCGGATCACGATGGAGAGCGATAGAGCAGGGTCGGCCCTTCGCATTCACGAGCTATTCCAACAGAATCCTTTCCACACTGCGAACCAGATTGCTACGATCACAGGTCTTTCCGCGCCAACGGTCAATGCCGCACTTGCTGATCTGGAGCGTCTGGGCATCGTTGATGAGGTGACCGGCCGCAAGCGTGGCCGCGTGTTCAGCTACCGACGATATCTTGCAATTCTGAGCGAAGGCACGGATCCCTTGCCCCTCAGTTGATGAGAAATGGAGGGCCCCTAGGTTCGATCGTCATCAAGGCGTTTGGGACTTGCTCAAGGCCTCAATTATGTTTTCAGAACAAGGCAGAAAGATCCCGCCGTCCATCCACCACTCGGACGATCTCAACTGTATGAACAGGTCCGTCCTGAGTGTCAGGCTTTATTTCGTATAGAATAACGTAGGGCGCCTCAACTAACATCCGAGCAGTGCGGAACACTTCCGGATGACGCTCGCCCAGACGAGGATGCTCGATCGGCATTTCCGCCTTTTTGCGGAATTTGGAAAAGTAACGTTCCGCGCTCCGAGGCTGCTCCTTAGCGATGTCGATGTAGATCTTCTTAACGTCGGCTCGAGCTTTGGGTGTCCAGAGAAGCTTAACGGGCATGAGGGTTGGCGGCCGCCATTTCCTGACGCGCTTCATCCAACACCGCGTCAAAATCGACCTCGAGCGCCGGGCCACTGGCCTTGCCTTCTTCCCACATCGCGCGCAGCTTTGCGATATCGTCGCGCTTCTGGATCCACTTGGCCGACCAATCACGCATTGCTTCGCGGACGACTTCGCTTCCGCTGGCATACGCGCCGCTGTTCACAGCATCGCGCAACAGCTCGGCGTGTTGCGGCGTCATTGAGACGCTTACTTTCTCAACATTCGGCATGGTGACCTCTGTACATATCGGTGGCAATTATTACCACCACGCTGCCTTTGCGGCAATGCCCATGTTTCGACCTGCACCATGAAACTTTTGATCGATCTGGCGCGCCATGATGGCGCTGGAGGTTCATATCCCGTTCAAGAGCAAGACGAACCGCCTCTAACAGAGGATGTCTTTTAGCGCAGCTAATCTTTTTACGGATACTTCTAAATTGAGCTAACCTCTTTGCCATCCTAATCTCCTCTTCACAGGCCGCTTTGGGAGGCGGTCGGGAGAGGCATGACAGTCGTCGTGTTTGCTGGAGGAGATGATCGACCGCGATGGTCCGTTGCTGGAGGATGTGTAAGTCCGCCAGGGGATGACGCATGTCGATAACTTGGCCGGGTCCTCTCGAGATATCCCTGACGAGGAAACAGCCATGAACCTTTATTCACTTCTTTCTCTGCGCGCCGGCAACGGGCGCCCCGTCCGCGTCGGCCTCATCGGCGCCGGCAAGTTTGGCTCCATGGTGCTGGCCCAGGCACAGAGGATTGCCGGACTGCACATGGTCGCCGTGGCGGATCTGGACGTCGGCAAGGCACGGGAATCTTTGGACCGCGTCGGCTGGCCGAAAGACCGCTACGCGGCCTCCAGCTGCGGTGATGCGTTGAAGAACGGCACGACTTTCGTGACCGATGATGCCAAGGCGCTGTTCGAATGCGACGAGATCGAGTGCATCATCGAGGCAACCGGTCATCCGATTGCCGGCACACGTCACGCGCTCGGCGCCATCGACAGCCGCAAGCACGTCGTAATGGTGAATGTCGAGGCGGACGTCATGGTCGGCCCGATCCTTGCCGAGAAGGCGCGCAAGGCCGGGGTCATCTATTCGATGGCGTATGGCGACCAGCCGGCCCTGATTTGCGAACTCGTTGACTGGGCACGGGCCACCGGCTTTGAGGTCACGGCGGCCGGCAAGGGCATGAACTTCGAACCGCGCTACCGTTATTCCACGCCGGACACCGTATGGGGTTTCTTCGGCTGGACCGACGAAGAAGTGGCCAAGGGCGACTTCAACCCAAAAATGTACAATTCCTTCACCGACGGAACGAAGGCCGCAATCGAAATGGCAGCCGTTGCCAACGGCACGGGCCTTGATTGCCCGGACAACGGCCTTGCCTTCCCGCCCGCCGGCCTGCACGATCTTGCCCGTGTCTTCCGTCCGGCAACCGATGGCGGCCGCATGGATCGCTCCGGTCTCGTCGATATTGCCGCCAGCCAGGAACCGGACGGGCGCGAGGTATTCAACAACATTCGTTACGGTGTCTTCGTCACATTCAAGGCACATAACGAATATGCCCGCGCCTGCTTCAAGCAATATGGCCTGCTGACGGATCCCTCCGGCTGGTATGCGTCTATGTGGCGTCCCTTCCACATCATCGGGCTTGAAACATCCGTGAGTGTTCTGTCGGCCGTGCTGCGTAACGAGCCGACGGGATGCTCCAAGGAGTTCCGCGGCGATGCCGTGGCAACTGCCAAGAAGGACATGGCGCCCGGCGAGATGCTCGATGGCGAAGGTGGCTATGCGGTCTGGGCAAACGCCATTCCGGCGGCCCGCAGCCTTGATCTGAAGGCACTTCCGATAGGCCTTGCGCACAACGTCAAGCTCAAGCGCCCGGTCAAGAAGGACCAGATCGTTTCCTTCGATGATGTCGAGATCGTCAATGACCTTGATGTGGTGAACCTTCGCCACGAGATGGAAGAGCGTTTCCGTCCGGCGCAGATTGCGGCCGAGTGATGGTGCGGATCATGGATCGGACAGCATTCGTTGTGATCGCCGAGTTCCGGGTCAAGGCGGGTATGATGCCCGCCTTCCTTGAGGCTGCCAGGGATGACGCCGCCCACTCCGTGGCGGATGAGCCTGGCTGCCGGCAGTTCGATGTGGTCTGCCCGCAGACGGACGGCGAAACCGTCGTGTTCTACGAGGTCTACGACGACCGCGCAGCCTTTGATGCGCATCTGGAAACACCGCACCTTGCGCGTTTCCGCGAGGCTTTTCCGCCACTGATCATCGAGGAGCGGCCCGTGCGGTTCCTTGATCGCCACTATCCGTGACGGCGGAGGATCACATGAGCCAAGGTACTCCCCACATCGCCGTGATCGGGACCGGGATAATGGGTGCGCCCATGGCCTCTCGCCTGGCGGCGGCCGGTTTTCCTGTCAATGCCTGGAACCGAACCCCGCAGAAAGCGCAAGCGCTGCAGGCGTCTGGTGTTGTGGTGGCGGCAAACCTGCCGGCGGCGGTGGCCGAGGCTGATGTCGTCATTTGCATGGTCAGCTCCGGCCCCGTCTGCGAGGCTGTTCTCATGGGACCGGACGGGGCGCTTGGTCGCATGAAGGCGGGCGCAACGCTGGTGGTCATGAGCTCCATTCCGGTGGATACCGCCATTTCGATTGCCGAAACGGCGCGGATACTCGGAATTCGCTGTGTCGACGCGCCGGTTTCGGGGGGCGAAAAAGGGGCGAGAGAAGGAACGCTTGCCATCATGGCGGGAGGCGAGGCAGCTTCTGTCGAAGCGTTGGCCCCGATCTTCCAGCCGCTTGGCCGTGTGAAGCATGTCGGCCCCGCCGGCAGCGGGGCCCTCACAAAGCTTGCCAATCAACTGATCGTCGCCTCGACGATCTGCGCGGTTGCCGAAGCTTTGACCTTTGCTGAGAGCGGCGGTGCCAACCCGGCCCGTGTGCGGGAGGCGCTCCTCGGCGGTTTTGCCGATTCAACGGTCTTGCGCCAGCACGGCCTGCGAATGGTGGAGGAAAACTTTCTGCCGGGGGGCCCTGCAAAATATCAGCTGAAGGACACATCCACCGCGATGGCTTTTGCCAGATCGCGCGGGATCACCCTTCCGGTCGGCGAGGAGGTCGATCGGTTGTTCCGCGCCATGGTGGAGCATGGCGATGGTGAACTGGACCATAGCGGCGTCATTCTCGAACTGCGTCGCAGAAATCAAAGCGGAGACGCTTCCGCATAACAGAACAATGCAATCACACTTTGGGAGGACTGAAATGATGCACTATACCATTCGTACACTGATGCTCGGCGCCGCGGCGATGCTGGTGGCCTCGGGCACGCAGGCGGCAACGCTGACACTCTCCACTCCGGACCCCGATACGTCCGAGATTACGGTTGCGGCCAACAAATTTGCCGAGCTGGTTTCAGCCAAGACCAACGGCGAATTGACCATCAAGGTTTTTCCGAACGGCACGCTTTATGGCGGCGATCCGTCCGGTGCGGTCAAACAACTGGCCGGTGGCTCGCTCGATATGCTGGTCCTTGCGACCTCGCTCTATGCCAACTTCAATCCGAAATTTTCAGCCATCTCGATTCCCTACCTCTTCGACAACGAAGATCAGTTGCGTGGCTATCTCGGCGGTGACCCCGGCAAGGAACTGATTGCCGACCTCGACAAGATCGGCATCAAGGGCCTTGATCTCTGGCCACGCCCCTTCCGCCAGATGACGAACTCCAAACGTCCGATCGAAAAGCCAGAGGATCTGGCAGGTCTGAAGTTCCGCGTCCCCAACAACCCGCTGTGGGTGGAATTCTTCAAGAAGATGGGTGCCGCACCGACGCCGATGGCCTTCGCCGAAGTCTACAACGCGCTGCAGCTGAAGGTCGTCGATGGACAGGAAAATCCGATCAACGTCCCGCTGAGCGCCAAGTTCTACGAGGTTCAGAAATATGTCTCTATGACCAATCACATGGCGGATGGCTGGGTGGTTGGCATCAATCCGGAGAAGTTTGCCGGGCTCAGCGACGCACACAAGAAGGCATTGTCGGAAGCGGCGGTCGAAGCGGAGGCATGGAAGGTCCAAAATGACGCCGCTACGGCGGACAGCACGATCATGCAGCTGGAGAAGAACGGCATGACGGTCAATCGGCTCTCGGCTGAGCAGCAGAAGGCCTTCGTCGCGGTGTCCAAGCAGCTCTACCCCGTGTTCGCAGGACTGGTGAAAGATCAGGCCTTCTTCGACAAGACCATCGCGTCCGTCGGCAAGAACTGAGCGGATGTGATGGACGGGCCGGTCACTCGACGGGCCCAACGGGAGAATGACCATGCAAAATCCCAGTTCCGCCTTCAGAGGACTGTTGAAACTGACAACGGATGTCGCCGCAGGGGTTGCCGTGACCGGCGTCCTGATCGTCGTGTTGATCCAGGTCGCAAGCCGGATGCTTGGCGTGCCGGTTTCCTGGACGGAGGAGGGGACCCGGTATCTCTTCGTTTGGATGATTTTCCTCGGGCTCGCGGCCGGCTTTCGTACGGTAGAGACGGCGCGCGTCGTGGTACTGCTCGCTATGATGCCGGGTTTCCTTCGTCGGCTGTCCGTGCCGATCTATGTCGGCTCCTGCCTGATCTTCTTCGGGCTGATGGGGTGGACGGGCTGGCTGCTGGTTCGCCAGCAATACATGATGAACGAAACCGCCGCCACGCTTGCCATTCCCATGTGGCTGATCGGCATCGTCATGCCGTTGAGCGCCATCCTCGGGGTCCTGGGCGTCTTCGATTCGCTGCGCAATCGCCGGGATTTCATTGCCCTGGATGATCCTGCCAAGGGCACACCGGAGCTTAACCTTGCCGAGAAAGCCAAGCCGATGGCGGAGAGCAATTCATGAGCATTTTCCTACTCGTTACGTTTCTCGCCTTGAGTGCGCTCGGTGTGCCGCTCGCGATTGCTCTGGGTCTGTCCAGCGTCGCGGCGATCGCTCTGTTTACCTCGACCCCGATCGACCTTTTGTCGCAAAGCATGTTCTCGGCCATGAATTCGTTCCTGCTCGTTGCCGTGCCGCTCTTCATTCTGGTCGGTGTGCTGATGGAGCGGGGTCGCGTGGCCGAAAAGCTGTTCGATTTCGCAGAAGCGATCGTCGGGTGGCTGCCGGGCGGGCTGGGGCATGTGAACGTGGCCTCCTCCGTCATTTTCGGCGGGGTCTCCGGCTCATCCGTTGCTGACATCGCCTCGATCGGTGCGATTGAGATCAAGGCGATGGAACGCCATGGGTTTCCGAAGGGATATGCCGTTGGGATGACCTTGTGCACGTCGACACTCTCCTCGATCATCCCGCCTTCCATTCTGATCGTTATTGCGGGATCGATCGCCAATGCATCGATTGGGCTGCTGCTTGTCGCGGGCCTGGTGCCGGGGTTGTTCATCGCCCTGACCTTCATGGTTTTTAACCACTTTTATGCTGTTCGTTACGGCTACAGTCCACCAAAACCCTTCAACCTGCGTCTTGTCATGACGACGGGATTGGCCGCGATCCTGCCCATGCTGACACCGGTCATTCTGATGATCGGGATCGTGGACGGATATTTCACGCCGACGGAAGCGGCCGGCATCGCGGTGCTCTACACGCTCTTTCTGTCCGTCGTGCTCTACCGCACGATCGCGCCAAGGGAACTCCCGCAGATCCTCATCGAAACGGCGCGCACGTCGGGCACCATCCTGTTCATTGCAGCAACCGCCAAGCTTGCCGCGTGGGTGTTCACCTATGACGGTCTGCCGGCAAAGGTGGCTGGGCTCCTTGGCACCATCAGTTCAGGTCCCACGATGGCTCTCGTTCTGATCTTCCTGTTCCTGATCATTGTCGGCATGTTCATGGATGCCATCGCGGCGATGTTTATCCTGATCCCGGTGCTTTTGCCGCCGGCGGTCTCTGTGGGTGTCGATCCAATCCACTTCCTGATCGTCATGGTCATCACGCTGACACTCGGTCTCATCACGCCGCCGGTTGGTGTCTGCCTGTTCGCCGTTGCGCAGGTTGCGAAGATGTCGCTTGAAGACGTCATCAAGGGATCACTTGCACCGATGTCGATCCTGTTGGGGGCGATCCTGGCGCTGGTGCTTTTTCCGGACTTGACCCTTGGCCCGCTTCGTCTGCTAGGTCTCTACTGACGAGGCGAAGCTGGCCGGGCACAGACCCCCGATGGAACGTGCCCTGTTCCGTCGGGGGTGTTGCATTCCGCCAACAGAGTATTGGCACGATGACCACGGATCGACGACGGCACAACTGGTCCGGACAGCGGGGCAGCGATTGGTAGGTGCGGCTTTCTCAGAACCGGTAGACGCGCTCCGCGTTGCCGTGGCGAACCTTTGACTTGTCCTCTTCCGACAGGAACCGGATTGCGGCCTCGAAAGCTTCGACAATGCGCTGTGCCTTGGAAAACAGCAGGTCGACGGGCAAGTTCGAGCCGAACATGACTCGCTCTGCGCCGAAGGCGCGAATGACCGACTGCAGCAGCGGTACCGTATCGCTCCTTGACCAATGAGGGTGTCCGAGGCCGAAGCCCGAGAGTTTGACGCTGACATTTTCGGCGGATGCGAGCTGATAAATGGCGGTCATCCAATGCCGCAAGGCGGCGGTTGAGCGGTCGATTGGCATTCCGAAGTGATCAAGGATGATCTGGGTGCCCGGGAAATCCTGCGCTAGTTCGAGCGCCATTTCCATCTGCGGCCAGTATATCTGCAGGTCGAAGGACAGGCCATGATCGGCAAGATTGGCAAAACCACGCCGCCAGTCGGGCATCTCCATTACGTCCGCTGTTGCTGCAACGCGCAGCGACAGATCCTCGTGCCAGTTCAGGATCTGGCGGATACCGCGGACCTGTGGATATGCGAGATGGCCGCGCAGTGTCTCCGCCAAGGTGGGTGCGGCAAGATCGGCATAACCGACGATCACCATCGGCAGGTCGTGCGCCTCGATCAGCGACGACAACCAGCGCGTTTCCCCAACGGGATCATCCGCCCTCCATCCATTCTGGACGTGGACGGATTTGCGCACGGGCCAACCGGAAACGATCTCCCGATATTCGTCGGGGAGGAAATTCCGACGGATAGCCGAGAGATCGCCTTCCAGGGCCTGTGGCCGGTCTGGCTTTAGCCATGGATAGTCATAGGTCTCGATGTCCTGGAAATGATGGTGTGCATCGACCAGGTAACGTCCGGAATCCGGCATCATCTGCGCGGCCGTGTCATCTGGTCGGCCAGGACGGCAAGGATCACCACACATCCCGACGCGACATACTGCCAGAACGACGGTACGTTCATCAGGGTCAAGCCATTCTGTAGTGCGCCAAGCGTGATCGCGCCGATCAGCGAGCCAAACGGGTTGCCAACCCCGCCGAACAGGCTCGCGCCCCCGATAACGGCGGAGCCGATGGCCTGCAATTCAAAGCCCTGTCCGCCGATCGGTTCAGCCGCGCCAATCCGGGCAATCAGAATGAAACCGGCGATGCTGGAGAGAAGTCCGGAAAGCGTGTAGACGATGATCTTCACGCGCTCGACATTAATGCCGGACAGACGTGCGGCCTCCTCGTTGCCGCCGCTGGCGATGATCCGCTCGCCAAGGCCCGTATAAGCAACCATGACATAAGCAAGGGCTGCGATGCCCACGGCAAACAGGACCGGTGTCGGAGCGCCCAGAAACTGTCCGGCAAAGAGGTCCCTGAACTCTTCGGGCAATCCATAGATGGGCTGCCCATTGGTGTAGATCAGCGCCGCGCCACGGAAGATGCTGAGCGTTCCCAGCGTCACGATGAAGTCCGGAAGCTTCAGCTTGGCGATCAGGACGCCATTCACGAAACCACAGGCGACGCCGACCGCCAGGCCCGCACCGATGCCTGCCATGACCCCACTGTTGGCCATGTCCGCTGCAACCATGCTGGACAATCCGACAATCGAACCGACGGATAGATCGATCCCTTTGGTCATGATCACCAGCGTCATGCCGACGGCGATGACGGCGTTGATCGAGGATTGCAGCAGGATATCGAGCAAATTGGCGGGCTGGTAGAAGCTGCTCGTCAAAGCCGAAAAGACGATGAAGAGTGCGATACAGCCGGATAGGACGCTTGCTTTGCGCGCAAACTCGCCGCTTTTCAGCACGCTGACGGTCCTGCGTTCGGGTTGGGTCGTCATGGCGGCTGCTCCTGCGGTCTTGTTAGGCTGCATGTGTCTTCTCCCCTGCCATCTGTCGCATCAGGCGGTCTTCGGCCATCCGCTCATCATTGTCCTCAAGCGCAACGAGACGTCCTCCGCTCATCACGCCAATGCGATCGCTGACCAGCAGGATTTCCGGCAGTTCCGACGACACGACAATAATGGCCGCGCCCTTGGCGGCAAGGTCGCGCAGCAGGGCATAGATGTCGGCTTTCGCTCCCACATCGATGCCGCGCGTCGGTTCATCGAACAGCAGGATCTTGGCATCCGTTTGCAGCCAGCGCGCGATGACGACCTTTTGCTGGTTCCCGCCTGAGAGGTTGCCGAGAGGGACCCGAATGTCGGACGGGCGGATGCCCATATCTTTGACGAAACGGCGGATGCTGGCTTTGCGGTGTGCAAAGGTAATGAAACCGAAGCGGGAAAAGCGGTTCTGGTTGGCCAGGCCGAAATTGCTCTCGATGCTCATCATCGGCACGATGGCTTGGCCGCGACGATCTTCCGGGATGTAGGCGATGCCGTTGTTGATCGCATCCTTGCAGCCTGACAGCGCAAGTGGTGATCCTTCGACCCGGATCTCGCCGCCTGCGATCGGGTCAATGCCGAAGATTGTCCGCAGCGTCGCAGACCGCCCGGAACCGACGAGGCCCGCAAGCCCCAAGATCTCGCCGGATCGCACCGATAGCGAGACCTCGGAAATTCGGCCGGTGCTCACACGGTCGAGTTCGAGCAGGATCTGTCCGGCAGAGGCGCGAGCAACGAGACCCTGTTTGAGCATCGTCCCGAGTTGACGCCCGGTGATCATCTCGTTGATGGCGTGGTCGTCGTGCCTGGCGACCGCGTCGCACAGAATGACCCGTCCGTCCCGGAGGATGGTGATGCTGTCGCAGATCTCCCGGATCTCGTCCATGCGGTGGGAGATGTAGATGATCGCCTTGCCCGCGGCCTTCAATCTTCGGATCACCGAGAACAGATTGTCGCGTTCGTTCGGGGTCAGGCTGGAGGTTGGTTCGTCGAAAGCAATGATCTCGCCGCCCTTTGCAAGCGTCCGGGCGATCTCGACCAGCTGCCTGTCGGCCATGCCGAGATTGGCAACACTCTGCGTGACATTGATATGGGGGGCGAGTTCGGACAGGATGGTTGCGGCGCGCTGTCGCAACTGCGCGCGCGGCACCCGCTCCAGCGCGCCCGTAGCCCCCAGAAACATGTTCTGCGCCACATCCAGTTGCGGCACCAGGTTCAGCTCCTGGCTGACCAGACCGATGCCGAGCGACAGTGCGTGACGGGGATCCGAGATCCTCACCGCCCCGAACTTTCCATGGGTTATGGTTCCCGAATCCGGCTGCACAAGCCCGAAAAGCACCTTCATCAGCGTGGATTTGCCGGCGCCGTTTTCGCCCAGGAGGCCATGAACAGCTCCGCCCTCCAGCGCCAGATTGACACCCTTGAGCACATGGTTGAGGCCATAGCGCTTCTCGATGTTCGACAGGCGCAAGAGTGGCGTCTCCTGCCGCACATTCGTGGACGCGGCTGCCGCCTGCTGGTGGTGAGAGCTCATGTTTTCATCCTCCCCGTGTCGATAAAGACCGGCTGCGCCCTGCGGTGCAGCCGGTCAGGAAGATGCCATTATTTCGAGATCACCGGGTCCGGAAACTTGGCGACATTATCGGACGTGATAACCGCCTGGGGCGATACCACCCAGGCTGGGATCGCCTGGCAGCCCAGCAGTCGCAGCGCGACCTGGACCCCCAACTGACCTTCCTCGAACGGGAATTCAGCAACCGTCGCAGCCATTTCCTTGGCACCCACCGATTTTTTCGCTTCACGGATGCCGTCGGTTCCGACAACGGCGACCTTGTCGAGTGTGCTCGACTTGCGCACGGCTTCGACCACACCAAGTGCCATGCCGTCATTGTTGGCATAGACGCCGACCAGATCCGGATGCTGGCGCAGGATATTGCTGGTGGCATTCAGGGCCACCAGGCGATCCCAGTTGCCGGGCTGGGAGGCGACCAGCTGCAGCTTCGGATACTTCTTCAGGCCCTCCTGAAAACCCTTGATCCGGGCGCGGGCATTGGGCGAACCGGCAGCCCCTTCGATCTGGGCGACCTTGCCACCGTCCTTGTAGCGCTCGCCGAAATACTCAGCGGCCTTGCCGCCAATCGCCACCTGGTCGGTGCCGACATAGCTGCTGGCGCCGTCGGTGCGGGCGTCGTCAATGATGATCGTCGGGATGTTGGCGGCCTTCGCTGCCTTGATGACCGGAGCGAGGTTGGAGTCAGACTGCGGCGAAAGCAGCAGCGCGTCCGGCTTCTGCGATAGCATCGTCTGGGCCAGGTTGAGCTGTTCGATCATCGAGGACTCGTCTTTGGCCGCCTGGACGTCCACTTTCACGTTGTACTTTGCCGCCTCGGCCTTCACTCCGGCTGCCACGTCCTGCCAAAACTCGTTGATCAGCGTCTTCGTCACGTAGGCGAAGCGCAGTTCCTTTGTCGGCTTTGGTACTGCACCGAACTGCTTGTCGAGGTCCACCGACTCGATCTGCGCACTGGCAGCCTGCGGATAGGCAGAGCAACTGCCGGCCGCCCAGGATGCCCCGGCGGTCATCAGCGATGCTGCCGATATGATCAGAAACAACTTGGTTTTTTTCAGTGTCATGACGTCATCCTCCCGTCGCAAGCGGCCCAGCCGTTCGCCGTTCCCGCTTTCGTTTCACCAACCTGGCATGACCGTGCCTCCTCCCAGAGGATGGTCGCATCCTGCGCTTCAGGCATCGTTAAGCCGAAACGCAGGATCACGCTAGGAAAGCAATTGCTTAAGCGCAATTTAGAACTACTGTGGATCCGTTTAGAGGAGCTAATGTTTATTTGTAAACTCACTCCCTGAATACAAGGAGGAAGTACATCTTGCAGTTGCCGATCCGAAGCATTGTCGTCTTTCACGCGGCTGCACGCTGCGGCAGCATTTCCAAGGCGGCGGATGAACTGAGCGTGACGCCTTCGGCCGTCACGCAGCAGATCCAGTCGCTTGAACTTCAACTCGGCGTCACCTTGATGAACAAGATGGGTCGAGGCGTCGTGCTGACCGAGGCTGGCGAGCGCTACTTTGAGATGATCGCGGACGAAATCGAGAAGATTGCCGATGCGACCAACACGATACGCGGACATAGCACCGTCACGACGCTCAACATCCGGGCAACGCCGACGCTTTCGAACAAATGGCTGCTGCCAAGGCTCCGCTCCTTTCTTGATGCGCATCCTGAGATCGAATTGCGCGTCGATGGTACCAACGAGCCCACCGATTTTAACCGGGAACTCGTCGATGTGGAGATCCGTCATGGAGACGGACGTTGGCCGGGCCTTTTCGTCGAAGGCCTGGTCGAAGAGAGTTTTATTCCCGTCAGTTCGCCGCAGCTTGCTCCTATGGGTTCCCTGGCGTGCAAGGATGTAATGCGCTACCGGCTCATCCACTCCGTCAAATCCCAGGCACAATGGCCCCGCTGGCTGAAGGAAGCGGGTGTCAGCCACGATTTCCGCTGGAAGAGGGTCATGTTTGACCGAAGCCATATGGCGATCGACGCCGCATCCGATGGAATCGGTGTCGCGCTGGAAAGCGAACTGATGATGTGGCGAGAACTGGCAGACGGTCGTCTGATCTGCCCGGTGGTCGATCCGCCGCGCATCACACTGACGACACAATGGATCGTCTGCCCGCGCGATCATCTGCGTCACAAAAAGGTGCGGGTATTTCTAGAGTGGCTTCGCGCGGAGCGGGATGCCTGGCTGGCAGCATCTTCCAGTGCCCACCGCAGTCTTTAAAAGCCTTTGACGGCCACATCCTGTACCGGAATCATCCGCAGGGTGAAGTGCCTTCGGTTCCATTGACGAAAATTGCGCTTTACAAATATTTTCTGATTTGTGATGTCTGTGGATAGCCACATCGATGAAGGTCTCACCCGTTGTCCACTCCTCGCTTCGCAACCCGACTGAATTCCTTTGCGTCCCGACCTGCGGGCGAATGGCCACATCTGGACGGGAAGCCGACTGTGCTGCAGATGGCGGCACGTGCCGCCAAGGTGGAGGGGCTGACAGACCTGGACCTGAACTTTCCGGATCATCTTGTTGAGAAGCCAAGGGTGATGGCCCGGAAGCTCGAGGATCTAGGCCTGGCAATCAACGGTTTTGCCATGCGCTATTACACGAATCCGGCCTTCAAGCTGGGGGCGTTCACCCATCCTGATCGACAGGTGCGGCAAGAAGCCATTGATCTAACCAAGGCCGGCATCGATGCTGCGCGTGAAGCGGGTTCGAACCTGATGACGCTTTGGCTCGGGCAGGACGGTTTCGATTACGCCTTTCAGGCTGATTATCAGCGGCTATGGGATTACGAAATCGATGGGATTCGTGAAGTTTGTCAACATGATCCGGAGTGTTTGATCTCGATCGAATATAAGCCGAACGAGCCGAGATCGTACAGTCTGATGCCGGATTGCGCGACCACCCTCCTGGCAATCAGGGATGTCGGCGCTGCCAATCTGGGGGTGACGCTTGACTTTGCGCATGTCCTTTACGCGGATGAACAACCGGCCTTCGCCGCCGCGTTGATCGCCCGCCATAGCCGTCTTCTCGGCGTGCACCTGAACGACGGCTATGCCAAGCGTGATGACGGGTTGATGGTCGGGGCGGTGCATACGGTGCAGACCATCGAACTGTTGCGTCAGATCCGCAAGGATGGATACGAGGGGGCGATCTACTTCGATACCTTCCCCGATATGACCGGGCTTGATCCCGTCCAGGAATGCGACGTCAATATCCGGACTGTGAAGCGGATGTTGGAAGTGGTTGACCGGCTGGAGCAAGACAACCGGCTGCATGACGCCATGGAACGGCAGGATGCGGTATCGGCGCAGGCCATTCTGCAGAACCTGATGTTGGGACGCTCCTGATGGCTGTGTTGCCGAGGGCATCCGAGCTGTTGCCGCCGCTCGATTTGAAGGGTTTGGCATGGGACCTGCCTCTCACTCAGGAAGGTGACGGATATGGATGGTGATAGCCTTGATCTGAAGGCGGTCGGCCCACGCATCCGCATGCGCATGCCATTATTGACGCCGCTGGAAACGAAGGTGGTGGAAACGGTGGTCGGTCAGCGCGAGTTCAGCGCGGAAACGCCGTTGAAGCAGATTGCTGCGCAGGCAGGCGTATCCGAGGCCATGGTGGTGAAGATCACGAAGAAGCTGGGATTTGCCGGCTATCGCGAGTTCCGTACCGCCTTGTCCCGTTACAACCAGCTTCCCACAGCTGAGATGCATCAGGAGCTATCGACCGACGATACGTCGCAGGAGATCATCCAGAAGGTGTTTCGAACCTCCATCCAGGCCTTGGAGGAAACGCTGGCCATTCTGGACGTCGAAGCATTCGACCGCGTGGCGGACTTGATCCATGCGGCCGGCCAGCGGGACCTCTATGGCGTCGGCGGATCGGCACAGATCGCCCGCGACGTCGCCCACAAGTTCCTGAGAATAGGCGTGCGGACAAATGTCTATGACGATTTCCATCTGATGCTGATGTCGGCTGCCCTGCTTGGCAAGGGTGATGTGGCCGTCGGCTTCTCGCATTCCGGCAATACGATCGCTGTCGTCGAGGCCATGCAACTTGCAAGGCGTAACGGTGCACACACCATTGCGATCACGAACTACAACGAGTCGATCCTGGCGCAGAATGCTGATGTCGTGCTGTGTTCCACGGCGCGGGGCTCGCCGCTGATGGGTGAAAACGCGGCGGCGCGGATCGCGCAGTTGAACATTCTCGACGCGGTCTTCGTTGCGGTTGCTCAACGCAATTATGGTGAGGCCGAAAGCAACATCAAAAAAACCATGGCCGCGGTCGCATCGAAACGGAAGAAGAGGCTGATATGATCCCGTCGACCCCGACCGTTGTCGTCTTCGGCAGTCTTCATTACGACATCATCGTCCATGGCCCAGGCCGACCACGTAAGGGGGAGACGGTGACCGGACATTCCTGGCACCCCGCCTGCGGCGGCAAGGGCGGTAACCAGGCGGTGTCTGCCGCAAAACGCGGTGTGCGTTCGGCCATGATCGGCGCCGTTGCCGACGACGAATTTGGTCGCGCGCTCGTGAACAATCTGCGGCGACATGGGGTGGACCATCAGCATGTGCGTGTCATGCCGGGTGCGGTGTCTGGCATGAGCGTTGCGATCTTCGATGATGAGGGAGACTACGGGGCCGTCATTGTCTCCGGCAGCAATCTCCTGTTGTCGTCCGAAGATGTCGAAAGGGCGGCGTCCCTCTTGGTCCCCGGCAATATCCTTGTCCTGCAGAACGAGGTAGCCGAAGCGGCCAATCTGCTGGCCGCTGCTGCGATGAAGGCTGTGGGAGGTCGAGTGCTGCTGAACGCCGCCCCCGCCCGACCCCTCTCTGCTGAACTCAGCGCCCTGATCGACATTCTGGTCGTCAACGCCATCGAAGCGCAAGTGCTGAGCGACGGCGCCGAGGTGCGAACCCTTGATGACGCACGTCGTGCTGCACGCTCCCTGTCGAAGTTCTATGCCGCCGTCGTGGTAACCGCCGGTGGAGCAGGCGTGGCCTGCGTCGATCGCAACGGCGAAGAGATCACGCTGCCTGCACTCAAGGTCGATGTCGTCAGCACCCATGGCGCAGGTGACGAATTTATCGGCGTTCTTGCTGCCAGCCTTCTGCAAGGCTCAGCCATGCCCGATGCCTTGCACGCCGCCAACCGGGCGGCTGCACTCCTGGTGAGCATGCGCCGTTAAGCCGAGGGAACAAGCCACAACCAGATGTTTGATGCCAGAGTTTGATGGTGCAATTTTTCGCATGGATGGAGTGAAGCGCTATGGGCAAGCCGCATCTGACAGTAACCGCTCGATTGTGGCCGCCTGTCGGAGATGACCGTGCCTGTTTATGACCCGGCTAAAACGACGACGTTAGCGATGTGTTTTAGCCGGGGCCTGCGATGCGCGTGAAAATTCATCGGCGATGAACGTCGCCGACGTTGGAGTGATGAGAGCAAGCTGGATGCGTGCGTCTGAGATTCACACGCGGGGTGGGTTTACCTGCCCTCTGAGGGCTGATGAGCGCGCTGTACAGAGTTGTCATGGGGAACGTCAGTGACATGAAATGCTGTGTGGGAAAAACATTGCATCATCGAAGCTTGGACATCTTTTTTGCGGGTTTCTGGTTCGAACCCTTTCAAGGCGAGGACGACTTGGAACAAGTCGGTCAGGTTCGGGAACGCAAAAGACGAAGTTTTGTCTAGATCTTGCCGAACAACAGCGAGCGGTGCAGTCCGGCGCCGGCAAGGTTTCCATCGCCAACCGCGAGAGCAACGGATGCCATCGGCCTCGCGGCATCACCACAGGCGAAAACGCCCGGCATGCTGGTTTCCTTCATCGGGTCCGTCCTAATCGGCGATCCGATGGGTCCTTCTTCGAATTCCAGTCCAAGCTCCAAGGGTATGGGAGTGGTCATCTCGAAGGGCGCCAGCGCAAACAGGCCAGCAAAGGACAAGGTGCGTCCATCGGCAAGCATGATGTCGGCATGGCCGCTGATGGCTTCGACGGGACTGCGCTCGATGCTGACGCCGCGCATGGCAAGGCTTTGAAGCTGTTCCGCGGTCGGTTCGAACGCGTCGTTGAGGAGTAGCGTCGTGGTGCCCCAATCGGGCAGCATCAGGGCGTGATGCATCGAGAGCTCCGATCCGGCGATGACGCCGATCTGGCCTTTGTTCAGTTCGTAGCCATGACAATAGGGGCAGTGGAAGACAGACTTACCCCAGCGTTCCGCAAGGCCTGGCATGGCGGGCAGAATATCTTTCACGCCGGTCGCCAGGAGCAAGCGGCGGGAGATGTGCCGCTGGCCATTGGCAAAGACTTCGAAACCCGCGCCTGATGCGTCATTCATTTCGATTCGCGCTGCACGCTCCGCCCGACCGGACAGCCATCCGACCGTCTGGTACTGCATCACCTGGGCCCGCGCATCCGCCGCGATGCGGGCGGGATCCACCCCATCCTGCGTCAGGAAACCGTGGGAATGGCTGGCAAAACGATTGCGACGCTCGCCCTCATCAATGATCAGGACCGAGCGGCGGGCACGGGCGAGCTGGAGGGCGGCGGATTGGCCGGCATAGCTGCCGCCGATGATGATGACGTCGTAAATGGGATCGGCCATGACATGCTCCTCAAAATCTCGACACAACATAAGTTGCGAGATGAAAAGGAGTCAATGCTCATGATACCTCAAATGTGACATGAGGCGGTTTGCATGGTATCAAGCAAATAATGAACCTATGGTTTGGCCTTGATGCTGAACGGAGATGATCGAATGCGGCACGACAGCCGGCTATCCAGAATGCTGCATGTGATGATCCATATGGGTCATCATGACGGACCCATGACGTCGGACATGATCGCTGCCATGCTGAATGCAAACCCAGTCGTCATTCGACGCACCATGGCAGGCTTGCGTGAACAGGGGTTTGTCCATTCCGAAAAGGGCCATGGCGGCGGCTGGACGCTGGCAAAACCACTGGATGATCTGACATTGCTCGATATCTATCGCGCTGTGGGGGAACCGTCCGTCTTTGCCGTCGGCCCGGCCTATGACATGCCAGGTTGCCTGATTGAGCAGGCGGTGAATGCCACGTTGAAAGATGTATTCGCAGAAGCCGAGCAACTGCTGCTCACCCGGTTTGCCGGGGTGACGCTGGCTGATATTGCCAAAGACTTTCCGGCGGTAATCCAAGAGTACGGCCAGCGCTGCGAATGAAGATCAAGCGTATCCGCCAAGTCGACCAGAGCGATCTTCACACGCAGTCGCAGGTCTCATCGGTCACAGGCTCGATTGAAAAGAAAGACAGTGCCTGCGAGCGTCAGCGTTGGCCATAAAACCAGCATCGGATTGTCGAAGATGAATATGCGGTATTCAAAGAGCATTCCACCCCAATCGGGGAGCGAAGGATCGGCGCCAAGACCGATAAAGGCGAGCGAGGCATAAGCAATGGCGGCAGAGCCGGACTGGTTGCCGACATAAGTCAGGATCGATGGCAGCGTGTTTGGCAAGAGATGACGAAAGAGCTTGCCGCTGGAGCGCACGCCAAGTGCCTCGGCTCCCAGCATGAAGGGTTGCGACAGGACGCGTCGCGTCAAGGCATGCGTGAACACAGTCAGCGGTCCGATGGCCGCAAGGCCCAGCGCCATGCCGGCGCTCAAGGGCGATAGCCCGAAGATGGCTGCTGCCGTCAGCGCGACGATCAAGGTCGGCACCATGATGAATACTTGGCTTGCCTTCAGGATTGCGACCTCCCGCCAGCCGCCGAGAAGGGCGGCGAGGGTTCCAAGCAGAGAGCCGCCCACCAGGCCGATCGCCCCGACGGCAAGGATTACGATAGCCGTCCGGAACCCGCCGACCATCAGCCGGGACAAGAGGTCGCGGCCCAGATGATCCGTTCCGAGGAGGTGTGGGATGCTTGGTCCGGCGTGACGGTTGAGGATATCAACCGCGTCCGGATCATGCGGTTGCCAGAAGCCACCGGCGAATAGAAGGGCAAGCAGCAGGAGCGGAAGCACAGCGCGGTTCATGGCAGGCGTGGCTCCAGCCGCAGCATCATCAGCCGTGCCAGGCAATCGATGCTCACCATCCAAAGTGCGATGACCATGACATAGGCCTGCAACACCATCTGATCGCGCATCGAGATACTCTGAACCAGGAATTGGCTGATCCCCGGAAGGCCAAACAGGATTTCCATGGCGGCGGCGCTGCCGATTACCCAGCCGGCTTCGGAATGCACGGCGGCAAGAACCGCATACAATGCGCTCGGATGGGCATGACGCCACAGTGCTTGTGTTTCGGACAAACCTTTGGCACGAGCAGTGACGAACCAGGGCTGTGTTGCGGCTTCCTGCAGACCCTGGCGATAAACTCGCGCCAGAACTGCAGTGGAATGTAGGGCAACGAGCGCGATAGCCAGCACCAGTGACGCACCGTCATTGGCGAACGGTCGTATCCACCGCAGTTGCACGCCGAAGACCCAGATCAGCACGAGCCCGGTCGCAAACACTGGCGTGGATTGCGTGAACACGGACAACACCCGACTGAAGCGATCCGCCACGCCGCCGGGCTTCAGAGCCGCAGCAAATCCGAGCGGCAGGGCCAACAACAGGGCAAGGCAGAGCCCGGCAATGCCAATGCTGAGCGACAGGGGCAAACGGTGGAGGAACTCGGTACGGACGGGTTCACCCGTGCGGAAGGATCGTCCCCAATCGCCGTGCAAAAAGTCCCAGCCCCATATGAGATAGCGGGAAATCAGAGGCCGGTCGAGACCCCAGTCCTGGCGTAAGGCAGCCACTGTCTCGTCGGTTGCAGGCAGGTTCCAGGTGCGAATAGCAATCTCGACCGGGTCGGCTGGCATCAGGGTGATAATCGCAAAGGCTGCGAAAGACACGACAAGCAGGCCGAGCGCTGTCTGCAATCCCCATGATGCCAGCTTCTTCATGGCTTCACTTGCTCTCGCCGATATCGGCGCGCAGGACGTGATAGTCCGATCCCCAGGGCTCGTAACCCTTCAGTCTGTCGGAGACGCCGACATACCAGACCGGCGAGACGAGGAAGGAAACGGGCACGTCGTCAAACAGCTTCGCTTGGGCGTCCAATGCAATCTGGATGCGTTCGGCGGGGTCGCCGGTGGTGGCGAAGCGGTCGATGATGGCGTCGAATTCCGGCGATGCATATTTGGTATAGTTGAGCGAGGCACCGCTTCGCAGCATCGAGTTCAGGAAAAAGGCCGGATCGCCGCTGGGGGCGGTGTGTTGGGCCCAGAGCGCGATGTCGAAATTGCCGCTGGCCGCCGCCTCTGCAATATTGTCCACGATCTGTGTGTCGAGCCCGATGCCGATCCGGGAAAGCTGTGCCTTGACGACCGGCAGCATGGTGACCAGATCCGGCCGTTGCGGATAGGTGATCGCGAGAAGCTTCAGAGCCTTGCCGTCCTTGGTACGCATGCCGTCGGTGCCCTTTGTCCAGCCCGCAGTATCCAGGATCGCGGCAGCCCTGGCAGCATCTGTCGGCCGGGCTTGGCTGCCGGCAAACGGAAAATAAGGAGCATAGGCGCCGGTTGCCGGTGTTCCGCCATTGATGGCAGCGGCCAGTTCCTTGCGATCGAAGGCGAGGTCGATGGCCTGGCGCACGGATTTGTCCTGAACCACCGGCCTTGTCGTGTTCAGAAAGGCAAAATACTGGTACCCGACCGCGAAGGATTTGACTGTCAGGGACGGATCACGCGTCAGTCGGGCGGCAACTTCGGAGGGGAGACCAAAGGCCAGATCCAACTCCCCGGATTGAAAGGCCAGCGCCATGGTTTGCGCATCGCCGAACCGTTTCAGTGTCAACGGTCTGCGCTGGTCCGCCCCTTCAAAATGGGCATTCGGCTTCAATTCGATCGCCGCATCGACCTTGAAATCCGCGATTTCGTAGGGGCCGGTAAAGATCGTCTTGCCGTCCTCGGCTGCCGGCTTGTAGGCAATCAGCGGCCATTCGGCAAACAGGGCCTGGATGAGAGGAACCGGCTTTTCCGTCGATACCCTGAGGGTGAGGTCGTCTGCTGCTGCAAACGTCAGTTTCCCGCCTGTCGCCAATGCTGCCTTGTTGTTGGCAAAGGTGCGCTCGAAACCGGCCGCCAAAGCTGCGGCTGTCACGGGCGTGCCATCAGAGAATGCGCGCCCTGCCTTCAAGGTGATCGTCCAGGTGAGGTCGCCCGTGCGTTCGGCCTTTTCGGCCAGTTCCGGTACAAGTTTGCCTTGCCTGTCGACGGTAAACAGGTTTTCGCCAACCCCGTGGCTGGTGAGCGCCCAGCCATTTGATCCCTTGGCCGGGTCAACGCCACTGGTGATGAAGGTTGCGCCGATGCGCAAAGGCTCAGTCGCTGCTGCGGGCCACGCGACGGCCACAAGGGCTGCGGTGGCGATCAGCGCGCTGCTGAGGCGCTGGCGGAGCGGAATGGGCATAATGACCTCTCGTCTCGTTGATTATGGATTCGGGAATCTTGGTGTTTGCAGCGGCCGCAGCCGCTGCTTGCGTCCGGTCGGGTGATAGGCGAAATCCTCCACGACCGTTCCGCCCAACAGGTGCTCGGTGATGATGCGGTCGACGGCCGCCTCGGTGACGCCGCCGTAATAGGTGCCCTCGGGAAAGACCTGGACGACAGGGGCAAGATTGCAGGGGCCGAGGCAGGTGGATTTCGCGGTCATGGTGCCTTCGCCCGTTGTCCGCAGCTTCAGGCGCTGCTGCTCGTTGCGCAGATGGCACCAGATGGCGTCGGCACCTGCGCCATTGCAGGGACCGCCCTGGCAGACCAGGACCCGGCGTTTCTGGTCCGGCACAAGCGAACCTTCGGCGAGGGATTTCTGATCAACGGCAAGCTCGATGGGTTTGGCTGAAGCGACTAGATCGGCGAGCAGCGCTGCCATGGCCGGACTTGCCGCGATGTGAGCGGTGAGTGCTATCTCCGGCCATGGCCGGTGGTCCTCGTTTCGCCAGCGGCGGACCACCTTTTGCAGCCAGGTGGGAAAGCTGGGCTCCATGGGCAGAACAAGCGGGGCAATGCTGACATGGGAACAGCCCTCGCCGACCAGCGCCAGCAGCGCTTCCTTGAGAGACGGAGTGCCTTGTTCGATGAAGGCGTAACGCACGACGGCATCAGGCCGGTGTTCGGCCATGACGCCCGTAAGGCGTGCCATGTCAGCGTGAGGGGCCGCAGCAAAAGCGGATTTCGCGATGAGAAGAACGGCGCGCCGCTCGTCTGGTCCTGTCTTAGTCGTCACTGCGTGCCTCGCGCGTGAGCGGTCGAGGCTAGCAACGAAATGACGACGCGCGCGAACCCCTTGGTACGCGAACGAGCCATTCCGGCGGCAGACCCCGACCGCGGAATTCTATCTTGTCAGGCAGGTCTCCTGGCTCACGGGTCTATGCCTTCCCCTGTCTTCCCAACCTTTTCAGGTCAGTGACGTTTTCGGGGACGGCTCGCCGTTTACAGTTGCGGGACAGCTCCGGCGTCGCACCGGATTCCCTCTTAGCTTCCACCAGTGATGGAAGAACCTTGACCTGACGATGTCTACATGATGGCGGCCTGCTGTCAATCGACAGGAGGCAATGGTTCCACTAGGAGCCGCTACCACTCTCATTTGCCTTCTCATCGACATTTTTGTTGATATGTAATAACGTTACATAATGGATGTCAATCGTTGTCACTATGGTAAGGGGCGCTTGATGATCCTCAAAGCAAATGGTGCTTACTAACTTGAAGTGGTCCACGTCGAAGGATCCGGGAGAACGCGTAATGAGACCGGTATTGCCAAGTTGCTCGATGCCAGGTTGGCTTTATCGATGCACCACGAAATTGCTGATCTTTTTCAATAGTTTAAAGGAGTTTTCTTTTCTGTGCGAGATCGTCGCATAAGCGGTCCGGGCATATAAACTCTCTGCCCTGAGTACAGCCGATCTTGAAGACTTGATTGCCCAGCAGAATATCATCAGCAGCTGGAAAACTGCGCGACTGCGATCAATCGCTTTGGTCGCTAATTTGCCACCTGTATACGCCGGGACCGGTCCAAACCGAAAGACAATTGGCATATGGATGTGGTCGTCATTGCGATTGGCGAAGAGAATTTCCGGCCCTGGCGTGCGATAGATGCTGACCTTGATGTTTTCGACACTCTGGTTCAGCAGCTTCGCAACATCAGGGCAAGGTCAGTCAGAAGCCTTGCCAGTGTAAGGCCGAGTGAAGCCTCTGTGCCGTCATCGCTGTCACGGCCACTTTTATGGCGAAGACGATAGTCCTGATTGTATCAAAGCCATCAAATTAGCAGCGCTAGCGCCAATCATTGAAATATCGACAGCTTCATCACCTCATCGACAAAGTCGGCAACGATGCGCGAAGGATAGCGGTTCGGCGGCAGTACCAGCAGGGTGCGGAAATAGATCGCCGGTTTGAATGGGATGATCGTCAGGCCACGCCCCACATAGGGTTCGGCCGTCATGGGGTTGACGAGGCCGACTCCGAGCCCTGCCTGAACCATGGCGCAGATGGTGGTCGAATACGGCGTTTCCAACACGACCTTCAGCTTGGTTGCGCGGTCGCGAAAGATAGCTTCAGCGGCTCGTCGCGTCGTGTCTTCAGGGGAAAGGGCAATGAAGGCTTCTCCGTCGAGATCCTCTGGCGTCAACTCAGTGGCCTGCTCCAGGCGATGCCCTGCTGGAACGGCGATGGCGGCACGATAGCGCGCGAAGGGCCGAACATCGACGCCTTCGGTCTCGATCTCGTCGGCTGCCAGCCCGACATCGACCTGGCCGGACGCTACTAGATCTTTCACAGTAGAGGACAGTTGCGCCTGAAACGAAATGGCGACATTTGGATGCCGCGCCTGAAAACCGCGCAAAGCGCGTGGCAAAATATTGGTGCTCAGCGCAGATAGGCTTGCCACTTTGATTTCGCCTGATCCGAAATCACGGATTCTCGCTGCGGCACTTTTGAGCCGTGTGAGCCCGGAAAACGAACTCTCCACTTCCTTGAAGAAGATGTTCGCTTCGGCGGTCGGATACATGCGACCGCGTTCGCGCCGGAACAGGGCAAATCCGATATCGCGCTCGAGTTCCTGGATCGCTTTGCTGACAGCAGGTTGGGAAATGCGCAGCACCTCGGCAGCCCGAGAGGCTGTGCTGTTAGTCATCACGGCATGGAACACCTCGACCTGACGAATATTCATTCGACACCTCATAACCCACGAGAATAAAGTAGCAGGATAATGATATTGGACGGAATTGATATGCCGATGTTTTAATCCGCTCACGAAATTGCTCAGGATGAAACGGAATGAAAGACTTTACTCAATGTGTTGTCACACCGGACGTCAATGTTGACGGGTTTGAAGCCCTTGGTGTTGCCACGCACCGGGCATCCACCATCGTCTTCAAGAATGCAGAAGCCTATGCCACCCGCGGTCAGAGGGGCCATGATGGGTATACCTATGGGCTTTACGGCACGCCGACGACCCGCACGCTCGAAGCCAAACTGACGGCGCTTGAGCAGGGTCTTCGCACATTTCTGGTGCCATCAGGGCAGGCGGCGAATGCGATTGCAGCGCTTCCGTTCTTGAAGAGCGGCGACAAGATCCTGATCGCGGATACCGCCTATCCGCCCATGCGCGACTTTGCCAACCAGGATCTGGCGCGTTTCGGCGTCGAGGTTGCCTATTACGATCCGGTTTCGATCGAGGACCTGACAACAAAGATCGATGACCGCACAAAGCTCGTCTGGTGTGAATCCCCGGGTTCAACGACGATGGAGATCCAGGATCTTCCGGCTATTGCCGATGTCGCCCATCGACACGGCGCGCTTGTCGGCTGCGACAATACCTGGGCGACACCGCTCAACTACAAGCCGCTGGCGCTCGGAGCCGATATCGTTACGGAAGCCTTGACGAAATATGTTTCCGGCCACTCCGATCTACTGATGGGTTCGATCACCGTGCGGTCAGACGACCTCATCACACCGATTCGCGCAACGCTCGGGCGCTTCGGGATTGGCGTGTCTCCGGATGATGCATCGCTTGTGCTGCGCGGCATGGAAACGCTTGGCATCCGTCTCAAGCATGCCGCAGATGTTGCACTGGTACTGATCGAGTGGATCGAGCGTCATCCTCTGGTCGAGCGTGTCCTGTTTCCGACCTTGCCGGGTACCCAGGGGCACGAGATCTGGAAGCGGGACTTCCTAGGGACGAGCGGCGTATTCAGCGTTGTCCTGGTATCGGACGCGGTACCTCACGCCGCCGCAGCCCTCGACGTCCTGAAGACGATTGCCATCGGCGCCTCCTGGGGTGGAACCCGAAGCCTCATCGCCCCCATGCCGGTCCGCCAGAACCGCACGGCCACCGAATGGAAGCAAGACGATCTCGTGCTGCGCATCAGTGTTGGGCTGGAGGACCCCGCCGACCTCCAGGCTGACATGGAGGCATTTTTTGCCGAGATTCTCCGTCGGACGGGGCAGGCGAAACTGGTGCGCGCAAGCTGACCATCTTCGAAAAAACGCACTTCAACAAAAAAGGGGAACAACATGCGTTCGAAACTTCTTGGAGTAGGCTTTTTGCTTACGAGCATGCTGTCTGCTGGCCTGTCGCCGGCAGTCGCAGGACCAACGCTTGACGCCGTTAAGGCGCGCGGTTTTCTGAAATGCGCCTCAAGTCAGGGCACCGTTGGCTTTGGCGCGCCCGATGAGAAGGGCTACTGGCGTGGTCTCGACGTGGAGACCTGCCGGGCCGTGGCGGTCGCGATCTTCAATGACAAGGACAAGGTGGAGTTCGTTCCGCTGAGCGGCCAGCAGCGCGTGCCGGCCCTGCAGACCGGGGAAATCGACATCCTGCCGCGCACATTCACCTGGACCTTGCGCCGCGACGCTAACGGTTTGAACTTCACGACGCCGAACTATTACGAGTTCACCGGCTTCATGATGCCGAAGGCGCTCGGGGTGACGAAAGTGGAGGACATGTCCGGCGCGTCGGTCTGTGTGCAGACGGGTTCCACCACCGAGGTGGTCGCCAATGATGTGTCCAAGGAACATAATCTCGGGCTGAAGCCGGTCGTGTTTGAAAACAGCTCCGCCGTCAGCCAGGCATTCTTCTCCGGACGTTGCGATGCCCTCATCACTGACGCCGCGGCTCTCGCTTCCATCCGCGCGACATCCGCCAAGAATCCCGACGATTACATCATCTTTCCCGCCACCCGGTTCATGGATGCGCTGACGCCTGCCGTTCGCCATGGCGATGATCAATGGCTCGATATCGTCAACTGGTCGATCCAGGCCTTGATTGCCGGCGAGCAACTGGGCGTCACCCAAGCCAATGTCACCGAAATGCAGACGTCCGAAGACCCCCGCCTCAAGCGCTTCCTCGGCGTTGAACCTGGAAACGGTTCGGCACTTGGCCTGGACGAGAAGTTTGCCGCCAACATCATCGCGCAACTCGGCAATTACGGCGAAATGTTTGATCGCAATGTCGGCAAGAATAGCCCTCTGAAGCTGGAGCGCGGCGCCAACCGTCTCTTCTCCGATGGCGGGCTGATGTTCCCGCTGGCATTCCAGTAAGCACACGGAGGCCGGCATGCTCTTCGCGCTCTGGGACAATCGTCGCATTCGAGGCAATGCGCTTCAGGTCTTGCTGTTTGCAGGCTTTGCCGGTCTTCTTTTCTGGCTTTGGTCCAATACGGCGGCCAATCTGGCCGCTCGAGGCATCCGGGTCGGTTTCGACTATCTGAGCCGGCAGGCGAACTTTCCGATTTCGGAAAGTGTCCTGTCCTATGATCCTTCCGATACCTTCGGTTGGGCCTACGTGATCGGCGTGACCAACACTGCCGTCATCTCGCTGACCGCGATCATCATCTCCACATTTGTCGGCCTGCTGATCGCTCTCGTCCGGCTGTCGAACAATCCCTTGGCGGCGAAGATGGCGGCCTTGTTTGTCGGTGTCATCCGCAACATGCCGCTCATCGTGCAACTCCTCTTCTGGTATGCGCTGGCCACGACCTTGCTGCCGGCGCCGCGTCTTGCCTTCAACCCGCTGCCCGGCTTCTACCTCTCGCTCAGGGGCCTCTATCTTCCGGCGATCTCGCTTGGGCCGCAGGCCGGTCCTTTCGCCGCTGTCTGCCTTGCCGTGCTCATCGCCGCCGTCATCATTTGTCGCTTGGCGCCGAAATCCGTCTGGTCGATGGGCAAATGGATCCTGCTTGCCGGTCTGCTGACAGCTGCTGTTGTGCTCATCCGTCCGTCGGTCAGCTTCCCGGAACTAAAGGGCTTCAATTTCGTCGGAGGACTGCGCCTGTCGCCGGAATTTGCCGCCCTTATGCTTGGTCTCGTTCTCTACACCTCGGTCTTCATCAGCGAAGTCATCCGCGGTGGCATTGAAGCGGTATCGCGCGGTCAATGGGAAGCCGGACGCGCGCTTGGGCTCTCCGAACGGCACGTGATGTTCCGCATCATCATTCCACAGGCGTTGCGAATCATCGTTCCTCCGATGACGTCCCAGTATCTGTCGACGGTCAAAAACACGACCCTGGCGCTGGCCGTCGGATATCCGGAACTGGGCCTTGTGGTCGGGACGGTCATCAACCAGACGGGCCAGGCCATAGAGAGCATTTCCATCCTTCTGGCCGTCTTTCTCACAATCAGCATCGCAGTGTCGATGTTCATGAATTGGTACAATGCCCATGTGGCACTGGTGACGCGATGACAAGTCTTTCCCTTTCCCACGGTCATGTGGCTGCCGACATACTGCCGGCCCGCCAAGCGCCGCCGATCAAGCGGACGCCACTCCTCAAGATGCTGTTTGGCGATGTCCTGAGTGCCGCTCTCACATCCGGCGCGCTGATGACGATCCTGGCACTGATGCCGGCCTTCCAATGGGGTCTTGTGGACGCCACCTGGACAACATCGGATCCTGCGGCTTGCCGAGACGGCGGAGCGTGCTGGGCCTTCATCGGTGCCAAGCTTCGCTTCATCCTGTTCGGTCTCTATCCATCGGACGAACAATGGCGTCCAATGATGATGATGGGTCTCATGATCGCGATGGTTCTGGTGTCGTTGTCGCCGGCGCTGTGGGGACGAAAGCTCGTCATCGCATGGCTGGTGGCCGTGGCCGTGATGCTCAGCCTGATGTGGGGCGGCTTTACTGGCTTGCCGTTCGTTCCAACATCGCAATGGGGTGGATTACCGGTCACCCTCCTGCTCGCCCTGCTGTCGCTCGGATGCGGCTTTCCCTTCGCCGTCTTCCTGGCGCTCGGGCGGCGTTCGTCCCTGCCGATCCCGAGGGTCCTGTCCATCGGGCTGATTGAGACGATCCGCGGGCTTCCGCTTGTCGGGCTGCTGTTTGTCGCCTCGATCCTGCTTCCGCTGCTCCTGCCGCCAACTTGGACGATCGACAAGCTCGGACGCACCTTGGCGGCACTGACGGTCTTTGCGGCGGCCTATCTTGCCGAAGTCATTCGCGGCGGACTGCAAGCCATCCCTTCCGGCCAAATCGAGGCGGCCAAGGCGCTCGGCATTCCCCATTGGAAGGCAATCCAGCATATCGTCATGCCGCAGGCGATCCAGAAGGTTATCCCGCCCCTGACCAATACGGCGATTGTCATGGTCAAGAACACCAGCCTGGTGATGATCGTCGGTGTGTTCGACATGCTGAGCGCCGGCCGATCGGCGGCCATGGATCCCGTCTGGCCCGCACCCTATCGGGAAGCCTATCTCTTCGTCGGCCTCATCTATTTCGCGCTCTGCGTTGCCATCTCCTATTACGCCCGCTGGCTTGAGCTGCGTGTCAAAGCAAAGGATTACCGATGATGTCCGCTCAACAGCCGTCGAACCATGAACCGTCTGCCATCGCGATCCGCAATCTCGACAAGTGGTACGGCACCTACCATGCGCTGCGTAATGTGACCCTGTCGGTCAAGCCGGGCGAGCGTATAGTCATCTGCGGACCGTCCGGTTCCGGCAAATCGACGCTCATCCGGTGCGTCAATCATTTGGAAGAGCACCAGAAGGGCGAGATCGTCGTCAATGGTGTGACCTTGAACGACAGTCTGAAGAACATCGATGCGATCCGTCGCGATGTCGGGATGGTGTTCCAGCACTTCAACCTGTTTCCGCATCTGACTGTTCTGGAGAACTGCGCGCTGCCGCAGATTCTGTCTCGCGGGACACCGAGAAAGCTCGCCGAAGACCGCGGCATGGAATTGTTGGAACGGGTGCGGATTCCAGAGCAGGCGCTGAAGTATCCCGGTCAGCTTTCGGGTGGCCAGCAGCAGCGTGTCGCGATCGCACGCGCCTTGTGCATGGCGCCGAAGATCATGCTCTTCGATGAGCCGACATCCGCGCTTGATCCGGAAATGGTGAAAGAGGTCCTGGAGACAATGGTTGCCTTGGCCGAGGACGGCATGACCATGATCGTCGTCACCCATGAGATGGGTTTTGCCCGGCGCGTGGCTGACCGTGTCGTGTTCATGGATAGGGGCGCCATCGTCGAAAGCAGTGCACCCGATGCCTTCTTCGACGCCCCAACCCATGAGCGGACAAGAAGCTTCCTCAGCCAGATTGTTCACTGATTGGTGCGGGCTGGGCGAGTGGGCGGACCAAGCTGTGGTCTTCTTGGTCCGCCTGATCGGACTCACATCTACTTCGGATGCTACTTGCCATGATCCTTGTGAGCACCATGTCCAACGTGCGCGTCGTGTCCACCATGATCCTCGATGCCTTCCACCATGACGGTCCCTTCAAAGCTGGCAAACAGCGCCAGCGTCTTGGCATCGACATTGGCTTCCGCCTCCGCGAGCTTGCTTGCCAGAGCCGTCGCATCGGCAGAGGAAAGCCCCATCGTTTTCAGGGCATCGGCCTGCTTCAGCCCATCGCCGCTGCACAGATGAATGCTCCAGCCATCGCTCTTCTTTTTGAGAAGCGCACGACCGCCGCGGCCTTCCTGGGTCCAGCCGGCAATCGCCCAGTCGCCTTGGACGACGACAGGTGATACGGTCAATGGCTTATCGGCCGTTTCAAAAATCGCCCTCATCTTCGCAGGGATAGCCTCTTGGGGATCTGTGGATTGCGGCGCCATCGGCATCGTGGCGTGATCACCATGCTTTGCGTGATCGCCGTGCTTCATGTCCGGTGCCCCGCCAGCCGGCGGACCTACCGCAAACTCCACATTGACCGGTCCGGCCTTTTCAAATGTCAGGATCGCCTTGATGGTCTCGCCTTCCTTGAAGGGCTGAGTGACATTCATGAACATGACATGGTAACTGCCGGGCTTCAGTTCGACGGTCGTGCCTTTGGGGACGGGAATACCTCCTTGAAGCTCACGCATGACCATAATGCCGCCGTCGATTTTCATCTCGTGCAGCTGGACGGATCCGGTACGGTCTGACGAGGCGCTGACCAGTCGATCATCGGTAGAACCCTCGTTGGTGAGTGTGAGATAACCGCCCCCGACTTTGGCACCGGGCAGCATAGCGCGGGCGTAAGGATGGCCGATTTCGATATCGCCGACCTTGAAGCCATGGGCGAGAGCGGGAGACACAGTCGCGATGGTGGCAATCGCGATCGCCAACAGTTTTGCCTTCAGATGTTTCATATTGTTTCCTCCTCGTGAGAATGACGTGCTGTTGTGTGGTGAGAAGCCGTGGGGACGATGACAGTCACCCCCGATTGTGTTGTGAGAAACTCCGCCTCGATACCGTAGTAGGTTCGCAGGGCGTCCGGCGTCACGATATCGGCGAAACAGCCGTGGCCTCTCAGTTTTCCATCCGCGAGCAGCATCATTGAATCGCAGTGCCTTGCAGCGAAGTTCAGATCGTGAATGGCAATGAGAACCAGCGCCTGCGTTCTGGCGACATAGTCTTTCACAACCTTCAGCACATGAATCTGATGGCGCATGTCCAAGGCGCTGGTGGCTTCGTCCAGCAAGAGAAGCGGCGGCTTGCGCAAGAGTCGTTGCGCCAATAGCGCCAGTTGCTGCTGCCCGCCCGACAAGGTCGAGACCTTTCGCTCCGCCAGATCGGCAATACCGAATTGGGAAAGAATGCGCGCACTCGCCTCGACGATACTTGGGTCGACACGCCAGCCCAGTTGTTCGTGACGGCCCAGAAGGATTACTTCGAGCACCGTCAGATCCGCGGTGACCTGGCAGTGCTGTGGCATATAGCCGAGATCGTGAACGCTGACGACCTGCGCATTCCAGAGCACGCTTCCGGTGGATGAAACAACGCCCGAGATGGCGCCGAGAAGCGTCGACTTCCCGGCGCCGTTGGGACCAATCAGTGCAACGATCTGGCCGGCCGGTAGTGCCACGGTCACATCCAACAAGATGGGTTTCTTTCCAGCGACGACGCTCACGTCGCGGAGGACAAGACGCCCCGTCATGCGACACCTCGCTTGCCGCGGCGGATGATCACCGCAAACAGCATGGGAACGCCGGCAACGGCGGTGATGATGCCGACAGGAATGACGGCACCCGGCGAAATCAGCTTTCCGAATACGGAGGCAGCGATCAGGATGATGGCGCCAGCCATGGCGGCAAGCGGAAGAGAGAAGCGATGGTCCTCCCCCACAAGGCTGCGGGCAACATGCGGCGCAATCAGCCCGATAAAGCCGATGGTGCCTACGAAGGACACGGCGCCCGCCGTCAGAAGGGCGACGATCAGGAAGGTTTCCCGTCGAAGTTTCTCGACCGAAAGTCCGAGGCTTCTCGCATTGGCGTCCCCTAGGCGAAGTGTTGTCAGCGCCCAGGTCCGGCGTGCGATGAAGGGAAGGCAGGCGAGTGCGATCACCGTGGTCGCCGTAACGCTGGTCCAGGTGGATTTCAAAAGGCTGCCAAACAGCCAGAATACGATCTGCTGGAGAACTTCCGGCGATGCCAGAAACTGCAGCAGCGATTGCAGCGATTGGAAAAAGAAGAGAACGGCAATGCCGCCGAGTACGAGGATTTCGGGCGTCGCACCCCGAAGGCGGGCAATCACATAGATGAGCCCACAGGCAACCAGCGTCATGGCGAAGGCGCTGATGGGAATGGTGAGATAGGCGGGCAGGGGGACAAGCGACCCGAACATGATGGGGAGTGCTGCGCCAAAACCGGCGGCGGCGGAAAAACCCAGCGTAAAGGGGCTTGCCAGCGGATTGTTGAGAATCGTCTGCATCTGCAGGCCCGCAAGACCGAGGCAGGCGCCGACAAGGGCTCCCATCAGGGTCTGCGGCATGCGTAATTGCCACAGGATCGTCGCCACCATCCGGTCCGAGCCGGATGGGCCATTGAGCAGTCCATGCCAGACATCGCCAAGCGGCATGCCGGATGGCCCTGTCGTGAGATCAAGAACCATCAGCAGAATGAGCACACCGAGGGAAAACAGGAGAGCCAAGGCGCGACGGATGGATGCACGGCGGTAGCCGCCGTGCATGATCTCGGTGTCCCGGGTATGGGAGGTCATTGTGCCCCGGCCTTGTAGGGGAGGACGAAGACGCCGTCAGCCTTGATCGGCAGCCATTTTGCATAGTAGTCCGCTATGTTTTTGGCCGGATCGACGTCCTTGGGGGCGGCAGGATAGAGCTGCTTGGCGATGAACTGCGCATAGACATAGTCGGACAGCGTGCGTGCTCCACCGTGATAGATGGCGAAGACGTCGCCATTCTTGACAGCGGGAAGTTCCGACCAGCCCGGACGCTGCATGTAGGCCTTCATGCGCTCACGCGTCACGGCCGGGTCTGCGCCGAAACCGACGGCGACCGATTGCGGCTTGTTCAGCCATTCCGAACCTGCGAGGAAAATCAGGTCGGGTTTCTGGGCAAGCACATATTCGGGGCTCAGCGGTCCCCAGTTGCCGATCTGGCCCTTGGCGATATTGGCGCCGCCGAGGCTGCCGATCAGGGCGCCCCACATGCTGTTGCCATAGGAGTTGCCGACTTCCGCCGGTCCCTTCTGGGCAAGTTCGACATAGACCTTCTTCGTGGTTGGTCCAGCCGCCTTGATGCGTGTGTCGATGTCGGTGATTGCATCCTGATAGTTCTTGACCAGCGCCTGTGCACGCTCTTCAGTGCCCATCAGTTTGCCAAGTGCCAGGGTGGAGGCCACATGCTTTTCGACTGTCTGGGCGTTGTAGTCGAGGACGACGATTGGAATGCCTGCGGCCTCGATCTGCTTGATGCCTTCGCAAGCGCCTCGTAGGACCAGGCTGCGAGGATCAGCAGGTCAGGCTTGGCGGCAATGACCTTTTCGATGGAAAAGGTGTTGTCTTCGGTGTTGCCGACATCCGGGATCAATGAAAGCCTGGGAAGTGCCTTCTCATAAAGCGCGAACTGGTTCGGTCTCCAGTCCTTCCACGTCGAAAGCGAGAGCGCCACCACCTTGTCGAGTGCGCCAGGACCGGCGATCGCGAGGTAGTCCTCGTAATAGAAGCCAAGAACGACCCGTTCCGGGACCTTCGGAACCGTCACCGTTCTGCCTTTGACATCGGTCACGGTGATGTCGGCGAAGGCGGATGCTGCCATCGTCAGAAGGGCGGCAAGGGTAGAGAGGAATAGTTTTTTGGTCACGATTTTACCTTGGGGTTGTGGGCGGCAACGGCGCGCCGTTGCCGCCCGTGGAAAGGTTGAAAGTCAGCTGATGGCACGCTTGAACGGCTTGACGTGGCGCAAGACGAAGAGATCGAGAAGGATCACCGCAATCAGCACGGCCCCGCTCAATGGAAAGAGCAGGCAAAGACCGAGCATGATGATTGCGCCTGTCTTCCAGAGCGGCATTTTGTCTGCGGTGACGGGGGCCACGAGCCGTCCGGCGCCGGATGGCCTGCGCTTCCACCACATGAAGATGCCGCTGACCGACATGAAGATGACAGACAGACAAAAAAGGGTGTTGAGGGCAATATTCCGGAGGCCCATATCGCCTTCATGCAAGGCGATACCGACGGCCATCGCCTTGCCGGCCACGCCGTAATCAGCGAACTTGACGTCGGCGAGGATCTTGCCGGTATAGCGGTCGATATGCACCGTGCGATCCGACATCGGATCGGCGCTGTCATTGCTCATCGTATCGCGCGCAAGAGTCCATACACCCGTCTCACCGCTCGGGAATGATAGTTGGAAGCGCCCGTTGAATCCAAGTGTTCGTGCCAGCGCCACAATCGTATCCACATCGACCGGTTCGCCTGCTGCAACACCCTGAATGCCCGCATTCGATCCGGAGGCCGGCATCGGCGTCTGTTCCAGCGTCCAGGGCACATTCTTCACGCCGTCATGATTCATGCTGGCATGGTTGGCGTCCGAGAGAGGTACATTGTCCCACTTGGCGGCCGGAAAGGTGCTCCAGGCCTGTGTCATCTTCTCGCCCCAGATGCCCGCCCAGGTGAGGCCGGAGAGCAGGAAGGCAAGCAGGATGATCGATGCATAGACACCAATCGTCTGGTGCAGCGACTTCCAGACCTGACGGCTCTTGCCGTTGATGGTCGGCACCAGTGATGAGGCAAAACTGCGCCCGTCGCGGGGCCACCACATGTAGACACCCGTCACAATGAGCATGACTGCAAAGCCCGCGGCAATCTCGATCAGGCGATCGCCGACAGTCCCGATCAGCAGCGTTCCGTGAATGGTGTCGGCGAGGTCATAGAGGGCGTTACGGCGCTCCCAGCTCCCGAGCACCGTCGCATTGGAAGGATCAACGGCAACCATGGTTGCGGCATCCCCTGCCTTGACGCGGAAGACCGCCGGCTCTGTTACGGTCCGCGGCGCGATGTATTGTACCAATGTCCCGTTCGAGACCGCAGACAGGGCAGAGGTTGCCTGCTGAGCAACAGCCACGGTTTGCGCACTGGGCTGAACGGAATAGAGCTTTTCTTCATCACGACCCACCAAGACCGATGACCACAGCATCAGGAGCCCGGTCACCGCCAGCATGATCAGAAATGGCGCCACGTAGAGGCCGGCATAAAAATGTCAGCGCCAGGCCGTGTTATAGAAGTTTCTGGCAAAGCTTTGATCCAGTATGGATGACGACTGATCTGTCGCAAGTGTCATGGTTGTCCCCCTCAAAGAACAGAGTGTCGGAAATCTCGGTGATCAGGCTGCGGGCGTCGCGCCGGTCGCAAGCGCCAGAAGTCCTTGGCGGTCGCGAACGGTGATCAGTTCGGGCTGGTCAAACGCGATAAGGCGATCGCGTTTGAAGCGGCTGAGGCAGCGGCTGACCGTTTCGTGGGTCAGGCCTAGCCAATCCGCCAGTTCGCTTCTGGAGAGATAGAGCAGGAAGCTGCTGCGCCCGTCATGCCCCTGGCGGGAGAACTGGTCCGCCAGATCAAGCAGCGCCGAGGCAACCCGCTCAGTCGCCGTCTTGCGGCCGAGAACCAGACCATGGGCTTGAGCGCGCTTGAGCATGCGCATTGCGGCCTCATTGATCGCTTCAGCGTTCTGTTCAGTCTCGATCTCTTCGAGCCGTGGGTCGCAAACCGCCATAGCCCGGCATTCATGAAGATCAACATGCTCGCCGCTGATGACCCAGCCAGGGCCGAAAATATCGAGGATCTGCCGACGCTCGTCACTCAGCTCGCGATAGAGAACCACACAGCCGCGCAACAGGCGGAACGTGAGCGGAACACCCAGCCGAGCCAGAGGAATGTCGATATGCGCGGAAAAGTTGCGAATGCGCGGTATGGACGCTTGGGAGAACTGTCGCAGGACGTGCAGGGGGAATGCTTCATCCCTGGATAACATGCTTAACATGCGCGGATATCCAGCCATTTGCCGGAACAGCGCAGTCACGCGATTTCCTCGGCACGGATTGTCGAAGGCGCCCGCTTGAGAAAGCGGTCGCGGTTCAGGCAATCAGGCCGAAGGGAGGCGCACGCGGTGACGCATTGGGAGGAAAGAGCTGCCTGTAGAAGGCCTCAAAGCGAACTGGAACGAACCGATCCGCAGCACGCAACGCGAGCGCCGTCTCAATCGCGGGCGGTGCGGGCAGAAGGATGGCGGACGCGAGCCGGCAGGCTTCGCAACCCGTGCCAAAATCATGGCTATGCTTTTTGCTGGCGTCATCTTCCGACGGCAGGCACAGCACAGGCACGGTTCCATCAGGAAGAGTATATGCCGCAAGCTCGGCCGGAGTGAGCGTGTTCGCCAAAACAGACAGGGGCTTGTGAGATAGGCCGACAAGCAACAGGGCGATCGCGCATACGATGCGCGTCAAAGTCCCCATCTGTTTGCCGAATGGCGTCATATTAAACCTCACTGCAGGATACCAAATCGTGTGTTTCGTGGAGGAGCAATGCGACAACCGCACACATGAAAGCACAGTATCTCGTGCTCTACCCCAGCGACCCGGAGGACAGTCTCAGTTTTCTTCACTCCTCGAGTTCAAGTCAACCGATGGCCGCTTCAGCAGCCTGCTTTCCTGGATCAGAGAAAATCTTGATAAGCACCTAGGCGATGCGCTCCGGTATCTCATCATGGCCAAGGGTGACGCCAAAGAAGAACCTCAGCGCGCAGACCGTCTGGTTCAAGGCCGGCCAGGACAGGCCCGTCGACACCAGATGCACCTGAAAGGCGCGCACGTCTCCCAGTCCAAGTCGGTCTGGCGATCGCCCGAAATAGCGCGAGAACTTTGTCACCGCATGCAAATAGGATCGCTGCGTCGCCGGCGACAAGTTTCGGATCGTCATGTCTTCGATCATCCGCCGGCGTAGAGGGCTCATCTCACTCATGGGTATCTCCCGTTCAAAGGTTGGCCAAAACAGCCAATCCTTCAAACCAGAGACACGCCATGCAAATCAGAGGCCCCAACTGCCGCGAAAACGGCTTCGTTCAATCCACTTTGTCAACAGGGCCTAGCGTACGATTTTGGACTGCTCTTGTTCCGACCCCAAAAGCACAAAGGCGGGGCGCCGGTCTGTGCAGCAGCTGGCGTTCCGTTGAATCTTCACTAACAAGCGGTCAGTAAAAAGCGCTCGATGCGAAAATCGTGGAGTGGCGTTTCAGTCTGACCTACTGCAATGAGTTCGGCCATCATGTCGCCGACGCCGGGGCCGAGCTGGAAGCCGTGTCCCGAGAAGCCGAAGGCATGGAAGAGGCCGGGTGTGGTCGCCGAAGGTCCCATCACGGGCAGGCCATCGGCGACATAGCCCTCGCAGCCGGACCAGGTGCGAATGATGGAGACGTTCGCCAGCGCCGGCAGGAGCGGCAGGAGTTTGCGAAGCTGAAGCGACAGGCGGGCCGGATCGGCCTTTGCGTGGCCGGGGTCAAGCGCGACCTGGCTGCGTTCGACGCCGCCGCCGAACACGATATTGCCGCGCTCGACTTGGCGCAAATATCCCTCGGTGCCATCGCCGCCCCAGACGCCGACGACCGGCAGGATGCGGTAGGGCAGTGGTTCCGTGACGCCCATTTGCGGACCGCGTGCCTCGATCGGCACGGCTTCTCCGAACCGGGCGGCGATCTGCGCGCCCCAGGCGCCTGCGGTGTTGAGCAGGACTTCCGCGCTGATCGAGCCTTTGGAGGTCTCCACGGTGAAGCCTGAAGCAGTTCTGGCCACCGATTCGACAGCTACCTGTTCGACGATCGCTGCGCCGAGACGGGCTGCGGCAGCGGCGAAGGCGGGTGCGATCAGCCGGGGATTGCCGCTTCCGTCCTCGGGTGAGAAGGAGGCGCCGATGGCATCCGGCCCGACACCTGGAAAACGGGTACGCACGTCGCGCATATCCAGTTCGTCGAGGACCAGTCCCCAGGGCCCGGCTGCCTCGATAAACGAGCGCATGGAGGCAAGCCCAATTGTACCGAAGACGAGGCGCAGGTGGCCCGTCGGGCGAAACTCGACATCCTGTCCCAGCATCGCTTCAGCCTTGCGCCAGAGCGACAGCGAGCGGTGCGCTAACGGCAGCTGCGGCAGATAGCGGCCGCTCCGGCGGATGTTGCCGAAGGACGCGACGGTCGCTCCGCTGCCGACCCGGTTGCGCTCGACAAGTGTCACCTTAAGCCCGCGCCGCGCAAGAAAATAGGCCGAGGCGGTCCCAATCAGTCCGCCGCCAAGTACGATGACCTCCACGGGATATTCCTTCGGTTCGATGCACTGCATCGACTGTGTGTGTGAGGACGCCAGCAAGTCAAAGTCGGTATTGCATGCCGCCCATAAGTGCGACCTATGGGGCATCCCGCGATGCGCATAAGCGGGACTTATGGTTGCCCGCCATTTCGCTCTTGGACCTTTGCCATCAAGCCGTGCCAGCTTTGGACAGGAGCAGCGAAAGGAACGGGCATGACAAGCGCCATGAGTGCAACCTTGACAGAATTGGCCGATGGCGAGGACTGGAAGGTGGGGGTCGACATCGGCGGCACCTTCATCGATTTCTGTGCGCTGGAGGCAAGATCCGGCCGCGTCGCCTCTCTGAAGGTCCTGACCACCCCCGACGATCCAGGCGCGGAACTGATGACCGGGCTGACGCTTCTGGCCGAACGGGAGGGCCTGGACCCGGCAACAATCAGCCGCTTCGTGCATGGCACGACCGTCGGCATCAACACCGTCATCCAGCGACGCGGTGTTTCGCTCGCGCTTCTGACCAATGCCGGTTTCGAGGATGTCATCGAACTGGCACGCCTGAGAATGCCCGATGTTTATTCGCTGTTCTGCGCGCGTCCGGATCAGCTGATCGCCCGCGACATGGTCTTCGGCATCCCGGCGCGGCTGCGCGCCGACGGTAGCGAGGCGCTTGCTCCGGACATGACGGCGGTCGCAGAGGCCGTCGCGGCGGCGAAGGCAGGCGGGGCTGAAGGCATCATCGTCTCCTTCCTGCATGCCTGGCGCAACGCCGTCCAGGAGGCTGCCGTCAAGCAGGAGATCGAGCGACTGGCGCCTGATCTGTTCGTCTTCACGTCGTCTGAGGTCTGGCCGGTGATCCGCGAATACGAGCGCACCACGACGACGATCCTGAACGGCTATGTGCATCCCCGCATTTCCGGATATCTGACCGCTCTCGAAGACAGGTTGAAGTCGCGCGGCGTCACGGCTCCGGCCCTTTTGACCAAGTCGAACGGCGGGCTGATGAATGCGGCCGACGGCAAGCGGTCCTGCGTGCAGATGCTGCTCTCCGGAACGGCTTCAGGCGTGATCGGTGCGGCGTGGCTTGCCAGGCGGGCCGGCGAACGACAGGTACTGACCCTCGACATTGGCGGCACTTCGGCCGATTTCGCACTGATCATCGACGGCGAGCCGCAATTCGGCACCGGCGAACTGATCGGAGAGTTCCCGCTGCATATTCCCTCGGTATCGGTCAGCTCGATCGGCATCGGCGGCGGTTCGATCGCCAGCGTCGATCAACATGGCGTGCTGCGGATCGGTCCGGAATCGGCAGGGTCCATACCCGGTCCTGCTTGCTATGGCCGCGGCGGCAGCGAACCGACGGTCACGGATGCGATGGCGGTCTGCGGCTGGCTCGGTCACAGCGAGATGGCCTATGGGCAATTGCAGATCGACGTGGGCCTAGCGCATGCAGCGGTTGCCCGGCTTGCCACCCGGATCCGCCGTCCGGTGGAGGCGACGGCCCAGGCGATCCTCGACGTGGCCATCTCGGAAATGTTCGTCGAGGTCGAAAAGCTCGCCTCACGGGCCGGCGTCGATCTTCGGGATTTCACGCTGATGCCGTTTGGCGGCGGCGGCCCGATGCTGGGTGCATTCCTGGCGCGCGAATTCGGCATGCGGCGGGTGATCGCGCCACCCCGGCCCGGTGTCGTCTCGGCGCTGGGCGGACTGGTCGCGGATCTGCGCGGCGACTTCATCCGCACCGTGTTTGTTCATCTCGTCGAAGAGACGGTTCCGGTACTGCGCGACGCCTTGGAGGCCCTGGTCCGTGAAGGCTGGGCCTGGCTTGCCGCACAGGGCCACGACGGTCCCGCCGACCTCAGGATCTCGGCGGATATGCGCTATCTCGGGCAGAGCTTTGAAATCGAGGTGCCGATCGAGCCGGCCTGGATCCAGGAGGGTCATCGCTCGGCCATGGAGGCGGCGTTCCATGCCATGCATGCGCAACTCTACGACTTTTCCGATCCGCAGGGCGAGGTCGAACTCGTCAACCTTCGGCTCTCGGCGATCGGTGCCGGACCTGTGCTCGAGTTTCCGGTGTCGGAGAAGGAGGAGCCGTCTGCTGCTTCGCCCGAACGATTGATCCCGGTCTATCTCGGCAGCGCGATAGAGCGCATCGGCCTCTTTCGCCGCAGTGCGCTGAACGCTGGAGAGTGCTTCAGCGGCCCCGCTGTGGTGGCACAGGACGACACGACCTTTGCCATTCCCACCGGCACTGACGCGCGCGTCGACCGCCACATGAACATTCATCTCACCTTTGCGGAGTAACGCCATGTTCGACCAGACCAATTTGCGTGTCTTTGCAAACCATGTGCGGGCGGCGGCCGAAAACATGGCCTATACGCTGCAGCGCACCGCGCATTCGGCCTTCGTCAAGGAAACGGAGGATTTCACCGTCATGCTGATGAACCGCAGAGGCGAGACGTTCGGGGTGCCGATGGGGCTTGGCGCCACCTGGTATCCGGGACTGACCTGGGGCCGGGTCATCGACATGGTCGGGAACTACCGGCCGAGCGATGTCGCCTTTACCAACGATCCCTATTCCGGCCATGTCGCGACCCATGCGCCGGACACCCATCTCTGGAAGCCCGTCTTTCATGATGGCGAAATCATCGCCTGGACCGGCGGCCATATCCACAATACCGACATGGGCGGGGCGGTGCCTGCCTCGCTGTCGCGAGTCCTGACGGAGATCCATCAGGAGGGTATCCGTTTTCCGCCGATGAAGCTGGTGAGGGAAGGGGTCTTCGACGAGACCATCCTGAACATCATGACGACCAATGTGCGCAAGCCGGATCTCAATCTTGGCGACATCAAAGCGCTGGTTGGCGCCCTCAACACGGGTGAACGCAAGATCCTGGCCATGGTGCAGAAGTTCGGAAAACAGGCCTTTCTCGAAGGTGCCGAGGCGCTTCTCGATCATGCCGAGGCGCAGGCGCGCGCCATCCTGCGGTCTATGCCGGACGGAACCTGGGAATTTGTCGACTATGCGGACGAGGATTCGGTCGAGGCCAATCCCTGCCGCCTGAAGCTGACATTGACCATCAGGTGTGACGAGGCGGTACTCGATTTCACCGGCTCCGATCCGCAGCTCGGCTCGTCGCTCAACGTGCCTTCCGGGGGTGATCCACGCCACACGATGCTGCTGGTCGGCGTCTACTACGTTCTTTACACCCTGAACCCGAACATCCTTCTCAACACCGGGCTCACGCGCCCGTTCACCTGCATCGCGCCCAAGGGCAGTGTGCTCAATCCGGTGCATCCGGCGGCGGTCGGCATGCGATCGCTCACTTGCGCGCGGCTACGCTCTGTCATCTTCGGCGCCTTCAGCCAGGCTGTGCCGGAACGCCTGCCGGCAGCGCCCGCCGGCAACAATTGCATTGTCAACGTCATGACGACGGACGAGAGGACGGGGCGCACAGTGCTGGCGGCGGTCAATCCGGTGGTCGGCGGTGGCGGCGGCATGCCGCATCGCGACGGCACCAATGGTTCGGGTGCGGATGCCGCCTATCTCAAGAACACGCCGATCGAAATCACCGAGACGGAGGTGCCGATCGAGTTCCTGCGCTATGGGCTGGCCCGCGATAGCGGCGGAGCGGGACGCTGGCGGGGCGGGCTTGCCACGGAAATGGCCTTCCGGGTCTTTGCGCCGGGCAGCCGGATCACGGCGCGCAATCGCGACCGCAGCTTCTTCCGCCCATGGGGCGTGCTCGGCGGTCGTGCCGCGGGCTTGTCCGACATGGTGCTCAACCTCGGAACGGATCGCTATCTGCGGCTCGGCAATATCGATACCACCGTCCTCCAGCCGGGCGATGTGCTGGAGATCCGTTCGGCGGGTGGTGGCGGGCGCGGCAATCCGCTCGAGCGTGAGACCTGGCGTGTCGCAAGGGATGTGGAGCGCGGCTACGTGTCTGTCGAAGCGGCCGAGCGGGACTATGGGGTCGTGATCAGCGGCGGTGTGGTCGACGAGCAAGCGACGGCCCGACTGCGTTCCCTGACCGTCGCCCATGCCGGACATTTCCATTTTGGCCCTGAACGGGAGGGTTACGAGGCGCAGTGGACGCCCGCCGCCTATGCCTTGCTGACTGAGATCCTTGCAGGCCTTCCGATCCACTGGCGCTTCTTCGCCAAGACCGAGATATTCCGGCGCATGAAGGACAGGGCCGGACATGACGGCGTCGCGGCAGCCTTTGCGGACGTGCGGGCACGCTTCTTGGAGATGCCGGAGCCGGCTTCGGCCGTTCGGTTGGCGGCAGAATGAAGCCGGGTACGTGGCAGGAGCTTGGCGACGGACGGATCGTCCGCCTTTCAGAGAGAGAGAGGACGCAGGTCCAGTTCTTTCTCGATGGTGTCACATACGAAGCATTGGCCGGTGATACGGTGCTGACGGCCATTCTGGCTCGCTCTACGGCGCTGCGGCGTTCGGAGTTCGGGCCTGAGGCTCGCGCCGGCTTCTGCCTGATGGGTGCCTGCCAGGACTGCTGGATCTGGCAGGAAGAGGGCACGCGGCTCAGGGCCTGCTCCACCCCAATTGCCGAGGGAATGCGGCTGGCGATCGAGGCGCCGGAGGGCTGGCCATGACTTTGGTGCAGGGACCGACAGTGGCGATCGTTGGCGCCGGACCCGCCGGGATCCGGGCTGCTGAAGTGCTTGTTGCCGCCGGTATCCGGCCGGTCGTTCTCGATGAGGGACAAAGGGCCGGTGGACAGATTTATCGCCGCCCGCCGCTCGGCTTCACGCGGGTGGCAGAAACGCTCTATGGGCCGGATGCCGGCAAGGCGCGCGCTTTGCATGCGCTGTTCGATGCCATGGTGGCCGACGGCCGGGTTGACTACCATGCGCTGTCCTCTGCCGTTGCCGTAGCGGACGGTGTGCTTCATGCCCTGACGCCTGTCGGTCACCGGGCCTTTGCCTATGACCGCCTGATCCTGGCGACAGGCGCCACCGACCGGCTGGCGCCGGTGCCGGGCTGGCAGTCAGCCGGTGTCTACAGTCTGGGCGCGACGCAGATCGCGTTGAAAGCTCAGGGCGTGGCACTCGGACGAAAGATCGTGCTTGCCGGTTCCGGACCGCTCCTGACGCTCGTGGCGTACCAGTTGCTGAAGGCCGGCGCGGACGTTTCGGCCGTGCTCGACACAGCACCGCTTTCCGTGCAGCTGACGGCTTTGCCGGGCATGCTGGTGCGGCCCGCGCTCTTCCTCAGGGGTCTGCGGATGCGCCTGCGGCTCGGCCGGCGCTATCATGTGGGTGTCACCCTGGAGGGGATCGATTGCGACGAGCGCGGCCCGACCGGCATTCGCTGGTGCGATGCCCAAGGGAGACCCCACGTGACCGCCTGCCACATGGTCGGCCTCGGCTGGCATCTGCGCGCCGAGACGCAGCTTGCCGGGCTTGCCGGCTGCGCCTTCGACTATGATGAGGGCTGGGCGCAATGGCTGCCGCGAACGGACAGGCTTGGCCGCGCGGCGGAAGGACTTTACCTTGCCGGCGACGGTGTGCGGATCCTCGGGGCAGATGGGGCGGAACTTGCCGGACGATTGGCGGCGGCCGCCTGCCTTTCCGACATGGGTCTGCCTGCGCCCGATGTCACGTCCGAGCTGCGCCGGCTGGTGCGCTGCGAGCGATTTGCCCGTGCGCTGGCGCGGGCCTTCCCGTGGCCGGGTGCCATGGTGCGCGCCATCCCTGATGAAACGATTGTCTGCCGCTGCGAAGGGGTCACGGCCGCAGAGGTGCGTGACGCAGCCACAAGCAACGGCGCGGAGGCCAACAGGGTGAAATCGCTTGCCCGCCTCGGCATGGGCCGCTGCCAGGGGCGTTATTGTCAATTGGCGGGCGCCGAGCTGATTGCCGCGCGGGGCGGCATTTCGGTCTGTGAAGCCGGGCGCCTGCGCGAACAGGCCCCGGTGCGTCCGGTCCCCATCGGGGCATGGATCGGTGAGGCATAGGCGACGTGCGCAAGTGACGGGGCTGGCCTACTGAGGCGCGCTACCCGCTTGTAGCACCTTCAGGCAAGCATCACGCAGGCAGTCCCGCATGGCGGCATGATTTCCCGTGAGCGGTCGGTCCTTGCTGGTCAGCAGCGCCACCGGGACCGTCAGTCGGGGCAGAAAGGTGCGGCGGACCAAGCCCGGAAACTGTTCCCAGGGCAACAGACCATCGACAATTGCGATGCCGAAGCCATCGCGCACGAAAGGCAGCGCGGTGATGGAAATGTCGATCTCGAAGGCCGGGTTAAAGGCGAGGTTCTGAGCTTCGGCAGCACCTGAAAGCAATTGGCCGGGAAGCGTGTCGGTGCGGTAGGAAATCAGCGGGACGTCCTGGATATCGGCAAAGCCGATCACCTCCTGACGGGCCAAGCGATGATCCTCGGGCACGATGCAGATCAGCTCGGCATTGCCAAGCGTCTCCACTTCAATCCCGTGCCGGGGCAGATTGTTCATGACGATGCCGATTGGCGCATCGCCGCTGCGCACCATGTCCACGACATTGTCGAGCGGGGCGATCAGCGAGCGAACGACGATGTCGGGTTGGGCATGGCGGAAGGCCGAAAATGCCTTGGGCACAATCGCCATTGCCGGTGGTGCAGAGGCTGCGATACGGATCAGGCCAGTGCGGCCAAAGCGCATGTCCATCGTGCGCCGCCGCAGGGCTGCGATCTCGGCAAATATACGCTCCGATTCGGGATAGAGCTCTTCGGCTTCCCGGGTCGGAACCAGCTTTCCCCGGACACGGGTGAACAGCTTGAAACCAAGCTGGTCTTCGGCATGCCTGAGAATCTGGCTCAATGCCGGCTGCGAGATGTTAAGCATCTGGGCGGCGCCCGTCACCGTCCCGCAGCGCATGACCATGCAGAAGACTTCGAGTTGGCGTGCTTGCATCGAGGCGTCCGGTCCTTCTTGCCCTTGGGCCACAGGGGCGTGTCAAAAATCTGCCACTTTGCCCCATGCGGACTGCGAGAAGCGGTTGGGGTGATAGGGGCGCGGATCGACCAGCGGCTCCGCTCCCGTGACGATGTCAGCGATCAGATGACCGGCTCCAGGGCCGATGCCGAAGCCGTGGCCACTGAAACCTGCGGCCAGGATGAAGCCCGGAACGGTTGGCGTCTCCCCGATAGCTGGTACTCCGTCTGGGGTGGAATCGATATATCCGGCCCAGCTGGCAGTGATGCGGCGTTCCTTCAAGGCCGGCAGCAGTTGCGTGGCGCGCTCATAGGTCAGCCGGATCGTCCCACGATCGACGGCCGGATCGAGGATTCGCATGAACTCCATCGGGGTCGGGCGGTCGAGCCGCCAGCGCGAGAGGCTCTCATGGCCGCTGCGCACGCCTTCAAGCCCCCCAGGCGACAGGGAGCGCCAACGGCGCAGGAACATTGGCAGGAACTGCGGCGCAAATCGAGCCTGTTGTGGAGTTGGGTCCACCTTGCCACGGCCGCTGATGGCCAGCGTATAACCACCGTCTCCCCGACGAGTGACAGAAACGCCCGCGGTATGCAGCGCATCGGGAAGCATGGCTTCGCCCGGCGCGACAGAGAGAATCGACGATCGGATGGACGCTTGCGGAAACCGGATGTCGAGTTGGCGGCAGAAGGAGGAGGCCCAGGCGCCGCCGGATAGTATCGCGGTGCGAGTGCGGATCGTTCCATGCTCAGTGACCACGGCTGAAAGCCGCCCGCCTTCGGTCTCGATCCCGCGGGCAGCGCAGTTCTGAAGCACGGTTCCGCCAAGCTTGAGTATGGCCCGCGCGACGGCTGGCGCGGCGCGGGACGGATCGGCTGTTCCATCACTTGGTGAAAACACTCCACCCTTCCAAGGACGGCCTGTCGCTTTACCCCGTTCGGCGGCAGCGACGCTGTCCAGCATATGGGTCGTTACTCCGACGGTGCGGGCGAAATCCCGCCAGCGCGCCCAGCTGGCCAGCTCTTCCTCATTGTTGCTGAGATAAAGCAGCCCGCAGCGGCGAAAACCGGTATCTTCATCGCTTTCCTGACGGAACTGTTCCCAGAGATCGAGGCTTTTCGTCGCCAGCGGCAGCTCCCGAGAGTCACGGTTCTGCTGGCGGCACCAACCCCAATTGCGGCTCGACTGTTCGGCCCCGATGCGACCCTTCTCCAACAGGACGACCTTCAGCCCTCTTCTTGCGAGATAGTAGGCGGCAAAGACGCCAACAATACCGGCTCCGATGATGACGATATCAGCTGATCGGGGGAATTCATCTGAGGTTTCCACGAGCATAAGCGGCGCTGGCATCGGTGTCGGTCTCCTTGTCGCGCCACAAGCATAACGTCTCGTGACTGCCAAGGATGCCGCACATTTCCATTGGACAGCAGAAGATTCCGTAGCCTCGTATCAATGCAAACGATCGTGCGGGAAGCCTCTTGGCAGAATGGAATAGACAAGGATCGCCATAGTGTTAAGCTCAGTCAAGAATTTTCGCAGCATTTAATTCTGCAGACATTTCGGCGGCTATCTGGAGACAAGCGTAGATGAAACTGGACAGAATCGACATCAAGATTCTCTATGAGCTGCAGAAGAACGGGCGCATTACCAATGTTGAACTTGCCGAGTTGGTCAACCTGTCGCCCAGCCCGTGTCTGATGCGCGTCAAGAAGCTTCAACAGGAAGGCTACATCGGTGGCTATTCTGCGCAAATCAACATCGGCAAACTTGGCCAGACCCTGACCGTCTTTACCGAGATCACGCTGAAGAACCACCGCCAGATCGACTTTGCCCGTTTCCTTGCCGTGGTGGAGAAGATTGATCAGGTGATCGAGTGCCATCTCGTTTCGGGTGGCTACGACTATCTCATCAAGTTCGTTACCGCCGGCATCGGCGAGTATCAGGGAATCATGGAACGGCTGACCGACATGGATATCGGTATCGACAAGTATTTCAGTTTCGTCGTGCTGAAGTCACCAATCGTCAAGGTGCACATGCCCCTGACAAGCCTGTTCCCTCTCTAGGATTTCGGCAATTTATGCAGGCAATGGCCCTCTTCAACCGTGGCCGTAGGTTCTGATCAGCTCGGGATCGAGCTTGAGGGAATCAAGCCATTGGGGATCGAGTTTTGGAACAGAAGAGAAAAGCAACTTTGAATAAGGATGTTGCGGCGCCTTCAGATCTGCTGGCGTGATCTCCTCGACTTTGCGGCCGCCATACATCACGACGATCTCGTCGCAGATAGCCTCGACGACCGACAGATCATGGCTGATGAAGATGTAAGACAGCGAAAGGTCGCGTTGAAGTTCCTTCAGGAGATCGATGATCGCGGCGGCGACGACCGTGTCGAGAGCCGATGTGATCTCATCGCAAATGATCAGCTTCGGTTCGGCAGCAAGGGCGCGCGCGAAGTTGACGCGCTGCTTCTGGCCGCCTGAAAGCTCTTGTGGCCGCCGATGACGAAGCGATCTCGGCAGATGAACCATATCGAGCAACTGTTCGATGCGGGTGTCTCGCTTCTTGCCTTTCATCCCGTGATAGAAAGTCAGCGGCCGGCCGAGAATCTCCTCGATCGATTTTTCCGGATTAAGCGCTGTGTCGGCATATTGGAAAACGATTTGCATTTCGCGCAATTGATCGCGGCTGCGTTGCCTTACAGTGCCTGCAAGCTTCCGGTTCTCAAAGATCATATTGCCAGTAGAGGGCGGCAGAATACCTGCAATGGTGCGAGCCAGTGTAGATTTTCCGCAGCCGGATTCGCCGATGATGCCGAGATTGCGGCCCTTTCTTACCGTCAGGCTCACATCCTGCACCGCACGAATGAGCGGCAATTGGTCTGCCTGGAGAGGGCCATAGCCGGCAACCAGGCCGTTGACTTCGAGAAGGACTTCCCGGCCAGTCACCACAATTTCGTCGCCGCGCGGCCTAGGCTCGAACGCTGCCAACAATTGGCGCGTGTAGGGATGCCGGGCACGTGACAGAATATCGGTCGTTGTGCCCACTTCCTGTACTTCACCGTTTCGCAGGACCACGATGCGGTCAGCGATCTGCGCAACCACAGCCAGATCGTGCGACACGTAAACGCCTGAAATGCCGCCCGCCTTCATCACCGACTTGAATGCACGCAGCACTTCGATCTGAGTGGTGACATCAAGGGCAGTGGTCGGCTCATCGAAGATGACGAGCTTCGGAGCGCCAATGAGCGCCATTGCGGCCGAAAGGCGCTGCAACTGGCCCCCGGACACTTGGTGGGGATAGCGTTTCCCTATCGTGTCTGGATCGGGTAGCGATAGAGCCCGGAACAGTTCAATCGCCTTTTCTTTCGCTTGCTCTACCGGCATTAACTCGTGGATACGAGTGACTTCGATAACCTGGTCGATAATACGTTTTGCCGGGTTGAACGCCGCCGCAGCCGACTGGGGGACATAGGCGACCTTTGTACCACGGATGCCGGCACGTTCGCGTTCGCTGAACGTTACCATGTCCTTCCCAGCGATCCGGACACTACCTCCGGAAATGCGACACCCCGACCGGGTATAGCCCATCAGTGTAAGGGCAATGGTCGTCTTGCCCGACCCGCTTTCACCGATCAACGCCACGATCTCTCCCGCGGCAATGTCCAGGCTCACACCCTTTATGATATCGACGCAGCGGCCGCTGTCGGTTGTCGCCTCGACTTTGAGATCACGTATTTCGACAAGGTTTTCCATTCAGGCGCTCCGGTCGCGAATTTTCTTCGGCAGGTTGTCGATCAGAAGATTGACGCTGATCGTCAGGCTCGCGATCGCCAGTGAGGGGACAATCACCGCAGGGGCGCCGAAAGGAAGCCCGCCGACATTTTCATGCACGAGGGCGCCCCAGTCGGCAAAAGGAGGCTGCACGCCGAGGCCCAGGAACGACAGGCCCGACAACAGCAACACGATGAAGACAAAGCGAAGGCCGAAATCCGCGAGTACAGGGCCTATGATGTTGGGCAGGATCTCCGAGCCGATGATGTAGAATATGCCTTCGCCGCGCGTGCGCGCCACCGTGATGTAATCCATGGTGTTGATGTTGACGGCGAGCGCGCGGGCGAAGCGATAGGCGCCAGGCGTGTAGATGACAGCGAGTGTGACGATAAGAACGGTGATCGACGAGCCAACGGCTGCGACAACAACCAAGCCCGAAAGCTTGCCCGGGATGGAGTTCATTGCGTCGAGAAACCGGCTCAGTGCTGCATCAAACCATCCGCCAATGACCGCCGCCGTCATGCCGAGCACGACGCCTGAGAAGCATGCGATGGAAACGGCCGCAAGCGAGATGCCAACCGTGTAACGGGCGCCCATGAGAACCCGCGAAAGCATGTCGCGGCCAAGATAGTCCGAGCCAAGCCAGAACCTGCTGCTCATCGCTCCGAAATAGTCCTCGTCAACGATCTCGCCGACCGGATGAGGAATGATATGCGGCGCGATGAGTGCCATGATTCCCCAGAAGACGATGACAGTAAGTCCAATCATGCCGACCCAGCTGAAGCGGTAGCCGAACTTTTGTAAAAGCGGAATGGATGGGTTCATGATCAACGCAGCCTCGGGTTGGCAAGAATGGCAACGATATCTGCGAGTGTAATCAGGCTAAGATAACCGACGCAGAAGATCATGGCGCAGGACTGGATGAGGGGTAAATCGCGCGTTGCCACCCCATCGACCATCAGCTTTGCGATGCCTGGATAATTGAAGATTGTCTCGACGATGATCACTCCGCCCACGAGGTAGGATAGTGATAGGGCGATGGCATTGACGATGGGGCCAACCGCGTTCGGCAAGGCGTGGCGCAAAATAATGCGGGGGCGTGAGGCTCCCTTGAGTAAGGCTGTCTCGACATAGGGTGTACTGAGAGTATCGATGACGGCCGCGCGGGTCATTCTGATCATCTGTGCCGCGACCACGAACGTCAGACTAATGACCGGCATGGCGTAGACTTTGAGCAATTGCCAAACCGAGGTGACGTCATTGGCGAAAGACAGCGCTGGCAGCCATTTGAGATAGACCGAGAACACGAGCACCGCTGCCGTCGCGACCATGAATTCAGGGATGGAGATGACGCCGATCGTAAGAATGGTCACTGAACGGTCATAGAGCGATCCGCGGAACATCGCCGCGGTAATGCCAAGCGTCAACGCAAGCGGCACGGCAAACATCGCGGTGATGCCGGCCAGTCTCATGGTGTTGACGAAGCGGCCACCGATCAGTTGGGCTACAGGGACATTGTTGACGTAGGACGTCCCAAGATCACCCGATGCCAGCCCGCCAAGCCAACGTAGAAACCGTAAATAGGCGGGGTCATCAAGATGCATGGCGCTGCGGAGTCCGGCGATGGCTTCCGGAGTAGCTGCCTGACCGAGAAGAATTGTCGCCGTATCGCCCGGCAGCATAGCCGTTGCGAAGAACACTGCGAAAGACACGATCAGGAGTGTCAGGGCAGCGATCAGAAGCCGAACTGCGATTAGATCGAGTACGTATCTGCTCAAGTGTGGGCCCCTGCTAAACAGAGTTTCAAGATGATGGACAAAGCCGCGCAGCGAAATTAAGGCGGATCGAGTATCAACGATGAAATGTTGATCCCGCCAAAAAGGGACGACAAGGCGATACGGTGACACCTCGTCGTCCGCTGCTTGTTAGGCATCCAGCCAGACATATTCGGCGAACGCATACCCCATTTGTCCACCCAGCGGGTTGGCTTCAAGGCCCTTCAGCTTTGCCGACAGAGCATCCACATTGGACAGGAAGACAGGGATGACGGTTCCGGCTTGCTCTGAGATCATGACCTGCATTTCATCATAGATCGCCTTGCGCTTCGCCTGATCAAGAAGACCACGCGCCTCGACCAGCATTCCGTCGAATTTCGTCGACTTGAACTTGCTCTCGTTCCACGGTGCATCGGACGAATAGAGCAGTGAGAACAGGATGTCGGGCGTCGGGCGCGGGTTGATATTGCCGAAATGCACGGGCGCCTTCAGCCAGTAATTCGACCAATATCCATCGGAAGGTACGCGTTGCACATCGAACTTCATACCGATTTCAGCGCCTGCCTGCTGAACCAGTGTGGCCATGTCAACCGACGACGTTGCGGCATCGGACGCAATAACCGGAATGGACTGGCCGACCAGTCCTGCCTTCTGGAAGTGGAACTTAGCCTTTTCGGGATCGAAGGCTTTCGGCTTCAGCTCGGCATTGTAATAGATGCTTGCGGGGGAAACAGGCTGGTCGTTGGCGAGCTCGGCAAGGCCGCGCATGACCGATTTCTGGATCTGCTCACGATTGATCAGGTTTTTCATACCGGCCACGAAATCGGCCTTGCTGCCCGGCTCCATATCCAGGCGCATGTTGAGATTGGTGTAGTTCCCGGACGTAGTCTGCGACAGGGCGAATCCCGGCTGGCTTTCGACCAGCTTCATGGAACGAGGTTTGATGGATGCCGCCAGTTGAATGTCGCCTGAAAGCAGCGCATTGACGCGCGCATTGTCGTCGCTGATGGCAAAATACTCGAAGGAATCGATGTGTGCACCCCCGGACTTGAAGTAGTTCGGGTTCTTGACGGCGACAGACTTGACCCCCGGTTCGAAACTCTCGAGCTTGAAGGCGCCTGTGCCGATGCCCTTGGAAAAATCCGTCGTGCCGTCCTGGACGATCATGAAATGATGCATCGCCAGTATGGTCGGCAGGTCGGCATTGGGGTTTGCTAGGGTTATCTCTGCAGTCAGCGGGTCGATAGCCCTGACGCTGGTGATCTGCTTTGCGATCGAATTGACCTTGGAGCCAACATCCGGGTTCAAGTGCCGCATCAAAGAGAAGACGACATCCTGAGACGATAGGGTCTTGCCATCATGGAAGGTGACGCCAGAGCGCAGCTTGACCGTCCAGACCTTCGCATCCGAACTCTCCACGCGCTCGGCAAGCTCCATTCGCGTTACGCCACTCTTATCGAGGAAAGTCAGTCGGTTGTAGAGTGCGCAACAGCGGACATAGTCCGTCGACAGCGAGGCCTTGGCCGGGTCGAGCGTGTCAGCCGTCGATGCTGACCAGCCTGCAGCCTTGAGATGTCCGCCCGACTTGGGTGTTGCGGCAAGGGCGCTGGTGGCGCGTCCGAGAATTGTAGCTCCGGCCGTCATGGCAACGCCGCCTGCCATGAGCATGTGGAGAAGCTCGCGACGCGTGGCGCCGCGGCGAATGGCGCTTTCCACCATCGCGTCGTCTGACGAAGTCCAATTGAGAGATTTGTCGGTCATTTCATTCCCCTTTTTTCGTCTGGTTATCGGGCCGCCCGTCTTGAAGCAGGCTTTGCTCGTCGTTGCGTTGAAGGTTTGTCAGCTCCGTGCGGCAGCTGCAGCATCGGCAAGGCCGGCCATGGAGGTGAAGTGATAGTCGGGTTTGGTGAACTTCGCTGGCTCGATCGTGCCGCCATAGCCGTTCACCGCATGGCGCCGTTCGATCCAGCAATTCGTCATGCCCAGGTCCCGCGAGACACCGATGTCATGATACTGGCTCTGCGCTACATGCAGGATGTCATTCTTGTCTGCGCCTTCATCGGCCACGAACTCGAAGACCTTGTGAAAGAAGGCAGGGTCCGGCTTTTCAGTACCCGTATCGTCCGCCGTAAAGGCGGCATGAAAGGGATGTCCGAGCTCGGCAGAAAAATGATCGAACGCCCAACGACGGGCATTGGTCATGGCAATGAGGCGATAGTTGCGCGCCAGTCGTGCCATGGCCTCGGCGCTATCCGGAAAGGCCTTCCACGCCTTGGCGGAATCGCGCAAGCGTTCGCCTAAGGCTTTATCGACCGGCAAGCCGAGTGCCGGGGCAATGGCCAGATAGACACGAACGAGGTCGTCCGGAAACAGATCGGCATCCTTGGCATAGCGAGCCGATCGATAGAGGCGAAGTGCTTCCTCACCATCAATCGTGACACCTGCTTCCGCCGCGATTTCGCTAAGGCAGGACGTCAGCCCGCCTTCGAAATCGATTAGCGTTCCGACGACGTCGAAACTCATGTATTTGAATTCAGGCAGCGATTTACTCAATTTCATATCCCCAGTTTCGAACGCATAGGACACCGGTTGGGCGCGCCTGACGAAAGATTATGCTGTTCTTGATCCCGAGCGACCGGGCCATGCTGGCAAGACCCTCAAATTTCAGGGATGTAGGCCTTTGCTTTCTGCGAGTTTGGCACGTCCTTCGGGTCGTTGAAGCCGAATCTTCGGCATGCCGCGGCACAAAATTCTAAAATGACGCCTTGCGCGATATTTCGGAAGGATCGACTTAACACGGCCTTATTCCTTCAATGATCGGCGGACGTCCGGATCCTCCAGCGTCTGGTCGAGCGTCTTGGCTGTTCGTTCGAGAATGGCGTCGATGTCCTCATCGGTGCAGCAGAGCGGAGGAGCATATCCCAACACACCATTGGCGAATGCGCGAATGACGAGCCCGTTGCTCCAGGCACGGTCAAATAGGCGACGCGAAGCCTGTGCTTCTGCGGGCAGAGGTGTTTTCGCCGTCTTGCTGGATACCAGTTCGATTGCCGCCAACATGCCCCGGCCCCGAACATCGCCGACCAGAGGATGATCGCGGAGCGCCTCAAGCCCGGCCATCAGCCGCGCGCCAGCTTTTACTCCGTTTTCGAGCAAGCCGCCCTCGTAAAGCCTGAGCACTTCGAGGCCCACGGCAGCGCTGACGGGATGCGCCGAATAGGTGTAGCCGTGACCGACTGCGGATGTGCCGGCGCCATCGGCAATCACCTGATAGACATGGTCCGCCATAAATACTGCACCCATGGGTACATAGCCTGAGGTGAGCCCCTTGGCGGTCGTCATGAAATCCGGAACGATCTCATCTTCCGAGCAGGCGAATAGAGGGCCCGTGCGACCAAAGCCGGTTATGACCTCGTCAGCCACGAAGAGGATATCGAGTTCGTGACAGAGATCCCGGATGGCCTTGATCCATCCCTTCGGAGGGACGATCACGCCGCCGGAGCCTTGGATCGGCTCTGCATAGAATGCTGCTACCCGGTCACGACCAACTGCCTCGACCTTGGCGCGCAGGTGGGCAAGTGATGCCTCGATGATTGATGTTGCGTCCTCCCCGACCGGGTTGCGGTAAGGATAGGGTGATGGAATTTTGTGCTGCCAGTCGAACGGGATGCCAAAGCCTGCGTGAAAGTTCGGCAATGCCGTCAGGCCGGCACCGACCGTCGACGAGCCATGATAGCCTTGTTCAATCGAGATGAACTGGTCGCGTTGGGGTTGGCCCTTGGCGATCCAGTAGTAGCGGATGAAGCGGATCGTACTATCGACAGCATCTGAGCCTCCGAGGGTGAAGTAGATGTGGTTCAGGTCCCCCGGCGCACGGTCTGCCAGCTCGGATGCAAGGCGGATTGCCGGCTCGGATCCCAGACCGAAATACGCTGTCGCATAGGGCAGTTCCCGCATCTGGCGCGACGCCGCCTCGACGATTGAATCATGGCCATAGCCTGCATTGACGCACCACAACCCCGCGAACCCGTCGACCAATTGATGCCCGGAGGCGTCAGTCACCATTGCTCCCTTGGCGCTAGCCAGCACGCGAACACCTTGCTGCTCATGACCTCGATAGGAGGCGACTGGATGGACCAGGTGAGCACGATCAAGCTCGACGAGGGAATTGTTGAACATTTTCATCTCCGGATCAGCCAAGGGCCTGATTGGCAAGGGCAAAGGTGGTAACCGTCGAGGCGACGGACAGGGTGATGACAGGCCGGGCCATGATGATCCCGCCGCCGACATGGACAAGACCGTGATCTTGGAGCCAGGGGGCAAGACCGGTTCCGGCACCGGTGTCGACACGCAGGAAGGTGCCGTTTCGACGGCTTATGAAGTGTGAGACGAGGGCTTTGGCATCATCAAGATCCGGGGCAACAACCGGGCCTATGACCTCTCCTCTTCCGAACGGGCGAATGGCGGCGAATGCTTTTGCCTTCCCCTCGCGGCTGACCACGGCATATTCGCCGATCTCGGCAAGCCGTCGAATGAGATCGCCTCGGTCGGCGCCATACGCCGCTCTGTCGAGGGCGAGGATGGTTGGAAGGTCATCAGCGGTCGCGACTTCGGTGTTCGTGGGTGCAGCAATATTAACCGCAACTCCCTGATGCTGGACAATCGCTCCCATTTCGCGAAAGCCAAGCCTTTCATAAAGTGGCAAACCCTCGGCTGTGGCGATAAGGCGTAGTGGTCGATCGCCGGCAAGCGTCATGGCGGCTGCCATGAGCCTTCGTCCAAGCCCTCGTCCACGCATGCTTTCGTCTACGATCACCATGTTGATGGTCGCGCAGTCTTTGCCATAGGGTGTCATCAGAATTGTGCCGACAACATCCCCGGAGCCCGTGACCGCGACGAAGCCCTCGCTCAAGTCCAGGGCCAGTTGCCAGTCCTCCGGCCGATGCGGCCAGTTGGACTGATGCGACAGCCGGACGGCATCATCAAGATGCTCTAGCCCCATGGGTGTGATGACAATGTCGATATTCTGCATGGTGGCGTACCTTCATTTCTGAATATGAGTGTTGCCTTCAACAGGCCGGTAGATTGTCTGAAGGCGGCACCGGCGGCGATATCTTCAGCCGTAGGAGGACGTCGGCGCCGCATCTTATGCTGCGACCTGGCGATAGGCGTTGCCGGAAGAGGTTTTGTGAACGCGATCATGAGCTCCATGCCCAACCAAATGCCATTCCGGCCTGGAGATACGGAACTTTCTGCTTTCAAATCCGGCAATTCAGTCGACGCGCTCGCCGGTGACCGACCTATGATCTGACCATCAGCAACCGGCTCCACGGCCCGGCCTATCGAGGACGACGCGCATGACAACCTTTCGCCCGAAATTCATCACCTTCGACTGCTACGGCACATTGACCAATTTCCAGATGGCGGAAGCCGCACGCGACCTCTACGGTATGCACCTTGATGAGCCGAAGATGCTGGATTTCATCAAGAACTTCGCCGCCTACCGGCTGGACGAGATCCTTGGCGACTGGAAGCCCTATGCCGACGTGGTTCACAATGCATTGGAGCGTGCGTGCAAGCGCAACGGGGTTGCCTTCAAGGACGAGGATGCCCGGCTAGTCTACGAGCGGGTGCCAACATGGGGGCCGCATGCGGATGTGCCGGCCGGGCTCGCCAAGGTCGCAAAGGAAATTCCTTTAGTCATTCTTTCCAATGCGATGAATGCGCAGATCACGTCCAATGTCGAAAAACTTGGCGCGCCCTTTCATGCCGTCTACACTGCGGAACAGGCAAATGCCTACAAGCCGCGTTTCCAGGCATTCGAATACATGTTCGACATGCTCGGCTGCGGGCCGCAGGACATCCTCCATTGCTCATCCTCCTTCCGCTACGACCTGATGTCTGCCCATGATCTTGGGATCAAGAACAAGGTTTGGGTCAATCGCGGCCATGAGCCAGCCAATCCCTATTATGGTTATGTCGAGATCTCCGACATCTCCGGCCTGCCTGGCGTCGTTGGGCTCTAAGGAAAGACGAGACCCATGAAATACCTGTCCTACTGGCACGATACGGCATCGGCCTTCAATGGCGCAGTCGAAGGACCGATCGAGGGGCACTATGACGTCGCCGTGATTGGTGCAGGCTTTACCGGGCTTGGCGCGGCGCGGCAGCTTGCAAAGGCCGGGACGAAGGTGATCGTGCTGGAGGCGGACACCGTCGGCTCCGGTGCCTCGGGGCGAAACGGCGGCCATCTCAATAACGGTCTGGCGCATAGCTACCTCGCGGCGAAGGCTGAGATCGGCAAGGAGCGCGCCATCGCGCTCTACCAAGCCCTCGACGCTTCGATCGACACGCTGCAGACAATCATCACCGAAGAAGGCATCGAGTGCAGCTTTCGCCGGGCCGGCAAGCTGAAGCTTGCCTCCAAACCACAGCATTTCGAAAGTATCTCGAAGAATTTCGAAGCGGTACATGCTGAGGTGGATGCGGATACGGCGTTGCTTTTACCCGCCGACCTCAGAGAGGAAGTAGGGTCGCCCTTCCACGGAGCCATGCTGTCGAAGAAGAGCGCGATGATGCATATGGGGCGTTATGTCACCGGTCTCGCTGGGGCGGCAAATCGTAGTGGTGCGGTTATTGCCGAAAAGGCTGCGGTCAAGGAGCATGGCCAGGCCAAGGGCCGACATGTGCTGAAGACCGCGAGGGGCATTGTGACGGCAGATCAGGTTCTGGTCGCAACCGGCGCATACACCACCTCTAATTTCGGTTATTTCCGCCGCCGCATCATCCCGGTCGGAAGCTTCATCATCGCCACTAGGCCGCTGACGGATGCTGAAGTTGCGGCTACCATGCCCGGCAACCGTACCTGCGTGAATTCGATGAATATCGGCAATTACTGGCGACTTGCTCCGGACAACCGTTTGATCTTCGGGGGCAGGGCGCGATTTTCGGCGACTTCCGATCAGCGATCAGACGCCAAAAGCGGAGCGATCCTGCGCGACAGTCTTGTGCGCATCTTCCCGCAGCTCGCGCATGTCGAGATCGATTATTGCTGGGGCGGGTTGGTTGATATGACCAGCGACCGCTTCCCGCGCGCGGGCTATCAAGACGGCATCTGGTACGCGATGGGCTATTCTGGGCATGGCGCGCAACTTTCCACCCATCTGGGCATCACATTGGCCGATGCCATGCTCGGGCGGCCGGACAAAAATCCGCTCAAAGGCCTTGATTGGCCAGCGGTTCCGGGGCATTTCGGCAAGCCTTGGTTCCTGCCTCTTGTCGGGCTCTATTACAAGGCACTCGACCGGTTTCAGTGACGCATGGACCGGTCTGGGTGTGTCGAGCAAAAAGGGAGTTGCCTTGGCGCTTCCCCTTTCGCGTTCGCGCAGACCAGGAAAGGCTCAACTCAGCCCGCCGATGTGGAAGGATTTCACTTCCAGATACTCCTCGATACCAGCCCTCGAACCTTCACGGCCGAGACCAGACTGTTTGACGCCGCCAAACGGTGCGACTTCTGTCGAGATGGCACCGGTGTTGAGGCCGACCATACCGAATTCCAGCGCCTCGCCAACGCGCCACGCGCGTTTCAGGCTTTCCGTATAAAAATAGGCTGCAAGCCCATAGGGAGTGCCGTTTGCGATCGCGAGGGCTTCCTCTTCGGTTTCGAAGCGGAAGAGCGGCGCCACGGGCCCAAAAGTCTCCTCGTTGGCAAGCTGCATGTCTGTCGTGGCGCCCGTGAGCACCATTGGCGCGGCATATTGTGCACCGCCCGGCATGTTCGTGCGGGTGGTGACAATCTTGGCACCCTTGGCAAGCGCGTCGTCAACGTGGCGGTTGATCTTGGCGATGGCGGCCTCGTTGATCATCGGCCCGATCGAAATACCGGGTTCGGTACCGGGTCCGACCTTCATGGCATTGACGCGGCTGCTGAGTTTTTCAGCGAAGGCATCATAGACCCCGGCTTGCACGAGCAGACGGTTGGCGCAAACGCAGGTCTGGCCGCCATTGCGAAACTTTGACGCGATAGCGCCTTCGACAGCAAGATCGAGATCCGCGTCGTCGAAGACGATGAACGGCGCATTGCCACCGAGTTCGAGCGACAGGCGCTTGACGCTATCGGCCGCGCCGCGCATCAGCAGGGAACCGACACGGGTCGAACCCGTGAACGAAATCTTGCGTACCGTCTCGTTCGCCATGATCTCGTTGCCGATGTCGGCCGGCATCCCGGTAACGATGTTGATAACGCCTGCGGGAATACCTGCTTTCTCCGCAAGCCAGCCGATTGCAAGGGCCGAATAGGGCGTGAATTCGGACGGCTTGATGACAATGGTGCAGCCAGCGGCAAGGGCAGGAGCGACCTTGCGGGTGATCATTGCGTTCGGAAAATTCCAGGGTGTGATGATGCCGCAGACACCGACCGGTTCCTTCAGGACGACGATCCGTCGATCTGGTGTGGGGGAGGGAATGGTCTGCCCCTCGATGCGCCGGGCTTCCTCGGCGAACCATTTGACGAAGGAGGCACCGTAGCGAATTTCACCGCGCGCTTCGTCCAGCGGCTTGCCCTGTTCGATTGTCAGTATCAGCGCGAGATCCTCGATATGTTCGAGCATCAGCGCTTGCCAGGCTTCGAGCAGTGCGGCCCGCTCTGCGTGAGTCTTCTTCCTCCAGGGGCCGTAGGCGCTAGCGGCCGCCTCGATCGCCATCCGCGTTTCTGTCGCTCCCATGTCCGGCACGGTGCCGACTACGGATTGGGCGGCAGGATCAATCACATCGATACTCCGGCCGGATGCCGCCAACATCCACTGGCCGCCGATCAACGCGTTTTGCCGGAAAAGGCCTGGTTCTCTTAGGTTCTGCATTTCTCTGTCCTGTCGCTAATCATAGAGCCGCAAGGATCGCTGCGGTGATTGCCTCTGTCCGGTCCTTGCCGGGAATGGTGCCGATCTCGCTTGCTGTCGTGCGTTCTACGGCTGACATGATGGCCGCTGCAGCTTCCGTTTCCCCCAGATGGTCCAGCATCATCGCGCCGGACCAAATGGTGGCGATCGGATTGGCGATACCGAGATGGGCGATATCAGGTGCCGAGCCATGTACCGGCTCGAACATCGAGGGCGCGCTCTTGTCTGGATTGATGTTCGCCGAGGCTGCAAATCCAAGTCCACCCTGAATGGCTGCGCCTAGATCGGTGAGAATGTCGCCGAAAAGATTGGAGGCGACGACGACATCAAGGCTTTCTGGCGCCATTACCATGCGTGCCGCCATCGCGTCGATGTGGTAGCTGGTGACCTCGATGTCAGGAAATTCGGCGGCCAGCTGCCGGGTCACTTCGTCCCAGAATACCATAGAGTATTTCTGCGCGTTCGATTTGGTCACCGAGGCGAGTCTCCCGCGGCGTGTGCGGGCTTGTTCGAAAGCGAAACGCAGGATGCGTTCGACACCGATACGAGTGAAGATCGAGGTTTCGACCGCCACTTCATCGGCTGTACCCTGATGGATGCGGCCACCGGCGCCAGAGTATTCACCCTCAGTGTTTTCACGGATGCAGAGGATGTCGAAGGCATCTGCCTTCAGCGGACCCTGCACGCCTGGTAACAACCGATGCGGACGAATATTGGCGTATTGTACGAAGCTCTTGCGGATCGGCAGCAGAAGACCGTGCAGAGAAACCGCGTCCGGCACTTCCTGTGGCCAGCCGACAGCACCAAGCAGGATGGCATCGAAGCGACGTAGTGTTTCGATGCCATCCTGCGGCATCATCGCGCCCGTTTCCTTGTAGAAGGCGCAGGACCAGGGAAATTCGGTGCAATCGAGCGCAAAACCGAGCGAATTGGCAGCTTTCTGCAGTACCGACCACGCAGCGGCGGTGACATCGCGTCCGATGCCATCACCGGGAATAAGAGCAATGCTGTGGGTTTTCATGGTGGTTATATCCTCAAAGTCTGATCAAGACGCTCTTGCTCTTGCGATTGGCATGGAAGGCTTCGCGACCCAGATCCTTGCCGATACCTGATTGCTTGTAGCCGCCGGTTGGAAGGATATGATCGCGTGAACGGCCATAGCGGTTGACCCAGATGGTCCCAGCCTGAAGTTTCCGAGTGATACGGATTGCACGAGAAAGGTCGCGGGTGAAAAGGCCGGCGGCAAGTCCATAGGTGGGGTGCGCAGCTAGCGACAGAGCTTCTTCTTCGTCACGAAAGGTCTGAAGTGTCAGGACAGGGCCGAAGATCTCCTGGGTCACGGCTGCCGATTTTTCGTCGACGCCGGCAATCAACGTCGGGGCATAGAAGTAACCCGGGGCATCCATCGGCAGACCACCTGTAAGACATTCGGCGCCGGCGGCAACAGACGCGCAGATGATCGAATGAATACGCTGGCGCTGCTGATCTGAAATGATCGGAGAATACTGCGCCGCCGCATCCCAGGTTGGCATGGGTCGAACAGTATTCATGTGGCGAAGAATTGCGTCGACAAGTGGCGCTGCGACACTCTCTTCGACGATGAGGCGCGATCCGGCAACGCAGGCCTGTCCGGCATTGCTGATGATGCTGGTGGTGATCGCGGCTGCCGCCTTGTCGAGATCGGCATCTGCAAAAACGAGTTGAGGACTTTTTCCACCAAGCTCCAAGGTCATCGGCTTTATGCCCGTGCGGGCGACATTCTCCATGATTGCCGAGCCTGCGCGCGAGGAACCGGTGAAACTGACCTTGGCGATGTCGGGATGGCCGGTGATGGCATTGCCGGTCAATGGCCCATCCCCCAGGACAACATTGATCAACCCGGCTGGCATACCGGCGCGAACAGCAAGTTCCGCGAGATAGACGGCGGAAAACGGTGTCATTTCGGATGGTTTCAGCACCACGGCATTGCCTGCGGCGAGCGCTGGTCCGAGTTTCCACGCAGCCATGGAGATGGGAAAGTTCCAGGGCGTAATGGCGCCGACTACGCCATAGGGTTCGGTCATGATCATTCCGAGATTGCCGTCATCGGTCGGCACCAGGTCGCTGCCTTCCTTGTCGGCGAATTCAGCGAAGAAGCGGATTTGCTCGGTCGAGATGGCGATGTCGCCTTCAATCAGATGGCCGACTGGCCGGGTCGATGAAAGCGCCTCCAGTCTGGCCAGCGTGACCGCTTCCGTCTCAATCAGATCGGCCCACCTGTGCATCACGTTCAGCCGTTCGCGCGGACGAACCCCTCCCCAATTGCTTCTCTTGAGTGCGGTCTTGGCGGTCTCGACCGCACGGTCAACCATATCGGCGTCGGCTCGGGGGCAAAGAGCATATGCCTTGCCATCGGAAGGTCGATGCATCGGGATGACGCCATCGGCCGTAATGAGGCTTTCTCCGATGAAATGCCCGCTCGGCAGGGACAGACTGTCTGGATCGAAACTCAGAGTCATCAGGATTACCTCGGATCGCTATTTTGGGAGGCTACCGGATTGGTCCGAGTAGCTTGCCCCTATCACGGCAGGGGCGGCGGACGAAAACCCTGTTTTGGGGCCGCCGCGCAGCTTAATCTTCGGTGCTTTGTTGCTGCAGCTGCGGGATCTTGAAAGCCGCTGCCTTCCGCCTTCAAGCGGTTACGTAGACCTTGCGGACTGTCTCGATGGTCCGCCATGTGCCCACGAACCCGGGCTTCATGACGAAACTGTCACCGGCCTTGTAGGTTACCGGCTCACCGCCTTCCGGCGTGATTTCCACCAGGCCCGAAAGGATATGGCAGAATTCGAAGGTCTCGCCCTTGATCGAATGGGTCAGTCCCGGCGTTGCTTCCCATACACCCGTGTGGATGGTCTCGTTGCGGGCACTATCCTGCGCCCAGGTCTTGAAGGTCGGACTTCCGGAGATCAGCCGTTCCGGGGAAGGCGTGGATTCGCGCGGAGCAAAGGATGGGGTCGGGTCGATGGTTTTTAGAAGCGACATGGATTTTCCTTTCGGGTTGTACAAGTCAGTATCCGCGACGGCGGTCTACAAGACCTGTCGGATCGAGACCGGAGCGCAGGCGTTTGATGTTGTCGATGACGGCTTTCGCTGCGGAACGGGGCTGCGTGACACTCGCCACATGCGGTGTCAGCAGAATACGGGGATGGCTCCAGAAGATATGGTCCGATGGAAGTGGTTCTGGATAGGTGACATCGACGACAGCGCCGGAAAGATGGCCGCTGTCGAGGGCTGAGATGAGTTCGTCATGGTTGAGCTGTGGTCCCCGGCCCGTGTGAACGAGGCTAGCTCCACGTGGCAGATGGCTGAAGAGATGCGCATTGAGCAAACCGCGCGTTTCGACCGTTAGCGGAAGCAGGCAGATGAGAATGTCGGTTTGAGACAGCATCCGTGTCAGGCCGCCGTCTGCGGTATGACACGTTACGCCCTCAATCTCGCGTGGCGACCGGCTCCAGCCCGAGAGTTGGAAACCGAAGGGTTTCAGTCGCTCGAGCACCGCCTGCCCGAGCATGCCAAGGCCAAGGACGCTGACGCGTCGCTCAGGCGCCTGCACCGGGGCAATGCCTTGCCAAAGCCCGGCTCGCTGATGGTTCAGATAGGCCGGCAGGTCGCGGTGCAGCGCGAGCACGGCAAGCGTCACGTATTCCTGCATCATGCGAATGATGCCTTCCTCCACCATGCGCACAACCTTGACGTCAGGGGGTACATCGGCGATGCGGAACTGGTCGACGCCGGCGCCGATGGAAAACAGCACTTCGAGATTGCGGTAGCGCGGCAGGTTTTCCGGAACGGTCCAGGTGATCAGGTAACGCACGGAGTCAGGGTCAACTGTCTCGGGGTCCGTGGAAAAAGGCACATCCGGCAAATCCCGCGCAAAGGCTTCCTGGAAGATGGCGCCACGGTGGGCGTCAGAGTGAAATAGGAACGTCATGGGCAAGGGTCCATTCTGTGGGGAATCTGGGCACAGCAGCGCTTGCCGAGCGCCTCGATCATTGATTGGCAAGCGGAAAGCTCGCGTGTGAGGATGAATTCGTCCGGCTTGTGAGCGCGGCTGATGTCGCCTGGACCGCAGATGATCGCGTCTACGCCTGCTGCCTGGAACAGTCCTGCTTCCGTCCCATAGCTGACGGCGGCGAGCGGCTCCTGGTCGGTGAGTTCCGCCAGAAGATTGGCAAGATCGGTGTGGCGCGCCAAGGAAAGGGCAGGATAGGCGCTCAGTTCCTCCCATTCGACACCAATGCCGGATGTGCGTAGTGCTTCTGCGACCATGCGGATGGGCTCAAGGAGGGTGGCGGGATCGATCCCGGAGATCGCGCGCGTTTCGATGTCCAGCGTGCAGTGATCGGCAATAATGTTGAGCGCCTGCCCACCCTGGATCAAGCCGGCCTGCAACGAAGAATAGGGTGGGTCGAAAATCGGGTCGAAAGGGCCGTTTGCAAGAGCGTGTGCCGCCGACACAGTCGCTTGTAACACCGGTGCCATGGCATGGACGGCATTCACGCCGAGATCTGGTCGGGAGGAGTGACCAGATCTGCCCCGCAGTACGATCCGGGCCGCCGCCTTGCCCTTGTGCGCAAGAATTGGCCGCATGCCGCTGGGTTCGCCGATCACCGCGCCCAGCGGCGGCACACACAATTTGGGCAATCGAGAAAGGAGATGTGGCACCCCGCGACAACCGGCCTCTTCGTCATAAGAAAATGCGAGATGGATAGGCCGGATGAGGGGCAATGCGACAAGCGCGGGAACGGATGCCAGCACAGCGGCGAGAAACCCCTTCATGTCGGTGGTGCCGCGGCCATAGAGCCGTTCTCCGTCGATGCGCAGGACAAAGGGGTCGCCCGTCCAGGTCGTCTCCTGCGCGGGGACCACGTCCATATGACCGGACAGGATATAGCCGGCTTTGTCCGATGGGCCGATGGAGGCGAAGAGATTGGCCCTGTCACCCTCCGGTCCGGGAAGAACATGGGCGAGGATGCCGAAGCCTTCGAGATAGGATCTGATCCACTCGACGATCGCGTCATTGGACGTGCCGACGACCGACGGGAAGCCTACCAGCGCCTTCAGGATCTCGGTGGCATTCATCGCGCTGTCCTCATGCGGATTTTGGCACCGAGTTCGGTGCCTGGTATTGGTTCGACTTGCAAGATTAAGTGCGAACGGCATGAATGGCTGCCGAAAGCGACCGCCATACGATCAATTCTTGTGCCGGAGCGGGCCGTAGAAGCGGAATGTTCTGCAAGGGATGGCTAAGATGCTCGGACGCGAGGTCGTTGTGCGGGCGATGGGCAGATAGGCCATGGAGCACAGGAAAGGCGAACGATGGATTTGAAAGTGCCGGAAAAATTGCATGTCGATGCATTTCAGGTGCATTTCGCCGACGTGGCCGATGTCGACCTGGAGCAGTTGCATGCTTTGTCCATCGCGGTCGGCTGGCCGCACCGAGCAGAGGACTGGCAGGCTCTGCGAGACCTTGGACACGGTTTCGTGGCTCTGGACGACATCGATCGTGTTCTGGGGGCGGCCATGTGGTTCCCGCACGGCGAGACCTTTGCAACGCTTGGCATGCTGATCACGTCGCCGCGGCTGCAGACGAACGGGGCGGCAAAATGGCTGATGCAGCGTATCTTGTCCGAGTGTCCCGGCACGAGTTTCCGGTTGAATGCAACGCGCGCCGCGCGCCGCCTCTATCGTTCGCTGGATTTCGTGCAGCAGCGAACCGTTTTTCAGTGCCAGGGGAAAGCCCGCAAGCCGGGTCCGGCCCACGAACTGCCTGCCGGATGCGACCTTCGACGGCTCCGGGCAAGTGACCTTGATGCGGTGATCGCATTCGACGCACCGGCCTTTGCCGTTCCTCGTCCGGTCCATCTTGCCAGCCTGTTCGAGAGTTCGCTCTGCTACGGACTGTTTCGCGGCGAGGCGTTGGTGGCCTATTCCATGAGCCGCGCCTTCGGACGGGGCCACGTCCTGGGTCCGATCGGAGCCTTGTCGGTGGACGAGGCGATCGCCGTGGCCCGACCGCATGTGGACGCCCATACCGGTCGTTTCCTGCGCGTCGATACCCATTTCGGCACCGGTCCCTTCGCAAGCTTTATCCAGGACTGCGGCCTGCCGGTCTTTGATACCGTGACGACCATGACGCTCGGCGAAGGTGTCGATTACGGAACCGTCGGTGACGACAAAGGCGCGCTGTTCGCGCTCGCCTCGCAATCAATGGGATGACAAAGCACTCCCTCGTTTAAGGGTTGGTTTCCTGGCTGATCGACTGACTAGATAGCATTGGCACCAAAGTTCCATAATTTGGCCTATCTGATTTTTGCTAAGCTATTGATGTAAAAGAACGATATAAGGAGAGTTGGGCGTTTTGTGCTTGAGCGTGCCCCTGCCCCACTCTCCTCCGACCCTGATCAGGTTTCGTTTATTGCTCAGGGTAAGAACGCCCTGCCGTTGAAACTTTAGTCCACCACCGCAATTGTCGTCACAAGGCTTCCTAGTGCGTGCGCTTGCGGCCGAAAGTTTCAGATCCAGGAGACAGGGGCAGCTAATGTGCGGTCGGTTTACCAACACGATGACTTGGGCCGAGATCCACGCCCTTTATAATGTACACGTGGAGGCCCCGCCTTCGTCGAATATGCCGCCGCGGTACAACATCGCGCCAACACAGAGCGTCTATTTCGCCCACATGGACAAAGCCGGCGACATCGATATTGACTACGGGCGCTGGTGGCTCGTCCCCTTCTTCGCGAAAGAGCTGCCGAAAGCGGCAATGTTCAATGCCCGGATTGAGACAGTCGACACGTCAGGGGCATTCCGAGAGCCTTTCAAGTCGAAGCGCTGCCTCATTCCGGCTGATGGTTACTTTGAATGGACCACAAGCGAAGAGGATGGAAAAAAAGACCCATGGCTGTTGCAGCTCCCTGAGGGAAAGCCTTTCTCCTTCGCCGGGTTATGGGCGTATAACGACAAGCTAGGCGTCACCAGCTGCACGATCATCACAGCGCCAGCCGGCGACCACATCGCTCACATTCATACGCGAATGCCCGTCATTCTGGATCCATCTGCCTATGAGACCTGGTTGGATGCCTCTGTTCAGGGTGCTGACGCGAATGCCGGGTCTCGATCATCTCACGGATCTTCATGAGAGCCGCCCTCCCCGCTGCCATGGCGGCTGCCCGGCCATCCCTGGATCCTGTGAGCTGTTTGGCAATCTCATCAGCGTTGACCCAAGCACCGTCGAGCTGCAGCTTGGCATACGCCGATGACTTGCCCGATCCGTTGGGACCGCCAAGAACGATACAGGTTGGCTGGGACAAAGAGTGACGACCTCAGGCGGCAGAAATGCGCTTTCTCTGCTCAAATGTTGCCTGATCCTCGGCCTCATTCTGGAGGTCACGAGCGGAGATCGGCAGTCCCAAGCGACGGCTCTCGGAAATCGCTTCGCGGCCGATCTGCTTCAGGGCTTCCTTGTTCTCGTCAAACTTCTTCAAGAGCATTTGCGGTCTCCTAAGGAAAGAATATAGCGCAGAGCAAGCCCGTCGGCAAATCAGGACTTTCCCAGATGAAGGCGTCAGGCGACGCGATCAAAAGCTGCAGATCTGCTCTTTGCGCGTCTAGAAAGAGGATGGTACCCTTCTGAATCCGTTGCAACGGGAAGGATGATCACGCCATGATAGACGAAGTAGTCGACCTTTCGAAAACGCTGGTTTGGACTGTCGGAATGATCACGCAAGCCGGTCCTGATGAACGTAAGAGAGTAGTCAATGCTTATCGCGAAGCGCAGGACCTGGTTGCGCAGATCCCCAAAACCGACGAAGGCGCACGGCCTCGTATTGTCGCTTGCTTCCATCGCTCGGATAAATACCGCGCTGTCGAAGATATCGCCTGCGTTGGCTGGATCCTGACGGCGATCGAGGAACGCGTTAATGAAGGCGACCTTCCCGATTGGCGAAAGCTTCGCAAGGTCGTGAAGAACGCGGTGAAGCTCCTGTCGGACCCTGCCCCGACGCTTCACTGAATGCAGTCAGGTCCGGCACACATCCGATGGTTAGACATTGCTTTTGGCCTGGTGATGCGGAACGGTTTTGGCGGGGGAAGTCGGTCCCGGCTTCCGCTTCGCGGCGCTATGCTAAGCCTCCTGCGGCTTCCCTTTATCCGTCAAAACCATGTCGAGAATTCCCGCTTTCCCGCCCTTTAAGGAGGGGCGGCGCTATGCTGAAAGCTCCGATGTTCTTCATTGTCTTCCTCGGATCTCGGACTGGCGCCGATCGATCCGAGCGGTGTCTTCGCCAGATGGGGGGGGAAGGACGCCGCATGAGCGCCGGCTATTCGCCAATGGCGGCCGTCGCGCGGCGGAAACCAGAGCCAACCCATTGAGTGCAAGTTATGGCGCTGCTTTCGCCGCGCCATTCCCTCTCTGCTTCTCGATCGTCCGGGGCTCCATAGCAAGCACAAGGTCATGCACCATCTTCAAGGCCGTTTCGTCGAGCTTCTGCAGGTGGCCGACCGTTTCTTCCATCAGCTTGTTTCTCTCTGCTTCCTGTGAGTTGCCTTCGGATTGAGGGGGCCGTTCTTTGACGAGAGGATCGAAGAACTCTTCCGGGGTGATGTTCAGGACTTCGAAAACGTGGAGCAGGCGTCAGACGGTCATCAAGGAGGAGGCGTTTTCGTAGCGTGCGTAGGTAGCCTCCTTCACCCCTAGCAGCATAGCGACTTTGGCTTGCGCAAGTTGTCGTTCGGTCCGCAGGTCACGCAGCCTTTGCGCGACAAGCAGATGTGGAGCAAAGAGCTATGCTGCCGAGCGCACTCCGGTATCCATTAGCGGTGGCCCGGGTATTTGACCACCTTTCACGATGACAGTATCCGGCGTGACTAAGCAGGTTTACATTTGTAAAGTTTTTGGTCGGCAGGTTCGGCCGGGTTCCGGCACCTATGCAAAGATATGACTACGGTTGGCGGGTGACGCGTAACGTGGCATCCGTAGGGACTTTTCGGTGAAGCAGGCCTTGTCACCGTATAAGCGATAGTTGCTTGGCCAGAGCGAATGAACTGCCTTCCCGCTTTGGTAGGGCCCTCCTCCCCCCAAACACAAGTTGTTATCGTACCGCGAAGGATGGGATCCAAGACTCACAAGTTTGAGCCGCCCGAGAGGTTTTGGAGAGCGTGTGTTTTTCAGGCTGCTGGTATCCTTCGCGTACCTACATATTCACGTCGATGTTGCAGCGGCTGGCAACGAGCTAGCTTCTAAGCGAAAACCGCCTATTAAGGGCTGCACGATTTTATGCAATTTGAGTAATCCGAGGTGGCGATGACGCAAGTCTTGAGGACAAGGTTCATCTGACCACCGGACGGGGTCGGCCGTGCGATGTCGGATTTTGAGCGTGCTGACGAGAAATCGTTCAAGCCACCATCCGCACAGCCCGCCCCCGGCAAAGCGATCAAAGGGCAGGTTCTCGACCAAAACAGTTGAGTAGCGAGCCCCGTGACCGAAAAGGGCATTGTGGCCGTAGATCGTGCTGACCTTCCCGCGCGAATGCCTCCTGACGACGAGGAGGTGAAGTTCACCGCTCGATCTGATTTCAAGACTCTGGGGCGGCCGGAACAGGTCCAAGATGGCCAATCGCAGCCAGGTCAGCAAAAGGCCCAAGAGCCTCCGTCGCAGCACATCAACGCCGAGCTTACGGCTATCGAAGCGCAGCAGCTCGCTGATCGCCAGCGAAACCGCGACCAAGACGACCGAGAGCGCTGATCTGCGGCCCTGTCGCTGCAGTGAGGGCCTGTGTCATTGGCCGGGGTGCCGGAGCTCTGCGCCCTCCCCTGTCCGTTCGATGATTTGACGGACAAACTATGATAGCCCCTCCCCCATTCAACCGCTTGCGCGGTCCTACACTCCGTTGCGGCCCTACGGGTGCATGGGGTCGTTTCGCTATCTTCGGATCTTTGCCGTCAACCAACGAACAGGAGACGGCGATGCAGAGCGTAAAGGACACCTACCAGCGGATCACCGACACCATCATTCAGCAGCTCGAGGCCGGCACCAAGCCTTGGATCCGGCCATGGCGCGGAAACCGCCGCAGGTCGGCTACGCCGCTCCGCGCCTCCGGCGAAGCCTATCGCGGCATCAACGTGGTCATGCTGTGGCTCTCCGGGCAACTCGCCGGCTACGACGAAAACACATGGATGACTTACCGGCAGGCTCAGGAGCTTGGTGCTCAGGTCCGCAAGGGCGAACAAGGAACCCTCGTCGTCAAGTACGGCACCTTCACGCCGAAGGAGCAGGAGGCGGACGATCGTGCAATCCCCTATCTCAAGGGCTACACCGTCTTCAACGGCGCGCCGTAACGGCGAAAGTATGGGAGTGTCACGATGAGTGAATGAGCTTGCTGGGATAGCTCATGCCTGCCGAACTCACCTCGATCGGCAACGATTGTGACTCCGAAAGGAGCGGGGAACAATAGCATGTTCGGAAAAGGCCCAAAGCATCAAAGTCGTTTGCGATGCGGCGGGTCAGGGCAAGATGTGTATGGTGAAAGCTGCATTGCCTGAACCCTAGTTTGCAGCGGCCTACAACCGGAGCGGTGTCGTAGAACGACTGACACGGCACACCGAATGGACAGAGGACAGAGTGTTGAGGTCCTCCAACCCCGATATCGGGAAAGCCAGCCCATTCGGCGCATCCTCCATCGGAGGGGTAAGTGAACGAACGGGGCACCTAACCACATCGTATCTCCCGCTTTCGTAATTACGGGATGCCCTAAGCAGGCATCGGCTCTGCTGATGACCTGTATGGGTACGGAGCCGTCATAGTACTCAAATGCCCGGAGTAATGACCGGGACAGCCGAAATCATCGGATGGTCGAGAATATAAGCTCAGGGCAACTTGGGCGAAAATTCTGCGGATCAGGGGAAGGACGGCAGCGACTACGATCCAAAACCTTGCGAAGAGGTGTGCTAATGCTGCCAGATACTATCAAAAGGGCTGTTGGATCGCTCCCGATCATTGTTAGGTCGGGTCGGCGGGTCAATGGGCTCTATCGCCTTATGAAGGCTCCGCTCCTTTGGGAGCAAGCCTACCATAAAATCGCACAGAACAAGGGTGCGATGACGCCGGGCGTTGACGGACAGACCTTTGACGGCTTCACGTCGGAAAAGATACGTTCGATCATCGAGCGGCTGGCGAACGGGACCTATCGTCCGCAACCAGTACGTCGGGTGTACATTCCCAAAGCCAACGGCAAGAAAAGGCCGCTTGGCGTGCCGACGACGGAAGACCGCTTGGTCCAGGAGGTTGTTCGAATTCTTCTGGAGCAAATCTATGAGCCGCTGTTCTCGCAGCACTCTCATGGATTCAGACCGAACCGATCCTGTCATACTGCGCTGGAGAACATCCGTGCGGTGTGGACAGGGGTGAAATGGCTGGTCGATGTCGATGTGGTCGGATACTTCGACAACATTGATCACGACGTCCTCATTGGCTTGCTTGAAAAACGTATCCACGACAGCCGATTTATCGGCTTGATCCGTGGAATGTTGAAAGCGGGCTATATGGAGGATTGGGTTTATCACCGAACCTACAGCGGCACCCCACAGGGCGGTATTGTCTCCCCTATACTGGCAAACATCTACCTCCATGAACTCGACGAGTACATGGAATCGAAGGTCACAGCCTACCATAGGGGCGGGAAACGTGTTCCATCGGTCGAAGGCCGACGGATCATGAATCGTCTGACGCGGCTTCGTAAGCAAGTGGATCAGCTTCGTCTTGATCGAGGCGATGATGATGCAGAGATCAAATCCAAATTGGAGGAGATCAGTCGGCTGAAGGCGGAACGTTTGACTGTGCCCGCCACCGACGCATTCGATCCGAATTACAAGCGGCTCCGCTACTGCCGTTATGCTGATGACTTCTTGATCGGCATAATTGGCAGCAAAGACGATGCGCGACAGATCATGGAAGAGGTGAGGACATTCCTCTCCAAAAACCTGAAACTGAGCGTATCGGATGAGAAGAGCGGCATCCGCAAGGCTTCGGACGGAGCGCGTTTCCTTGGATACGATGTCAGGACATCGACCAACCGCAATCCGCACAAGGCGACCTTTATGGTCGTCCAGCACTGCGGCGAGGGTTGGCAGATCGTTTGAAGCTGAATGTCCCAAGGGAAAAGGTGGTCCGGTTTGTCAATGGCAAAGGATGGGGCGATTACGATGCCTTTCGTCCTCGCCACCGTCCCGCTTTGACATTGGCGAGTGACGTCGAAATTGTCATGGCCTACAACGCTGAATGGAGAGGCTTCGCAAATTACTATGCGCTTGCCGATGATGTGAAACGCAAGCTCAATAAGGGCGGGTACTTTGCCCTGATGAGCTGCGTCAAAACCATCACAGCAAAGCACAAAACGTCTGCGAGGGAAATCTTCTCCAAGATGCGCCGAGGGCAAGACTTCTTCGTTCGCTTCCAAGTCGGAGAGGAACCCCGAGAGATCAAGATCTGGCAGCTGAAGGACCTGAAGTGCGAACCGCGAAAATGGGGTGACATTGATCGCCCACAATCATCAAAGTTCGTGTTCAGCAGGACAGAAATGGTCGAACGCCTCAACGCGCAGAAATGTACCAGATGCGGTCGAACAGATCTTCCATGGGAAATCCATCATGTCAGAAAGATCGCGGAAATGGAGAAAGCAGGGCTTGCCCGGTACATGCCGGCGGCACGATTACGCAAGCGCATTGTGCTTTGCCAGCCCTGCCATCGCTCCGTCCATGCTGGTGGCCAAGTTGACCAACGACGAGATGGAACACGTAGTCGTGGAGAGCCGGATGCGCTGAAAGGTGCAAGTCCGGTTCGGAGGGGGGCTGAGCCGCGTCCTCATTGAGGCGCCGCCAGCCTACCCTACTCGAGCAGATCGACAACCTGCCTGACCACTTCAAGAGCCCGGCCGAGGCGGCGCCGATCGAGCCGGTTCCGGTTATCGACCATGTCGAAACCTTCATTCGGGCCACAGGCGCAAAGATAGCCTACGGCGGAAAGCAAGCCTGCTATCGGCCTGGCCCCGATGACATCCAAATGCCGGAGCGCGGTCGGTTCCTCAGCGAGGTTCATCTTTATAGCACGATTTTTCACGAGCTCGGGCACTGGAGCGGCGCAAAATCACGCCTTGATCGTGACCTTAGCGGGCGGTTCGGGAGCGAGACCTACGCAATGGAGGAGCTTATTGCCGAAATCTCAGCCGCGTTCGTCTGCGCCGATCTTGGCATTGAGCATGATCCGCGAGACAACACCGCGACTTACGTTGAAAACTGGCTCAAGGTGCTGAAGCAGGATTCACGTGCAGTCATCACTGCCGCCGCGAAGGCTCAGGCAGTCGCTGACTATCTGCGAACTCTGAATCTCTCGAATTCAACGGATTGCCATCCGAGAAGTTAGTCGTATCTTCCGTTCCTGTGATTGCGGCGAGTTCGATGCCCTAGCTCGCCGCTACAGACTGATTCTAGTTAGTTGGGGCAATTAGATCCAAGAGCGCGTTTTATTATGTCTGCTAATTGTCAGCTGACAATTATATCAAGCCATTGATTTTAAGCATATCTTTCTGTTGGTCTAAGAAGTTAATTTCCGTTAACCAAAAATTGCTTGACGGATAGGCGCGCCATGAGATCATTTGCGCAAATTGCAACGAATTATCGGGTTTACCGTGAATGGCGAACAGGACCGCGAAAATCAGCCGGATCGAAAAAATCGAACGCGTTTCGATTGATAAGACTATTGCTGATGATTCTGCGAAACTCAGCAGCAACCTGCAGGAACTATCAGCGCGTCTGTTTTCACCTGACGAGCAAAAGGCGCTGAGACGTTTTAGTAGTACCGAAGCGGCAAAGTTGCTGGGCGTGACCGACAGCTATGTCCGGCACCTGGCTTCACAGGAGGACACGGTCACGTCTGAGAAGACAGCGGGTGGTCGCCGAACGTTTTCTCTGTCGGAGATCAACACGATCCGGCACATCTTAGGAAAGACTAAGCCCGCGTATCTTCCTGGACGGCGGGAAGGGGACCACCTGCAGGTCATAGCAGTCACTAACTTCAAGGGGGGATCTGGTAAGACGACGTCGTCAACGCATCTCGCTCAGTATCTGGCGCTACGTGGCTATCGCGTGCTTGCCGTCGACCTTGATCCTCAGGCGTCGATGTCAGCCATGCTTGGATATCAGCCGGAATTCGACGTTGGCGAAAACGAGACACTATTCGGAGCTATCCGATATGATGAGCTTCGTCGTCCAGTAGGAGAGGTGGTTCGGAAGACTTATTTCCCTGGACTTGATCTAATCCCGGGCAATCTCGAATTGCATGAATTTGAGCACGATACCCCCAGGGCTCTTGCCGAGCGCAGCAGCTCGGAGACCGACATGTTCTTTCTCAGGGTAGGGAAGGCGTTAAGCGATCTTTCCGATCGCTACGACGTCGTTGTCATAGACTGCCCGCCAACTCTGGGATTTTTGACGCTGTCAGCGCTGTGCGCGGCAACTGCGGTGTTAATAACTGTGCATCCTCAGATGCTGGACGTGGCATCAATGAACCAGTTCCTGGCTATGACCTCTGATCTCCTCTCTGTGGTTAAGGAAGCAGGTGGCAACCTGGAATACGATTGGATGCGCTATCTCGTCACCCGCTACGAGCCGAACGACGGCCCGCAAGCGCAAATCGTCGCCTTCTTGCGAAGTTTTTTTGGCGAGCGTGTCCTCACCTCAATGATGGTGAAATCAACTGCGATCTCTGATGCGGGCCTCTCAAAGCAGACGATTTATGAGGCGGCGCGAGAGTCAATGAACCGGCAGACATACGACCGTGCTGTGGAGGCGATGGACGGGGTCAACTTTGAAATCGAGAACCTACTCAAGAGTTCATGGGGGCGTGCATGAAGGGCCGCGATATCCTGAAGAACATGGTGAGCTCGTCTGGCGGCGAATCAACCAAGGCGCCTATTCAAGCGCAGTCTGCTCACAAACCAGCGGGAGCAGTTCGAGCCATGAACCTCTCGCTCGGTCGACTCAGTGATGAGGCCGCTGCGGCAAAGGAGCTTCGCTCTGCGCTTGCAGCTGGTGATAAAGTTGTGGAGCTAAGTCCCGCTCAAATCGAAGCCTCGTTCATTCGGGATCGTATCCCGACTGAGCATGATCCCGCCCTGCAAGAACTCATCTCGTCCATGAGGGAAAGCGGACAGCAAGTTCCCATCTTAGTTCGTCCGCATCCATCAAAGGAAAACCACTATCAGGCGGCATATGGCCATCGAAGATTGCGCGCGGCGGTAATTCTGGATCGCCCAATCAAGGCAATCGTGCGCCAACTTTCGGACGATGAACTGATCGTCGCACAAGGGCAAGAAAACGGTCCCCGCGTCGATCTCAGCTTCATAGAGCGAGCCCTCTTTGCGAAACATCTCGAGCTGCATGGTTTTGACCGGGACAGGATTTCCCAGGTTCTGTCAGTGGACAAACCTGAAATTTCCCGTCTGTTGCAAGTTGCTGACGCTATCCCAGAACAAATAATCCTCGCTATAGGGCCAGCCGCAAAGGTGGGGCGACCTCGCTGGTTGGCGTTCGCCGATCTCTTGAAGGACAAGGCAGCTTTCGGAAGGATCACTAAAGCGATTGGCGAGGCCGAGTTCACATCAATTGATTCGAACGAGCGATTTAGGCGTCTCTGGCTAAGCGGGCAGGCACCGAAAGCTTCGAAAGAAAACAGTCGAGGACAGATTCGCACTCGGAAGGGGCTTGTTCTGGCAGCTGTTGAGCGGACGTCAAAAGGCTCAAAAATCACTATCACATCAAGAGCGTTCGCGGAGTTCCTTGACTCTAAGATGAGCGATCTCGTCGAGCAGTTCGATCGGGAAAATTCTAGCCAAACAGCCAATTAGCATGATTGTCAGCTGACAATCACTTGTGAAACCAGGAGACCAGACCAGCAAAAGAAAAAGGCCCCCAGAACGTCGCCGTCGTGGAAGCCCTTCTCATCGTGTAGCAACTAGAGAATCGCATTTCCCCGAATCCCAGTCAAGAGTCTAGGGCGCCAATTTGGTGAGCAATTTTCTTTTGCCTTATTGAAGGCTGAGATAATGCAAAGTGGAAATGTGACGACGCCCTTTGGGCGGCGGCCGGCTGTGCTTGCTCTTGTAAAGAGACAGCTCCAGACGTCCGAGACGAAACCAAACCGCCCGGTTGAAAAATGGAAGGTGTTTCGCGACGCCTGTGCGGCCCGTGAACGCCTCGGCCTCCAGGATAGGGCGCTGACTGTGCTGGACGCATTGCTGACGTTTTATCCAGAGAGCGAGCTCAACTGCGATAGTGGATTGGTGGTCTTTCCATCCAATGCTCAGCTGTCTGTCAGAGCGCACGGCATAACCGGAACGACCTTGCGGCGGCATTTGGCTGCCTTGGTCGAAGCCGGGCTCATCCAGCGCAAGGATAGTCCGAACGGCAAGCGCTACGCTCACCGGGACAAGGGTGGCGATATCGAGCAGGCTTTTGGATTCGATCTTTCTCCACTTTTGGCTCGCGCTGCGGAACTTGCAGGTCTGGCACAGGAAGTCGCTGCCGAGCGCCTGCAGTTCAGACGAGCCAAAGAGGCGCTGACTATCTGCCGGCGTGATGTACGCAAGCTAATTTCCGCCGCGATGGAGGAGGGGGCCGACGGCGACTGGGAAGCCATCGAAGACATGTATGTCGGCATTGTCAGCCGACTCCCCCGCAATCCTGACCGTCGCCAGGTGGAGGCAATCCTCGACGAGATGCAGCTTTTGCGCACCGAAATCCTCAACCTTCTGGAAAATCAGTTAGATTCTCAAAATATGGACGGCAATGCTGTTCAAAATGGCTGTCACATACAGAATTCAAAACCCGAATCCATCTATGAACTTGAACCTAGCTCTGGAAAAGAGCAGGGCGGAGCCGTCGAGCTGGAAGTAGCACCCAAAGCGGTTGCTCAGCCGTTGGCAAAGCCGGAACAGATGAAGGCGTTCCCGCTGTCGATGGTCCTGAAAGCCTGCCCGCAGATTTCGGACTACGGGCCCGGGGGCACGATCTCCCATTGGCGCGAGCTGATGGGCGCCGCGGTGGTGGTACGATCAATGCTTGGCGTCAGCCCGTCGGCTTACCAGGAAGCTTGCGAGGTGATGGGGCCGGAGAACGCGGCGGTTGCCATGGCTGCAATCTTGGAGAGGGCAGGGCATATCAACTCGGCAGGTGGATATCTCCGCGATCTCACGCGCCGAGCGAGGGCAGGGGAGTTCGGGCTGGGACCGGTGCTGATGTCACTGATGCGTGCCAATGCGAACGGCGATCGTAAAACGGGGTGACCGGGTTATGCCGACGCACCGGGTCTTGGACTCGATGGAATAGACCTCAGGCACGAGGCACCATTCGTTCCCAAATTGCCACCACTTTACGACGGTTTTCCGTCCTTTAATCGTCTGTTGGTGTTTCAACCTTGGATGATTTACGACCTGGTGGCCGGCCAGGAGGACGGCCTTTCCTGCTGACTCTCGCGGCTTTTCTAGCCACTCGTTGGCGTTCAGCCTCAGCTTGTGCTTCGGCCTCCGCTTCCGCTATCTGCCGAGCTTCAAGGACATCCTTAGGCGTCAGTTGGCCAACTATACCGATCAAACTGCGTATGGTGTCGTGCGGGAGGTCATGAATGAGTCTGAAGAGTTCAACCCGATCATCGGCCTCTTCAGGATTTTTTCCGTAGAGATGAGGTGCCGCGGCATGAATCATCTGCATCGGCAGGAACCCGAGGAGCTCGGAAAGGTGGATCATTCGAGAGACGGTAAGTCGCGAAATGTTCAGTTCGTAGCGGCTATAGACCACTCGAGCGAGACCAGCCAGGGTCGCGAAATCGCTCTGGGTCAGACCAGTTTTCAAGCGTTCGGACTGTAGGAATGCGGAGAGTTTTGCGTCGATCTCGCCGAAGCTGGCTATGCCGTCAAATCCCTCCTTGCGGTACAAGGGTCTCTGGAAATCTGGATCTGTAGTCTCAACCAGTTCCATTGATTTGATATAGTCGGATAGATTTCGCACCGTTGGCATTCCCTCAGTCACCAAGTCCGCCTAGGGCGGATATCACGCACATCTAGTTCCAAAATGGCACTGTCATTCAACAACCATGGCGCTACAATGCTGCCAACTGCCACTTGAGGCGGGCTCACACTCCGCTGCGATCGATGCGGAAATTTCGGACTTTCCAAAGCTCCCTCAGGGTGGGTATCTCCATCAGAAATCTCAGCACCTTCCGGGCTGCGATGATGTTGTAGGGGAACATCCCAATGGAGGAGTGTCCACAATTGAGCTGCAGAAGCTCCGGTGGCCGTCCACGTAAGCTAGTCAAGCCGTGTATCAGGTGGTGCGCCCTCTCTGGGCGCGCAATCGTATCGCTCTTCCCCTGCACGAACAGCAATTCTAGGTCAGGACGCGAGAGCCAGAAAGTATGCATGTCGAGATTAATCAGGGTCCACGCCTTCCTCAAATCTTCAAGTGACATGGAGGGTTCAATCCGCCCTTTTAGACGTTGCATGGTCTCTGAAGTCCAAATCAGGTCAGCAGGGCTTGGCGGTGTTACCATCAAGACGGCCTTATCGACTATCTCTTCTTGAGCTGCCACCAGGCCAGCAACTGTGCCACCTAAACACATGCCTACGACGGTAATCGTTCGGTACCTCTGACCTTTCAGCCAGCGGACAATTTTTCGGCCATCCAACACCGCCTGCCTCATGGATCGAACAGTTCGGCCTATGCTGGCATTGAAAAATTGTTCTTCCGAAAAATCGTTCGAGCCCCGGCTAAAATGATACGGCAAGGTGGCCTCGACGACAGTCATACCCCTCTTGGCGAAATATCTGGAGAACGCTGGATAGCGGTTGCGTGAGTACCAATGATGAAACACGACAAGCGCATGGTCTTTTGCTCCGCTCTCGGTCACAACGCACTCAAAGACGTTGTTTTTCTCGTCAGATGTCTTGATGTCCGATTCAAAAATGACTCGGTGTGCATCTTGGTAGATCGGTTCAGCCGGCAAGAGGGGTGTGAAAAACGCTTCGGTTTCGCGGAGCGTCGTGACGGCCAAATCGTGATCGCCATCTTTTACAACTGGCTCATTGACCGCGAATGCCAGGGAGGTGTCATGCGCGAAACCGATAGCGCTTTTGCTGATTCGTTCCTGACGTTGGAGTGACCGCTTGATGTGTTTGCGATCATGATGACGTGCGAGATAGCGAAACATAACTTTCTCCTGTTCGTCGCAGGTGCAAAATCCTCATAGGGTTGTTGCGGATGGAGGATCCTCCATGGCAGAGCTGCGGGTATTACCGGGCATGCTCATCCTGATGGAATACGACGGCAACACCCGGGCCCGGCTGATGGTCGCGTTTATGATGCGATGTCGAACGTTCCCTGGAATTCCGCATCCGAGTAGTATCTTAGCTTGTGCGCGACGATCGGACGTCTTCCCGCCAGGAATAGCAACTGCACATGAGATGGCAGCGTTCGAATTTCATCCGAGGTCAGCAGTGGGCGGGCGGTATGGTGCTGGCTGTAGGTAATTCCGGACTGCTCAGAATCCACTGCGTGCGCCATCGTTCGGAACACCACGGTCTCTTGTCCGAGGAGATCTGAGACGAGCCGCGCACTGTCGTGATCGTTGACGCCGAATACCTGAAGGACACCTGCATTTGACAGGAATGTCCCGGCCTTTTGCCCGTAAGTGGATCGCAGCTGGTGAACGTCCTGCAGGATGGGCCAGAGTTGCACGCCGTATCCTGCCATGAGACCCATGGCCCGTTCAACGGGCGCCAGGTAGCCGAGCGCTGCAAACTCATCGAGAAGGTAAAGGACGGGTCTGTCTGGCTTCTCCGGGGTGCGCGCCATATCGAGGAGGCTTTGGGTCACAAACAGACGGAGCCAACGGGAATAGGTCGAAAGGCGATCGGGCGGCAGGACGAGGAACACCGTGGAGTTGCGACGCTTGAGATCGGCAAATGAGAAATAGCTCTCATCGAGCACGCGGTTCATGCGAGGACTGTCAAGGAAATGGGTGTGTCGCTGCGCCGCCGACAGAACGCCTGCCGCTTCGCGATCGGACTTGCCGAGGTGGCGGTTCGCTGCCCTCGCGATCAGTCCGCCAGCGTCGTTCATATCTTGCATCTCTTTGAGCAAGGCTGCGAAGCGCTCAGGTGCGAGCGTTAGATACTCACGCAGCGTGCCTAGGTGGCGTCGTGCCGCGGGCTCAACTGCAACGAGTTTGAGGATCAGGCCTGAGATTAGCGCTTTGGCTTCCTCGTTCCAATGGGCCTCTCCCGTCATGCCCGGATCATCGACGACCAGTGCATCGGCAAGCGTGCCGGCATCTTCGGCGACATCGAGGCCATCGGGGTCAAGGGTATCGAGCGGATTGAATGCTGACGAGCGGATACCGGTGACGCCGAACGGATCAAGCACATGAACTGGTCCGAACGCCTCTCGGGCACGGCTCGCGATCCTGGCATTCTCGCCCTTTGGGTCGATACAGACAATCGAGCGGTCGGCAGTCAGCAAGTTCGGGATGATGGTGCCCACGCCTTTGCCGGTGCGTGTCGGGGCCATCGTGAGAAGATGGCTCGGTCCGGCATAGCGCAGTATCCTGCCTGTCTTTGCGTCGCGTCCGATCAAGAGGCCGTTGTCTGTCCGGACAAGAGGGGAGACCTCCTTGTCGGTGGCAAAGCGGGCTGAGCCGTGGGTATCGGTTTGGATGTCGCCAAAGTGTATGAGGATAAGAGGAGCGCACAAGAGCAGCAGGCCCAGCGGAATGCTCAGGGTGAAGACAATGTTCAGGATGCTCCAGGAGAGCGACTGCGGTTCGAAACCTAGCTCTCTCGCTTTTAGGCTCAGCCAAAATCCACCGATGATGACGAGACCGAGATAGCCAAGCAGGACCTTAAGGCCTGTCGGCGTGAACGCCTTTGCCAAGGCTGCCGAAATCGCCCAACCGGGATTGGCGAAAGCCAGACGCATCATGGTGCTATAGGCTCTGAATAATCTCATTGGCGCCATGCTCCTTAAATCCAGAGCTACGCAATCCGTGAACCGTGCAACCCCTTTTTGCAATAGCGGAATTCTTCGATCAACTTTTTGGCGTGAATTGGGCTTTGCGGGAAGCAAAATGCGCGTGCCGTTTACTTCAGGATGTCGTCAAACAGGGCCTTGTCATTGTCTCGGGTGAGAAAGCCTGGAAGCTCTCGGCGCAGCCAGTCTGCCAAACGCTTGGTGAACTCCGGGTCGTTTGCATTCTCCAGCCGATGCAGGACGAGGGCGCCGAGGAGAACCTTGCGACGTGTATCGTTGGCGCGCTCCTGCTTGGAGAGCCGTGCCTTGAGAGCAGATCGCTGTGCATCAAGCTGAGCGAGGCGTTCTTCGATGGATTTGCGAGCCATCACCTAGTCCTTCTTATAAATCGCTTTGGTTTTGCGCAGCGCTTCATCGCTGTCGATGAGACCCGCCTTTAGTGCATCGCGGACAATCGCAAACTCCTTTCCCGCGGGCAGGTAGCGCGGGTCATCGCGGGTTGCGACGTGTTCGCTACTTTTTCCCGATCCCGAAAACACAATGCCGCTGATATGTGGATCGGCTGTCAGGATGGTTGAGATATGGCTGTCGACCGCACCTGTTGTGTCGCCGCTAAAATCTCGGCTGACATGAACATCGCCCGCTTCTGTCTTAAGTGTCAGGCCGTCCAGGTGGGGGAGAAGGTCCAGTATGCGCGTCAGCGCTGACACCGTCTGCTCACTAAAGGATATGGGCTGCGCGCCGTTGTTCTGGATCAGCAATTGCCATGGCCGTGTTTGCACACTCTCGCGAGCACGCTTGATAGCGCTGGGATTCACGCTGCGGTCTGGTGTCTTGTTCACCGTCGCTCCTCCAGGATCAATCTGCTGATCTAGTACTAGCCTGATTGCCAAGTGATGTCACCTCGAGGGCAAAAAAACTACCCCGTCCTCCACGGTAGCAATCGATTGAATCCAGCGGCCACGCGGTCGCAACGTTTGCGGCATTCGTCACACCGTGGCTGATTGAGCGAAGCGGAATGAAGTTACAAGGGCGCATATACGGGTTGATGCTCAACCCATGCTCGGCTATTCTCCTCTTGCGTCGCAATCGGGAAGGATCAGAAACAGTCTTGGCGATCTTCTACTGCCAGATGTCTGTCGTCTCGCGTTCCACTGGACGCAGCGCTGTTGCGGCTGCGGCATATCGTGCGGCCAAGCTTCTCACCAACGAGCGCGATGGGCTTGTTCATGACTACAGCCGGCGCGAGGGTGTCGGTCACTCGGAGATTTTGCTTCCCGAAGGTGTGGATGCGGAATGGGCGCGGGACAGGTCAGCGATGTGGAATGCTGCTGAACGGATTGAGAACCGCAAGGATGCGAGGGTAGCGCGCGAGTTCGTGATTGCGCTTCCCCATGAGCTCTCGGAGGAGGGGCGGGTATCGCTTACTCGGGAGTTCGCTCAGGATCTGGCGAACCGCTATGGAGCTGGTGTCGATTTTGCCATTCACACGCCTGGGGTCCAGGGCGATGTTCGCAACCATCATGCGCATGTCTTGATGACGACGCGGCAGGTGACCGGCGAGGGGTTGGGGGCGAAGACCACTATCGAGTTGGCGAATAAGGATCTGCTGCCGAAAGGGTTAGCCCCGACGCAGATGCAGCTCGTCGATATCCGGCGATCGTGGGAGGGAATGGCGAACGATCATCTGGCAAGAGAAGGGTTCGATATCCGCATCGACCACCGCTCGCACGCTGAGCGTGGTCTGGAGATCGAGCCAACGGAGCATATGGGTGTCGGTGCCACAAATCTGCGTCGTCGGGGCGGTCGTGTCGATCGCTCACGTCTGGATGGCGATGCTGGTCAACGCAACGCAGATGTCATCCGGGAGAGGCCGGAACAGGTTCTGTCGATCATCACCTCTGAGAAAAGCGTGTTCGACCGGCATGACATTGCTCGCACGCTGCATCGCTACATCAATGACGACGCGCAGGCGTTCCAGAACGCATTCGCCTCTGTCATGGCGTCTTCTGCACTAACAGAGCTTCGTCCGGAACGGGTGGATGGAGAGACGGGCGAGGTGGAGCTTGCGCGTTACTCGACCCGGGAGATGGTGGAGATCGAGCAGGGCATGGCGGATGCCGCCGAGCGGCTTCACCAGGCGCGCAGTCACGGTGTTGATCGTCGGCATGTCGTCAACGCCATGGAAGAAATGGACGAGGGACTGCGTCTCAGGTCCGGAAATCCTAACTTACGTCTCTCCGATGAGCAGCGGCACGCGATCAGCCATGTGACTGGGCCGGAGCGCATTGCGGCCGTTGTTGGTCTTGCGGGTGCTGGCAAGTCCACCATGCTGGCGGCTGCTGCACAGGCTTGGGAGCGACAGGGCTATACGGTTCATGGCGCCGCACTTTCTGGCAAAGCTGCGGAAGGTTTGGAGGAAAGTTCCGGGATCAAGAGCCGCACCTTGGCGTCCTGGTCGCGCAGTTGGGAGAACGAGAAACACCAGCTTGGCCGCGGCGATGTCTTCGTGATCGACGAAGCTGGCATGGTCGGCAGTCGGCAGCTTGCCTCGTTTGTGGGAGAGGCGGAGAAGCGTGGCGCGAAGATTGTGCTGGTGGGAGATCACGAGCAGCTTCAGGCGATCGGGGCAGGGGCCCCCTTCCGCGCCATTGCCGAGCGGATCGGGCATGCATCGCTTGGTGAGATCAAGCGGCAGTTAGAGCCGTGGCAGCAGGAAGCGTCGGTCGCCTTTGCTTCCCATCGAACCGCAGAGGGGCTGGCTGCTTATCGAGATAGCGGCAACATCCACTTTGCTGCTGGACGCGATGAGGCGCGGGCTGCGGTGGTGCGGGATTATCTTGCCGATTGCGACCTGCATCCAGAGGCTTCCCGTGTTGCCATGGCCCATCGTCGCGTGGATGTTCGCGCAATCAATGAGGGGATCCGTACTGAGCTTCAGGAGCGGGGCGAGCTTGCCAAAGGTGAAGAGGCTGGCGAGTTCAGCTTCCAGACCAACGACGGCGAGCGCAGCTTTGCGCCAGGGGACCGGCTTGTGTTCCTGGAGAACAGCCGCGACCTTGGTGTGAAGAACGGCATGCTCGGGGAGGTGAAGGCCGTCGAGCCAGACGCAATACATGTTGAGCTCGACGGTGCTTCTGATCGAGCGGATGCCCGGATGGTCAAAGTACCCATGAATGATTACCAGGCGGTTGATCACGGCTATGCCACGACGATCCACAAAAACCAGGGTGCGACAGTGGACCGGGCCTTTGTCCTCGCGTCAGGCACGATGGATCGGCATCTCACCTATGTTGCCATGAGCCGGCATCGCCATGGCGTGCAGCTTTATGCGGATGCCCAAGAGTTCGCATCGCGCAGGAACGATCAGGTGGTGGCGCAAGGAAAGCTCGCGGAGCATGGTGCTGCACCCTATGAGAACAAGGACGGCAACGCCAACAGCTACTTCGTCACCCTAGAGAATGCCAAGGGCGAGCGTCATACGGTCTGGGGGATGGGTCTGCAGCAGGCCATTGCCGAAGCTTCTCCGGAGATAGGCTCGACAATTGGGCTCAAACACACTGGCGCCGAGGCTGTGCGTCTGCCCAATGGGCAGGAGGCGAGCCGCAATGCGTGGAAGGTGCAGGGTACCGATGAGCTGGCCTATGCCCAGATGGAGCATATGTTGTCTCGCTCTGGTGTGAAGGAAACGACGCTGGATTATGCCCGCGATTTTGCCGAAAGGCGGGGGATCGCTCAGCAGTTTGGTGTTGGTAGCGAGATTGAGGTCCGGCTCACAGAGGCATTGGGCCAGCCCGGCCAAAATGTAACGCAGATAGACCACGTGGGTCATACGAGCTGGAGTTACACTGGTGCGGATCGCTCGGCTTTGCCGGAAGAACAGCCGGAGGCAATTGGCTTTGAAATCCGAACACCGCTTGTGCCGGCGAAGAATCACCATGACCGTAGCGTTGAGGACGTGGCGCGGCAGAAGACAATGGCCACGTTCGGCCCGAGCTGGAACGGAGTGGAGAAAATCGTGCGCCAGGTGTTCCGGGATCCGCAGGAAGCCTCGAGCAAGATCCTGGCCTCACTGGTGGAACGGGATGGCGACAGTGCAGGTATCGAACAGGCCTTGAACAGAAGGCCGGAGCAGTTCGGTGAACTTCGCGGGAAGACTGGCATCCTCGGTGACAACAAGGAACGCATTGAAGCGCGGCAGTCTGCGTCGATCATTGCGAAGCATGTAGGTGCTGCCGGTGAGCAATGGCAGCGACGCGTCGTTCAGGAGGAGAGATCAGAACGCTGGCAGCGTGAAAATAGCGACAATGTCGAAGTACCGAATCTAAGCCCACGGAGCGCTTCTCTCATCGCTGGCGTCCGCGACGTTGAGACCAGTGACCGGCATCGCTGGATTAATAGCCTAAGTGCGACGGAAGACGGACGCGCTGCTCTCGAAGAGGCAAAGCAAGTGTGGAGTGCGATTAGTAAGAGATTTGGCTCCGAAGACTTGGGCGAGATCGCCGCGCGGGTCAAAGAGGACCCAGGTTTAGCTCAACGTGCCGAGACCATTCGATCTGTGGCGAGCCTTGTGAGGAGCACGACTGCTGCGGAAGTTCAGAGGGATTGGTCGACGCAAGGGGCGATGCAGAAGGCTAAAGACAATGGGCTCGAGCGATAATAGCTGGAGTGGGAACGCGGTGGGGCTCTAGAGGTACTGGTCATACATTAACGGAACGCTCGATAGCCCGAAGAAGATGGTTCGTCGGGACGTACCGCTCAATGCTGAACCCGCAAAACAGCGCTCCATGCGCTACCGTCCGATCGCTCATCAGAAGAATATCCTCCTGAATCCCTAGATGGAGTGTATCAGCACTTCGCGACAGGGCCGCCGCCTTTCTCAACCCTACTAGCGCAATCCGCGAAGGTCGCCTTTCGGCCCTTTGCGGACATCTGACGTCGCAAAAGAGCGTACCGTTATTCCTGGTGACGTATCTCGACGCTCCGGCTGGCGAGCAACCCCTTCATCTGGCAGACTGACGGCGCAGCAGGTTTGATTCTGTCCAAAATCGCCAGCATGTCTCGCGCCAAGCACGTTCTTAGTTGCCAACGGCGCCTTAGCTTAACTGATGCGTAGCAACGATGAGGTACCATGACTGAACGTACACCCATCACTCTCAGTCGGTTTGCCGCAGGCGATGCTGGACAATGGCAAATTACCTCCATCCGCGAATTCCGTGGTGGAAGCTTGCCATCGGCGCGCTTTTTGGCAATCGATAGTCCTCAAACTGGCAACACGGCGTGGACATTGCGGGGGGCTGGTAGCAACCTTCGTTACACGACTGCGGCCGAACGCGTTTTACTCCAGGCAAAGCAAGAGGGCTTGGGGCGCCCTACTTCGACTCGCGCTGCGCTCCTCCCAATCCGGAAATCGGCCGAATGGTGGGCCATGGCGCAGGACGAACGGCGAGCGGTGTATGAGAGGGGATCACATTTACCGATCGGGCTTGATTACTTGCCGGGCGTCGCACGCAAGCTTTACCATTCGCGTGATCACGGTGAACCCTTCGACTTCCTGACCTGGTTCGAATTTGCCCCCGATCAAGAAACAGCCTTCGATCATATGCTGGTACGCCTTCGTACCTGTGCCGAGTGGGAATATGTTGATCGCGAGATTGATATCCGGCTGACGCGGGTTTCGGACTGATGCGATCAATACCTTAGTGATATTTTAGTTTGATACGGCCTCGATTGCAGATGTCGGGTGTTGGCGCGAAGCCGCCTGACCTTGCCCTACGATGATGGGGCTTCTCTAAGGGCGCGATAAACGCTTGCCCGACCTATGTTCAGCGTCTTGGCAATTTCCGTTGGTCCCATCCCGTCAGATTTTAGTCGGCGGATCTCGGCAACATCAACATGAGGCTTCCTGCCTTTGTAGACCCCTCTGCTTTTTGCAGCGGCGATGCCTTCCATCTGTCTTTCTCTACGAAGGTTCGTCTCGAACTCAGCGAATACGCCGAGCATATCGAGGAAAGCTTTGCCGGCCGCCGAGCTCGTGTCGATCGGCTGTTCCGTCGCCTTTAGCGTCACCCCTTTTTGCTTGAGCATCCGTACGATGTCCTGCAGATCCCCAACTGACCGCGCCAGACGATCGACCCGCGTTACAACCAAGCTGTCGCCGTCGCGCATGAATTCTAGAAGCGTGTTAAGCTCCCTCCGATCCTGCTTGGTCGATCCGGATTTCTTTTCCGCCCGGATGACCGTGCAACCGGCCGCTTTCAGAGCCGCCTCTTGAATCGCCAGATCCTGATCGATGGTGCTGACGCGCGCATACCCGTAAATTGCCATGAAACGTCTCACTAGGTTCTAGACGTTCAATGGGTAGCGTCTCATAACTGCAAAATCAACCCAAATGATACACTGTTATGTGTCTCACGCAGATTGCCTCAGGAGGTATACCTTGGCGAAGCAGGTGCGATGTTTCGCAAGCATTTATGAACAGATGAGTAGCTCGGGGCTCGTTGCAGGTCAGGCTCATGCAGCGCGTGGACGGTTCAGGCCTCTGACGCAGCTTCGACCCGCCGATTTTGCTTCGTAGAGGGCTTGGTCGGCCCGACGCAAGAACTGTCCGACATCGCGTGTCGAAGTCTCAAGCCAAGTTGTTGCGCCGACGCTGGCGGTTACCACTCCCTTGTCGCTGCCAACATGATCGATGGCGAGGTCACGCAGGGCGCGGCAGATCCACTGCGCCACTTCAATAGTCTCTGTTGCGCTCATGCCTGGCAAAATCACGGCAAACTCCTCGCCACCGTACCGTGCTAACATCGCGCCAGACGAGGTCCCAATCAGGGACGCGATGGTCTCCGCAACTCGTCTTAGACACTGATCTCCGGCAGGATGACCATATGTATCGTTGAAGGCCTTGAAGTGATCGACGTCAATCATCAAAAGACCGACATCTCTTGCCTGGCGACTAGCACCCTTGGTCAGCTCTTCAATCGCCCGGTCGAATGCGCGCCGGTTTGCAACACCAGTCAAGCCGTCGGTATCGGCCAAAGCGGCAAGCCGCGCGTTGAGCTTGCAAAGCTCTTGTTCGCGTTGCCGGTTCTCGGTGATGTCCGAGAAAACGATCGTCGTACTGCCGTTGCCTGCCGATCGCGTTCGCGTTTCAACCCAGCGTCCATTTGTGAGGGGAAATGTTCTGTCTCCAGGCGAAAGTAGTGCGTGCACAGTCTGGTCTGCCAGCTTGTCAACGCACTCTCCGGTCATGGGGATCTCACCCCGCTCGAGAGAGGCCTTGACGATATCGCGGAGGTGGATGCCTGGCTTTCGCAGATCGGCTGTGAGCGGAAAAAGATCACCGTGCTTTTCGTTCTGGTAAACAAGTCGTCCTTCCGAATCAAACATGGCCAATCCATCCGCCATGCTGGAGATAGCGCTTTCGAGCCTTGCCCTCGTCTCGGTCAGAGCGAGTTCAAGGTGCCGCTGCTCCGTTACCTCCTTGTTGTGGGTGATCAGTCCGATGAGATTCCCGAATTCATCCCTAAGAGGAGCTTTCAAGGTCGAGAGCCAAGTTTCTTGGCCGTCATTTCTGATGAAGTTCTGCCTTATCCGTATCGGCTCACCTTTCGCCATCATTTCGATTTCTGCTCGCCTGAAGGTTTCCGCCGTTTCAGCAGGATAGAAGTCTGCATCTGTTTTACCCTGCAAGTCAGCTGAGGTTTTGGCGCCCATGAGTTTTGCTGTGGCAGGGTTTGCCACGATGAAGCGCCCAGCCACGTCCTTGGCATTCAGGCAGTCTGGTAGCGCTTCAATGATTGCGCGATAGATGCGGTTTTCGATGGTCGCGGTATGTCGATGCAATTCTTGCGTCAGAGCGCCAGCAGACAGAAGCGTTGCGCCGAAAAGGATAGCGGCGAACGGCAAAACCGTTCCAGTGGTGACCTGCCACCAAATCTGGGGTGGCAAGGCCCAATAGAAGCCGAGAGTACCACTTGCCGCAACAGCACATGCCAAAACGATGAGCATCTTAAAAGACGGGATGTGATTTCGCGCAAACTTGTGCCCCACCAAACCAAAGGTAGTTGCTGCGACGATGTGGGGCAGGGCAATTGATAGACCCGTGCCTCCGATTGCGATGCGACGGGCAATTGCAGTGAGAAGCGGCAGAACTGCAGCCCATGGCCCGGCGAAGAAACCCGAAAGGGCTAGGAAGGTGTATCGCGTATCAAGATAGACGCCCTCCCGAAAATGGAATGGCAGCGCCATGACCGCCAGGACGCCAACGGACATGACAACGCCGAAGGTAAGCGACCGCATCCGTTGCGGCCATTGCACTAAGTGCCGATATGAAAAGGTCCAGAAAGCAGTGGCAATTGCTACCACCGCGAGATTGGAGAGTAGCTCATGCCAAACGCTCATCATCGGCCTTCCTCTAAGGATCGGTCACTCTTACCGCCAAAGGATCAACAACCGCGAAAAGGTTAAAGTTAGCATTCCTTAAAGCTCCGCGGACGGCGGACCAACCGGAGGCAGGTATGCTGGCCGCCAAAACATAGCCTTTGCGTCGGTTGCATCATGGATGCCCGTGATCATTGGTCGGCGTCAGTGCAGCGCTTGGCTCACAGGTTGCCGCCTCTACACGTCATTGCGACATTCTCGCGGTTCCTGTTGCGTCAGCGGTCAGAAAAGGGAGGTAGCAAAGGCGAAAAGTGCGCCACGCCCATTACATCCTGAGGTCAGCCGCACATCCTGTATGTTTCGATTCGAAGCGGTGCATATCGCAGGCACCACTCACGCGACATGATCAGCTCCAGCAAGGGCGAGGGGCGTTGCCTGAGCGTAGGCATTCCAAAATAAGACAAAAAATGTGAAGACGCGCCACTGAAGGAAGGGTCATCGATCATAAGGATGTTGTGAGAAAGGCGTGCACATAGCTCCGGACGATCGCGCTGCTCCACCGATACGCATAAGACATGCTTATCGACATAGATGATCTTGCAAGGGAAGGCGGAGACGCTTCCGGCGTCATTGCTGTCCCAATTGTCGTCTATCAGCTCCACATTGAGCGCATGCGCGCGCCGACATCAATGCGGATCTGGTTGGCGCTACGCTCGCTGGCAGAGGCACTCACCTTTGGCCAGGTCGCGGTCTCGAAGAACTGCAGCAGCGTTGCCGGTATGAAGCGGGTGCGCGAGGAATAGACATGTCGGTCGCCTTGGGCGTTCTGGCCATGGGTAAAGAAGCGTTGTGGCGTGATCAGGTGCAGGCTATCGCGGGCGCGCGTCATGCCGACATAGAGCAGCCGACGCTCTTCCTCCAGCTCCGCCGTCGTGCCGGTTCCGAGATCGGATGGAATGCAGCCATCGACGACATTGAGCATGAAGACCGAGCGCCATTCCTGGCCCTTCGCAGAATGGATGGTGGAGAGGATCAGATAGTCCTCGTCGAGCAGGGGTACACCCGCCTGATCGCTGGTGGCATCCGGCGGATCGAGCGTCAGTTCAGTGAGGAAGCGCTCACGATTGGCGTAGCCTGCGGCAATCTGCTCAAGCTGAAGAAGATCGGCCTTCCTTGTGTCCGCATCCTCATGAATGCGATCGAGATGCGGCTCATACCAGGCTCGCGCCAACCCGATCTCCGCAGGCCAACCCGCTTCGGACTTGCGTAGGGCGGACACCAGTGTTGTGAAGTTCGGCCAGTCCTCGCCGCTCTTTGGCGGGGGAGGGAGTTCCATCAATGACAACAGCGGTTCGGGGTCGGCGGCGATCGTATCTAGGATGCGGGCGGCCGTCTGAGGCCCGATACCCGGCAGCATCTGCAGGAGACGAAAGCCCGCAACGCGGTCACGCGGGTTCTGGGCGAAACGCAGCACTGCCAGCATGTCCTTGACATGCGCGCTGTCGAGGAATTTTAGCCCACCAAACTTGACGAAGGGGATGTTGCGCCGGGTCAGCTCCACTTCGAGCTGGCCGCTGTGGTTGGACGCCCGGAACAGCACGGCCTGCTGCTTAAGCGGTACGCCGACCTCGCGATTGGCCAGCACCTGCTCGACGATATAGCCGGCTTGATCCGCCTCGTCCTTTACCGTCACCAGAACGGGGCGCTGTTCGGACTGCCTGTCGGTCCATAGGTTCTTGGTAAAGCGCTCGCGGGCGAGATCGATGACACCATTGGCGGCGGCCAGAATAGGGGCGGTAGAGCGGTAGTTGCGATCGAGCGTGATGACGTCGGCGGGTCTCGGCGAGAAGGCATCGGGAAAGTCGAGGATGTTGCGGATGGTGGCGGCGCGGAACGAGTAGATCGACTGGGCGTCATCGCCGACCACGGTCAGGCCACGACCGCCAGGCTTCAGCGCCATGAGGATGGAGGACTGCAGGCGATTGGTGTCCTGATATTCGTCGACCAGGACATGATCGAAACGGCCGCCGACATCGTCAGCGATGCCGGGATCGGAAACCATCTGCGCCCAATAGAGCAGGAGATCGTCGTAATCGAGCACGTTCTGCGCCTGCTTGGCCTCGACATAGCCTGCAAAGAGCTGCTTGAGCTCGCTCTCCCATTCGAGCACCCAGGGAAAGGCTGACTTCAGCACCTCACTGATGCTGCTCTCGGAATTGACCACGCGGGAATAGATCGCCAGGCAGGTGCCCTTGGTCGGAAAGCGGTTCTGGGTCTTGGAGAAGCCGAGATCATGTCGGACGATGTTCATGAGATCGGCGCTGTCTTCGCGATCATGGATGGTGAAGTCGGCATTCAACCCGATCTGCTCGGCATAGATCCTGATAAGCCGCGCGCCGATGCCATGGAAGGTGCCGGACCAGGCAAGTGCGTCGGTCATGATGGCGGCATTGTCACCCAGCACCTGGCGACAGATCCGTTCGACGCGACGAGCCATCTCGGTGGCGGCGCGGCGCGAGAAGGTCATCAGCAGGATGCGGCGGGGATCTGCGCCGTGCACGATGAGATGCGCGACGCGATGGGCCAGCGTATTGGTCTTGCCCGAACCAGCACCGGCGATGATCAGCAGCGGTCCTCCGATACCAGCGTCTGGCAGGCCTACGCCATGTTCAACAGCCTCACGCTGGCGGTCGTTCAGTTTTTCGAGATAGGCAGCAGTCATCGGTCCCCACGCAAGCTCAACGGGTAGGAAAAGCGTCTCTTATCAGATGGAACGAAAAAAGAACATACTAGTATTAACCAAGTCTGTGAACCGTGTTCGAGCGAATGAGCAAGGACGGCGACTGAATAATCTGCGCAAGTTATCCGCGCGAATAAACTCAACCTCGATAACCGCCATAGTCGCCGGTGCCACTGCAATTCGTTGAAGGAGGACCGCAGGAAAGCTGAGATTTCTAGACGGGATGCAACTGACTGTCGGCGGTCTTCCGATTGTATCGCTGCTCTTGGGGAACCAGTTCAATTCTGACGCATTTTCGAGCGACTATGCTGGAGGCTCTCATGAAACTGGTTCTCGCGATCCTTGGTGGTCTTGGTCTATCCGTCATCACTTTCGTTGCCGGGCTCGTGATTTCTGCTGGTTATTTTTCGGCTCGATCCGATAAGCAACATCTTACGGGCAATCAGATCTTATGGACCGACCACCCCGTGCGAGTAAATACTGCCGCGGTCAATCTTGAGCGTGGTCCAGGCGTCACAGTTGCTGAAGATATGGTGGCCACGGCTGCAGACGATCAGATGAGCCGGACCCTCGACAGGGGGGTGACCGGTGCCATCGCGCCTCGGGCGCTCGGTGAACCGGAGGAGCCGCAACTGAGCGAAGCGCACCTTGACTGGTGCTCATCACGTTACCGCTCCTATCGGCCAAGGGATAACAGCTACACACCTTTCAGCGGCGGTCGCCGCGAGTGCGTGTCCCCTTTCACTCAACAGGCTGCGAACCCTCAGACTGAGGAGGCAAATCCTATTTCGCCGGCACCGAATGGGAGCGACAGCTTTGAGACACAACAGGACAGCTTGGATGCCTTGCCGGCCGAGATGGCAATGAACGATGGCAGTGGAGATGTTGTCGATGCGGAGCACGTTGCCTCCTGCGCCGCGCGATATCGCTCCTACCGTATGGAAGATAATACGTATCAGCCTTATGGTGGCGGGGCTCGCCGGCTTTGTCAGTAGACGGAAATCCGTGACCCAGCAGTAGCCAAATCCTCCAAACTGAATGACATTCGCTTTGTCTGCTTGATGTCAATCTTAAACAGACGCGACAACAAGTCGGTGGAAGCGCAGCAGCGAAAACCCGGCCAAGAACATCAGGTGATGATCCGGCCCGCCAGCAAAACAAGCTTCTGGTTTGCAGTCGAGGCGAGGCTTTTTGGCGGGAGCTGGTTCGGCGGAGCGGGTGAGGGGAACTACACAGCTGTTCTCGACGCCTAGCCAACGCTTCCCGTGCTGGCTGCTATTGGTGCCGATGATGCTGCGTCGCCGTCAGGTTTCATCTTCAGCAGTTTGTCGGCCCGCTTTCTCGCGGCGTCATACAGCTTCTTCTTCGACAAGAGAACACCCCATTCCATTCTGTTCTACGCAACGAGACGTTCGCTTGAGAGAAGATCATCGAGGGCCTTTGCTTGCGTTTCGGTCTCGATCCCTTCTGCAGTCACGGGAATATTCAGTGCAGCCGCCAAGGCGATCGTAGCTTTGAGAATACCGGAGCCGCGTCCCTCATCGTCCAGACCCCATACCAGCGAGCGATCAAGTTTCATTCGGTCGAAGCCGAACTGCCGAAGCGCGCCAATGCTGGCAAAACCACACCCAAAGTCATCTAACGCAAATCGGATGCCACGTTCCTTCAATGCGTTGATCGCACGGCTGGCCTGATCCGGATTGGAGATCAGAACGCCTTCGGTGATCTCTAGCGTCAGTCGGTGCGGGTCAAAATTCTCTTTCGCAAGAATGTCTGTCACGTCGTCAACGAAATTCGGATTACACAACTGGATCGGGGATATGTTGACCGACAGCGAAAGCTCGTTCCAGCCGCTGGCGGCCCGAATGGAGAATGTGAGGATCTTCATTCCCAGATCGTCAATCAATCCGGAACGCTCTGCCAGGGGGATGAAGACATCGGGTGCAACAAAGCCCGTAGGCGAGTGCCATCGTGCCAAGGCCTCGACGCCGCAGATCTTTTGCGAGGCGACCGAGACAAGCGGCTGGAATACCGGTTTTATGGCATCATCGGCGATTGCGCGCCGCAACTGCCCTTCAAGACACGCCAATTCTTCCCGCTCGGCATCCAGGTCCGGCGCGTAGGCGAAGGCGCGGCCCTTACCGAGCTGCTTGGCTTTGTACAAGGCCATGTCGGCACGCCTCACCAGCTCAAGCGGATCTAGAGATGGTCGATGGGAGCAATGGCCGACACTGCCGCCAATCTCGATTGTTCGTCCTCCGATCAAAAAGGGCTTTTTAAGGACGGTAACGATTTCGCGGCTAAACGTCTGTGGAAGTGAGGGACCGATCTGAAACAAGGCGAATTCGTCTCCACCCAAGCGCGCTGCAAAAGCAGCTTCAGAATGCACGACCTTTAGCCGCTGTGAAACCAGTTTCAGCAGTTCGTCGCCAATGGCGTGACCCCATCCGTCATTAACGGCCTTAAAGCCATCAAGGTCGATCAGATGCAAGGTGGCGACCGCGTTTGCGTCGTCACCAGCACAGGCTGGCGACGCAAGCATTTCGAGCAGACCGCTTCTGTTCAGGAGGCCCGTCAAACTGTCATGCGTTGCCTGGTGATGGGCGTTATCAGCCAGAGCACGAAGCGATGCAGTCTCTTTGCGGCTGCTGACAAGGATTAAGATGAGAAAGGCACACATTAAGGCCGTCGCAGAGATGATATAGGGCTCAACGCGCTGATAGACTGCCGAGCCGGGCTTTTGGCTTGGCCAAGCGAGAAAGGCGACGGGCCGACCGTCCGGGCCGGGTAAAGCAATGCTGAGAAGGTTCTGGGGAAGATATACGCTCCGGTGCAGGCGCAGGCCGGTCAGTTGATATTCCGACGAGATCTGTTCTATCACCTCTTCTGACAGTATCTTTGAGAAGCTAAGCACGCTAAACGCACGATCATCGGTCGATGACGAAAAGGGTTGGATCGAGAGCGCTCCAATCAGCGCTATGTCGGATCCGGCTGCAACAAAGCGCAGCAAGGGTTCGCGTTGTGCCGAATTCGCCTCCTTCACGAGTTTGGAAAAGGACGACCCAAAGCGGCTATAGGGGTCGAAGGCCGCGCCTTTGTCGTAGGCTGAGACAATCTTTCCGTCTTGGCTAATAACAACCGCCGCGTCATAAAGAGGGTAATCCTTGGTTGTCTTTCCCCAGTTTTCATAGGCCCAAGAACTTTCCTGATCAGAGTTCATCGCTGCATAGGCGTCGTCCCAGATCGCGTTGTCCGTAACCGTAGCCGCGAGTTTTTGTTGGACAGACCGAACAGCAGCCTGTGCGGCGCGAACGGCCCTTTCATCATCCATTTTATTGGCAGAATCGCGCATGACGAGAATGGCGAAGCCGAGGAGACCTGCGACCGACATGGCAAGAAACAGAGTGCTGACCGCGGTCAGTAGCGCTATGCGCCGCGAACGAGCGGGGTGGGAAGCACGCACTTTTGTACTCATCAGACATCCAAAAGAATGAGAAATGATGTCCAATGGACGGCAGTGAGACATCATGTCCGCATATGCGCTGCGTCTAAAGGATACGCACAAGATCCTTTCGGTGATCTAAGCTGGATGTTCGGCATTTTACGTGATCGAGTACCAAATTTTGCTGCGCCTCAAATGCTTGCACGTTTTGATAAGTTCTCGCTACGCTCAAGCTGCTTTATGAAACGGCTGAAAGACGTATCGGTCATTTCGATTTAATTTTAAACGCCTCGGCAGCAGTGGCGTCGTTCGAGAACGCTGAGAGATTAAACATTGCGGTTTGTCCCCCCTCAGCGATAAGGATTTACCCGGTGGTATATTTGACACTTTAGTCGATTTGCCTTCATTTCGGCGTGGTGGGGGTCAGCCTTAGGGGCCGATGGGACGGTAAAATACCACGCCGAAACATATCCTCCTTTCGAACCGTTCAGAATGGAAGGAGCAAAATACTCAGGCGAGAGTATTATGAGCCTTGACTGACCGCGATGCGCCAGGCAGCTTCGACTCGGTCGCGATCATCTGAATGGACCGCTTGCATCCAGCCGTTTGACCGGTCAGGCACTCCCATTCCGGCACATCGACCACCTATCCACCCTGCATCATTGGAATGTTCGAGATTGGCTGGAGTTCGACCAAAGGCCGATGTCACACGATCGCGTTGCGTTAAAAATTAAGGGGATAAAGTCGACGTGTGGTCTTGTTGATGTGACAAACTCTGCGCCGACCGCCATGAAGCACAAGCGTGTGCAAAAGGTGCTAGCGGTGAGCCTGCCATTGCACCAGACGCGGCTTACGTTTTTCCGGCGGCACTCTTCACTGCCTGCGGAGATGGAGGTACCCACACCTTCAGACGTTTTGGGACCGTCGCGCGTTCCCTCCTCCGATTGGGGGCGTGTAAATACAGGGGGCAGCATGAAAGGACCTTTAGTTGCGCTTATAACTTTACAGCCGACTTGAGGATCACAACCCATGCGGGATGGTGTGGACGTCAGGCTGAACTATACCGATTTTCGAAACAGAAGCGGTGGGACGCCAACAGTGTCCCGGAAGGTACGCGTAAACTGGCTGCCATTGCTAAAGCCGCAGGCAGCGGCGATGTCTGCAACGGAAAGACGGGTTTCCGCGAGCATCTTTCGGGCTCTTTCAATGCGTCGGCGTATGACGAACTTATAGGGAGGCTCCCCGAAGGTTGCCTTGAACGCGCGCGAGAAATGGAAGCGCGTCATGACGGCTACGGCTGCCAAATCATCGAGCCCGATATCGGATGCGAGATTGGCTTCAATGTAGTCGAGAACGAGCCTGCGCTGCGATTGGCTGAGTTCGCCCGGCTTCACGACGCGAAGGGCATTTTCAGACTGAAGGCGTACCATTTCCAGGGCGGCTGTCAGGCCGACCGCCTCGGCATAAACCTTGGCAGCGGGTCTTTCGAGATCCGCCATCAGCCTTCCCAGCTTACGCATCGTGGTGCCCAGTTCCTGATCCTGGAAATAGACGTGCGGCCGTGGCTCTACTGTCCCAAATTCCACCTGCAATTCTTCTTCCATGATCGTCGGATCGAAACACACCACGGTGAACGCATTTAGTCGATCTGTGGGTTTGGCCCAACCCGTGATGGTCTGCCCTTGCGGTACATAAGTCATCTGGTCCCGCAGATCCCGGCCCTGAATGGGCCGTTCGCCTAACACCTCCATCTCGCCGTCTTGGAGAACAAGATCGTGGTAAGCCAGATAATGGCTTTCCCCCTCCCAGCGGAATTCGTATTCCGTTGGAAGCTGCAGGCGCGAGTATTGTACCGACACACCTCTCCAGCTCCTGGCTGTGTGGATCTCAGCCGGAGCGGACGACTTGGCAAACGTCAATTTGAGTTCGTCATTATGTTGCATTTTATTATGATACACTTGATATATTGAGCGGGGCTTACGTTGAACTGTTTGGTCTGGATCATTTGAAGATCATTTTTCTCGCAAAAAAGCGCAAAAATAGGCAAGAGCTGGCATATATGCCGGGATCCTTTTATTCATTTTTAAATATTCCATCTGAGAATTGGCTTACTTAGAAGGGAATTGCTCACATTCGGTCGGGGGACCTAAGCTCCTTTCTAGTATTTCTGGCTATGGAGAAGGGTAATGTTCAGTCTAGGTGGCGCGGATGCAAAGGCCGTGCTGGAAGCCGTCAGCAGGTCTCAAGCTATCATCGAGTTCAAGCTCGACGGTACCATCCTGACTGCAAACGAGAATTTCTTGAAGACGCTGGATTACAGTCTTGCGGAGATCGTCGGTCAACATCACCGGATGTTCGTGGATCCGGCCGAGGTTAATAGCCGGGACTACCGTGAGTTCTGGGCCAAGCTGGGACGCGGCGAGTTCGATCGCCGCCAATACAAGCGAATTGCAAAGGGTGGCCGTGAGGTCTGGATAGAGGCATCGTACAATCCGGTGTTCAAAGGCGGCAAGCCATACAAGATCGTCAAATTCGCAACAGACATCACGGCAGAAAAGCTAAAGGCTGCTGAAGATAGCGGCAAAATCAACGCGCTCTCCCGAGCGCAAGCGGTGATCGAGTTCAAGCCGGACGGCGAAATCCTGAATGCCAACGAGAACTTCCTGAATGCTCTCGGATACCAGATGGCAGAAATCAAGGGACGTCACCATTCGATGTTCTGCGAGCCAAGCTATACACAGAGTGCCGAGTACCAGCAGTTCTGGCAGAAGCTGGCGGGAGGTGAGTTCGTTGCGGATGAATTCATGCGTATCGGAAAGGGCGGAAAGAAGGTTTACATTCAGGCTTCCTACAATCCAATCTTCGACATGAACGGCAAGGTCTTCAAAGTCGTCAAGTTTGCCACTGATGTCAGTGAACGGGTAAGCAACGTCAATAATCTCGCGGAAGCCCTCCAGGCGCTGTCACATGGCGACTTGACGCAGGACATCCAGAAACCTTTCCTGCCTGCATTAGAGCGCCTGCGTACGGACTATAATGCGACATCAGCCAAGCTTCGGAGAACACTCGAAACCATCCTGGAGAATGCTGGCGCAATCGCAGCCGCCTCGCAGCAGATCCAGGTTGCATCGAACGACCTTGCCAAGCGCACCGAACAGCAAGCTGCGTCGGTAGAGGAAACGGCGGCGGCACTTGAGGAGATTACCACAACCGTTGCTGACTCGAGCCATCGCGCGCAGGATGCCGGTAATCTGGTTCGTCGCACAAAGGAAAACGCAGAATATTCCGGCAAAGTCGTTGGTCAGGCCGTGGAAGCCATGGGCAAGATCGAGCAATCGGCAGGGGAGATTGGCAACATCATTGGCGTGATCGACGAAATTGCGTTCCAGACCAACCTCCTGGCGCTGAATGCTGGTGTGGAAGCAGCAAGAGCGGGTGAGGCGGGCAAGGGCTTTGCGGTTGTTGCCCAGGAAGTCAGAGAACTCGCCCAGCGATCTGCAAAGGCTGCAAAGGAAATCAAGGCGCTGATCAACACCTCCAATGAACACGTCAAAAACGGCGTTGCGCTGGTTGGGGATACCGGCAAAGCTCTTCAGGAGATCGTCGGTCAAGTCGTCCAGGTTGACAGCAATGTCGGCGCCATTGTCGAGGCATCGCGCGAACAGTCGACGGGCCTCAAGGAGATCAACATCGCCGTCAACACGATGGACCAGGGGACGCAGAAAAATGCAGCCATGGTCGAGGAGACGTCAGCCGCATCTCACAGCCTTGCGCGTGAAGCGGAGAAACTGTTCGAGCTGATAGGACAGTTCAACATCGGCACCCATGTCCCAGGAAGTCGCTCTACTTCGCTCACCCCCAATCCAAATGTTCAATCGATCTTCTCTTCACCCCGTCAGGTCAAAGTGCGCCCGCCTCAAGCCTTCCAGGGCAATGCAGCCCTCAAGACCGAGAGCTGGGAAGAGTTCTGATTGATTGATCTGGATCATGGCGCTCATCCCCCACGAGCGCCATGGTTCATTGCGCAGGTCTGATTGCTTCGAGGTGAGGTCATCCATGTCAGTCGTTCGTTTCCCAACCGCATACAATCTTTCTGTGCCCACCATTGAGACGGGCGAAGAGACGGCAGAGGCACACGAGTCCCTGCAGGCCTATTGTCGCTCCTTGCGGAAGCTCATTGAGCTTCTCGGTGAGCAGGTCGAAGAGGTGCGGATGATACATCGAGAAGAGTTGAAATCTGTTCCGCAATGACGGTGCTAAATTTGCTTAGCAATAAAATCTTTATCAAAAATCATTTTGCATAATATTATTTAAAATATTCCATCTATATTAGTAGTAATCCAATAGTATAAAAAGCAGGCCTATATGCACCTTTTGTATATCTTTAACATAAAAACTATTTGCGTAATATTAGAACTTTATGATTATTTAACTTTCTAATACTAAATTTGGCGTTGAGGAAATCTAACGCTGGAATCGATTATGAAACGACCTTCCCTTCGCAACGCGCTTATCGGCATGCTGAGCTCAATCGTCATCTCGGTTGGAGCCCTTTCTTACACAAGCGTTTCAAGCATCTCAACGATGCGCGCCGAAACAGCTGAGGTCGGCGAATACTGGATGGAACGGCTTCTGACGGCGCGCGACATCAAGGGAGAGTTTGCCAATGTCCGGCTCGCGCTTGCACGCCATGTCATGGTGAGTGACAAAGCAGGATTTGACGCTGAACAGCAGACGCTGAAAGGTTAAGCCGCACTGCGCGAAGCCATGACGCGCTATGAGACCAAAGTTCGCACAGAGAAGGGGCGCGCGCTCGTCAACGATATTAAGCCATTGCTTGCAGACTATGATGCGGTTGCCAAGCGGTATACCGACCACGTCGCGGCAGGAGATATTCCCAAGGCAGCTGCTTACTTCAAGGCTGAGCTGAAGCCGCGCGCCGACGCGGTCAATACAAAGATCACTGAACTTGTCGCTGCTATCATCGCAAACTCCAAGACTGTCGTCGCGACTGCGGAAGACGATGCCAGCTTCGCCTTCACGGCGGTTCTGATACTTGCGATTGCGACGCTTTCGATCTGTCTTGCGGGTATGTATTTTGCAGTGGCAGGCATCGCGCGGCCCATCAACGCCATAACCGAGGCCATGCGCCGTCTGGCAGGTGGTGATGACCAGAGCAGAATTCCGTTCGAGGGCCGCTCGGATGAAGTTGGAGCCATGGCCTCTGCGGTTGAAGTTTTCCGGCAGAATTCGCTGTCCAACAAGCGTCTTGAACAGGAAGCGCTGGCCAATCGCTCGGAGGCCGAGAAGCAGCGTGAGGCGGAACAACAGCGAACTGCCCGTGAGGCTGAACAGCTTCGTGTTGCAAGCTCGGCACTCGGTGCGGGCCTGAAGCGGCTTGCCAGCGGCGATCTTGCCTGTCGCATCCAGACGCAATTTGCGCCGGAATATGAGCCTCTTCGCCAGGATTTCAATGCGACTGTCGAACAACTCAGCCAGACGGTCAGCGCGGTTATCACTGCGGTTGGCAACATGGATTCCGGGACACGCGAAATAGCCTCCGGCGCAAATGACCTGTCCAAGCGGACTGAGCAGCAGGCAGCGGCCCTTGAGGAAACAGCCGCTGCGCTCGATCAGATCACGGCAAACGTTTCCAGTTCCTCCAAAATGACTGAGAAAGCAAGATCGGTGGCCCAGGCTGCAACGCACAGTGCCACGCAGTCRGCAAATGTCGTGGCTCATGCCGAAGAAGCGATGCAGCGTATCGAAAGCAGCTCACAGCAGATCTCCAACATCATCGGGGTCATTGACGAGATTGCRTTYCAGACGAACCTGCTGGCACTCAACGCAGGTGTCGAGGCAGCACGCGCCGGGGAGGCCGGAAAAGGTTTCGCGGTTGTCGCGCAGGAAGTTCGTGAACTCCAGACGAACCTGCTGGCACTCAACGCAGGTGTCGAGGCAGCACGCGCCGGGGAGGCCGGAAAAGGTTTCGCGGTTGTCGCGCAGGAAGTTCGTGAACTTGCCCAACGCTCAGCTCAGGCCGCCAAGGAGATCAAGGGCCTCATCCAGAATTCGACCGGCGAAGTTGAAGGCGGCGTAAAGCTTGTCCGTCAGACTGGCGAAGCGCTCAAGACGATCGGTGATCACATCACCCGGATCAACAGCTTCATGGAGTCGATTGCGACCTCTTCGCGTGAACAATCCACAGGACTGACCGAGGTCAACGTTGCGGTCAACCAGATGGATCAAACGACGCAGCAGAACGCAGCAATGGTAGAGCAATCAACGGCTGCAGCCGCTTCACTTTCGCAGGAAGCAGGCAAACTGCGGGAACTGGTTTCCATGTTCCAGCTGGAGGCTTCTGCCGTTTCGCATTCCTCNATTCCGGTTGTCGTTGCGCAGGTTATCCGTCGTGCGCTGCTGGCCGGGGGTTCGGGGGATGGTAGAGCAATCAACGGCTGCAGCCGCTTCACTTTCGCAGGAAGCAGGCAAACTGCGGGAACTGGTTTCCATGTTCCAGCTGGAGGCTTCTGCCGTTTCGCATTCCTCCGCCCTGCGACAGGTCGCTCAGACAATGGCCCAGCCTGCGCCGGCGTCCGCGACAGCACGACCACGCGTCGCCCGCGCACTCCCTCAGACCCAAGGCAACTTGGCACACAAGGCAGACGATTGGCAGGAGTTCTGAGGATCAAGTATAGCGGCTGATTAAAATGGCCCGACATGACTCGGGCCATTTTTTATATTTTCCGATGCAGTTTGAGGCGGCCGAGGCTGCAATGCCGCTGGATGAGATTAAACTTCAGCTCAGAAAACATAGGACCCTCAAGAAACTTCAAGGGTATTCGTACCTGATTAGCGCCTCTTTATATAAATGACGTGTCGGCCTTTCAATCCCGATTAAAAGCTACATATGGTGCGCTAGCAGACCATCTCATCGGAAACAAAATGCAAGAAAGCGATATCGAGCCGGCGCTAAAAAATCTCTTCGACAATTCTTCCATTGCGCTAGCATTGGCAAGCACAGACCGTGATAACCCGTTGGTTTTAGCTAATGAGCAATTTTATAAGCTGACCGGGTACGACAGCACCGATGTGATTGGTCGCAACTGTCGTTTTCTCCAACGACGGTCTGATGGCGAGTGCGCTTCGAACGATGAAGCCAGGCGCAAGCTACATGCGTTTATCGATGGCGACGAAGCGAATATAAGGGCGCCAATCGTCAATTTCCGTAGAGATGGCCGTCCGTTTGTCAATCTTCTTTTTATGTCAAAGTTAAAAGCCTCGACTGGACAGGTGCGCTATATCATTGCGTCGCAGTTTGATGTGAGCCGAACCCATCCGGATCTTTTGCGTGCTTACGATGACGCTCTTGGCAACACACTGGCGCGACTGAAGCCGCTTCTTGACGGTCACAACGTGATGGTTGAAGGCACACTGGCCACGATCGCGAACTCGACTACCACAATTGCGCAGGCCAAATTGGCATTGGCTGAATTGGAAACCAATTCGCCCTATTGATAAAGGGCCTCGCTAAACGGGGCTTGAAACATGCGCCTCGCTGCAGAGGCTGAGGGATAGTATTTGACCGACATTCGTAAACCCGAACAGCCTGTTCCTGTTGTCGGCATAGGCTCGTCGGCTGGCGGCCTTGAAGCCCTTCGTGAGATGTTTGCTGCAGCCGAGGTGCCGACCGGGCTTGCCTTCGTGGTGGTGCAGCACCTTGCGCCCGACCACGAGAGTATGCTCGCTGAGCTGCTGGGTAGACATACTCAGCTGTCCGTTCAGCAGTGCGAAGGCGGCGAAGCGATCGAAGCCGACACTGTTTTCGTCATCCCTCCAGGCAAGGGTCTGAGCATTGAACGGGGAAGACTGGCGCTTAAGGATTTCGAGGAGCCTCGAGGGCTGAGGCGCCCGATCGACGACTTTTTTATCTCGCTGGCCAACGACCAAAACGCAAATTCTGCCTGTGTTATCTTATCAGGGACAGGCGCTGACGGGTCGACTGGCCTTCGAGCAATCAAAGAAAATGGCGGCCTCTGTGTGGTGCAGGAGCCATCGACGGCGAAGTACGATGGTATGCCTGTCGCTGCAACCGGAACGGGGCTGGTGGACTTCATCCAGCCGCCTGACCAGATTTTGAGCTGCATAGGAGGGTTCTTTTTTCGCAAGAGCCAGGGGGCTGATAAAAAAGAAGTCTCGAAGGTTGCCGACCATGTTGATGACCTTTGCACCGCGCTTCAGGGCGTAGTTGGCCACGATTTTGCCGGATACAAACGCACGACCTTCGTTCGCCGGGTCGAGCGCCGCATGCATGTCCTGGGTATCGATAGCGGCGCCGACTATCTGGAGCGTGTCCAAAACGATCACAACGAGTGCGAAGCGCTGTTTCGTGATCTGCTGATCAATGTCACCCGCTTTTTCCGCGACAAGCCATCGTTTGACGTATTGGCCGAGAAAGCCATTGACCCACTATTACGCGACGGCGCGACATCAGAGGATGGCGTCCGCGTTTGGATCCCTGGCTGCTCAAGTGGCGAAGAGGCCTATACGATCGCAATCCTGTTTGCAGAGGCTGCCCGCAAGCTTAACCTGCCATGCAATGTGCAGATTTTTGCGACTGATATCGATGAAAGCATGTTGAGGATTGCACGGGAGGGATCTTATCCGATCGCCTCGCTCTCCGACATACCCCACGATCTGCAAGAACACTATGTCATTCCGCATAAGGAGCGGTTTGCTTTTGTTGGCCAGATCCGAGATATGATCCGGTTCTCAGGTCACAGCCTCATCAAAGACCCGCCATTTTCGAAGATCGATCTGATCTCGTGCCGCAACCTGCTGATCTACTTCGATGACAAGCTGCAGAAGCGGGTCATGCCTTTAATGCATTATGCCATTCGGCCGGGTGGTTACCTGTTTTTGGGATCGTCTGAAAGTGTCGGCAGGTTCGATAATGTGTTTTCGGTTATCAGCCAGAAGGCACGCCTGTTCGAACGAGTGCCAGGTTCTCCGAGTTACCCTATCCCGCTGCCCGGCGAGCGGCGAGACATCCCGCGTCCGCAGGTGGCGTCATCTGCGCCAACTTCTAGCGAAAGCGTCGAGCAGTTGGCAACAGCAAGGCTTATGGAAAAATATGTGCCTGCCAGCGTCGTCCTCGATAACGATGGCCAGATCGTTGCGGCATACGGACGGCTTGGTCGATTTTTCGATTTTCCTGTGACTGGCATCAATGAGTCCAGCGCCGCGAGTTTGGCTCGGCCGGGCGTGCGGGAGCAGCTTGGGCCACTGGTTCGGCAGGTGGTCTCAGTCAGGAAGCGGGTGGTCGCCCGCGGCATTGAGGTCGTCACCGATTTCGGCACGCTTAAAACCGACATCATCTGCGATCCGCTCGAAGCGGGCTCGTTTCTTGTGGTTTTCCAGGAGGTAGCCCAGTTCACTCAACTTGAAGCGGGCGACTTGATCGACCTAGAGCCCAATAATGGGCATGTCGAGAGTCTTGAGCGTGAGTTGCGTACGGCTAAACATCGTCTGCGATCTGCAACTGAGGAACTCGAAACGGCTAATGAGGAACTAAAAAGCTCCAACGAAGAAATGATGTCGATGAACGAGGAGCTTCAGTCGACGAACGAGGAACTGACCACGGTCAACGATGAGCTAAAGACCAAGGTTGATGAGGTCACCGTCGCCAATACGGACCTGCGAAACTTTTTCGAGTCCACCAGCCTGGCCGTTATCGTTCTCGATGGGGAAGGCCGGCTTCGATCCTACACGAAGGCTGCAACGACCATCTTCCCACTGCAGCCCACTGACCGTGGCCGACCTCTATCGGACGTCACAAACCGTCTTCTCAGCTTCGATCTGACGACCCGCGTCGAGAATGTCATGAACCACGGGGCCGAGTATCAGGAAATGGTGTCGGATCGTGACAGCGACCGCACGTTCTCGCTCAAAATTCTACCCTACCGCACGATTGATGGCACAATTAATGGTGCGACAATCGTCTTTACTGACATCAGCCACGCCATCAGCATCGAAAGCCAGTTGGCCGCCGAGCAGGACCGCCATGACCTGGCGATCGAAGCCTCAGGCATTGGCGTCTGGGAGTACGTGCCTAGCGAACACCAGTTCGTATTCGGCGGTGCTGCGATGGCATTGCTTCAGACGGATCACGAACGCCCATCCCTGGACGACTTTCTGAGCAAGCTGTCTTACGACGATAGCGAACATATGCGCGCTGCCCTCATCAACGCGGAGGCTGATGGGCATGAGGCCTTTGAGATTACGACGCGGCTTGAAGGGAATGGACGCTTTAGCTGGATAAAAACATTCGGCCGTTATCTTGAAGAAAGCGACCCACCGCGCATCATAGGTGTCAGCGTTGATGTGACTGCCGAGAATGAGCTCGCCGAAGCGCGCGAGCTGATGATCAGCGAGATGAACCATCGCGTAAAGAACCTGTTCGCTATGATTGGCGGTATCCTGCGTATCGCAGCGCGTAAGCACGAAACGACGAAAGCGCTCGTCGCTGATGTCGAAGGTCGTGTGTTGGCACTTGGCAACGCCCATACGCTTGCGTCTAATCGAAATAGAGAAGAGCCGGTCGAGATGCGCGAACTTGTTGACGTTATGATCGCTCCCCATGCCCGTGCGGCCAAAGTCAGCGTTTCGGATGCTCCTTTTCCGGTATCTATCAACTGCATTACGCCTCTTACGCTCATTCTTCACGAGTGGGCAACAAACGCAGTGAAGCATGGCGTGCTTGGTAGAGAGGCTGGCAGATTGGCCGTCGATTGGGAACGGACAGACAAGGATATGATTTTAACATGGAACGAAATCGGCGATTTGGACGTTAGGGCGAACGGGGATGCGGGTTTTGGGACGGTTTTGCTCTCGACCTCTGCAAGGCAGTTGGGTGCGAGGATCGAGACCCACGTCGATGGACAGGTCCTCTCGCACGTGTTGATAATGCCAAGCTCGGTGAGACATGACGCATAAAACTGTTCTGCTGGTTGAAGACGAAATGTTCGTCGCCCTCGATATCCAGATGACCCTCGAAGATGAAGGTTGGGAGGTATCAGGCCCATTCGCCACCACACGGGAGGCGCTAGAGTTCTTGGAAGCCAACGTTGTTGACTGCGCCATTCTCGATGTTCGCCTGACAGACGGCGAAGTCTTCCCCGTCGCGGACCTCCTGACGGAATCGGGCATTCCATTTGTATTCCACTCGGGTCATGCGAACCCTGCGAAACTTCAACAAGAATACCTGCAGGCCTTGGTCTGTCAGAAGCCCTGCCATCCGACAGCGTTGGTCGAGAGGCTTATAAGCTCCAGAGTTAAGGGCAGAGCTGCTTGATACAGTAGTTGACTGAAGTTCGATGACAGGTGTTACAGCTTCGAAAAGGAGTTCCTCAACACCGGCCATCGATTATTTGAGCCGCTTGCTACACTCCATCCGAGAATGTTGATCAACCGAGTATAAGGACTGAATCTCATCGGAACCAGGCTTCGGAGCAGGTTTGCTCCGTTCACTCTGTTGCACAGACCAGTTTTTTGGTGTTCATCGTGAGCTTGTGTCGGGCAAACGCCAAATTCTTCGCTTCCCATTCAAGAGAGTTGCGCCTCAGTATCCGACTTGTGCTCGGCAAGGTCAAAGGGCTAATGTGGAGGCCGCCCCGTGCTTGATCCGTGCGCCAACTGTCGTTGCCATGTTCAAAAGTCGCTTCACGAAACCGAAATACTATGAAGCCACTGAGCACATATCCCTTACAATACCCTCGAATTGATCCATCTGAAACGGCTTCGTCACGACGCGCATGCCTTCGTCGAGTGTTCCGTGATTGAGCACAGCATTTTCCGCGTAGCCCGTAATAAATAGAACTTTCAGTCCTGCTCTGATGCTGCGAACGGCATCTGCGAGCTGGCGGCCATTCATTCCGTTTGGCAGGCCGACGTCGGTGATCAGTAGGTCCAGGACCTGTCCCGTCTCTATGATCTTAAGCGCAGATGTCGCATCTTCGGCTTCAAGGACGTTGTACCCGTGTTCTTCCAGAAGTTCGGCTGCGACCATCCGGATCAAAGGTTCGTCATCAACAAGCAAGACAGTCTTGTTCGCCGTTACAGGACCCGCCTCCGCTGTTCCTGAATCTTCGGTGGGAACGTCGGCTTCGCCAAGACGGCGAGGTAGATAGACCAGGACATCGGTGCCCTGACCAAGCTCCGACGCGATGCGAACAGCGCCCCCGGACTGCCCCGCAAAGCCATAGACCATTGAAAGGCCAAGACCCGTGCCTTGTCCGGTGGGCTTGGTAGTAAAGAAAGGGTCGAAAGCATGGGCAATCGTCTCGGGAGCCATGCCGCTGCCCGTGTCGGCGACTGTTAGTCGGACATATTCGCCTGGTGGGAGATTGAGCTTGCTGCTCTCAGCGCCCTCGATGATGCGATTTTCAGTGACGATGCGGATAATCCCACCGTTCGGCATCGCATCGCGCGCATTGATGCAAAGGTTGAGGAGCGCATTTTCGAGTTGGCCAGCATCGACAAAGTTTGACCAAAGGCCGTTCTGATGGTTCGTTTCCACTTTGATCTCGGGTCCGACACTCCGGTAGATCAACTCGAGCATGCCATCGACCAGCGCATCGATCTTTACCACCTGCGGGTCGAGTGTCTGGCGTCTGGAGAAGGCCAGGAGGCGCTGGGTCAGCGCGGCCCCGCGGCGGGTGGCTTGATTGGCTGCGCTGATATAGCGTTCGATGTCGTCCAGACGGCCTTGTGCCAACCGCCTGTTCATCATTTCCAGACTGCCGCTGATCCCGGCGAGCAGGTTGTTGAAGTCATGCGCCAGTCCACCGGTAAGCTGCCCGACAGCCTCCATTTTCTGAGACTGACGCAGATTGTCCTGGGCGGCCGCAAGCTCAGCCTCGCGAGCTTTCACTTCGCTGAGATCTCGACCGACTGCAATGAAGTTCTGGCCTTCAAGTTCCGGCGCAACCGTCCACTCGATCCACTTCCATCCGCCGTCGCTTGTCGCTATACGGTTCTGAAAACGGGAAGGTAGCCCTGTTTCTCCCATCTGCGCGAGCGCTGCGAGCGTGACGTCACGGTCGTCATCGTGCATGAAGGTGGCATAGGGTCGGGTCAGCAGTTCTCGCTCCGACCAACCCAATATTGTCGTCCATCCAGGGCTGACCGCTGACATCATACCGGCGAGGTTGGCGCGCGCAAACATGTCTTGCGACAGCGTCCACAAACGATCACGCTCTGCTGTCCTGGCTTGGAGCTCGGCCTCTTGACGCTTGTCTTCTGTGATATCGCGTCCGCTGCAGAACATTACGCCATCTTTTGCGACCGCCGCCCAGGATATCCATCTTATGCCGCCATCGCGGTGTAGCCACCGATTGACAAAGCGTGAGACCGACTTTCCCTCGGCAATGGCAGTTGCTTCGACGCGCGTCCTCTCGATGTCTTCGGGATAGATCATTTCCCAAATGGACCTGGACGAGAGATCCTCTCCGCTCCAGCCAAGGGTCGAATGCCATGCAGCATTATACGTTTCTATGTAACCGGAAGGGTTCAGCGTGCACAGCAGATCGGGATGAACCTGCCACAACATGCCGATCGCCTGGCTGTCCTGAACAGGCAGGCCGGGACTCTTGTCGTCAATTCCTGTCTGATTCATCAATTAAAATTCCAAAGGACAGTTCCGTTGTCGTAGAGACCGAGCCGCGGCGCGCGATCATGAATACCAGAGCACGAAGAGGCACTCGGTGCAACGACGCCGTTGTACGGGCGCGACTACGCACGTATCATCGTAAGCGGTTACCGGACAAACGCGAAATTGCCAGCGTAGGCGATGTATGGCAAATCACTTGGTATCTAAATTAGCAAACAACATGAGGACTCTGCAGTGGGAGAGGAAATCTGGGCTGCTCTGATCAAGGAGTTTTCAGACGTTCCCGACGCTTCCACCATAACTCTCGTGACGGTGAGACTTGTAGTCGCTGCAGTGCTTGGCGGTATCCTTGGGTATGAACGCGAGCGCAAAGGCAGAAGCGCTGGCGTACGAACCCATATGCTTGTTGCCGTAGGAGCGGCGCTTTTTGTAATAGGTCCCCTGCAGGGCGGAATGCAAATTGGGGATCTGTCGCGTGTGCTTCAGGGCGTCGTGCAGGGAATAGGCTTCCTCGGCGCGGGCGCGATCATGGTTCGGGTTGCTAAGCGCCAAGTGGAAGGACTCACCACGGCTGCTAATATTTGGGCGACAGCTGCAATAGGCGTCATCGCAGGCTTGGGATTGGAAGCTACCGCAGTTCTGTCGACGGCCATAGTTCTGGTCATCCTTGCCGCAGTACCGCTTGTCCTGCCAAAAGACAATGAAGACGGCGAGGGAAAGTAGGACGTGGGTTCGGACTTCGCAAATAGATGACAGCTTGGCGACGTCGACTATGGGCCGCAGGAGGATTGGCCGTTCCTCCATCTCGGCGACAGTGTTCATTCTTAACTAGCGGCCGCACCTACACGCAGTGGTGCTAAAGCAGGTGATATTCCCAGTAGTTTCAGGCTGTCCGACAAACTGAGCGATTGATCCTCTTAGTTGTGGTGAGAAGGTGAAGTGATAACAAAGTAAGTCGAGGCCAGTCTCGAAGTTGTGAAATGCTACTTTGATGCCAAAGTCCCAAAGAAATCCACTGATATGCGCCGTAGGCCCTGGATTACACCAGTCTTTGATGATCTCTATTGAGATCATATCTCGCATCAGCCCACGTTCGACTACGGCTCTGGTTCATATGTAGATCCCCAAAGTTGGTGATAGGGATGGGCAAAATAAATTATACAAATCGGTCAGTAGTTCAGGTGCGATTCCGTCAGCTTACAGCTCATTTCAGCAGTCTTCGACAGAATGAGATTTCGACCAAGGCGAGAATTGGACGGTTCTTTGGTGCCCTTGAAAGCTTTGTCGCGAAGCATTTGTGTCCGGGCCGGGTCAAAAAGCACCTCGTCGAACGCCCGTCTCTTGCTCTTGCGCTGACTGATTTGCACTTTCGCCTAGTAGATCGATCTCAGCTCGCCGTGCTCGCAGGTCTGTCTTAGAGCAAATGAATATTGGCAAGTCTCAATTAACCATCGCGAGCAAGAGCAAGGCAAGTGCTGCTCGAGAGTTAAATTAGCCTTCACTAATCTAAATTACCGGTTGATACACGATCAATGCTCACTTTTTGAGGATCTAAATGTCCCGTCAAATTGAACGGCTCCTTCGTGATACATCTGGAAATTTTGGAATCATGACCGCAATTCTGGTGCCTCTTGTATTCGGAGTTGCCGGCTTTGGCATAGATGCAACGCACGCATTTGCTGAAAAGAACCGATTGCAGGCTCTGGCAGATGCTGCTGCTCTTGCTGCCGCAACCGCGATGCGTCGGCGACGGGCATTGCTCCGCATCCGAAGACCATCCCTGCCAGATGGTCAAGCTTGTCGATGGCTGCCTTGAATGTACCTTCAGCCGTGAAAGCGCCGATATTGGAGTTGCCGGCTTTGGCATAGATGCAACGCACGCATTTGCTGAAAAGAACCGATTGCAGGCTCTGGCAGATGCTGCTGCTCTTGCTGCCGCAACCGCGATGGCTGATCAGGGAAACATGAGCTCTGAGGAAGCTGAAGCACTTGGACTCAATGCATTTGTTTCGCAGACCTTGGCAACCGAGCCTGCAAAGACAGCAGCCCAGAAAGCGGAAGACGAGAAGAAGCTGAAGGACAGCACCACGTTCGCAGTCAGCACAACAACCTCAGGAAACTCAGAAACGTACGACGTNGACAGCAGCCCAGAAAGCGGAAGACGAGAAGAAGCTGAAGGACAGCACCACGTTCGCAGTCAGCACAACAACCTCAGGAAACTCAGAAACGTACGACGTTCGAATGACGTCAACCTATGATCTCTCCCTGAATGGCATGAGCGCGCTTCTGGGCTTCAACAATTTCAGGATTTCGGTTGAAAGCCGAGCATCCAGCGGTCGACAAGGAAATGCACTGTCGATGTATCTTGCGCTCGATGAGTCGGGATCTATGGCCTGGGACACGACGACTGTCGATCCCGTCGCGCCAACAAAGAAAGTCAAAAAGCAGCGCAAAGAGAGATACCCGTGTCCTGGCAATGAGACGCAGATGTGTGAGCGCACGGTTGATGAATGGGTTGATGCTACCAATTACATCACCAAAATCGCTTCGTTGAAAGCGGCAGCCGGTGTGATGTTTGATGAGCTCAAGAAGGCTGACCCTAACAGCAGCCTATTGCGTCTCGGTGCCTCGTCTTACGATGATAAGACAAAGACCGAGCAGCGCATTGAGTGGGGCAGCAGCGACGTTGCCCGGTACGTAAACAAGATATCCGAAAAGCCAGACGGTGGAACGGACGCAAGCGGTGCGTTGACCAATGCGCTGACAGCGTTGGGTCGGGCCAACCAGACGGAGAAAAACGCTCATGACGCGAAGAAAAATAAGAATTTTGAGCGTTTCATCGTCTTCATGACGGATGGAGAGATGACGGGGAGCACGGGTGTCTGGAACAAGTCAATTGATGACAAGGTGCGTGGAATTTGCGATCAGNCATCGTCTTCATGACGGATGGAGAGATGACGGGGAGCACGGGTGTCTGGAACAAGTCAATTGATGACAAGGTGCGTGGAATTTGCGATCAGGCGAAGGTCGATGGCATCAAGATTTATGCAATCGCTTTCATGGCGCCTGCCAAAGGAAAGACGCTCCTGGAGGCCTGTTCAAGTGGGGCTGCAGACTACTACTACGAACCCACGACAATGAACCAACTTGTCCAGACCTTCGGTGAGATAGCTCGCAAGGCTGCCAAAACAGGCACCCGATTGACCAATTGAACGAGGCTGCACCTGCAATCTGGCTTGGCCGACGGGCTTGCTGTGACGAGGGGTGTCAAACGGATTCTGTAGAGATACTCGGCGAAAACATCAGCCTTGCGTCGAATTCCTGTGATGGGGGCAGCAAAGTGACGACTGTCCTCACGGCTTTACTAGCTTCAAACTCGTGAACTTTGTTTAAAGCCCAGAGAGGTGGTCGGATGCGGAATATGTGATGTAACTCGTTGATTTTTCAATCTTTAATCGCGAGAGGAAAGCCGCTCCATCTTGATCAAAGAGCTGCATTCGACTGCTGACAGAAGATCTCCAGTCTCAGAAACTATCTGAACGCATTCTTCGTCTACGTCGCTGTCGTTCATTATCCGCTCGGCCAGCATTTCCCGCACAAAGCGAACCGCATCTGCGTGGGCGGTTTCATGATCTGAGAATTCAACGCCTTCCGTGTCCATCTCAAGAACGCCGTTTCTGCGGATGTGAAAAAAGGACCGCGCCATACTGAACGCCTCCGGTATTTCCGGACTCACTAATACGCTCGCTGAGAACTCGTTCCCGCAGTTCAGCAACTGATATTAATAGCTCGCCAACCGGCGACCCGTTTCCTGCTTCAACGCCGCATGATTGTCAAAAGCTGGCGTCGCGTGCCTCTGCGCGCGCTTGTTATGCCAGGGTTAGGCTCAGAAAGCGTCTCTTCCCAAAGATGAGCTGGACGCATGACTTGTTTGGTATCGGCAAGAACCGTGCGGCCTCCCTATAAAGAGCTCTTTCAGTTTTTGACCATATTCTCGCGACAGAAGTTGGCGTGAGAGCATTTCGCTTGGGCGGTTGTGACTATGCGCGAACAGGTGGCTCCAGTTCACTCTGAATGAAACCACCAGTATAACCAATGGTCCTACCGAATGACGGATGCCTGGAAAGTCCTTGTTGATAACCTTGCCGCAGTTGCATTCATAGTATCGTTATGGGCCCATCTGTCATATCGGCTTCATCGCCTAACTCGAATACAGCGAGCAGTGGGGCTTGGCGNAGGTGCCCGCGAAGATGACGTTCGACGCGCCGTCCGACGGCATCCCTGGAAAGTCCTTGTTGATAACCTTGCCGCAGTTGCATTCATAGTATCGTTATGGGCCCATCTGTCATATCGGCTTCATCGCCTAACTCGAATACAGCGAGCAGTGGGGCTTGGCGTCACGTTCGGTCTCGCAGCACTTGCTTCAATGACCCTTGCCGTACGGTTTGACGTCGGGGTGATTTTTGATCTTCGCCTCGCGATCATTGAATCGGCTGCTGTCTTCGGTGGGCCCGGACCCGCATTTATCGCCGCTCTCATAGCCGCTGCTTTTAGAKTCTATCTTGGGGGCGCGGGAGCTCTTCCTGGATTGATCGCGATCGGTATCGTCTTCACGTGTGGTGTTTTGCTGTGGTTCATCGCCAGATCGAAACCGATGAGTGATTCGCCTTCAATCCTCAGTGCAGCAGTTCTTGCAGGTGCACTGTCRATCTCTGTTCTTGCAATATTGCCTCAGTATGACTTCGAGCGAGCTGTCAAACAGATGGGGGTTCCAATTGTCCTTTTAAATTTCGCGGCAACGGCAGCGATCGGCTTCTTTCTATCCCATTTTCGAAAGTTCACGCTTGAGCGCGATATCTTGCATGCGGCTTTGACCCAGGCTCCCGACTATCAATATGTCAAGGATCTTCATCACCGGTTTGTGGTGGTCAACCAGAACGTGGCTCACCATAATGGTCGAGCAAGCCCGTCCGAAATGGTAGGGCTAACCGATAGAGACCTGGCCCCGAGTGAACGTGCAGACCAGCTAATGGCCGACGAGGCAAACGTACTAAGAACAGGTAGACCCCTTGACCATTTTTGAAGAATACCTGATCGAGGAGGGTAAGCCACCTCGCTGGTATTCGACGTCAAAGGTTCCGTTGCGCAATCGGGATGGAGAACTTGTYGGGCTAGCGGGGGCAACGGTGGATATTACCGAGAAGAAGCTTCTGGAGCAGGAGCTTTCCGCGAGCCGAAACATGATGGCAACTGCGATGGCAGAAMTGTCAGACGGGTTTGCAATGTTCGGGCCAAACGGGCGAATTGTCTTTTGCAATGAGAGGTACAAGGCACTGTTCCCGAAATCCGGATATGCTCGCAAACCAGGTGCGCATATCCTCGATATTCTCAAAGTCACCGCTCKTAGTGGCGAACGAAACGATCTGCCATCGGATGTGGACGATCACCAGATAAAAATAACGGCGGAGAAGTTGTTCACARACAAGGATGAAATCTTCCAGCTTGCAGATGGACGCTGGCTTTCCCTCAGAACCAGAGCAACAGACGAAAATTACGTGTTGGCACTCGTGTCCGACATCACCTCAGTCAAAGAATCTGAGCTGTCCTTTAAAAGTTTTGCCGAGCAGATGAAAGGATTGGCAGAAACCGATGCATTGACGGGGCTGGCCAATCGTCGATCTTTCGATGAAAGCTTGTTGCGAGAGTTTGAAACAGCAGCAATCTCGGGTCGACCATTGTCAGCGATCCTGATTGATGTCGACAGGTTCAAGACCTTCAACGACCAATATGGCCATATGGCGGGAGACGCCTGCCTAAAGTCTGTGTCTGCAGCGCTTGCTAGCGTAGCGCGACGGTCT
>NZ_LMGD01000003.1:0-114767 GCF_001427345.1 Rhizobium sp. Root149
CATTGCTCTGCAGGAAATTGCTGACACCCAGAACGATGTGGACGCCTATATCGCCCAACAGCCGGAGAAAACCCGCAGCGCTCCTATGGTCGCAGCTGACATTGCCAACCGCCTGATCTCAGCGGGACGAGCCGAAGAGGCTGTCAAGGCGCTGGATAGGGTTGAGGTGAAAGGCCGGACGGATCTTCCGTTCAAGTGGGAACTGGCGCGCATCGAGGCACTGGAAGCCCTAGAGCGCAACGAGGAAGCGCAGGATTTTCGCTGGAGATGCTTCGAGCGGTCGCTGAATGACGAGCACCTGCGCGCTTATCTCAGACGGCTTCCGGATTTCGATGATATCGAAGCCGAGGAAAAGGCTTTTGCATTCGTCCAGGCATTTCCGGATGCAAATTGCGCCCTCACTTTCTTCCTGAGGTGGGCCTCGCCTGCAGAGGCAGCGAAGCTCGTGACGAACCGGGCGACCGAGCTGGACGGTGATCTCTACGAGGTGATGACCGCGGCTGCCGAGATGCTCTCGGCAAAGCATCCTGTGGCCGCAACCATCGTGCTGCGTTCCATGATCGACTTTACGTTAGAGAGTAGTCGGTCGAGCAGATACAAGTACGCAGTACGACACCTCGCCGAATGCCGGTCTCTCGCGACACGAATAGAGGATTTTGGTGACCTCCGGTCGCATGAGGCCTATGTCATGGATCTCAAACATAGACATGGCCGAAAATCAGGGTTCTGGAATTCAATGCGATGACTGCGCTTGGGTCACCGACGTCCTCTGACCTTTTAGATTGTCGCCAAGGAGATCTCCATTGCGTGTTGACGATCAGGCGTAGGATGCTCTTGCTGGGAGCAGCCTATCCCCCGAATGGTTTTTAGACTGCCGACAAGGTTGGAGCGCGGCGGATTCTGACATAGCGCATTCCGTAATGTCAGAAACAGTCAGTTTATCTGAGATAAGCTTTTGCCTTTGCGTGAAATCTGACATATGGATTCTCTTATTGTAAAAAAACACGAGTTTCTGACATATGAACACTGCGGATTATCAGTCAGGACATCATGAGCAGCAGCACGCCTATCGCAGTTTCCTGCCCACAACCATAAATCACCAGTGGATCGTCTCCGACCCCGCTATTTTGCAGCTGTTGGGGCAAGCAGACCGCGCATTGGGAGAACTCAATGCTTTTGCTCAGCTCATTCCAGATATCGACTTTTTTATAAGTATGTACGTAGCCAAAGAAGCTACGCAATCCAGTCGTATAGAAGGCACGCAGACTAATATCGAAGATGCCTTTAAAGAAGTAGATGATCTTTCGCCGGAGGAACGTGACGACTGGAGCGAGGTTCAGAATTATATCGAGGCCATTAATTTCGCTATCGTCAGCCTCGAGAAGCTGCCCCTGTCAAGCCGGCTCCTGCGTGAAACCCACGCCATTCTACTACAAGGCGTGCGCGGAAAGGCCAAATTGCCTGGCGAGTTTCGCACCAGCCAGAACTGGATTGGCGTGAGCTTGAAAAATGCGGTCTTTGTGCCGCCACATCACGACCATGTGCCGGGCCTCATGGGTGATCTGGAGAAATTCTTGCACAACGACACCATCATGGTACCGCCGCTCATCCGGATCGCAATAGCCCACTACCAGTTTGAGACCGTCCATCCTTTTCTGGATGGCAACGGACGATTGGGGCGGCTGCTGATTTCTCTTTATTTAGCTTCGGAAAGATTACTAATCAAACCAGCACTTTATCTCTCCGACTATTTTGAGCGAAACAAGACCGCCTATGTTGATCACCTGATGGCAGTCAGGCAGGCAAATCATTTGAATGACTGGCTGATATTTTTTCTGCACGGTGTAGAGGAGACCGCCCGAGCCTCAGCTGCCGTATTCAAGGATATTCTCGCGCTTAAGGAGCGTATTGAGCGAGAGATTTTGCCGCGTTTCAGCCATCGTCGTCAGGAAAACGCACAAAGTCTGATGCGCCAACTATATGCACGCCCGGTTATCGACGTGAAAACACTCGCCAGGACGTTAAGGACAACCCCTAACACAGCGACATCTCTCATAAACGACTTCGTTGTTCAGGGCATATTGATCGAGGCAACAGGCCAGCGTCGCAACCGTCTTTTCGTCTTCAAGGATTATCTTGATTTGTTTCGTCGGTAAGTAAGATGCCAACACGCCGCTCTCCAGCCTACCTGAGAGATAGCTACTACTTAAGCAGTTGCAGAACGTTGCATCGTACAATTGCGGCTGGATAAAACAGAGAGATTTTCGATGTGCTCGTCCTCGCTTGCATCCGATGACTTAAAACAAGGTCATGCCGCGAGCGTGGCCTAGCTCGGTTTAGACAGTGGAATCAAACATCAGCAGAGGTCAGTGGATTACCGTAAGGCCCCTTGCATCCCAAGGGTCCAAGATGGCGGAGAGGGTGGGATTCGAACCCACGATACGGTTGCCCGTATGCCGCATTTCGAGTGCGGTGCTTTCGACCACTCAGCCACCTCTCCGGGTAATCTGGTCGGCGCGATTTGCGCGCGCCGTCTGATAGCAATGAACCGGAAGACTGGCAAGGGCAGAAACTACCTGATTTCTCAAAACCTTCATGAATGAATCGTGCCAGTCCGGCAGGCTTTAGACAATGAAGTCCCATTGGGTAGAGGCCATGTTGTAGTTTGCCTGCATTTCCGGAGACAGAACAAAGCCCGCGGCGATGTCCGATAGGTTTGCACCCTTGTCCATCATTCCTTGCCAGAAGGCCAGACCGGCCGGATCCGCATCCCGGTGAAGCAGCGCTTCGTAGAGAAGCTTCAGTGTTGGCTTGCCATCAGAAGACCAATTGACGAACTTCTTGTCCTGGCTTTCCTTGGAGCCTAGAAAAGCCATTGCCATTGCTCCGGCGCTCAGGCCTGCCTTGTTTTGTTCGGCCCATGCCTGAATGCCGCCAATATCGGCTTGGCGAGCGAAGACCTGTTTATAGAGGCCCGCTATCCACTGAAGGTTCGCATCATAACCAATATCCTGGCTACCATTGTCGAAGACCAGTTTTTCGACATTTACAAGAGTATCGATCTGCGTCGGATCGCTTTTCGAGACAACAGTCACAACGCCAGCTTTTTGCGTGATGACATAATCATTTGCCGTGCCGGAATAACGGGCGCTGTCTGTTCCAGAACCGCCATGGAGAAGGTTCTTGCCGGAACCGCCAAACACGACGTCATTGCCAGCTTCGCCGAAGATCCTGTCATCGCCGCCAGCCGAACCGATCGTATCATCTCCACCGCCTCCATGCAGGATATCGTCATCGGCGCCGAGGAAAATGAACTGGGAGCCGTTGTCTGCAAAGACCGTTTGCGAGCCTTCACCCCCGGTAAGGCTTACATTGCCGACCACCGCGGCGAAGGCCACGTTCTTCAATTCAATCACTGTTCCGGGAGGAAGAGCGGAGGCATCCAGTACCACCGCCGTTACCGTGGATGACGTGCCTGCTGTTCCGGAAATGACCAAAGGCTTGTCGCTTGTGCCACTACCAGGCTGCAAGGTCGGAACAATGGTCTGGACCAATACGGAACTGCCTGCGGGCAAATCTGCCAGGAACTTCGTTCCCTGCTCGATCAGATTGGCCTGTTCCGGTGAGGCGCTCTTGAACTGGTTGGTGATCTGGGCTGTCAACTGGCTGGAAGAATTGGCAACCGATGTGGGTGCGGTGGCACCGCTGACCGTCAACCCGACACCGGCAGGAACCGCAACCGATAGAACGGCGGAGCCATCCGTGTTCTTGACGAGAGGAATATCTGCCGTTGGCGCATTATTGGGGGTAGTAACCGTGGGGATGGTGATGGTCTGGGACTGGGTTCCATTCGGATCAGTTGTCGTGACCGTTGTTACCGGAACGCCGTCAACAATGGTGGTCTGAGGCGTTGAAGGCTGGACAGGAGGCGTCGGGTCCGACGGCGTGCTGGGCGGTGCGGGGGGAGAGCCAACCGTTATGGAGAAGGTATTCCCGGAAATGGCAGCCGCACCGTCTGTGCCACCATCGGATACGGAGAACTCAAACGACTGGGCGCCCGCTGAAGCGACGGCCGCATATTGAACCAGACCGGCATCGATATCGGCCTGGGTAAACGTGCCACCGATCTGTAGCTCCGCAGAGCCCAGTTTGAGCTTCCCCTGCGCCGGAATGGCCGTAACCGTGTATTCCAGACTGGAAGCTGCACTATCAATATCGGCTGTCTTCAGCAGCGTGCCGGTAATGGTGCCCGTGGTGCCTGCCGCAAGGGCAAGAGGCTTGTTGGTGGCCAGGACAGGTGCATCATTCCTGCCGGTTACCGTAACGCTATAGTTCGAAGCCGCTTCATTCCCTGCGGCGTCACTCACAGTAACGGCAACCTGTGTGACGGCTGTCTCGCCTGACGTGAGCGCATCGAATGCATTGCCTGCATCGAAGGTAACATCACCATCCGCAGCGATGGTAAAGCTGCCGCCCGTTGTTCCCGCTATCGCCTTGCCGAGGTTGGAGGAAAGGTTGCCGACAGCAACCACACGAACAGCATCGGTATCATTCGTCATCGCATTCGGCAAAAGCGAAGCGAATGAGCGCAAATCATGGTTTCCGGCGTCGTCGAGAGCCGTTGGGCCTGTTTGGTCGATGGTGACCGTCTTGGCAAGGGATGTCGCGCTGTTGCCGGCAGGATCGGTATAGATAGCCGTTATGGTGTGCAGGCCCTCACTCAACGCGGTAGAAGCACTCCACGAACCACCTGTAATAACGGTTGAGGCAAGCTCGATCTGCCCGTTCATCAGCTTGACGGTTACCCCGTCTTCCCCCGTTCCGGTGAATATTTGCGTAGACGCATGGGTCAGGCCATCGGTTGAGGAAAGACCTGTATCGCTTGCTGCCGTCAGTGCAGGAACCGCAGCTGCGGGCCTTGTCGCATCAAGCCCGTCGCCGGGATTATCGATAGGGCTGGTATAAGGTGCAGACAGGTTTCCTGCCGCATCCTTGAGAACGACTTCAACAGGTATCGTCTCCGACGCTGTGCGAGAGATATCGCCTTCTGCCACCGTGTATGTCGCAGTATAGGTACCATTTCCCTTGTCGGTGAAACCGGTCAGGGCCTTGCCATTCACTGTTGCGCTGTGCAGGCTCAAACCTGCCTCCCCAGCGGTAATGGTGACAGTCATGGCATCACCGATTTTCAGGGCAGCATCAGGTGCGCTGACACTCTGTACGCTCGGGCCGACATCATCGGTCACAGTAATTGTAACTGCCTTTTCCAGCGAAAGATTGCCGTCATCGGTCGTGCGGACCCTCACATTGTAGGTGCCTGCGGCAAGATCTGCCTGAGCCTTGAGAGTTTCCCCATCGATGACAAACTTGTTGTTACTGGTGTCGCCCGCCCCGCTGACCAGCGCGTAGGCAAGCGTGCTGCCAGCATCCGGATCCGTGCCGGACAATGTTGCGATGGCGGCAGATGCCTTGGCGGCGCTCTGTGCAACCGTGGTGGTACTCAGCGCGATGCCGGTCGGATTTTCATTGACATCCGTCAGGTTGATCGTGACGCTAGCGGTACTGTTTGGCAGAAGATCTGCATCTTCATCGTCAACCCCGATTTCCAGCACAAACGAAGGCGTGGTCTCGAAATTGAGTTTGGTTGTATCGGCCACCGTCAACAAGCCCGTAGAGGCATCGATGGCAAAGGCGCCGCTCGTATTGCCGGACAGGATGGAATAGGTCAGCCCATTGGTATCGCCAGTGACAGGATTGGTAGGCACTTCCGTGCCATTGGCAGAGTTTTCCGCTACCTGAACAGTTTTCGCACTGAGGACAGGTGCAACATCGGCGATTGTGACCCCGATAGAGCTTGTAACAGTCGCATTGGCATCCCTTGTCTGGACGCTGATTGTATCCGCCCCTGTCTTGTTAGGGGTAGGCGTGTAGCTCAAGCTGGCAAGGGCAGCATTGACCGATGCCAGCGATCCCGAGAAACTTAGCGTTCCATCTGTGCCATTCAGATCTCCGGTCAAACCGGCCGTGCTGCCCAGCGAAAGCGCACCCTTTCCGGCACTCAAGCTAACGGTCTGCCCATCCCCATCGACATCGCTGACCTGCAGACCCGAAACGGCAATCGCATTGCTGTTTTCAGATGTGGTGATCGCGGCAGCAACCGAGAGGGAGGGCGCAGTGTTGACGCCTGTCACATTGATTGTTGCCGTTGCCTTGGAGGTCAGCCCGGTTGAATCCGACACGGTATATTCGAAACTGGTTGCTCGCGTGACGCCGCGTGCCAGATCCTTGAAGTCACCATCATCGCGGAACTGCAGCTTTCCATCACCCGTCATGGTGATCTGCCCGCCCTGGGAAAGATCGATCCAGCTTCCCGGTGTAAAGCTCACCCCATTGATCTGGCTCACCGTCATGGTGTCAACGATGCCGAAAGCGCTTCCCAGATTGTCCAGATCCTTATCGTTTGCAAGAATATTGGCACCTGTCAGCGGCTTGCCGACATCGACCGCGAAAATGTCATTGGCTGCTATGGGAGCATCCTGAAGTTTATTGTCATAAAACACGGTCTGGTTGATGACTGTGCCAGGCTGGAAGCCGAGCGTCATCCAATCGAGCTTCAGCACCTTCGTTTGCGCTGAATAGGTCGGCGCGTTGACAATATTTACGCCATTCATCTGCCCCGCCATGGCAACCGTGCCGGGCGCGACACCCACAGGGGCCAGGTTTTCAATGGTGATCTTGAAGCCCGCTGGTTGAGCCTGACCGCTGAATTGCGCAAACACTGCATTGTCGGAAATATCGACTTTCAAAGTCCCGGTCAGAAGCCCATTGGGTCCTGGAACCGGCTTTGGAATATTGCTGTCATCGTAGACGGACAGGATCCTGGACGAAAAACTCTGTTCAAGCTCTACACCGCTGCCAATCGTCACTGTTTTAGCTGAAATCGGGATGAGCGTTTCGAACCACCCTGTTAATTCCAGCGTGATTTTGACAGTGATGCCTTCCAGGCTACCGGCCATGATTCCCCCCGACGCACTGCCTATGCAGTGAAACTGAATATTCGTCAGGTTTTGGTATGGCCCTATATTAGTAGTGCTGCAACTAAAATGCGAACTGGAGCCAACGGTCGCGATTTTCCTAAACGCTTGTTGATGAAAGTGGCCGATTCCAGAGCACTGCGCTCTCTGCTGGTGCGGTCAGCTTATCGCTCTGCAATGCCCACTCCCTGTATCAACCCCAGCTTTCTGGCTTCATCCAGAAGCATTTTGACGGAGGAAGCCTGCCATTTTCGACCACCGCGCGGCGGACGCTCCCGCATCTGATCAAGTTGGGCTGCAATATCTCTCAATGAGAGATCGGGATCCGCGATTGCGATGCCTGCCACAAGCCGCATCAAATGATCCTGCGTTGCTCGTCTCGGAGTGCGCGCAAGAAGTTCAGGCTCGGCAAGTCTTTCACGCACGAGCCTGTGCACTGCCCTGCGAAGACGCTCGACAGTCCAGTCGTGACCGCGATTGTTGAGAATCCGCACCGTATCGTCCCAGCTGTGTTGAGGTCTCAGCTTGCGCACTGCTGGCAACCATGTCTGCACGGACACAAGAAGCTCCTCGAGATAGGCGCGGTCCCGCGCGGCGGAGATAGCCCGGATCGCATCCGGCCTCCGTTCCCGCAGACCCGGATTGCCAGCCAGCCGCCCCCGTGCCTTCGCCGCCTTCATGCCGGATTTCGTACGCTCTGCGATCAGCGCCCGCTCCAGCTGTGCCACGGCACCCAGAACCTGCAGGGAAAACATGCCCTGGGGCGTCGATGTGTCGATCGGATCACGCAATGAACGAAAGTGAACACCCCGCTTTTCGAGATCTTCGATGACATCGAGCAAGTGACTGACAGAGCGCGCCAGCCGGTCGAGCCTCACCACGACAAGCACATCGCCTGCCTGTAGCTCCTTCAGGAGCTTGCCAAGCACCGGTCTTGAGCGTGACGCACCGGAACCCTGTTCCTGGTGAATGATCTGACAGCCTGCCATTCGCAATTCGTCGACCTGCGCATCGTTCAACTGCTCTTCGGTTGAAACGCGGGCATAGCCAATCAGCCTTTGCGAGGGGGTGGGGACAGGAGAAATGCGGGTTCGAACCATGATTTTCCAAGAGCTTCCATCGAATTGTACAAATAAAGAAGACGCCAGAAAACGTTCCTTTCTAAACGTGTTTTATCTGCAATGAGTGTCTTGTTGAAGACCGGCTCGCACGCATTCATGAAGATTGGATGCTTTTAAACGAAGCGAAAACCCGCAGACGACGCCTTACCGCCCTAGTAGAAAAATCATCAGGCACCATAATCCGGCCCCATCCAGATTAATCCAACCTAACAGACTTTAATTGTAAGATACGGACTATTTATTGATTATATCATTGAATTAATTCAATAATTTTACGAAAAACTTGCTTCAGTCATGCCACAAAAATGAGCAGTGATATAGGTCTCCGTTTGCTCAACATTCAGCAACCAATCTCCGGCTAATGTGACGGATCAATTAGATAAGGCCGGATACAGATGGACCTGATGACGAGTGCAAGAAATCCTGAAAGCGTTGCGCCCCGTTCGGCCGCTGAGCCTTTTGCCTTGGCAGGAACCATAGGACTTTACGAGCAGCCCCAAGGACGCGCACATTCGACCGCCGTCCTGTTTTGTAATCCCTGGGGGCTCGAAGACATGTGCACCCGCCGAATGCGGCGGATCATTGCCGAAACACTTGGCGACGCTGGAATTGGAAGCTTCCGTTTCGACTATCCCGGCACAGGCAACGCACTGGATGAAGCTGCAGCAGTCCTTGGGTTCGAAAGCTGGATCCTGGCATTCGAAGCGGCGGCAGATGAGCTCAAGCGTTTGTCAAACTGTCAGTCCATCATTGTGATAGCACAGGGCGTAGGAGCCCTTGTGGCGGCCAGCGCCTGTCAACGCAGGCAGGATATAGGCGCAATCGCACTTCTCGCTCCGGCGGTGACAGGACGTTCCTTTGTCCGGGAATTGTCCATGATGTCGCACGTCGTTCGCGAAAAGCTGGAAGTAGAGCTGCCCGAGCCGCAAGCGGATGGCCTGTCGATTGCCGGCCTCGATTTGCCCGCGAAGATTGTCAACGATCTGAAGAAGATCAGCCTGACGAAGATGGAGGGCTTTCGTCCCGCAAGAGCGATCGTCTTCAAGCGCGAGGAGAACCCAGGGGATCAGGATCTGGCAGCCGATCTGGAGGCCAGAGGCTGCGCTACGACTGTCAGAAATTTCACGTCCTATGAGACATTGACGACCGATCCAACCGTCGCATCGGTGCCCCAGGATGTCGTTGACCAGCTTATCTCGTGGGTGCAGGATTGCATCTCGTCCGAAACGAGACAGGCCGCCACGGCACAGCGCACCACAGGTCTGAACAGCGAAAGCCACTTTTCTGAACGTCCCTTGCGATTTGGCAATGAACAGAGGCTGTTCGGAATTTTGTGTACTCCAAGCCCGGACATCCCAAAACGCAATGCGACAGTCCTGCTGATTTCCGCCGGATATGAGCCCATGTGGGGCTGGGCCAGAACATCGGTTCGGCTGGCCCGCAGCCTTGCGAAAGAGGGCATATCGTCCCTGCGTTTCGACTGCGCCAATATAGCGGACAGTCCCTCAGCGCCACAATCCGAGGCCCAGGTTCTTTACAGCGAGAAACAGGTTCTGGATGTGGCGGAAGCGGTAAAGCTGATCAAGAGCGAACAGCCTGACCATGCCATCATTGCCACCGGCAGGTGCAGCGCTGCCTATCTGGGTTTCCGGTCTGCGCTCGCGATCGCCGATCTCGATGGCGCAGTCATCGTCAACCCGCTGGTCTTCGAATGGCCGCAAGGCAAATCTGTCGATGAGGCCTTGCGATCCCCGCTCGATCGTTCTGCCGATCATTATTACGCGCGTCTTCGGCAAAAGGGAGCATGGCAACGCGTCCTGCGGGGAGAGGTCGATGTCGCAGGCAAACTGAAGCAGGTCGTAAGGGCCGGAGTGCGCGCCGCAGCCTCGCCAGTTGCGCATCTGGTCGGCGGACTGAACCGACGAGAGCGTTCAGTTTATGCGGCGTTTCGCGCTCTTGCCAGACGTTCCACGCTTTTGACTTTGATTTACAGCGAAAACGATGTCGGCCTGGTAGAATTCAATCATTTCTTCCAGAAGGGTGGCGAACGCCTGAAGTCCTATGCAAACGTCGACTACAAGATCGTCGAGAAGGCGGATCATAATTTCACGCCGCCCCACGCGTTCGAAAGCTACCGCATGGAACTCCTCGAAATGGTACACAAACTGTCCTGACGCCAAGATCGACATCAGCACCAGCAGGCTTCAGAGGATCAGAAGTGGCAGGCAGATCCCCAGGGCGGCATCGTTCAGCTTGCCGGAAGCAACGCGCGAAATTACCTCCGGTATCGCTAGGATCCTGCGTTTGATCTTTCGGAACAATCGACGCCACAAGGGCAGGGGGCCATCCAGCCATATAACGTTCACCGGCATGGAAGACAGCGTACCCGAAGGGGGACGCAAAGCTGCGTCAGGCCTCAGAACTTCATAAAAACATTCGAAATCCGGCCATTCGTAATTGTCGTCCCATGTCCATGAATCATGCAATTGATAATGACGCTTGAGCGCGTGACACAGGCTCTTGTCAATTGCAAAGAGGCTGCTTGCCTGCCCCAGCCGATCGGTATTCTGCTCCATGAAATGAATGACCCGATCGCCCACATAGCCTGTAACGAAAAGGCGAAAATGCCGGTCTTTCTGCAGTCTTGTAACCGCTCGATAGACCTGGACATGCTCTTCATGCCCATATTCGCCCCAAGGATTATGGGTTACGACAATATCGTCAGCATCAATATGATCCTTCAGAAGATCAACCAGAAGATGAAAATTGACAATATACGCACGACTATTACGGCTGCAATAGATGCCATACTCACTTTCAGTAGGTTTTCGCCAACTGGTTGTTTGATATGTATTGGATTCCTTTATTTTAAGGCAAACGACATTATCCAGAGGAAAGCTTCTAAGAAGCTCTATCCGTCCTGCTGACACCTTTTGACTTTGATCCGTTTCCTGATAGCAAACGATGATCTTTTTTGCCGTCCTCAAAATAGAACTCGCCCATAGAACTTCATCGTCTGGGTGCGCGACAACAATAACGCATCCTGCAAAATCATTCTTTGTTAAAGAATTATATTTTTCATATTCTTGAGGCAAAACTCTATCCTATGCTTCACATGTGAGGATTAGTCTATGCATTTCATGTTATAGATAAGATTGAATATCATTTATTACAAAACAAAAAATTGGTCAAACGGAGATGGTTAATCTTCCCTTTATCAGCTTACCCAAAACGGAGCATTCTGATTAGCAGTATCTAAATTTGAGTAGATTATGAAAGGAGCTGTAGACGAATTAGGCAGGTCTCATAATGAGAGTCGCACTGGTACATTATTGGCTTGTAGGAATGCGGGGCGGCGAACGTGTCCTGGAGACGTTCTGCGATATCTTCCCGCAGGCCGATATCTTTACCCTTGTGGTCGATCGTTCGAAGCTTTCTGAAAAATTGCTTCGTCACGATATCAAGACCTCATTCCTGCAGAAGCTGGGAGGGCGCAAACATTATCAAAAGATGTTGCCGCTCATGCCTTTTGCTCTCGAGTCGCTTGATCTGACCGGATATGATCTGGTCATCTCCAGCGAGGCTGGCCCTGCAAAGGGAATTATAACCCGGCCGGACGCGGTGCATATCTGCTACTGCCACTCTCCCATGCGCTATATCTGGGATCTTTATCCGCAATACATGGCGGAGGCAGGTTTTCTCGCCCGCTCCATGCTGGCCTTGACAGCACCTGCGCTTCGGCAATGGGATGTTACGACGGCCCATCGCGTCGACCATTTCATCACGAATTCCGATTACGTGGCAAAGCGGGTAAAGAAATTCTACCGCCGTGAATCGACGGTTATCCATCCCCCTGTGAATATCAGCCGATTCCAGATCAGTCCTGGCCCGAAGGACTATTATCTCTGCGCTGGGCAAATAACGCCTTACAAACGTATCGAACTCGCTGTTGAAGCCTGTACGCGCCTCAGCCTTCCGCTGGTTGTCATCGGAGACGGAGCAACCGAGAAGCTGAAGCGTCTGGCAGGCCCCACGGTTCGCTTCCTGGGTTCTGTTTCCGATGTGGAGATGGAAAACTACTTCGCAGGTTGCCGTGCCCTGCTTTACCCTGGCGTAGAAGATTTCGGGATCGTGCCGCTGGAGGTCATGGCAAGCGGCCGCCCGGTGATCGCCTTTGCACGGGGAGGCGCTCTCGAAACGGTTGTCGACAAGGTAACTGGCATGTTCTTCCACGAACAGACGGTTGAGGCTCTTGTCGCTGCGCTGGAAGAATTCGAGAAAAGCTGCGCGCAGTTCCGTCCATTCGAAATCAGGGCTCATGCCATGAAGTTCGACTCTGGCCGTTTCGAAAAAGAGCTACGCCAGTATCTCGCGCATGTTCCAGAGCTTTCCCTATCCCCTGAGGTATCAGGCCATGAAGATCGCCAGGTGCCGACCAACAAGAAAGAGCAACACCCCGTATGATACGGGGTGTTGCAGCATGTGCCGCTCACGCAGTCTGTAAGCGGGTTCACTTCATCCACAAGGCTTTTCCATGATGGAACATCCTAAGAATTCACTGGTCGTGGGCGGATCCGGGTTCATCGGCACGCACCTGATACGCAGGCTAGCTGCAGAAGGTGGCGGTGTCGTTTCGCTCGACATCAAGCCTCCTCGGGAAAAGCTCGATGGTGTCGACTACCGTCTGGGTGACGTGCGCGATCTCGGCGACTTCGACCCGGGCATGCGCATTGACCGCATCTATAATCTTGCCGCTATCCATACGACACCCGGTCATCCGGATCACCAGTACTACGAAACGAACATTCTCGGAGCCAATTCAGTAACCGCCCTGGCGCGCCGACTGGATATCCGCGAAATCGTCTTCACAAGCTCGATCTCCGTCTATGGACCCGGCGAGGAAACAAAGTCGGAAGCGTCGGCACCCGCGCCACAAACGCCCTATGGCTGGTCGAAATACATGGCGGAACGCATTCAGCAAGCCTGGATGCAGGAAGATGACAGCCGCCGGCTCGTCATCTGCCGGCCTGCGGTCATTTTTGGCCCCGGAGAGGGTGGCAACTTCACCCGGATGGCGAAGCTCTTGAAGAAAGGCTTTTTCGTCTACCCGGGCCGATCGGATACGATCAAGGCCTGTTTCTACGTCGAGGATCTTCTCGACGCCCTGGCATTTGCCGAACAGCGCGAAGAAAGGTTCGTGCTTTTCAATGCCTGCTATCCGGACCGCTATACATTGCAGCAGATCGTCGAGACCTTCCGGGACCGGCATATGCGCAATGTCAGGACATTCATGATCCCGCACTTCGCCGTCACCACCGCTGCCATGCTCCTGCGCCCCTTCTCCGTCATGGGGCTCGGCATTCACCCGGATCGGGTCGCGAAACTGACGCGATCAACGGATATCGTTCCGGGATGGCTCGAAACCGTTGGCAAGGCCAGCAAGGGCCGTCTTCCGCATGCAATCGAACAGTGGAGCGCGAAAAGCGATGGGCGTTTTGTTTAAGGCCGATCAGCCTGCTGTTCGGGGATATGACAGAGCCATGCCGGGGCAGGCGAACATGCGTGATACCGTTGCCGGAATGGAAACCGTCGACCGTAACCTCAAGATTGCCGTTGCCATTGCGACGTCGGGACGGCGCGATGTGCTGACGCAAACCATTCTTTTCCTCAATCGGCAGACCCTGAAGCCGGACGAGTTGCTGGTGTGCCCCGCCAAACCTGCCGATGTCGATCTGGAGGGTATCGCGGCCTATGATGGAGAGGTTCGGGTCATCAGCGGCCCGGTCGGCCTGCCCCATCAGCGAAACGCCCTCATGGCGGCCTCCGATGCCGATATCATGCTGTTTCTGGATGATGATTTTCTTCCGGCTCCCAACTATCTCGAAGAGCTGAAGCAGCTTCTTTGCGACGATCCCACGATTGTCGTGGCGACAGGATTTGTCGTCCGGGATGGCGCGCAAGGGATAGGCCTCGGATACGAAGAGTCGGTCGAGATCCTCGCGAAGGACGTCTATCGCAAGCCGAAAAACGTCCGTCCAACCTTCAATGCCTATGGCTGCAACATGTGCATTCGCCTTACGACTGCACGTCGCCACGGCGTCCGCTTCGATGAAAATCTACCCCTCTATGCCTGGCTCGAGGATGTGGATTTCTCCCGCGAGCTTGCCGCCTATGGAAGGGTCGTCAAGGCCTCGCATCTGCGGGGCGTCCATATGGGAACGAAAGTGGGAAGAACGCCCGGCAAGCGACTGGGATACTCTCAGGTCGCAAACCGGATCTACCTCAAACGAAAAGGTAATATTTCCTGGCTTCAGGCCTGGGACGGCATTCTCCACAATGTCGGGGCCAATCTGTTCAAGTCACTCAGGCCGGAACCCTGGGTGGATCGCCGCGGTCGTCTCGCCGGTAACATGGCTGCCTTCAAAGATCTCTTGCAGGGAACGCTGGTACCGGGAAAAATTCTGGACATGTAGAAACCGGACGTCGTGGTCCAGTGCTTTCATGTGCAGAACTGTCAGACGACGAATTTTCCCTCAGCCAGATAGCGCCGCAGCCTGACCCGCCGGCGCTGACGCCTGTAGGGCTGAACAAGGCGGTTTCTGATCAGATCTTTCAGATCGAGGCCGGCGGAGCGGGCATCCTGCCTTAACCTGAGATCCAGGAAAGAGGCCAGTTGCGGGTAGGTCTCCAGAAAAGTCCTGTAGATGGTGAGGAAGCGGCCGTTCCAGGGCGGGCCTGCATAGTGCCAAGGCTTGTTGCCGCCTGTGAAATGAATGATCCGGGGGCTTACCTCGGCTGTGAGATTGAGATCCGCATAGAGCGACGCATAATTATAGATCGGCGAGAGGCATTCCCTGTGGCCGTGAAAGACCGCGTTCAGTGCGCTTTGATCATGGTAGAGGCAGCGCTCTGGATAGCTCGTGAAATAGGCCAGCGCACGCGGCGCCATCTCCCTCCAGGTATCCAGGCGAAACGCAAGGATCCCCGCATTGAAGTAGTCAAGTGGATCCGTGATGCCAAGCGCAGTCATATAGGCCTGATGCTTCGGCCAGTAAAGGCCCATGTCCCCTTCGCACAGCCAGTTTCCTTCCGTGACCGCCGCAATCTTGCCGGCTGCCACGTGATGTCGGAGAAGGGGACCGATATCGCCCACGATCTGGATATCGCCATCCAGATAAACGATATTGACGTAATGATCAGGAAGGACCTTGTGCAAAGCGAGGCGGCCTAAGGTGGTCTTCGGAACGTGCGTCTTGTTGAAGAATGCGCCTTCCGAGGGGAGAAATTCCGAAGCATCCAGTGCAAAAAAGCTGATCCCAAGCGGATTGAACAGGCGCTCCAGTGTCTGGTGCAGCCCCTGATCGATATCAATCAGGACGACCACAATATCCGCTGCGGATGACGCCTCGCGCTGCTCCAGAACCTGGAGCGCCGCCACGAGCGATGGAACGAGGAAACCTTTGTCCGTTACGAAGACGACAGCATTTTCTTTCATCGGAGTTCAGGCTTTCTTCGACAGAGAGGCCAGGATGCAGGCGCACATCTGCATATGGGGCGATAATGTTTTATCGTTTGTGAATGTAGTGCGTGACCATACGAAAGGCGGCTTCCTCGATTCCGTCAGGACGACCCGCCACCAGCCATGCCGCTCCAAGCGCCACGACATAGATGATGCAGAACAGTGTACCGGTGGCGAGAAACTCAAGGTGAAGCGGGTCGTCAAAGCCGACATAGTGCTTGCAGGCCAGAACAAAGGCGCCTGCCGGAACAAGAGCCGCAGCCGGGCGCATGAGAACGCCGAACTGCTCGCGAAGGGTTGCTCCGGCCATGGATCTGATCAGCGTTACAGAAGAGAGACAGACGGCCAGAAAGCTTCCGCCTCGTGCAACAATTGCCCCCGGAATTCCGAACATGATGACCCCAATGAGCGAAAGCGGAACGCGGATGGCCAGTTCAACAAAGGATCGTGCCGCCAGATCCCGGGAGCGATTCATGGAAAGGGCGAGGGGCAGCATCGGTATTGACGGGATAACAAAAACCGAGGTCCAGGCGAGCCCAGAGAGAATGGGAGCAGCCGCACTCCATTTGGGCCCGAGCAGCAACTGGATGATCGGTTCCGGACAAAGTGCAATGAAGAAAAACACGGGCAACAGGAGACTGGTAAAGCCAGCACTGGCCTTCAGATATGTCTCTTTCAGGTGATTTTCCTCGCGGGCGGCTACGAAAGCCGAAATCAGTGGTCCCGTTGCTGGCGCCACAAGTGCCTGTGCGGGAAGTGAGGCCAGGTCATTGGCCGCCGCATACCGGCCGAAGGAGGAGGTATCGACATACCGAGGAAGCAAGAAGCGGTCGATCTGCCAATTGATCGCCGTCAGGGTCTGAGAAACCAGGTTCCAGCTGATCATTTCCGAAAACAGAGGCCAGTCTTTCGTCGTCAGTTGTGGCCGCATGGGCGCGATCAGATAGGAGGACAGCGCCATGATGGCCGGTGCTGTCAAAGTGCTGGCGGCAATGGCCCAGTAGCTTTCGAGGGTAATCGCGACCGCAATTGCCACGGCCGTCGCCGCCACTTTTCCGGACAGTTCGACGATGCCCCGCGGTCTGAAGTTCAGTGCCTTTTCAAAAACAGCCATCCGCGGACTGATCATGCCTCGCAAGGCGGGAGCAAGGGCAAGGGTGCAGATAAGGGCAACGAGCCGCTGATCACCATAGAATGCGGCAAGCGGATAGGACAGGACGACGATGATCGCCGTCAGCACAAGACCACGCAACAGGCCGAGCGTGAACGCGGTATTGCAGGCGCAATCGGTAATCTCAGGCAGCCTTACAAGAACGGAACTCAGCGGCAATTCCAGAACGGCTTCCAGAACGAGAATAATGGTCATGGCCGTTGCGACGAGACCGAAATCCTCCGGGCCCAGAAAACGCGCAAGAACAAGAAGCGTCGCAAAATCAAGAACGCGGGAAAGCAGGCGCGCGCCGACTGTCCAGAAAACAGCACGGATCGTCCGCTTTGAAAGAGCCTGATCTGCAGTATCAGCCATCAGGCCAGCGCTTTCTGCTTGGGATGGGGAGAGCGGGGCGCTGAAAACGCCGTTCTGGAGAATGCTGGCCAGGCGACGGCTGCAGCCATGCCATAGATGCATGCATTCATGATGCCAAAGTCCGCAGAGGTTCCCGCCAGGGCTCCCAGGATGAAGACCGGCGGCAGGTAGCATCGGACCGCATTGAGCAGGGCTACATCCGTTTGTGTCTCGGAAGGCGCTCTGCGCAGGAAGGTCTGCAGCATGAAGCCATAATAGAGAAGTCCGCCCAGAACGCCGCAGTTGCTGAAGACTGCAACAATTCCATTCGATGAGCGGGTCGCCCCCATGCCGACGCCGAGGCCCCAAGTATCGATGAGAGCGGCGAAGGAGACGGCGGTCCACATGCTTCGCTCTCGATAGGAGTCGGAATCTGTCTTTTGGAAAATGATGGTATCGACGAGCCTGACGAACGGATCAAAGAGCGCCGGGACCAGCATGTAAAGGATGTAGATCGCTGCGAAGCCGAGGACGATAGCCCAGAATTCGACATGCAGCCCTTCCCGGGCAATGTCGCCTTCTCGTGTGCTGAAAAGTCGCCATACCCACTCGATCGAGGCGATGGCCCCGAATATCGCCAGGCCTGCATAGGCAGCCGAAGAGGTTGAAAGAAGCGAGAAGACAATCAGCAGGGCGACAAGGCAGGGCGCAACGATCCTCCTGATCCATTGAGCTTCGATCGCACGCCGGAAGAAGTAGATTGCCGTCAGAAAGGTGACGGCCAGCGATCCGTAGGTGGAGGCTTCCGGCATCAGGCCGACAACACGCTTGACGTCGGCAATCTCGACATTGGTCAGGTAATCATAGGTGGCCGTGCGAAAGATATCGAGATAGGGCCCCAGACCCGCCAGATCGAGAAGACCGGTAAAGACGATCATCGCACCACCGGCACACATTCCGACGAGTGCCTGCTGGCGTATAGTAGGCGAGCGAAAACACAGGGCGCATGCAATGACCGTTACGATCGAGATCGTCAGGTAGAGAAGCTGCGAAATGTTCTGCGGCGTTGGATACAAGGGCACGCCATCCGTTGCCTGCTCGAGACGCATCGGAATGACCATCACGCTGCCGGCAAAGATGCGCGGCATGAAATAGGTAACCCATGCCGTGACCAGCCAGAACAGGAACAGAAGCAGGCATTGAGCCGGCCGCAATGCTATCTCCAGCATGCGCGAAAGCCCATTGGCTCCACCGGCATATTTGAAGATGATCGCGAGAGCGACGATAGGAGGAGGCGTGAAACTGAATTTCTGTGCGAGTTCGGGCGGAATGACAGAAAGAGAGCCGAACGACATGGAGCAGAACAGAAGAATGAAGATCAGGGGTCCGCGGCTGATCAGGGCAAGAAGGAGCAGAACCCAGAAAATTGCTATGGGTATGAATGTCATCTTGCGCCCTTTGCCAGGCAGTGTTTCTGGCCTGGTTCATTTCGCTGCATCTGACGACTTAAATCACATGGCGCTGAATTCTTTTTTAACGGAATGGATTGCCTTGTCCCGCTCACGTCAAGGTGACCCGGACTGTCCACGATTGCGGTAGATCTGTATGCCGCGTCGAACGAAACGCGAGAGGGTTTCGTTTTCCTTGATACCTTGTTTCAGGCGGGCCACCTTCTTCCTGACGGCCAGGAGAATACGGCCCTTCACCGTCAAAGGTATGCACAGTCTGTATCGATCGCGAGGCTCTCCCCCAAATCCGACCTTGTAGGCAAGCTCGCCGATCGAGAAATCAACAAGCGTGACGCCTTGCTGGCGGGCCCAGCGGATATATCGGGAGATGATGGCCATCCCGGGAGAACAGGAATGCCAGGATGAGTCTGCCATGGCCACGATGGTCAAATGGATGGTTCCGGCATGAACGAGGGTATAGGTCGTGGCAATCCAGGTACCGCCGACAGAAAGGCCGAACAGCCGGACGGGACCCTTGCCATCCAGACTTGAAAGAGCCGCCTGCCTGTAGAAGGCCTGGATTTCAGGCCGTTCGAGGAAATCGAAACGGCCCAGTTCCCGAAAACGATCCAGGCGCTGCCGAACCATGATGGGAAAGAGAAGCTCTATGTCTTCAGGGGTCTCTGCGACCAGAAAACGGATTTCCCCCCTTTCGCTCATCCGGCGCTGGGATGTCTTGAGGATCCGTCGCGTCTGGTTGTTGACCAGACGGTCGACGACGAGATCCGGTTCGCCATCGATTGCAACGTCAAAACTTTGTCTATCGGCTGCTTCCAGGTGCGGAAGACATGCGAGCGGATTTCTGATGTGACGGAGAAGGGCAGGGATCTGATCGATGATGACAAGATCTGCGGGAGGGAGAGCCGCTTGTATGGCGTCCCACAGGGCAGGCCCGGCCTCCTCCGGAAACACATAGCCCGGCGCCATCAAGGGAGCGCTGATATCACTGACCGCATAACCCAGAAACGTCAGAACCTTGCATCCGGACTGTGTTGTCACGACGAGAGGAAGGAGCATCAACGGTGCTCCGGCATGTGCATCGCAGATTTCGAGGAAACAGGGTTTTTCGTTTGCTTTGCCTGAAAGCTGGTCAGCTACGGCTTGTAACCACCGCACATGTTGAAACGCTGTGGACGTGCCCTCTTGCTGAAACCGGGACCAAAGATCGGAGACTGCATCGAACCTATCGTGACGACGAACTTCGAAAGCCGACTTTCCCGATGACGGCGCCATGATGACTCCTCTCAAGACTTATGGGTGGACGCCTATATTCCCCATCCTTGCGGTGGCATGTCCGGCGATGTGAGGGTTCAAATAGCCTCTCTCCATGACGCCGAGGGAACGCGAGAACGTGAACATGGTTCAGTTTCTCCCGTAAAAGATGATTCCCCTTATTCCGGTAAAAGTTATGTTAAGACCCTAATAATAGGGTGTCAAAAACGATACGACTTCTGTTGCAGCACGGATAGAGAAGCGCCGTTCGCCATGCCTGACGCCACCGATCTTCACGAACGCGTTCAAAGCGCGCCACGCGCCGAAACCGTGCCGCAGATCGACTTTGCCTATGTGTTTTCGGCTCTGCGCAAACGTATCGTTCTCGTCGCCGCCATAACACTGCTCTTCATGATTGGCTCCATCGCACTTTCGATGCTGATGACCAATTACTACACTGCAAGTACGAGCATTCTGGTCGATCCGGAAGGGTCGCGCATTGTTGAGGGTGAGATCAACAGCGGTACCACGGCAACAGAAGCAAGAGCGCTCAACCAGCAATTCATCCTGACCTCCGGAAAGGTTCTCTCCTCGGTTGTCGAAAGCGAAGGCCTTGCCGATGATCCGGAATTCGGCGCGGCGAAACCTTTCGAACTGGACGCCCGCAAACGTGCCCAAAAAGCCTTGGAATCACTCAGACGGGCAACGTCGGCGACGCTGAACAAATCGAGCTTCGTGGTCGATCTAGCTGTTACCACGAACGATCCGGCAAAATCCGCACGCCTCGCCAATGCAATTGCACGCTCTTACATCGATACACGTATCTCGATGAAGAATGGCGTTCTGCGTCAGGCGACATCGGATCTTTCGGCGCAACTCGCCAGCCTTGAAAAGGCCGTTGAAGACGGGGACAGGGCTGTTCAGGCCTACAAGGCTGAACATAATCTTGTCGACGTCGCAGGTCGCCCGACTGCAGAACAGCAGATCACCGAAGCGAATACTGAAATATCCCGTATCAGTGCCAGCATTGCGGACAATCGTGCCCTCATCTCAGAGCTGGCACTGGCCAGATCCAATCCGGAATATTTGAGACTGACCCCGGATGCCTCTCTGACCCCGGCGATCATTGAGCTTCGAACCCGTTATCTCATGGCACTCGAACAGCAGACCGTTCTGCGCTCCTCGTTCGGAGAGCGTCACCCGGCCTTCCGGAATGCGGAAAGCAGGACACGCACGATTTCCAATCTTCTCGACAAGCAACTCGCCGATTTCGAGACCTCGTTGACCAGAAACGGCGAGAAACTGAGGAGCCAGCTGGAAATTCTGCGCGCCAATCTCGCTGCACTGAAAAACGGGCTGAACGAAAACGATGAATCCATGGTCCGGCTGCGCGAACTGGAACGCAAGCTGGCCAGCGATCGACTGGTTTACGAGTCTTTCCTGCTGCGCACCCGCCAGCTTTCAGGTCAGGAGCAGACGGTCAGCGAGAACCCGCAGATCATTTCCCCTGCCCAGGTTCCGCTTCGCAAGAGCGGCCCCCAGCGTTCGCTGATCGTGGCAGGAGCGACAATTCTGGGCTTTCTGCTGGGCTGCGGTATAGCCCTTTCCTCCGGTGACATGGGCCGCCGCGAGAAGACCGAACGTAGCGGCAGCCAGACGCCGCTTCCGGCATCAGGACAGGCTTCCTCCGACATGGGCAAAAGACGACGGCTTTTCCCCGGCTTTTCCTGGCTTTCGCGGTCGAAGGAAACGAGACGCGTTCCAACAGGCATCTCTGCGAATTCTACTGGTGTGCCGCAGGCATCGTTCTCCAGGGGCAGCATGCTGGATAGTACTTCTCAGCTGGAAGCGCCCGGACAGCCAGACGACTACCTCGAGATCGGACGCAAGCTGGCAAGAGATGCGCATGGTCGCAACAACTACAGTATCGGCATCTATTCCGCGCTGACGCAGGACAAGTCGCATCAGACGGCTTTTCACGCGGCAATGGCATTGGCAAGAAGCGGCAAGCGCCTCCTGCTGGTCGATGCGGATCCCGCCGCAGAACTCACGCGTTTCGTTTCGCTGGACGATTATCCGGGATTTCTGGATGCCTTGTCGCTGAACCGGATCAGCGATGATTTCATCCCCTTGTCCGATACGCGCAATTTCCAGTTCATGCCGGCGGGACAGGCACGAAACAGGGCACCGGATAGACGTACGAATCCGGGGGCAAGCCTTCTCGATTTTCGTGCAAGCACACTCACCGACTGGCTTGATGAAGCCGGATATTATTTTGACCTTGTTTTGATCTTCGCCGGTCCGGCATCCGCAAGCCGTTCGCTTCCGGCCGCAGAAGCTGGCGTCAACAAGTATGTGGTGCTCGGCAGGCAGTCCGATCTGCAGTCTGTTGGCGAAGGACTATCGTCGCTCAAGCGCCGCGGTCTTCATCCCATTGAACCCGTCTTTATCGACGGTGTTCGCCAAAGTGTGGCTCATGCCGGATAGCCTTCACGGAAGCGACAAAGCCCGCTTGCAGACCTGCAATGGCCCGGTGTCGCGAGTCGTCGTCATCAATGATTTTTCAGTGGCGCGCGGTGGCGCGACCATGCTGGTGCTTCTGCTGTTGAAGCTCCTGCGCGAACAGAATGTTGACGTGACCCTGATCGTCGGCGACGATACGCACAATGCGGATTTCGATACGCTCGGGATTGATGTCGTCCGGCTCGGGCAGCAGCCGCTTCTCAAGGGCAATCCCCTGCGAACGGCGATCAACGGCATCAACAACACCAGTGCGGTCAATCTCATATCGGACTGGATCGCGGCCAACGATACGACTGGCACGGTCTATCACGTTCATATCTGGTCGCAGATCCTGTCGCCCGGGATCTTCGTGCCTCTGGCAAAAGTTGCTGAACGCACGATCATCCATGCACATGACTCCTTCCATGCCTGTCCGAATGGGGCATACATGGATTACCCGGCGGAAAAGCAGTGCACCCGGGTTCCTCTCTCCGGCTCCTGTCTTGTGACCCAGTGCGACAGACGCTCCTATAGTCAGAAGCTCTGGCGCGTCGCGCGTCAGATGCGCTTGTTTTCCGCCATGGGAAACACCGTGCCCTGGGGTCGGCTTGTGACCATTCACGAGAAAATGGCCAATGGTTTTCTCCGGGCAGGCTACGCCAAAGACCTGCTCCAGACCATACGCAACCCAGTCCGGCCGTTTTCCGAGACACGCATCCCGGTCGAGCACAACAAGAGCATTTTCTATATCGGACGTCTCGAGCAGGAAAAGGGTGCGCAGGATGCCCTTGAAGCCGCAGAGCGAACTGGCGTCCTGATGGAGATCATTGGCGATGGCCCCATGCGGGCGGAACTCGAGGCTCGATATCCCAAGGCGATATTTCATGGCTGGCGGGATCGCAACGACATCGTTTCCCTGATCCGGCAGGCCCGAGGCCTGGTCATCCCGTCGCGGCTGCCAGAGCCATTCGGTCTGGTCATCGCCGAGGCTGCAGCGAGCGGCATACCGGTGATCCTGACGGAGATGGCGTTCCTGGCCGATGAGATAAGACAACTGGGAATCGGGCTCTCATGCAACACGCAGGACATGGGCGAATTGGGGAACGCGCTCATCAGCATGGCGGAGATGCCATCTCAGGATATCATGTCAATGAGCGAGCGGGCCTTCGCCAGCGGATCGAAACTCGCCAATTCCGAACAGGAATGGCTTGCTCAGTTGCAATTGCTCTATGCACATCTGGTTGAGACGGCAGCCAGAAAGGCAGCCTGACTGTTGGCTTAAAAGCTTAAGCGAGTGGTGGACAGATTTCCCGGAACAGTGATTTCACCCCTCGGCTGGGAGACATGCCCTGTTGCCATCAACAAAATCCGCCGCGCCTTTCCCGGCGCCAGATGAAACCAGTTATCAGAAGGCCGGGAGCCCTCCGCCTTGATCTGCACAGATTGCGCAAAGCGATCGGTTTCCACATCCAGCGCAAAGCCCGTTTCTGTTTCGACCAGTTCTGCCTTCAGCTCCACATCGAAGAATGCGGCTTTTCGCCCTCGCGGAAAATGAAAGGCATCGGCCAGATGCGCGCCGGTCTCAGCGTCCGTCAGCGTGGCGACCGTCACCTCATGCTGGGGTGCTGCGAAGCGGTAGGCATAGGTCGTATCAAAAAAGGAACCGAAGAGATCCGTAGCAGGGATTTTGATCCGACTGTGGGGTGCAAGGACAAGCGCCCGCTCGCCGGCGACCACTTTCTGCCGTCCGTTCTTCAGGCAGGCAAGATCGAGATGCAAAGCGCGCTCCACCGGCGTCTCGTTGATGACATGCACGTCGAGCCCGTTCGTGCCTTCATCGAGCAGCAGCACCTGGACCGGACGAAAGGCGCGGCGCACCGCATGCCAGACCGGTTTCGGCTGGCCCGCCGCATCCACCAAGCCCCAGCCAGCGCCGGGAAGGAGGTCCTGAAACGTCCAGACCAGCGCACCACCGCAGCGGGAGCCCAGCCGTCTCCATTCGGCAAATGTCGTCTCGATCACCTCGCCGGTCACCGCACGGGAAAGATCGAGATAGCGGTTCACATCCTCCCTGCGCAGGCGGACCGGATCGACGTCATAGAGCAGACCGAGATAGTGCTCGCGAATATCCTCGAAATCCCAGGAGGCATCGCGATCGCGCGGAACCCGCGCCTTCCAGAGGGGATGATGCACCGGAGAAACGGGCAGATGCTGATCCAGCAGTTCCTGCTCCGGCACATGGGAGAAGGCGAGACATTCGCCCGCAAAGCGCACATCGGCACGGCGTGCGTCTTCGAGCGGCCTGCAATAGGCACCCACACCATAATAATGGCCAATGCCGGCATTGGGTGCAAAGGGCATAGGCCCGCCGGACGGCGAATTCGGCACGTAGATTATGTCCGGTCGATGGGTCTTCACCAGGTCCGGCAGGACCTTTTCCGTCAGGTCGCCGCACCAGATGAGTTGGGAAAGACCCATCATGGCGCCTTGCTGATAGACCTCGCTACCACCACAAAAAACAGCAAGTGATGGGGAGACGGAGGTAGCAACCAAGAGGGTTTCGATCTCGCGGCTGAAGCTTGCCAGAAATGCCTCATCCTGCGCCGGATAATCGAAATTGGCGAGCATGGCTTCCTGCCAGACCATGATGCCGAGTTCGTCGCAAAGCGCGAAAAAGTCCGGCGTTTCATAGGTCATGGTGCCGCCGATGCGAAGCATGTTCATGCCCGCTTCCGCCGCAAGCCGAAGCCACGGTTCGTAATCCGCACGCTTACCGGCAAGCCGCACGATATCGGCATTGGTCCACACGGCGCCCCGGCAGAAGACCGGCATACCGTTCACCACAAGCTGGAAGCCGTTCCCATCGGTCTGGCGGTCGATGGCGAGATGCCGGAAGCCGGTGCGTCCAAGAATGACGTCATCAGAGCCATTCGACAGGACCACATCATGCAGTACCGGCCTGCTATGCGTATGCGGCCACCAGGGCTCGACATTCGGCAGCTCAAGCGAGGCGATCGCTAGGCCTTGCTCATTCACGGTAACCGGGGTTTCGCCTCCTGCACAGCGAAGCGTAAGGCTAGATGCCGCACCGGCAACCCTGAGGCTGACATTCAGATGCCCGCAGCCTGCGGCGTCGAGTGTCGAAACGATCCTGATGCTGTCGACGCTCTGCGTCTCATGCCGCACCAGACTGATAGGGCGGTAAGGTCCAATGGCGTGAATTTCAGGACACCAGCCAGGCATATAGCCCAGCAATGTCGTTCGAATGCCGCGCAATCCGGCTTCCGAGATCATGCGCGTGCGCCAGCGGGCGCGTTTCAGCTTGCGGGACAAATGCGGTCGCACCGCGCGGAAGCAGATCGTAAGGTGATCCTCGCCCGTCAGCGTAACCGGCACCTCATGCGCATGAAACATGCTATCGGAAGAGAGAATGAGCTCATCATTGAGGAACACATCCGCGAACGTTGCCAGACCATCCAGCTTGAGGATAACGCTGCCTGCCGGTTCAGCCAGATCCAGCCGATACCAGGCATCCTGATGATCGAGCGGAGCAGGATTGGACCGATCGAACAATCCGGCCTTTTCCAGTGCTTCAGCCACGGTTCCCGGAACGAAGGCAGCAACCGCATCATCCGGCAGAGTTGCGGGAGAGGCATGGGCTCCAGCAGGCGTCAGGGTGAGCCGCCAGCCGGTTTCGAGAGGCTGGATGGAGGCGAGGCTAAGGTCTGAGCGGGATGTCATGGAGCCTCACAGTTTCTGAGTAAGGCTATCCATCAATCGATCCCAAGCCTCTATTGCCGGGGACATTGCGCTGGCAAGCGTATCAAATTTCTTGCGGTTGACGGCACGTGCCACCTGAAACTGCACGGTCTTGCCGGTTTCAGCAATTTTCAGCGCCGCCTGCCGCTCCTCCTCGAACCGGCCTTCCGAACTGATCCACGCCAGATGGCTCGCCAGAAGCTCGAAATTGGCGCCGAACTGGCGCAGCGTGTTGAAGGCGTATTTGTGGAAGAAATCAAAGTCGCGCGCGGCCAGTGCCTCGATCTGCTGCGGGAAAACACCGGCAAAGGCGGCAAATGGATTGTGCCTTGGGCGACGGATGAAATGCCGATTGAGAAGCGTTTGTGCTGTCGCCCTCAGATGCGCCTCACCTGGCAGGATTTCCGGCAGCTTGGCAAACTCCGTATAGGGCAAGAATGGCAGGGAACCGGGGGCAAGATTGCGCTGGAACACGCCGTCGAAGTCATCGCCTTGAAGGCGGAAGAAGCCGCCATTATGGAAGTAGTCGAGGGTCCGGTTTTCCCGGTCGAGACGGTTGATACCGATGGTTGTCTTGCCGTGTTCACGCTGGTAGCTCACGCCTGCCGTATCCGGCATGTAGAAGCTGTCCATTTCGACCAGGCATAGGCGACCACGCTCGATCTGCATTTCGACATGGTTTTCGACCGTGTCGAAGATCGCAAGCTCCGTTGCGACCACGCCGTAAAGCGCTTCGAGATCCTCCAGCGGAACCTTGAAGAAGGTGAACTGATCCCCTTCAAAGTCCTGCGTCAGGGTAAAACCCAGCATGGCTTCAGGTGCAAGTCCGAGCGCGTTGAGGACTTCGATCCAGAGATCGACATAGCAATTGCTTTCCGGCCACATGCGCTCCTGGGAATGGAGCGCATGGACACTGTAGGTCTCGGGATCGAGACCCGGAAAGACCATCGGCATCAGCCGATCAACCCCAGAGCGCGCGGCGTACATGTTCTGGCCAGTCCTCGGTTTCCAGACCGTGATGCTTGAAGAGTGCAAGCGCAATGCGCTCCAGACCAAAGCCAACGCAGGCCGTATGAGCGGTTTCACCGTCTGCCGTCGCAAGACCCCAGGTCTTGCCGAAATGATCCTGGTGGTAGTTGAAGCTCATGCAGGCTGTCGGGCCCGCATCGGCATTGACCGGGATCAGCAGTTCAAACTTGAGGTTCTGGCTACGTTGGTTGTTCTTGTACATGCGGCCGGCGCGGCCGAAGAACGGGTCGTTGGCGACATCTATCTCGAAAGGAAGCCCGACTTCTTCCATCAGCTTCGTGCCACGCTCCATCCAGTCTTGGCGGAAAGCCATGACTTCGGATGGCGTGCCCATGCGCACATATTCGCGCATGCGGAAGAGCTGCATGCGGGTCGGCTCCTTCGAAGGCTCATGGCGGAAGCAGTAGGACTGCAGATCGAACAGCCCACCGCCTTCCTTCAAGGCTCCACGCTTGGCAATGGTCGGATAGAGGGGATAGCAGGCCGCGGGCGTCAGCACGATATCGGTCGCCTGTTGCTGGCCAGTCCAGTCCTTGCCTTCTTCCAGGCATTGCAGGAGGCTGACATGATCCAGCTCGCAGCCGCAGAAGGAATGCACGGTTCCGGCAAGCTGCGGAAAGCTCTTCATATAACCGGAGCCCTCGAAATGGGCTCGGTTCATGCCGGGTGGAAAGCGGATGGCTTCCGGATTGTCGGCGCCACCAAAGCGGTCGATCAGCGCCTCGAAGCGGGTGATAATCTCCTCGAACTTGCCGCTACGGCCATAGAGGCCGTCAACGCCGGTGTCGATCAGAAGACCGGCTGCGAAAAGCCTGTCGAGCAAAGATACTGGCATGTCCATTGTCGTTACCCCAAAAGGCCTGTTTCGATCTTGTGAATGAGCAGCATGTTCGACGTATTCGCGAGGATACGGTCGTTGGAGATCATCAGCTGCGCTGATTGCGCATCCCGCAGATGGCGACCAAGGCTGAACGGTGTGCCATTCTTGTAGCCAAGAATTCCCGTGATCTGCATGGCATGATCGATGATCTTCGGTACGGTCTGCGACACGGCAATCTTCACATTGTTCATCGCCGCAGCAAAACCCATGGAGGACAGCTGGTCCGGATTGGCAAGCGCCGCCTCGTAGCGGGAAAGACCGGCGGTGACTGCCGAACGCACGAGCTGCAGAAGATTGGAGGCTTCCGCCAGATGAAGGGCACCCGGAGGTGTCTGTCCCGGCGTCTTGCGCGCAGCGGCCCGAACGAAAGCCTGGGCGCGGACCACCGCATCGACAGCAATTCCGTACCAAACACCGCCCCACAGGAGATGCGAGCTTGCCAGCATGGACTGAGCGGCAATTTCCGCAAAGGGCTTGGGGAAGATTTGTTCGGCGGGCGCTTCACCTTTGAAGATGTAACCCTCTGAACAGGTACCGCGCATGCCGAGCGTATCCCACCCTTGCGTCAGTTCCAGCGTATACTGATCCTTGAGGAACACCGTCATAACCTGATCGGTGGACGCAGCATCCGCATGGGCGCGCGACGTGATCAGGATGGCATCGGCATAGCGGCCATAGGAGATGACCGTTGCATCCTTTTGCAACCGACAAGTCTCGCCATCCAATTCGATGGCACAGATGGAATTGCGCAGGTTTCCGCCAATGCCGCCTTCCGTCGTTGCGGACGCTATCAGCAACTGGTCTGCTGCAATTGCCCGCATGAAGCCTTGATGCCACGGGCTTTCGGTACCGTGCATCACAAGGCTGGAAAGCTTGATGTGGTGCATGGCAAAAACCATGGCCGAAGCCGCACAGGCCTGAGCAATGATCGTGCAGAGATCCGCAAGCTGCGTAGTTGTTGCGCCTTCGCCACCAAGCGAAGCTGGGATCTGGATCGACAGGAGCCGCTCCGAGATCATGGCATCGACCGCTTCGCGCGGGAAACGCGCCTGACGGTCTACATCATCAGCATGCTTTGCCGCGATTGCAGCAACGCGACTGGCGCGCTCCTGCAAGGTCGCTCCGTGCGGATTGAGGATCGCGTCCATCAGGCTGCCTCTTTACCAGCCACCAATTGGGCAACGACCTGCTCGATCATGGCGATGGTCGAGAATGACTTGCGATTGAGGAGATTGTCCGGAAACTCGATATCGAACGTGTCTTCCAGCGCCAGCATCAGCTGAACGGAACCGTGAGACGACATGCCGGCAGAAAACAGATCGGCATTCTGATCCAGATCGGCCGCAGCCGGGAGAGAGGCATATTTAACGAGAATGTCCCGAATCTGGTCTTGCATAGCGTTCCCCTTGCCAAAACTCGTAAGGCTCTGTGCCTTTGGTACTTTAGCGATAGGGGAAATATTCTAAGGTGGGTTTAAAGCGTTCGATAAAACTGTTGCTAAATGGCGCAATTCCGAGCGCCAGCGTTCGGCATTAAATTTTCATTTACCATACACGCGCGACATAAGAATGAGTAGCTTCCCGAACGGGAAGCATTGGCTTGAGCACTGGGTAATCTTCCTGTACGGTAAGCTCTTAAGCAGGAGCGCATCATGTTCAAGTCAGCACGCGATTTCGGTGCGGCAATCCGGGAAAGACGGAAAAGTCTTGGCTGGACGCAGACAGAGCTTGCTGCGCGTTCCGGCACGGGCGAGCGTTTCATTGTCGAGCTGGAATCCGGCAAACCAACCTGCCAGCTCGAAAAATCGCTGATTGTGGCGCGCACCGTGGGGATCAAGATCGGTGATCTAGGAACGGCTGAAACGCCTCCATCGTCTCTGGATGAGGACCTCGGCTTCCTGCCGATATTCGGTAAGGATCTATGACGACGATCTTCTATGAAAACCTGCCCGTCGCACAACTGAGTTTCGAAGACGGCTGGCGGCTGGATTACGATCCGGGTTGGGAAGCGCGGCGGCTGGCCTTTCCGGTTTCGCTGACCATGCCGCTGCGTTCAGGGTCGGTCGGAGCCGACAGGCTCCTGCCCTGGCTTGCCAATCTTCTTCCGGAAACACATCTGGCAGAGATCGGACAAAGGCTGAAGGTCTCGCCCCAGGACATTGTCGGCCTGCTCAGCCATATCGGGCGCGATACGGCAGGCGCATTGTCCATTGGCGCTCCACGTAAAGCTGGCCTCAACCTGCAACCTGTTCCCGACACTGAGGCTCTGGAACGCATTCTGAACGAACTGCCAGCAAAGCCATTTCTGGTGGGGCAGCACGGCGTTTCCATGTCGCTTGCGGGCGTTCAGGAAAAGTTACCCGTCTATGTTGACGGAGAGGGCCGGTTTTCCATTCCCATCGAGGGAACACCGTCCACCCATATTCTGAAACCGGATACCAAACGTCTGGCAGGTAGCGTCGAGAACGAAGCCTTCTGCCTTGCTCTTGCACGCGCCTGCGACCTCGATGCGGCAGAGGCGACGATCGGCATCGCTGGCAAGCGGCGTTATCTGCTTGTGAAACGTTATGACCGCTTCACCGATCCGCAAGGCGAGATTCGTCGACTGCACCAGGAAGATCTTTGCCAACTCACCGGCTATTTCCCCTCGCAGAAATACGAGCGATCCTCGACGGGACGCGGCGTAACGCTGAAAATGATGTTCGACACCATCAGCGATCTCGTTTCGCCGGCCGAACGGCTCAAGCTTCTCGATGCGGTGATCTTCAACGTGCTCATCTGCAATTCGGATTCCCACGCCAAGAACTATTCGATCCTGATCGGCGCAGGCGGCTCCGTTAAAATGGCACCGCTCTACGATCTCATGTGCGCTGGCGTATACCGGCAGGTCGATCAAAGCCTGCCGCAGGGTATCGCGGGCCGGTTTGACGCAACCGAATTACGCAGTTCCGATTGGCGGACACTGGCTGACGAGATTGGATTGAGCGGTGCCTCGACCTTGAGGCGTGTCAGCAATCTGGCCGAGCGCATCAGCGCTGCCTGCGAAGCGGTTGCCTCGACTATCGCGAACATGACAGGCGACCCGGCCAGAATTCTTGAACGGGTCACATACAGCGTTCAAAAGAGATGCAAGCGGATCCAGTCACAGGCCTGCACGGGTTGAGCGCACATCAGTGCGCCTCGTCGATTACCGCTTCCAGCTCGATTTCCACCTCATAGTCACCGATCAGGTTTCCAGCCTCGATCAGCGTATTGGCGGGAAGGATGTCGCCGAAAACCCGGCCATGGGCGCGCGAAACCGACTCCCATTTTGAAGCATCCCGCAGGTAGACGCGGGTGCGCACTACATCGTCCATCTTTGCGCCCAGAGGGCTCAAAGATGCACCGATCTTGTCGAGAATATAGGTCGCTTGGGCACCCGGATCGCCCGGCGCCACGCATCTGTTCGTACCATGGGTCGCCGTCGTGCCGGATACGAACACGCGGTTACCCACACGCACGGAGCGGCTATAACCGGCAATCGGCTCCCAGATACTGCCGGAGGAAACACGCCATCGTCCCGGACGACCCGGTACCGCTTCCGCCTTGTAGACGGAAGGAATGGCGTCCAGATGGTGGCTCAGATCGCCGGACGCCGTAAGGAACGGCGGCTTGCGATATTCATCGCCGCAATCGCCGGGGATCGGCCTTGTCTGCGCAAAAGCTGCATCGAGGGCGGCGTGATCCTCTGCGTCGAGCGCGAAACGGAAGACATTCAGATTGTCATCGCGGTGCTCGCTTTCGCCCAGACGCGCGCCGATGATGGTGGCCGCCACCGCCTCATGTTCCAGCACCCAACGGCTGGCGACGTTCGACAATGAAACGCCATGCTTCTTCGCGATATCGGAAGCCGCACGCAGGATGGCCTGATAGGGCTCCCAACCGCCGGCGGTATCGATGAAACGCTTGTATTTCGAACGGCTCCAGTCAGGGATCGAGGCTGGTTCCGGTTGTCCCAGCCATTTCTCCGAGAGAAAGCCACCGCAGAGTGTGCCATAAGCCAGAAGCTTCACGCCAGTCTGCTTGCAAAGAGCAGAGAGATCGCCTGCTGCGCGACGGTCGATCAGCGAGAAGGACACCTGATTGCTGGCAATCTCGATGCCATCGGCCAGAGCGAGGCCCAGATGAGCCGCATCGAAATTGGTGAGGCCCAGCGCGCCGATCAGGCCTTCCTCCTTCATCGCCTGCATCTCGTGCAGGGCGTCCAGCCAGGCCGGATGCTCGAAGGTCCACCAGTGAAATTGCAGGAGATCCACCTTGTCGACCTGCAGCCGCTGAAGGCGTTCTTCCACGCCGCGCCGCACGACATCGCGCGACATGGGGCCGGGTTCGGGACACCATTTGGTAAAGGCGCGCGGCTTTGTCGCTCCTGCGGGAAAACGCTTCAGCAGGTGGCCGGTGATGATTTCCGCCGAACCGTAATGGTCGGCCATGTCGAAGGTATCAAAGCCAGCCTGCACATAGGCCTGCAGCGCATCGGTACCCTGTTCCGGGTCAATGGTCGTGCCATCCTTCTCGATGTCGGCCACCTGCCAGAGGCCGCAGACGAGGCGGCTGATCCCCAGACCGGGAGCAAGAAGGGTGCGTTCGGGACGGGCTTGCATGAAGATTATTCCTTGGATGGAGTAGCGCGCAGGGATTTCAGGCGTGTCAGCGGGCTGACCTCGCCAAACAAGCCGCGTGGGCGCCACAAGAGCATGAGGCAGAGACCGACGCCGATGGCGACGATTTGCAGCGCGGCGGCACGCGCCTGCTGTTCTGCCGGGATGAAGGAGGAGACTGCGGCGGCAGAGAGCGCCCAGAGCCCCCAGACGAGGATGGCACCGGCAATCGCGCCGCGATTATTGCCAGAACCGCCAACAATCAGCATGGCCCAGACCTGAAAGGTCAGTATCGGCATGTAGTTGTCTGGCGCAATGAAGCCGATGAAATGGGCCTGCGTTGCGCCTGCCAGCCCCATGATCGCGCCGCCCAGCGTGAAGGCCTGCAAGCGAAAGCGAATAGGGCGTTTTCCCAGCGCCTGCGCCGCCACCTCATCCTCGCGAATGGCCCGCAGCACACGCCCCCACGGACTTTTCGCCAGATGCTGGAGGCCAAGATAGAGCGCCAGCACAACGACGATCATGATCGCCAGATTGCCGAAGCTGAAGGCCAGCGCATTTTCCTGCCAGGCCGCGAAGGGGCGCGGAATGAATCCGATACCAAAGGCTCCGCCGGTTAGTGGCTGCAGATTCAGCACGCAAAGCTGGACAGTGACGGCCACGCCAAAGGTGGCGATGGCGAGATAATCGGCACGAAGCCGAATGGTCAGCGCACCAACCGCCCAGGACAGGAGGCCCGAGACAACGGCAGCACCCAGCCAGCCCACCGCGATCGGCATGCCGAAGCCGCCGAAGCGATCCGGGCTGGGCGGCGTTGTCAGAAGCGCTGACGTATAGGCACCGACTGCCACAAAGGCTGCAATGCCCACATTGAACAGGCCGATCATGCCCCATTGTACGTTCAGACCTAAGCAAATGATCGCATAGGTCAGCGCCATGGAGAGGAAGAAGGCGGCATAGGCAAGGAGATCAAGGGTCATGACGCTTTCCCGAACAGGCCGCGCGGGCGAACAATGAGAACGGCTATCAGGATGACGAAGGAGACAGCAGCCCGCCATTCTGCGCCGACAGCCTGTACCGCAAGCGCCTCGCAAAGCCCGATGATGAGGCCCGCCAGCATGGCGCCCGGTACACTGCCGATACCGCCGAGAATGGCCGCCGCGAACAAAGGCAAGAGCAGATCGTGACCGAGATAGGGGCGGATCTGGATCAAAAGCCCGCTCATGATGCCTGCAACGCACGCCAAGGCCGCGCCGAGAAACCAGACGGTCCGGATCACCCGTCGCACATCGATCCCGGCAATGCTGGCAAGTGCGGGGTTTTCGCTCACCGCCCGCATGGCGCGACCGATATCCGTGCGGGTCATCAAAAGATGAACCACGACAACAGCAAGAACGGCGATCACCAGCATCAGCAACTGGTCCGGCGTGGCGCGTAAGCCACCACCGAGTTTCATGGCGATCTGCAACGCCTTGGTGAAATAGGCAGGGCGGGAGGTAAAAAGGAATTCCAGCAGGCTTCTCAGCGCTAGCGAGGCCCCGAAGCTTGCCATGACCATGATGATGATGGCGCTGCCGCGCCGCCGGAAGCTGGAAAACAGAATGGCATCGACAGCCAGCGCCAGAAGGCCGGTCAGCACGATGGCAATCAGTGCGGAAAGCGGCAGGGACCAGCCGAAGGAAAACGGTGCAATGGGTTGGGTCAGGCCCGCCGAGAGAAAGCCGAGAGCGCCGCTGACGGCGAGCGCCAGATAGGCGCCCCAGGACAGAAGTTCGCCATGGGCGAAATTCGAAAAGCGCAGGATGGAATAGGTGAGCGTTACGCCCACGGCTCCCAGGCCGATGATGGCACCGGCAATCAACCCGTCCATGATGAATTGCGGGTTCATGACAGGCTCCTTTCGCTGGAGGGTGTCGCTACCACCCCGGTCGCATGGGCTGTTCCAAGATAGATCCTGCCGATCAGCGGATCGTCTGCCAGCTCGGCGGGTGTGCCTTCATGGCGAATGCGGCCCTCGGCGAGGATGACGGCGCGATCGGCAATCGCCAGCGCTGCCTTGACGTTCTGTTCGACGAGAACGACGGTCACGCCTCCCGCGTTGATCGCCTTCAGCATCTGAAAAACCTCGCCGACGATCTTCGGTGAAAGACCGGCTGAAGGCTCATCGAGAATGATGACCGGAGGATCGAGCGCCAGCGCACGCGCCACCGCCAGCATCTGCCGCTGACCGCCAGAAAGGGCACCGGCCAGCCGCGAGGGTTTGGTTGCGAGATCCGGGAACTTTTGAAGCAGTTCCTCGATCTTCGCCGCACGCTTTGCCTTGGGCAGATAGGACACCGCGATTTGCAGGTTTTCCAGAATGGTCATGGTGGCGAAGACGTTTTCCGTCTGCGGCACGAAGGCGAGACCCTCCGCCACCTTGCGATGCGGTGCCACATGGGTGATGTCGCGGCCATCCAGCATCATGCTGCCGGAGAAGACCGGAACGAGCCCGGCAATGGCTTTGACGAGGGTGGATTTTCCCGCGCCGTTGGGTCCGAGCAGAACAACCAGTTCTCCCTTGGCCACGGAGATATCGACACCGCGAATAATGGGCAGATCCGGCTCGTAACCCGCGACAAGCCCTTGAGTGGTGAGGATGGGCGAAGAAGTCATGCCGTTCCTCCGAGATAAGCCTCGATCACGACGGGGTTGGCGGAAACATCCGCAGGCGTACCCTCCGCCAGCAGAGAACCCAGCGCCATGGCAACCACGCGGGAGCACAGGCGCGACACCATATCCATGTTGTGCTCGATCAAGAGGATCGACTTGCCCTGTGCATTCAACTGGAAAACCCGCTCGATGATGACCTCCAAAAGCGCCGGATTAACACCGGCCGCCGGTTCATCGAGCAGGATTACATCGGGGTCGGCCATCAGCACGCGGGCCAGTTCCAGAAGCTTGCGCTGTCCGCCGGAAAGAACCCGTGCAGGCTGGTGTTCGAGATGCGAGAGCGTGACGAAATCCAGGAGATGCCGCGCCTTTTCCAGAAGGTGCCGCTCTTGGGCTCGCACCGTCTTGATGTTGAGGAAATTGGCAAACAGCCCCTCGCCCTGCTGCTTCTGGCCGCCGACCATCAGGTTTTCCAAAACCGTCATTTCCGCAAATGGCTTCGGGATCTGGAAGGTCCGCGCCAGCCCATGGCCGATGCGCTTTTCCGGGGCCTCGCGGGACACTTCGCGACCGGAGATCCAGAGTTCGCCGGAGGTCGGCTGAAGGCTTCCGGCAATCAGGTTGAACATGGTGGTCTTGCCCGCCCCATTGGGGCCGATCAATCCCACCATTTCTTGGCGTCGAACGATCAAAGACATCTCGGACACCGCCGTCATGCCCTGAAACCGCTTCGTCAAACGCCGGGCGTCGATGACCACATCGCTGATGGGCGGCGAAGTAACGGGCGAATTGAAATCGGTACTTGCGGTCATCGTGAAATTGGGTCTTGATTTGATGTATGATGTTTGATCAAACTTTAAGCCTAAACGAAAATCAACCTGTATTTTCGCAATGAGAAAATGAGGCAGGGATGACGGAAACACCTCACAGCAGCGTCGAGGGCCTGACCCCCGTCGGCCGTGAAACGGTGCAGGACCGGGTCTATGGCCAGTTGCGCCAGACCCTGATCAATGGCGGCTTTGCCGCAGGCGATCCGTTGCGGATCGTGGAGCTGGCGGAGCGTTTGCAAACCAGCACCATGCCGGTGCGCGAGGCGCTGGGTCGGCTGGTGTCGGAGCAGGCGCTGGAAGCCATGCCGAACCGGACGGTGCGCGTACCACTGATCACCCGGCAAAGGCTCGATGATCTGGAGCGCGCCCGCGTGCTGATCGAGGGGCGGCTGGTGGAGATGGCGATTGCGCATCTGACGGCGGACGATCTCGAAATCCTGCGCAAGATCAACAGTGATTGCGATCAGGCCTTCGAGATGCACGGGCAGGACATCGGGCCGGTGACCTCCCAGTTCAACCAGCGTTTCCACTTCCACATCTACCAGGCTGCCGGTTCGCAGGTGCTGATCCCCATTGTCGAAAGTCTCTGGCTGCAGTCCGGTCCAGTGGTGCGGGCGGCGGCGCAGATCCACGATGAACAGGGAGGCCTTGCCGCAACCGATCATCACTGGGCCATGATCGGCGCCATCGAGCGCAAGGATGGAAAGGCCGCCGTTGCGTCTCTTGCGGATGATATTGGCCGCTCCTTCGATCTCGTACGGGCGCGTCTTGCTGCCGGAGAGGAAGCCGCATGAGCCGCGACGACAGTTTCGAGCTTTTCGATCTTCGGGTCGATGTCGTGATCCCGGAGGAAGGCCCGGTTTATTGCGGGGCAAAACCCGGAGACTATTTCGAACTGAAGGGCGAAATGCTGCATCTGCCACCGGGCCAGGGCATTTCCATCTATTCGCTCGCCTCGGTGCTTCCCCTGCTCGCCGCCAAGCAGCGCCCGACCCATCCGCATGACTGGATGACGACAGATGCCGATATCGCCTGTCCCGATCCCAATTGCGCAACCCGCCTGCGCATTAGGCGCACGGGCCTTCGCCGCTTCAGCCATGCTGAAACCACTGCCGTTCCCTTGAAAGAAGACTGATCCCATGCAACGCATCACGCTCGCCCCCGGCTACGAAATCTCTCGCGTCATCCGTGGCGGCTGGCAGCTGGCGGGCGGCCATGGAGACATCGACCGGACTACCGCCGTGGAGGACATGGTGGCCTTTGCCGATGCGGGCATCACCACCTTCGACTGCGCCGATATCTATACCGGCGTCGAGGAACTGATCGGCGAGTTTCGCTTGCGCTACCGGGATCTGCGTGGAGAAGAGGCTCTCAGCCGTATCCGGGTGCATACCAAGTTCGTACCGGATCTCGCGGTGCTGCCCACGATCAGCAAGGCTTACGTGGAAAGCGTGATCGATACATCGCTGAAGCGCCTGAATCTCGAGACGCTGGATCTCGTGCAGTTCCACTGGTGGGCCTATGATATTCCCGGCTGGCTGGAAACGGCGGGTTGGCTGAAGGAACTTCAGGACGAAGGCAAGATCGGCAAGGTCAGCGCCACCAATTTCGACAGCGACCACATCGAGGCACTGTTCGAAGCAGGCATTCCGCTTACCTCCCTGCAATTGCAATATTCGCTGCTCGACCGGCGTCCGGAAAAGCGCATGGTCTCGCTGGCGCAAAACAAAGGCTTTGCGCTGTTCTGCTATGGTACGGTGGCTGGTGGTTTCCTCAGTGACAAATGGCTGGGCGTGACCGAACCGGAGCATCCCCTGGAGAACCGCTCGCTCACCAAATACAAGCTGATTATTGACGATATCGGCGGCTGGGATCTGTTTCAGGCCCTGCTTGCCACGCTGCGCCGCATTGCCGATCGTCACCAGACGGATATCGCCACGGTTGCCAGCGCCGCGATGCTGAGAAAGCCGGGGGTTGCCGCCGTCATCGTCGGCGCGCGCAACCGCGACCACCTGCCCTCCAATCTCGCCATCTCGGACATCACGCTGTCGCAACAGGATCTCGCCGAGATCGATGGCGTGCTGGCACAAGCGCGCGCGCTGGACGGCGATGTCTATACGCTGGAGCGCGACCGTACCGGGCGGCACGGCAGCATCATGAAATACAATCTCAACAAAGGCCCCGATGAGGGCCGCAACAAAGGGGAATGAGATGAAAAGGGGAACGGAATTGAAAAAGCTGCAGATGAAGAAACTGGTCCTGGCCTCCACCGTCCTGGCAGGACTTTCCGCAACGGCGCTGCCAGCAAACGCTGCCAATTGCGATGTCACCGTCGGCGTTGTCATGGAACTCACGGGCCCTGCCGGTGAGTACGGCAAGGCGGGCGCGAAATCCGTCGAGATGGCGTTTCGGGATTTCAACGAGGCGGGCGGCGCAAACGGCTGCAAGCTCACGATGGATACACGCGACAGCCAGAGCCAGGGCAATGTGGCCGTGGATCAGGCAACCCAGCTCGTCAACATCAAGAAAGTGCCGGTCATCATCGGCGGCATCATTTCGTCGGTGTCGATCCCGATCCTGACCTCCGTTACCGCCCCGGCGGGCGTGCCGCAGGTTTCGCCTGCCTCCTCTTCGCCGACGCTGACCGCACTTGGCCGCGACGGCAAGACCAATGGCGTGTTCTTCCGCACCATCACGTCAGACGCGCTTCAGGGCACTGCGGCCGCAAAATATGCGCTGGATCAGGGCCTGAAAAAGATCGCCATCGTTCACGTCAACAATGATTTCGGCGTGAACCTGATGAAGGAGTTTTCCGCCGCCTATACCAAGCTCGGCGGCACCATTACCTCCACTACGCCCTATAACGAAAAGCAGGCAAGCTATTCCTCCGAAGCAAGTGCCGCGATGAAGGGCGATCCCGAAGCGCTTTATCTCGTCAGCACACCCGTGGATGGTGCAACGATTGCCCGCGCCTGGATCTCGGGCGGAGGTGCAGCCAAATTCCTGCTGAATGATGGAATGAACTCCAAGGACTTCATCGCAAGCGTCGGCGCACAGTATCTGAACGATGCCTATGGCACGTCTTCGGGCACCAAGCCGACGGCATCCACGGAATATTTCAACGCCAATTACGAGAAATTCTCCGGCGGCATCTCGCCCGGCGCGCCTGCCGCCGATCGGTCTTACGATGCAGGTGCCATCGTGGCGCTTGCCATCGCCAAGGCCGGCTCAGCCGACAAGGCAGCCATCAAGGCGGCCATTCCGCAGGTGGTCGCCGAGGGCGGAACCCCGATCTATGCCGGGAAAGCGGAGTTCGAAAAGGCGCTGAAGCTCATCAAGGAAGGCAAGCCGATCAAATACGAAGGCGTGATCGGTCCCGTCTCCTTCGACAAATATGGTGATATCATCGGCCCCTTCCGTCTCTGGAAGATCAAGGACGGGGCAGTGACGACACTTGGCCAGATGAGCGCCGAAGAGGTTGGCACGATCAAGGCTTCGCTGACGAAGTAAACTTGCGAGAGGCGTCCCCGCAGGGGCTCATGCTCCTGCGGGGACGCTTGCAACCACTCAGGCAGTCAGAGCGTGCGGCTGCGAGCTAAGCAAAGGCTTGCGCGACAGGCGCTTGCCCAGCGCAATCATCGGCGCTTCGATAAAACGATAGGTGAGCGCGCAAAACGCGATGATCGCCGTAAAGACGAAGACCATATAGACGGGCAGGCTCAACTGCCGCAGCCAGCTTGCCTCATCGGTCTGCAGGATCGCCCAGTACAGCGTGTAGAACACGACCGGATGCATGAGATAGAGCGAATAGCTGATCTCACCCAGCCAGGAGAGCGGCCTCCAGGATAGGCCGCGCAGCACGAACAGCAGGAAAATGCCCAGCGCCACCGGATAGGGCAGCAGCAGCTTCAGGACACGCGCACTCGTGGCCTCGAAAACCATCGAGTGATAAAGCAGGGCCGCCGGTATGCCTAGGCAGACGAGCAGGCAGAGTGCACCGAGGATGATACGGCCCGGCGACGATAACCGTCCATCCACAAGGCGGCGGATCACGGCCCCCAGAAACATCATGCTGATGAAGGCCACGTCATGGGCGGGGATGGTCATGAGGTTGATGCTCTTGCCGCCGCCGATCTTCAGCAGCAGGTGGACCGGAATGATCAACAGCACGGCGCCAAGAATGACCCGTTCCCGATCGAGCAGCTTCAGCGCAAACATGAGCGCGCAGATGAGGTAGAAATAGAGCTCGATCTTCAGCGTCCAGTAGAGCCCGGAAATATCCTGATAGCCCAGCTTGTGCTGGATCATCGTCAGGTTGAAGACGAGCGTCTGCCAATCCGCCTGCCTGTCATATAGCCACCACATGGTGACGAGACTGAGCGGTATGGAAACCCAGTAGAGTGGATAGAGCCGGAAGAAACGGCGAATGGCAAACTTGCGCAATCCCTCCACCCGCTCGCCCTTGAGGCTTGAGGGAATGAGAAAGCCGCTGATCAGAAAGAAGACCAGAACTCCGGTCCGGCCGAAATCAAGCGTCACTGGTACAGTATGCAGCCATGACGAAGCCTGATTGCCCAGCTGCGAAAATATTTCCGCCACATGCAGCCAGATGACAAGGCACGCCGCGATGGCGCGCAAGCCGTCAATATTTTCAAAACGACCTGACTTGCCCAACCGTCCTGTCCCCAACCTGCCTTCAGCTCCCCTGCTGAGAGGATGATGACAGATCTTTAGCACAGGATTGCTGTCGCGAGAGGGCTCGGAGCCAGCAGTCGTCGACGATTACAATCTTGTTGCCCAACGACAACAAGATGAGGAGGGAAGCTATCCCCTGAATGCGAAAAACCCCCGGATTGCTCCGGGGGTTCCTCTGTCCAATCCGAGAGGGATTAGGCGAGAATGAAGTCCGCCTTGTCGATATCGGCGAACGTTGTACCCGTTACCTTGATGGAAACGTCGGAACCAGCATTGAAGTTACCATCGTTGTTGGCATCGATGTAGATCATCGCATCACCACCACCGAGGTCCTGCTTTACGATCTTGCCCGTGCCAGTGAAAAAGCCCGAGAAATCGCTGGCCAGCGCCGTTGTTCCGCCTGCTGTGTAGGTTGCAACAGTCGTATCAGAAGCGAATGCAAGAGCCTTGATGTCGAACTTGTCAGAGGCCGTAGCATTGAAGCCGTTGATCGTGTCCAGATTAACAAGTGTAGACTTGTTAGCAGCGGTGTAAACGATCGTGTCAGCGCCCGTGCCGAGCGTGATCGTGTCAGCCTTTGTGCCGCCAGAGATGGTTTCGCCGTTGTTGGTAGCCGTGTAGTTCAGCTTGCCGGTAAGGGCAGAAGCATCAACAGTCTTGAGTGCAGCAGCCGAGCTCTGGTTGAGCGTCAGATCGTTTGCACCAGTGATTACCAACTTGGTAGCCTGCGCAGCAGAGATCGTTGCAACGTTGGTGTCAGCAGCCGCAGCACCGGTGCTGTTTACCGTCAGCGTTTCAATAGCGTCTACAGTGATACCAAGACCAGTTGTAACCTTAGCGAGCGAGATAGCAGCCGAGTCAGCAGAACCGGCAGCATCACGGAAGGACAAGGCAACGTCACCAGCAGCATCGCCCGTGATGTTCTTGAATTCAACCGTCGCAGCCTTTTCCACGTTCGAAATCGTGAGCGTTTGACCGGTAGTAACGGCATCAATGATCTGAATTTTCTGAGCGCCGGAAACATCGTTTGCATTGAACGTTACACCGCCTGCGAGCGTACCGTAGGTCAGGTTGATGTTTTCAACGTTCTTGATGACAGCAGCTACGCTTGCACCTGCGGTAACTGCCATAGTCGCGTTCAGCGTATCGGTACCGGCTCCACCGTCGATGGAGTCAGATGTTCCGAGATCGCCAGCAGCAACGGCGCGGAGAGTGTCATTGCCAGCAGTTGTCTTGGTGGCATCGGTCGTCGTGTTCGGACCGATCGTGTCAGCGCCAGCAGCAAGCGTCAGCGTTACGCCAACAGTGCCAGTACCGCCGTTTGTGGAAGCTGTGACCATAGCTGCAACAGCCGTATCAACAGCAGCAGCCGTCGGAACAGTCGTCGAAACGCCCGTTACGAAAGCGCGGCCCTGAGCAGCAGCAGCCAGACCGGAGTAGGCTACAACTTCAGAACCCGTGTCGAGTGCCTTGGTGTAGAGGTCGGCAGCAGCGATCTTGTTGTTGGAGACCGTGCGGTCGTTGCCCTGTGCACCATCAAGGATCGCGATTGCGATGTTGTTGATGTTGAGCGAGCCGTTTGCCAGCGCGTTGGAGAAGAAGTTCAGGCCAGTCAGGTCCGCATCGCGGCCGAACAGGGACTGATAGATCGAGTTGATGATCTGAACGTTGTTCAGGCCAGTGAAGCGGGCCTGGTACTCAGACGTAGAGGCAAGGTTGCCGATAGCGGTGAGGTTCGCGCCGTTGTTCGTAACGGTGTTGAAGTATGCGAGACCTGTCGGGTCAGCCGGACGGCCGAACAGCGCGACATATACGCCCTGAATAGTTGCCATAGTGAAATTCCTCTCGATTGGATGACCAATGTTTCGGTCGAGCCAAGAGGTATAGCGATCCACTCAACAGGTCAATAACTCACTATACGAATTTCGCTAAAATTTCTCGTCTTTGGTGTATGATACTGAATCATAACATCTTTTTTCGCGCCAAAATCGGCAAATTCTGAAAATCAAATGCGCATATTAGAGCGTTTTCGCATTTTTTTCCTCTTTGTGACGCAATGTCGGCTCTTTTGCGGTTTACACAAGTCAATGATTCACTATATAAGAAGCACTGTAACAGGGCGCGCTGGGCAGCGGCGCCCGAGGGGCCGGGATAGTCATGCACTCACAGTTGGAAAATGTGTCGACCAAGGATGAAGCAGCCGCACTACGGCGCGAAGCGGGTTCCTGGCTGAAGGAAAGACGCGAAGCCGTGGGCCTCAGCCAGCGTGAACTCGCCGTCAAGGTCGGCATCGAATACTATACATTTATCTCGCAGATCGAGGCAGGCCGCGGCCGGGTTCCGGCAGAGCGCTACGAGGCCTATGCCAATGCGCTGGGCATCAATCCGCGCGAATTCACGCTGATCATGCTGAGCTATAACGAGCCGGCGATCTACCGCCTGCTGCAGATGAGCGCCAAGCCGGAAGCGGCGCCTGCGCCTGAGAAAAGCGGCTCCGTGATCGTGGATCTGGAAAAGCGCCTTTCCATGCTTGAGTCCATGCTCATCAAGTAACAACAGGTATAGCGGCGGCACATCACCATGCCGCTGCGCCGAATTCCCCGATCACCCATTCCTGGATGCGACGCTGGCAAGCGGGATCCAGATCCGGCGGCAGCTCTGCCATCGAAAAGAAGCGCCCCTCGATGATTTCGAAGTTGCGGCTGAAGCCATCCGGTTGCGACACCTGCGCGGTGAACAGCACGATATGCTCCCGCCGTGAGCCTTCGACATTCAGGTAGACATATTTCAGCATAGGCTTCCCGAGGATCTGGAGATTGCCCTCCTCTCGCAGTTCGGCGGCGAGCGCCTCCTCCACGCTGACACCATTATCCACCCCGCCGCCCGGCAGATGCCAGCCCGGTGTGTAGCTATGCCGGACAAGATAGATCCGGTTCTCCGCATCGGTGCAGATGGCCCGGACCGACAGGATTTTTCCGCTGAAAAATGAATAGTGTAGCCGCAAGATCTTCGAGAAGAGACGGCTGACGGCGGAAGCGAGATGCAATTTCATGGCGCTCTGATATCTTGGATTCTGCTGCGATGCACGTTTATCCTGGCGGATCTTGCGAAGAGGGAACGAAGATGGCGTCCTATAATCTGGCTGGCCCCAAATGGGGCGATGCGACCTATGGCACAAGTGGCGGCCAGATTACGTGGAGTTTTGCGGTGCAAAGCTGGGGCGGGTTCAACTTCAAGCCGATAACAGACACCGCCTATCAGCAATTGATCCGCGATGCCTTTGCTGCCTGGTCTACCGTCGCCAATATCAGCTTCGTCGAGATCCCCGATGGAACATCCGCGAAACTGCGGATCGGCTGGGATCAGATCGATGGTCCGGGCAAGACGCTTGGCGAGGCAAGCTGGCAAGCAATATCGACCAACAATGTCAACTTCTCGATTTCCGGCGCCGAGATCCGCTTTGATACGGCTGAAAGCTGGTCCACCAACAAGAATACGACGACCGCCGGTCCGCTTTCCAATTTCTACACCACGGCCCTTCACGAGATCGGCCATGCGATCGGCCTTGGCCATACCGATGACAAAAGCCAGATCATGTATGCGCTCGCCAATGATCAGGTGACCTTGAACACCGGGGATATAGCGGGCGCGCAGGTCCTGTATGGCGCCGCACCCCTCCGCGGTTTCGTTGCCACCAATGGCAATGACACATTCACGCTGACCACCGGCAATGACGTGATTGATGGCCTTGCAGGAACAGATACCGCCATCTTTGCGGCAAGCCGCGCCCAGATCAACCTTGCGAAAGCCGGCGCAACAATCACCGCCACAGGGCAAGGCACGGACCAGCTGACGAATATCGAGCGTCTTCAGTTCAATGATGGAACGCTGGCCTTCGACACGACCGGCAATGCCGGTCAGGTCTATCGCCTCTACAAGGCCGCGCTTGACCGTACGCCGGATCAATCTGGCCTGGGTTACTGGATCAAGCAACTGGATGCGGGCAAGGGCGATATCGTCTGGATGTCAGCCAATTTCATCGATTCCGCCGAGTTCAAGGCCACCTATGGCACGCCGCAAACGGTGAACAACACGGCATTCGTCAACCTGGTCTACAAGAACGTGCTGGGACGATCGCCGGATGCTGCGGGCTTCAGCTTCTGGGAGGGCAAGTTGGCGGGTGGCTATCAACGCGAAAAGCTGATGGCAGACTTTTCCGAAAGCACCGAGAACCAGACGAATGTGGCGACCGCCATCAAGGACGGGATCTGGTACGTATAGTCTGGTATGTGTAACTTACGCCACATATGCAAATAACACGTGCAGAAACGACAACTTACCCTCCATCGCCTTGAGGCTTCGGATTGCCAGATGACGCAATTTGGCATAGTGATTTAGACCTTGCATTGCTGCTTCGAAAGCGGCACGGATAGCAATGAGTAAAACAGAGAACGGATTGCATGCGGATTCTGCCTTTCCCGACCAAGAACGCCCGCAAGCCCGCACCCCAGATTGCGGACTGGTCACAGCAGGAAATTGCAGATTTTTACCGCGCACACCGACTTCTGGCCGAAAATGGCGCGGCGATCGGCATTGATCGTGGCCTGAGCGATATCGGCGAACCATGGCTCGTTTTCTTCGACCAAAGCTCACAGGATGTTTTCCTGCATGTGGCGCGTATCGATGATCGCTGCCATCTGATCTGCGATCCGCTGAACCTGCGCATCTCTGCGGCCAACATCGCCGCGTTGATCATGGAATTCGAGGCTGCCGTCCGGACCTCGCTCTCCATTCGCTCCGAGCGTGCGAAGAACGTCGTCATCCACCCGGCGGCACGCATCATCATGTCGATCTCCGCTATCTTCCTGCTGTTCAAGCTGGAAAACAGCGAAGCCCAGGCCAAGGGTCTGGCCGACAAGGTTTCAGTTACCGGTGATGCCACGGGCCCGGCCCGGCTGATCGACAAATCCAGCGCTGCCTTTGCGCGTGCGCAAAACGCGTTTGCGCGTGCTTTCGATAGCGTGGATGCGCCTGCCAATGCCGCACTTCTGGCCGGTGTCATCCTGGCTGGCGAATTGGCCATGACACTTGATGCCAATACCAAGGTACTGGCGACGGAAACGGAAAAGACCGTTGTCCTGCCGCATGCCGAGGATGCCCCTGCTCTTCAGCTGCTTGAAGGCTCCGAGCAGCACAAGATGCTCGTTCCGCAGACCGAAACTGCAGTGCATGTGCAGTCCTCTGCCCGCACACAGCCGGTTACCGAAGTACTTCAGGCGGCGAAAAACAACGGCGAAACGGCCCATGCCCTGACGCAGCCGCAACAGGTCATCCTGAAGGAGGCCGCGCCTGTCCTCAATAATCCGGTGGTCGAGCAGCATTCGAACCTGCATACGGAAGTCAGCAATCAGGACGTGGTGATCAAATCATCCGAGCCGATGGCAAGGACGGCGGAGCCCGAAGCGGAAAGCGCGCCCGTTACAAGCAGTAATGGATTGAAGGCACTCACCGAAGAGCCCATCAAGACCGGCGGCATCCTGTTCAACTACAAACCGACGAGCTCGACGACGCCGGCCAAGGAAGCTGCACCGGAGGCCGCAAAGCCTGCGCCGGAGCCGATCATTCCGGTCTCCATCAGCACATTGGACCAGCTGACAAGCAAAGCTGGCTTTGCGCTGAAAACGAGCTTCGATATCGTGAAGTCCCATGCCCTTCAGGACTATCTGACGAAGCAGATGGGTGGCGAGTTCACGTTCGAATATCAGACCAGTGGTAAACTGCTCATCGAACAGGTTGGGATCGAGAATATCAAGACCAGCGAAATCGGCATCTGGACGAATGTCATCAGCGATCAGAGCTCTGTGTCGGTAGTCGGCAAGGCGTCGATCATCGACGACGCCCTGACCTTCTTCAACTGATCGAGCGGCCTGCTTTTCCAGACTTCGCCACATCACGATAGATCTGCGCATAGGCGGCGGTCATGCGGTCTGCGGTAAACATTGCCTCATACCGCAGTCGCGCTGCTGCGCCGTAACGGGCGCATAAAGCCTCATCCTGCCAAAGCACCTGCATGGCGCAAGCCAAGGCCTGCGGATCGCCAGGCGCAATCGTTATTCCCGTCTCACCGTTGAGGTTCACATAGCTGGTGCCGGTCCCGATTTCGCAGGAAATCATCGGCTTACCTGCCATGGCAGCTTCGACAAGTGATAGACCGAAGGCTTCGGATCGCAAGTGGGAAGGAAAGACGAGCGCGCGGCAGAGCGAAAGCAGCGCCGTCTTGTCAGTATCCTCCAGCGGACCGAGAAAATGAAGGTTGCTCAAGCCATCGGCTGCGGCGCGGCTGCGAAACTCCTCTTCCGCACCACCCCCGCCAATCACCACGATCGGCAATTGCGTGCGCTTTGCGGCTTCATAGAGAACATGAATTCCCTTGTAATAGCGCAGCACGCCGACGAAGAGAAAGAAATCGCCCGGAAAACGCTGACGCCAACGCTCTGTTCGCGCCGAATCAGCGGCGGGATAATCTGCTTCGGCCAGACCAAGCGGCACAACCTGCACCTTGTCGCGATGGCGCTGAAGCACCGGGCTGGAGGCCAGATAATTCGGTGACGTGGCAATGATTCGGTCTGCTCGCGCCAGAAACCGGTGCATCAAGGGACTATACAGCTTCAAGAGCAGCTTCTGCTTCACGATATCGGAATGATAGGTCACCACCACCGGCTTGCCATGCGGCACGACCATTTCCACCATATCCATGAAGGGCCAGGGGAAATGATAGTTGATGACATCGGCCTCTTTCGCCAGTCGCCGAAACGCGCCGAAAGCCTCGCGGGAAAAGCCGGTCGATGCGACATCGAGATCGCACTTCATCTGTGTGACGCGATGATCATCAAACTCGAAGGGCTCGGGCTTCGGGGATGGGCTTAATGACAGAACATCCGCCTCAATGCCATGCGCGCGGCACCCCTTTGCCAGGGCGTGAATGGTTCGCTCTACGCCTCCAAACGTGTCGGGCCAGTAGGTTTTGAAGAAATGAAGAACGCGCATGAGAATTCCGTATCCAACGTGAATTCTCTTTTGCCGGTTTGCCGCGGCGGGAGCAAGGCGTCTTGGCCAAAACGCAAAACGGCGACCGAATGGCCGCCGCTGAATGCAAGAGGACTAACCGGACTTATTCGCCGAGGCGTGCCTCAAGACGACGCAGCCGCTCCTCGAGATCGGAGATGGAAGCCGCCTTGGCTTCAACCTCTTGCTTTGGCTCTTCCAGCAGCCGGAAGATGATCGGGTCGTTATAACGCAGCATGGTCATCGTAAAGTCGCGCGGAGAAACGCGTAAAGCTGCAGAATAAGCCTCATAGCGCTCTGCCGGAACCCGGCCACGACCAGCTTCGATCTGCGAGATAAAGGTATAGTATTCAATACCGACGCGCGCGGCGAGTTCACGCTGGCTCAAGCCTGCCGCCTCGCGTTTTTCCTTAAGCCAGGCGCCACCTTCGCGCCGCAGGGCAACGGTGTCGTCCCGGCTCAAAACCTGCTGAAGTGGCGAACTCATCGGCGCTGTACCCTTTGGAATAAGAAAGAAGCATACACAAGGCGTGTATCTGTTCTCACTCTATAGTGCGAATGCTTAACTTTTGTAAAGCGCAAATCATATGACAAAGCCATATTTTTGCCAGAAGGCTTAAGCGACCCCTATGAAATAGAGCCAAAAGACCTAAAAATCGTGTTTTACGAGACTTAAAATCACTAAGCAGTTCCTGAAGTTGCGAAATCACGTAAAAAAATACAGCATTCACTATAGCAGGTTATTGACCTGTCGCTGCACTGCGTATAGCAATCACTACCGACCACCAAATCGGTCGTTCCAAATCTCGAGAGGAATTCTAAAATGGCAACTATTCAGGGCGTATATGTCGCGCTGTTCGGCCGTCCGGCTGACCCGACAGGTCTCGCATACTTCAACTCCGTTACGAACAACGGTGCGAACCTCAATGCGATCGGTAACCTTGCTACCCAGTCTGAGTACACGGCTCGTTTCTCTGGCCTGAATAACGTTCAGATCATCAACACCATCTACCAGTCCCTGTTCGGCCGCGATGCTGACCTGACCGGCCTGACCTTCTTCGCTGACGCGCTCGCGAAGGGCACGCTCAACATCAACAACATCGCAATTGCGATCCTTGATGGCGCCCAGGGCACCGACAAGACGATCGTGACGAACAAGGTTGCTGCTGCTGATCTCTACACGAAGGCTCTCGACACGGGTGCTGAAGTTGTTGCTTACTCCGGTCTGTCTGCTGCCGCTGCTGGCCGTACATTCCTGACTGGCGTTACGACCACTGTTCCGACAGCTGCTGCTGTTGATACAGCTGTTGCCGCTATGGTTACGACTTCAACTGGCGGCGGCACTGGCACAACCGGTGTTATCCTGACGCTGACTGCTGGCGCTGACACGTTCACGACAACGGCGACTGCTGATTCCAGCAAGACAACTGCTGGTAACGACACAATCCGTGGTCTGACTGCCGGTCACATCAACGCAGCTGACGTTATCGACGGCGGCGCTGGTACAGACACGCTGAACGCCTTGGCCGCTCTGGACGCCACCGTTAAGCCGGTATTCACAAGCGTTGAGAACGTTAACCTCACTTACGGTACCCTGACGGCTGCTGCTGGTTTCGACGCGACGGACAGCAACGGCATTCTCAAGCTCTCCGGAATCGATGTTAAGATCGACGCTGCTGCCAACACCCTTACTTTCGCTGGCGTTAATAAGTCCACCACCGTGGAACTCAAGAACATCACTTCGGACAACGGTGCAGGTACTGCAATCCAGGGCGAAGCAATTGTGAACTTCAAGGACGTTGCAGGCTCCAACGACTCTGCTACGGTTTCGCTTGCTAAGGTCACACTTGGTGCTGCCGACACTCTGAAGCTTTCGGTTGCTGGCATCGAGAACCTGACGCTGAATAGCACGGGTGCAACTGGTGAAACGAATACTGCAGTTCTGAACGCAGCAGCGACCTCAAAACTGGTTATCACTGGCGATCGTGACCTCACGCTCGACAACACAGCTGCTGGTACGTCTGTAACGGCGCTCAAGACGGTTGACGCTTCTGCTTTCACGGCAAAGCTGACCTACACGGCTTCTGCAAACGGTGAAACCATTTCCGGCGGCACGAAGGGCGATGCTATCACGCTCGGCGGTGGCGCTGATACTCTGGTCTACACAGCTGCCAATGCATCGACCCTGAACAATCAGGACTCGATCACTGGCTTCAACGCTGGTACCAGCACGACGGCTGTTGACAAGATCAACCTTGCTGCTCTGTCTCTCGGTTCTGACACCACGATCGGTGCAACGAACCTGAGCCCGGCTGGCGACACGGCTGCCTTCTTCTCGGGCACAAATCGTATCGTCTTCAACGACACGACGAAGGTTCTCTACGTCGACGTCAACAAGGATGGCGCATTCAACGCCGCTACCGATGTTGCTGTAACCCTGACGGGTGTAGCCGCAGCCAACCTCGACAAGGGTGACTTCATCCTCGCCTAATTCCCGCTCGGTTGGGAAACGAAGGCCCCCGGAGCAATCCGGGGGTTTTTTGTTGGAGAGAACCTAAATCGCCCGGCATATGAATGCCGGGCGCAGATAGAGAATTCAGACTTTACTGCCTTATTTTTGCGTCACGCGGACCAACCCCCATCTACCCAAACCTGAATATGGTTCGAGGCAAGTTCTTTGACACCAGCTGCGTCGTACGCCTTAAACTCGATGTCGAACGTTCCCTTGGTGAAGTTATAGGTCTGTATTCCAGCTGTATTAGGATCGCCGTCAATTTTGTCGCGGATAAAACCAAAACCGAAGTTTACACTGTTTTGTGAGATCTTGGCATTTGCCGCACCGTCATCATCAGAAAATCCGGCTGTTGCATCCAACGTTCCGTCTGACTTGACCAAAACCCAAGGAGTTGTAGCAAGGTTTGGGGCTGTTCCCTTCTGCATTTCGAAGACCAGATAGCTGGTCTTTTCGGTCGGATCGATATCCACAAATGCCTTGAACTTATAGTCATTCACCGTTTTGTCTGCATTTTGCTTATTCAAGCCGGTTGCAACGGCAAAGTCGAAGCTCCACTTTGCTCGATTGGCGTTGCCATCTTGTGCACCGGCTCCAACCTTGTATTCAATAATGCCGTCATTGTTGGTATCGCTCGGAGTATAATCAGCACCCTGCCGAACCTTGGCTTTCAACGCCAATTCGATACCAGCGCCTTCATGACGAACGATGTTGAAACCATCCGCCGTATTGCCAGAGCCTACAAATAGCTCATTGGTTCCTTTGACAGCCGATGCATCGATCTTGCCGCTCATCGCCTTATCCAGATAATCAGGCCGTGCCCAGCCTTTGGCATAATCGAAGGCGCGAACAGCATCATGATCCGATTTGCCGACGTTGGTTTTGTTGCCATCATAAACAAGTCGGTTCTCGTATTCGTCCGGGATGCGCGCGAGAAAAGCATCCTTATCAGTGCCGGTGAAACGGCTTTCCACACTTACCTTATTAAGGTTTCCAAGCAGGTTATCGTGCATGCTCTGGCTGCGCTCTGCTCCGACGGCCGTATTTGCCTTGGCAACCAGATCTGTGAACGGCGTTCCACCCTTGGCAAGGAAATCTACATAACGGAGGCCGAGATTGATAAAGTCCGTATTGATCTTATCATTGCTGTAACCGGCGACACCATAGCGGTCATCGAGCACATCCCAGATACCTTTGATTGTATCTGCCTCGTTACCATTGACGGTGAAGCCTGTACCAGCAGCAACCTTACCATAGAGATCATCCAGCGAAGGAGAAGGCTCGAAGCGAGCTTTTGCATCGGCTAAAGAACCATCCGCATTCTTGAAAAGAACGCCCTGCACATCGAGAGTTCCAGTACCGGAAATTTCCTTAAGATTGGAGGCGCCATTCAGTGGACCAGTACCCAATGTGTGCAGCTTGGCTCCGCTGGAGAGCGTGATCTTTTCCACATCTGCAGCGTTGATAACCGAGCTGCTGAAACCATTGGCGGAAATGATAAGCGTGCTTCCAGAGAGAGTGACAGTCGCATCCGCGTTAGCCGCAAGCACCAGAGTTTTTGTTGAATCCAACGATGCGACTGCTGGAGCAGGCGTCGTTCCGCCACCTCCACCGCCGCCGCCAGTCGTTGGCGTTTGTCCCTCTGCTGGTGTCTGACCACCCGTTGCGTTGGGCAGCCCAGTATTGATAGAACTCTGAACCTGGGTTGCAGAGGGAACCGAGTTCGGATCTGTCGAAACGGTCTTGATGAAATCTCGCGCAAAGTTGGCGGCATTCGTGCCATTATAGGCAGCGATTTCCGCCGGTGTATCAATGCTAGCGGTGAAGACATTGGCAGCCTTCTCCCGGTTCTGGATCAAGGTCAGGTCGTTGCCACTGGCACCGTCAAGAATATTGATGGCGATGCTGCCGATGCTCTGCTTGCCACTCTTCAGTTGCTCCGTGAAGAAAGCCAATCCGGCAGCATCAGGCAAGCGATCAAAAAGCGCCTGATAGACAACCGTAACCAATGCGGCATCAGTCAGGCCGTTGAAGCGCGCTATCGCCTCCGGCAATTTCGTCATGGTATCGATGATCTTGGAAAGATCAGCACCGTTTTTGCTCTGCTCGGTCCAATATGCGAGACCTGCCGGATCAGCAGGACGGCCGAACAGGGCTAGATAGATTCCCTGTATGGATGCCATTGTCGTTCTCCCTAACCATTTTCCAAATACAACCGCCCTAACGTCACGCTTGCGCTAAAAGCGAAACCGGTTGCGGATTGCAGTTAAGGGTAGAAAATATAATTAATCAATCATTAATGTTAGTAAGAGGTTAATTTCCGCGAATCAGTTATATTTTGCGCCCTGCTACCAATGCGCCCTAGAGATAAAATCCCCATGTTTGCTTTATGGAAAACAACATATTAACGCGCGAGCAGGCAATATTTTCCTTAAATTAAGAGATCTTTTTAGTAATGATTTAATTTTCAGACGTTCGACCGCAAAAAGAGAAGCGCATTACCCTCACAATGCGCCGAAACATACTTCTTGCGCTCCAATAGCTCCCCCACAGCGACACATGTTTGAACGCCGGAGCGCGATGGTTAACAATTTAATTCATGATTTGATAAAATTGTACTAAATCACTGAAATATATATCAAATTTTATTCAGTACCTTCCGTTCAACAGCAAAAAACGGGCGGTATTGGGTCATGGCAAGTGTTGTTGCAAATAGTGCTACAGGTTCTGCAGTCATCGACAGTCTCATGACCTCGGCCCGCTGGGCGGGTGGCAGCATCACCTTTGGCTTCACCACCTCGGCCAGCCAGTACAGCGCCTCTTATGGATCAGGTGAACCGACCAAGGGCTTTCAGGCCCTGACGAGCACGCAGGCTTCGGCAGCGCGCGACGCTCTTTCTAGCTGGGCCGAACTGATCAATCTGAAGATCACGGAAACATCCGGTTCGACCGCCGATATCAAGATCGCCGCTTCCTCGCTTCCTGCAACCGCCTGGGCCTACACACCCAGCAGCACGGCAGAAGCTGGCGATGTCTGGATAGGTACTTCGAAGAACTACTATAACAACCCGGCAGACGGTAATTATGCCAAGCTCACCTTCATCCATGAACTGGGCCATGCGCTTGGCCTGAACCACCCGCACCAGCCGGTATTCGGTGCAGGCGGCAGTGGTTACGTGGCCGATGATGGTACCGGCAATGCAGTCTGCCCATGCTGCGGCGGCATGATCCATGGTGAAGGCGTCGGCTTCGAAGCTTCGGCGGGTGCGGCACCACAAGCCGGTGCTGGAAGCACTCTCGATTTCGGCACCAATGGCACTTACAGCGCGATCGATGCCATGGCCTACACGGTCATGAGCTACTCTTCCTATGCCGGTGATGGTCGTGGAGGCTATACCAATGGCACCTGGGATTATGCCCAGTCTCCCATGATCCGCGACATTGCAACGATCCAGCATCTTTACGGTGCCAATTACGAAACACGGGCTGGCAACACCGTCTATTCCTGGAGTGCCACAACGGGCGAGAAGTTCATCAACGGGGTTGGACAGGGCGCACCAGGCGGCAACAAGGTATTCGAAACCATCTGGGATGGCGGCGGCCGCGATACGATTGATCTTTCTAACTATGCAAGCAAGCTGACGATTGATCTCGCTCCCGGCGGCTGGATCAATTTCGGCAACTCCCAGGTCGCCAACCTGGGTGCAGGGCAGACTGCTCCTGGCAACGTCGCCATGTCGCTGCTCTTCGAAGGTGATCAGCGCTCCCTGATCGAAAACGCAATTGGCGGTTCGGGCAACGATCTGATCAAGGGCAATGTGGCCGATAACGTTCTGATTGGTGGCGCAGGCGATGACTGGATCGAAGGGATTAGCGGCCACAACATTCTGGCAGGCGGCACCATCGGCAAGGAGCTTTCCTATCTCGGTCTCGATCGCGGAGCCTATATCTCCTTTGCTCCCTCCATCAACGGCAATGACGGCAATGACACGCTCGTCGGCGGCTCCGGCAACGATATATTCGTCGTTCAGACAGGCAATGACACCGTGCAGGGCAATGGCGGCATCAACACACTTGTGCTGGACACGACGCTGGCAGCCCTGAAGATTGCCGGTTCTGTGACGAACTTCGTCGTCACCTATGGTGAGTTCAAGATCACCACTAGCGATATCGATTTCCTGGCAACGAAGGATGGTATCTTTGCCGTTGCCGGTTCGGATGCAGGCGTGGACTCAGCCAAGGCAGCCGCTTTGCGCCAGGACATCACGCTCGTCTACAATGCAGGCCTCGACCGCGCCATCGATACGTCGGGCCTCGCCTACTGGTCCAATATGCTGAGCAGCGGTGGTTCGCTGCGTGATCTTGCAAACGGGATCATCAGTGCCGATGAGTTTGCCAAGCTGTTCGGCAATCCCAAGAGCATGAGCGATACAGCTTTTGTCGAAGTTCTCTACAAGAACGTTCTGGATCGTGCTGGTGAAGCAGGCGGCATCGGATACTGGGTCAATACGCTCGCCAGCGGTACGAACAGCCGTGCAGATGTTCTGGTCGGCTTCTCCCTCAGCGCCGAAAACAAGACGGCCGTAGCATCGCACAGCAACGGTCAGGCAGATGCAACGACACCGAGCGTCGACTTGGTGGCCGTCACGCAAGACCATTGGCAGGGAATGTGGGCCTGATTGAACGCGAGACGCATGTAGCATCCCGTCCTGTTCAGTCCGCTCTCACTTAAGGCAAAAGCAGATCCGGCTGCATCGTCGTCAGGCCGACGGTTTCGACCGCAATTTCTGAATAGAATGCCGAAGGCCAGGTAAGATCCGAAGCTGAAGGTTCATGCGAGAGGAAATCCATCAGCGGCGATTTTGATGACTGTCCGGCCAGTGCAATTGTCACGACCTGTGAACCTGTGTTTCCGGCAGCATCCGTCGCAGTGATTGTAAAGCTCGCAACTTCCTTGTCACTGAGATAGCCGGACTTTTGCAAGCTGATGGCACCCGTGTTCCGGTCTATCGAAAAGGCCGCAGCATCCTGACCGGAAATCCCCCAGGTATTGAACTCAATATTGTTGATTGTCGCAGCCTTGAGGATCATGGATCCCGTCGTCGGTTCCGCAGACAGTTTTACAAGATCAGAAGAGGTGAAAACGAGAACGACCTTTTCTCCGTCGAAAGGCTTTTGTCCTTCATTCTGCGAAAGCTTGAGAATGATCTCGTCAATCGTAACGGCGTTGGGTTGCTTGGCTGCTGTGACGCCTGAGAGGAGATTACGACCGACGAGCGCGGCCGAGCTGCCTGCATAGGATTGCTGCTCCAGTGGCAGATCAAGGCTTCCGGTGAATAGATCCGCAGCAGCAAGCTTGGAATTTGCCATGGACAGGTCACTGCCCTGGGCACCATCCAGCATGGCGACAGCGAGCGTGGTTCGATCGTAATGGCCAGATTGCAGTTGCGAGAGCCAGTAGTTCAGTCCTGCCGTCTCAGGTGCGCGCCCGAAAACGGTCTGATACAGCAAGGCAACGGCACCCTTGTCAGAAAGACCGGAATAACGAGCCTGAAATTCGCTCTGTGCGGATAATGCCGAAAGACCACTCCAATCGCTGCCTCCCTTTGTCACCATGGACAGATAGGCAAGCCCCGCAGGGTCCGCCGGTCTGCCGAAGAGCGCAACATAAACGCCTTGTACCGTTGCCAAGCGAAATTCCTTGTCCGCAGTTGTATCTGAACTGTCAGGATCTCTCATGCCACGCAATGGCATTGTTAACCAAAGGTAAATTTATCAAATGGTTAACCACGCTAGAGTAAGGTGAAATTTCAATCAGCTCGTTTCGCTGACACATCCTCAGTTGGGATAACTGCTGCCACACACCTTGCGAAAATGGTTTCAACGCCACAGCGTGGGCATTCTGCGGGCGTAAAGACGCTCATCGGCCTGCGAAAACCGTTCCATAGCCGCCTGCGATAGGGTAGAGCCCGTTAGCGAACCATGATTGACTGCAGGAGCTGACGGGCAATGTCCGACCATACGCCGACGATTGACGAGATTCTGGCCCGTGTGCGTGCCGAGACCGCGGCTGTCGCGGTAGAAGAAGCACCACCAACCGGCCGTCGTCAGGGGCTTGGCACCATTCCCCTCGTGCAGGAACCGGATGACGGCGAGAAGATACCGCTCGGTCGGCCCTTCTATACGATCGAGGAATTCGCAGCTCTCGATGACGAAGATTTCCTGCGCAATGCCTATCGCGTCGTTCTGGGCCGTGACATCGATGGTGTCGGCCGCAGTTATTATTTGCCAGCCCTTCGCCAGGGTCACATCACGGTCGTGCGGGTGCTGAGCGCACTTTCGCGCTCGGCAGAAGGCAAGGTGCGCAGCGTGAAGATCCGCTGGCTGCTGCCCGCAGCGGTGCTGGACCGTCTGGCCGGGCTGCCGGTCATCGGCAAGATATTTGAACCCTTCATGCGGTTTCTGGTGCGCTCGACCACCAATCGCCGTCTTTCTCTTCTGTCCGAACGGCACACGGCGCTGATCCACGAGATCAACAGCACGCTGTCGGCCATCCGCAAGAACCAGACGATCCACGATGCCAACCAGTCCTTCCTGGAATCGGCACAGTCCGCCGTCGAAAAGCGCATGACGATGACGGAATATCGCGCCGCAGACGCGCGCGCCGATGCGGAAGCTTCCAAGGACAAGGCCATTGCCTCGCTGTCTGAAATCCGCTCCATCCGTCAGGAAATCGTGGCACAGCGCGCAGCCGTGAACGCCCTGATCGCGGATGCACGTGCAAAACTCCCGGCAGAGCACCAGGACGTCGTCACCCAGCTGGAAGACGCATCGCTGGATTCGCTCTACGTGGCCTTCGAGAACCGCTTCCGTGGCTCGACCAGTGAGATCCTGCGTCGTTCGGAACGCTATCTGCCGATCTTCAGGACCAACAAGCCGATCGCAGCTGGTGGCGTGGTGCTCGATATCGGCTGCGGCCGCGGCGAATTCCTGTCTCTCCTGAAGCGCAACAATATCGCAACGCGCGGCATAGACCTTAACGGCGCCATGGTTCAGGAAGCCAAGGCGCTCGATCTCGATGTGCTGGAAGGCGATGCAATTGCCTATCTGCGGTCCCTGCCCGACAACAGCCTGGCTGCCATCACCGGCTTCCATATCGTGGAGCATATCAGCTTCAAGGAACTGGTCAGCCTGTTCGACACGGCAAATCGCGTGCTGATGCCGGGCGGTTTGGTGCTGTTTGAGACGCCAAACCCGGAAAACCTCGTCGTTGGCGCCTGCACCTTCAACTACGACCCAACGCACAACAAGCCGCTTCCGCCGGATTACCTGCGCTTCATTGCCGAAGCACGCGGTTTCACCAATGCCCGTATCGTTCGCAAGGATGAGGATTGCGATCTCTCGCAGCCGGAAAGCGGGTTCGAACCGCAAGAGGTTAATGACTGGTTCCGCCAGCCGGCCGACTATGCGCTCTATGCTGAAAAGCCCGCGGCTGAAACGATCGAGAACGGTCAAAACTGATGCGCGTGGGAATTGCCACAGTTCATACACCCGGCATTTACGGCGGGGCCGAGTTTCTGGTGGACGGTCTGGTGGAAGCGGTACGCGCCGCGGGCCATAGCGTTCACAAGATCTCGATGCCTTTCTACTTCGAACCCGTTGATGCCGCCGCCCACACCATGGATCAGGCGCTGGGCGCCAACTACCTGCCCTTCAACGGCGGGCGCATCGACCGCATGATCTGCCTGAAATTCCCGGCCTATATGTTGCGCCATCCCGACAAGCGGGTCTGGCTGCTCCATCAACACCGTGCGGCTTATGATCTCTACGGTACGTCCTATGGTTGGCTGCCGGGCAAGCCGGAAACCGACGCGCTGCGCGAAGACATCATTGCGGGCGACAATGAAAGCCTGGGCGGTATCGAGCCGGGATCGGCACGCGCTGTCTTCACGATTGCCGAGCGCGTCTGCCAGCGTCTGCGCGATTTCAACAAGATCGAGTCCAAGGCGCTTTATCACCCGCCTGCCAACTGGGAAGAATTCCGCTGCGAGGAAGCGCTGCCCTACATCTTCGTGCCTAGTCGCCTGGAAGGCTTGAAGCGGCAGGATCTGATGCTGAAGGCGCTCGCTGCCTGCAAGACGCCGATCAATGCGGTTTTTGCCGGTTCCGGCGGCATGCGCAGCCAATTGGAATCCATGACGGCGCAACTGGGTCTGAGCGATCGCGTGCGTTTCGTCGGCGCCATCAGCCGTGAGGATATGCTCAACCTCTATGCCCATGCCTCCGCCGTCTTCTTCGGCCCACTGGATGAGGATTATGGCTATGTGACGCTGGAAGCCATGCTCTCTGGTAAGCCAGTGGTTACCTGCCGGGATTCCGGCGGACCGCTGGAATTCGTGGTCGATGGCGAGACCGGCTATGTGACAGAGCCGGACCCGACAGACATTGCCGCAGCTCTCGAAAAGCTGATGGCGGATACTGCCCTTGCCAAGTGTCTGGGCCAGAACGGCCGCGCCCGCTATGAGGCTCTCAACATTACCTGGTCGCATGTGGTGGAAACGCTGCTGCAGGATCTGCCGCCTCTGCCGCCCCCGCATAAGAAGGATATCCTTCTATGAAGATCGCTCTCATTACGCCGCATCCGGTTCCGCTGGCGCTGGGTGGCGCGGAAAACCTCTGGTGGGGTCTGCAGCAGCATTTCGAAGAGCATACGGAGCACCGCTGCGATATTGTTTCGGTCATGTCGCCTGAGAGCAGCTTCTGGGATCTGGTTTCCTCCTATGAAACCTTCTCCAAGCTCGATCTCTCAGCTTACGACTGTGTGATCTCCGGCAAATATCCCGGCTGGATGGTGAAGCATCCGAACCATATCTGCTACATGCTGCACCGGCTGCGCGGACTGTACGACACCTATCCGATGAGCCAGCATCACCCGGCTGTGCTGAAGCATCCGAAGCTTGGCAATCTGGCGGACTGGCTGGAAGAAGGCATAGCGAATCCGGATCCGGACCAGATACCGGAACTGTTCGATCGCCTTCGCGCCTTGCGGGATGCGGATCTGCCACCGGACGTCCTGGCATTTCCGGGTGCATTCAGTCGCGCCGTCATCCATTTTCTCGACAATGCCGCGCTTTCGCCTATGCGCATGCAACGCTATACGGCGATTTCCGGGACGGTCGCGCGCCGCAAGAGCTATTTTCCACCTGACATGCCGGTAGACGTGCTCTATCCGCCACCGCACCGGGATAACTATAGCTGCGGCAAGAGCAGCTATTTCTTCACCAGCAGCCGTCTGGACCGGCCCAAGCGCATTGATCTTCTGATCGAGGCGATGAAATCGGTCAAAGGCGACATTCCGCTGTTGATCGCCGGCACAGGTCCGGATGAAGCACGCCTGAAGGCGATCGCCGGCGATGATCCGCGCATTCGCTTCCTTGGCTATGTTCCAGATGACGATATGCCGGGACTTTATGCCGATGCGCGTGCCGTGCCCTTCATTCCGGTCGATGAGGATTATGGCCTCATCACCATCGAGGCGATGAAAAGCGGTAAACCGGTTCTGACAGTCGTCGATAGCGGCGGCCCCTGTGAATTTGTTCAGCACGGAAAAACCGGCTTCATCTGCCAGCCGCAACCGGCTGCACTGGCCGAATGGCTGAACCGCCTGGCGACAAACGAAGACGAAGCCATTGCCATGGGCAAGGCGGCTGAAGCGAAAGTTTCCACCATCAACTGGGCGACCGTAGCCAAGGGACTGCTGGAAATTGCGGCCCCTCAAGCCCGCACGCGTGTCATTCGTCCAAAGATTACCGTGGCCACGACCTTCAAGGTCTATCCGCCGATGAATGGCGGCCAGTCCCGGGTCTTCCATCTCTATCGCAATCTGGCGAAGACCTTTGACGTCGATCTGGTGACGCTTGGCGCCACCACTGATGTGCGCCACGAGGCCGAGATCGCACCGGGCCTGATGGAAATCACCATTCCACGCACCGATGCCCATGCGGAAGCGGAATATGAAGTATCGAAGCGGGTTGACCACAAGCCCGTCAGCGATATCACCGCCAATGCGCTGCTGGGGCTGACGCCGGACTATACGGAAGCGCTGAAGCTTTCCGCCATGACCAGCCGCATCGTTATTGCCTGCCACCCCTTCATGGTGGACTGGCTGAAGCGGGCCGCGCCGGGCAAACCCTTCTGGTACGAAGCGCAAGACGTCGAACGCACGCTGAAGGCCGCCGTGTTCGGTGATCTGCCGGAAGCAGGCTCCCTGCTGCGCGAAGTGGAACTGGCAGAACGCGAATGCTGGATCACGGCAGAACGCGTCTTTGCCTGCGCCAATCGCGATCTGGAAGCACTGGAACAGATCTATGGTCCGACCCGTGCACGCCTGTCAGAAGTTCCCAACGGCGTTTCGCTGGAAAACGTGCCCTACACCTCGCTTGAGGAGCGTCGCCGCCTGCAAGCGGTTGGCGGCATTGGGGGGCAGCAGCTCGCCATCTTCATGGGAAGCTGGCACGGCCCCAATCTAGAAGCCGTGGAAGACCTGATCGTTGAAGCGCCCCGTTGTCCGGATACGCGTTTCATCATTCTCGGAAGCGTCTGCATGCCTTTCAAGGATCGAAAGCTGCCCGTCAATATGGAGATGATGGGCGCGGTCGACATGGAAACGCGCGATCTCATGCTGTCGATTGCGGATGTCGCGCTGAACCCGATGCGGTCCGGCACAGGCACGAACCTGAAGATGCTGGATTACATGGCCGCCGGCGTGCCGGTAATTTCCACGGAATTCGGTGCGCGCGGATTGAACATTACCGACAGGGAACATTACTTCCGCTCTTCCACCAGCGATCTGCATACAGCACTTGCGGCTATCAGGGAAACCAGCGAGGCAGATCTTGAACGGCTGATCCTTGCGGCGCGGGCCCGTGTCGAAGACGAATATTCCTGGGCTGTCATTGCCCATCGCTTCCTCGAGGAAATTCGCGGCGACATCTGAAATCGATCATGCCCCAATGAAAAAGCTCTCCCGGATCTGACCGGGAGAGCCTTTTTGTTATTTCGCATTCAGGACGCGGAGCGGATCAGCCCAGCCAGATGCCAGAATTGATCTGCGGCGCAACAGCAGCCACGTTTTCGGCACTTTCTGCAAAGGAGGCCAGAACATAGGCACGGCTGACGCCTGCATTGAGTTCGCCAACCCAATAGTTGACGCCGCCCGTTTCACCCTGACGATCGAGAACGTTCAGGTAAAGACGGTTCACATAGTCGAAGTTCGACGGGTTGGAACCATAGACCGAGCGGAATTCGGCAGACTGCACGAAGCCCCAACCCACTTCCGTCAGGCTTGCTCCCTTGTCGAGCTGGTTTACCCAGTAGTTCAGACCACCTGTATCCGGCGTACGATCAAAAGCCGCCTGATAGATGCGATAGGCCTGTCCTGCATTGCCGTTGATATCGACAGCCAATGTTCCGTTGTCGAAGCGAATGCGTTCGACATTCAGGAAATCATTGTCGGAGGTGCCGTTCTTCTTGTCGAGGAAGATGTAGCTTCCGTCCGAGCTGATCGTGAAATCGGAACTACGACCGGAAAGGACAACCGTATCGATACCGCGGCCACCATCGACGATATCGCTGCCACCTCTTGTGTAGATGGTGTCGTTACCATCGTAACCGGCAAGCTTGTCATTGCCGGTCGAGCCGTAGATCGTGTCATCACGCTGCAGCATGAGGCCGATGAAGCCCTTCAGGTCGCCACGGCTGAGGTAGAAATTCGCCTGCGCAGCGGAAATGGAGAAACCGTAGATTTCGCCAACGATGGAGTTTCCAGTGTACTGGCTGAAACCGGTCATCGTGCCGGTGACAAGATTTCGGCCGGAATAGCCGAAGCCATAGCCGTCATAATAGGCCGTTCTCGTACCATCGCTGATGACGAGTTCGGTTGACGTGCCGCGTACGATATCCCCCGCCCAGAATGTCGGGTCGATCAGGTTCGTTGTCGTATAGGCCTGGGATGTCGCCACTTTTAGTCCTCCATCAAAGCATGTGCCACTGGGGTGTCAATTAGCACATCTTTATATTCAATCATGGTGTCTAGCTTGCCATCAATCCGGGGGAAATTGAGGCGCAACGCCCCCGAAGCAAGAGCAGCCTTTAAAATTATCACTATTTTCCGTTGGCTTGCCTGTAGCTTTGCTGAACAGAAGGCGCTGATCGAGGAAATTTCAGCGACAGAGGCTGGCTCAAAACATTGGTAACCATTTGCCGCTATACAGGATGCACGGGCCTTGTTCTGCCCCATGCCGTCGAGACGTCCTTGTAGTGCGTCCGCCTCGACGGCTAATGCCTTGTCCACTATCGGGAACAGGGATCGTCGGTCTTCGACCCTTCAGGCAGTCAGGCGCGACGGATTATCCCGCCACGCCTTCTCTCTCTCGATCAGTTCTTTTCGCGCCCGAATTCATCGGAAACGCGCACGATATCGTCTTCCCCGAGATAGGAACCCGTCTGGACCTCGATCATTTCCAGCATGATCTTGCCGGGATTGTGCAACCGGTGCAGTTCGCCCTGTGGAATGTAAACGGATTCGTTTTCGCGAACGAACATCACCTTGTCGCCGACGGTCACCTCCGCCGTGCCCTTGACGCAGACCCAATGTTCGGAACGGTGGAAATGCTTCTGCAGCGAGAGCTTCTTGCCCGGAAGCACGAAGAGGCGCTTCACCTGGAAGCGGTCGCCATGCAGCAGCGACGTATAGCCGCCCCAGGGACGATAGGATGTTGGGTGGGTCTGGGTAAGGTCTGAGGTTGCCTTTGAAGCGGCGAGCTTCTTGACCAGCTTGCCGACTTCCTGCGCTTCATCCAGACGGCCGACATAAACGGCGTCTTCGCTGGCGATGACCGCCATATCCTTCAGGCCCTGAACGGCAAGATGCGTCGAGCGGGAGAGAACCAGCGAATTCTCGCTGTTGACCACAGTCGCATTGCCGAGCACGACATTGCCGCCTTCGTCCTTTTCGCCGAGCTTCCAGACTGCATCCCAACTGCCGAGATCCGACCAGGGGAAGGTGGAAGGGACGACAGCAGCGTTCGAGGTTTTCTCCATCACCGCATAATCGATGGAGATGTCCGGGCTCTTCGAGAAGCTTGCTTCATCGAGGCGCGCAAAATCGAGATCGGTCGCGGCGTTTGAAACCGCGTCCTGGACCGCCTGATAAACCTCCGGCGCAAAGGCCAGGAGTTCGCTCAAGAGCAGGCTTGCCTTGCACATGAAGATGCCGGAGTTCCAGTAGAAGCCACCGGCGGCCAGCATTTCCTCAGCTTTGGTGACAGGCGGCTTTTCCACGAAGCGCTTCACACGGTAGGCACCCGTTTCCAAAGCCTCGCCCTGCTCGATGTAACCATAGCCGGTCGCAGGTTCGGTCGGGGTAATCCCGAAGGTCACGATCTTTCCGCTGAGTGCCGTATCACGAGCAATCTCGATCGCCTTACGATAATGCGCGCCCGCATCGATTTCATGATCGGACGCCAGGAGTTGCAGCACGGCATCTTCGCCAAAACGGGTGGTCAGGAAGAAGGCAGCTGCCGCAATCGCAGCTGCCGTGTTGCGGGCAACGGGCTCCAACAGGATGCCGGAAAGGTCTACACCCACTTCACGTGCCTGCTCAGCAACCTGGAAGCGGAAGTCCTGGTTGGTGATGACGATCGGTGCCTCATAGAGATCCGGATCAGCAACCCGCTCCAGAGTTTCCTGAAACAGGGTGCGGTCACCAACGACCTGAATGAACTGCTTCGGTGCACTTGCACGCGACAGCGGCCACAAACGCGTTCCCTTGCCGCCAGCCATGATGACGGGGATGATCTTGACGCTCACGAATATCTCCCAGACTTCCAGTGAATGCGGGGCCAAGCGGCCCCGCGCAGGTTTTCTTCAGCGGTTGCCCGCAGCCCATTGACGAATAAGGCCGAGGCCCTGCTCCAGCAAGTCGCCAGCCGCCTGTTCGTCGCCTGCCTCGACATAGCAACGCATTTCCGGCGCATTTCCGGATGGACGGAAGTGGATGATACGACCGTCATTGAGCGTGACCCGCAATCCATCGATGTCGCTCTTGCTTGCAACAGTGGCGATCGGCTGCAGGAAAGTGGAAAGGTTCGCGTCCGACTGACGAAGATGCGCCATCAGCGCAGCGCTCGTCTCGACCGGAAAATTCTCCAATCGGTCCGCCGCGGCAAAGGGCAGTTTGAACGAGGAAGCAACTGCAGAAAGCGGCTTGCCCTCCCCTTTCGCCAAGGCAAGCGCTGCCAGAACCGGCAGGAAACTGTCGCGTGTCGGAAGGGGCTCAAGATCCGCCCCGGACAGGGAGAAGGTCGAGGCCGTCAGGACGCCGCCATTGGCTTCAAAGCCCATGACGGCCTGTTTGCCACCCGCCAGCGCCGCGTTCATGCCTTCGATGACATAGGGGGAGCCAACGCGCGTGCGGGTGACGCTGTAGGTTCCGGCGGCTTCGATGCCTGAATTCGATGTCACAGGCGTTACGACGATCCGGGCATCAAGCAGGCGGGCAACGATGAGGCCGAGAAGATCGCCCCGCACGGGAGTACCGGTCTCATCTGCCACGAGCGGCCGGTCGCCATCGCCATCAGCGGAAACGATCGCGTCAAGTCGGTGCTCGGCAGCCCAACCTCTGAGCAGGCCTATGGTCTCTTCGGAAACTGCCTCGGTATCAACGGGAATAAAGGTCTCGGAACGACCAAGCGCCAGGACCGAAGCACCATAGTGCTTCAGCACCTGAACGAGGCCATCGCGTGCGACGGTGCTGTGCTGGTAGACCCCGATCTTCAGCCCCGCCAGTGCCCCGCTCTTCAGAAGCTTGGCATTGCGATCCAGGAACTGGCCGAGTGCCTGCGCTTCCTGGTCGGGAGCGTCGAACGCGGCAAGATCGAATTCGGCATCACCCAGCTCCCGGGCAATCCTAGTGATCTGTTGCTCGTCATTCTTGTCGATCTCGCCGTCCGGACGGTAGAACTTAATGCCATTGCGATCTGCCGGGATATGCGAACCCGTCACCATCAGCGAGGCCCGCTTGCGCGACATTGCATAAAGCGCCAGCGCCGGGGTTGGAATGAACCCGCAATGGACGGGCTTCAGGCCAGAAGCAGCCAATGCTGCGATGCATGTATCGGCAATAGAGGGGCTCGACGGGCGGAAATCTCCTGCCACGTAAATTTCGTCGCCTGCCTTTGCCATGCCGGTTTCAAGCAGATGGCACGCGAAAGCCGTTGCATAGAGCGCAGAGGCATGGCCCTCAAGTTCCGTAACAAGTCCGCGAAGGCCGCTGGTGCCGAATTTCATGACAAGGTCCTCATGTCCTTGCGTAGCGGCCCATTCTCTCCTGCAACAGGCCCACCCGCACATTTATTCGTGTGCTGGGTTAAGCTGTTCTTGCCCTGTGTCAAGCAAGGCGTGCGAGGCAGTCCTCTAATTCATAGATGGCGCACACAATATGGTAGAAGGAACTTGCCGGTGCATCCTCATCCACAAAGCTGCCATCGGCTTTCAGCTTGTCTCGCCACAGGCCCTTGAGTGGCACATCCAGAAAGAACTGGAGCGCATTTACGGCACGCATGGCCGATGCGAGATAGGCCTGCCGCTCCTCACCTTCCGTAACGACAGCCAGCAGCATGGCACTTTTCAGCCATTCGGTTTGTGGCCACAGGCGGGCGAGAGGATCGTGAACGGAAAAATCGTCCAGCAGAGCCATGACTGCAACTTTGCGTACCGGACAGAGGCCATACCCCTCGCCGATTTCAAAAAGCCGCTTGGCCTTTTGAAGTGCATCCGGGCGATTTCTGGATATCGCCCAACGCGTCAAGAGCCATGCCCATTCGAACTGATGTCCAGGTTCCATGATGCGACCGCGCTCATCCGGGTGCGGCTGCCACTCACCGTCGAAGAATTCGCGTAAGCCGCCACTTTCCGGATCGATGAAATGTGTCAGACAGAGTTCGGCAATGTCGTCGGCCTGGGCGCGCCAGATCTCATGGTCGAATCCGGCCTGCGTCTCACAGGCCATCGCCGCCTCGAACAGATGCATATGCGGATTGGAACAAAGAGGCAGCTTGCTGGGGCTTGCCTCTTCAAAGCCTGCCTTGGGATGGGCGTAAGCGGCCTTCAAGATGTTGAGCATCTGAGTTGCGCGTGGGCCGAGCTCGGAACGGCGATGGGGCTGCGCCTTTACGATATGGGCATAGGCCAGAATTGCGAATGCCTGATTGTAAAGATCGAAGCTCTCGTCGAGCACCCTACCCTCATGATCGGCGAGACTGGCGTAGAAGCCGTTCGGTAGTTGGTAGGTTCGGTCATAGTAATCGAAACCGCTCTCAACCGCGTCTTGCCACTCACCGCCCCATCCGCGGGTGCCCGCCTCCGCAAAACAAAAAACTTGGCGTGGATGCACACGGGACCGACGGTGGTTGGTCGTCGCTTGCCCGGTCAGGGTGAGTGTTTCCGAGTAGCCTCCATCCGGGCCATGAAAACCCTCTGCTAGCCACAAAGGAAGCGCATGGTCGTGAAGCCAGACCTTCAGTTCTGATGCCGAGCGATTGAGGCTGTCGAGCAGTTGCAACGGGTCCTGCGATCGGAATGGTGTCTCGTGATCTGCGCGGGCTGCGGATTGTTGGTTCAAGCCTGTTTCTCTCTGTTCGTCAGCATTTGTTTCAAGGGGGCCAAGTGATCTCGTCTCTTGCGGGCTTAAATTGCATAGGAGGCTTATCCGGCCGGGCTTGTCTTGGGAAGACGTCGAGCTTTGTCCTTCGCTGCCCATTGATCAGAAGTATTGCAGATAAAACACGATATCGGTCAGCATGCTATCATGATTGCAAGCTGATATCATTCTGATTGCATGTTGATTGACATCAAAAAGATATTTGATTGCTATTTAGATAGATATCAATCAATCATCTAGCTGTATGCTATCAATCTGATTGCGATAGGAATGCTATTTCGATAGCTTTCGCGAAAGCATTCTTGCGGAGATTCGCCATGCCTGTCATCTGTGCCGCCAATCCGAAGGGCGGAGCCGGAAAATCGACGACCATCCTTGCAATCGCCACGGCGCTCGCGCAGCAGGGGGGAACGGTGACGATCATCGACGCCGATCCGAACAAACCCATCACCGATTGGCGCAAGGGCCCGAGCAAGCTACCTCTCAAAGTCATCAGCGATGCAACGGAAGCGAATATTCGCGATTTGATCAATACGGCCGCCGCCGAAGCCCAGTTCGTCTTCGTCGACCTAGAGGGCACAGCCAGCCGCTTGGCATCGCGAGCCATCATCAGAGCCGACCTGACGCTGATCCCGCTCGGCGGCAGTGCGCTTGACGCAAAGCAGGCAGCGCGCGCCGTTGGCCTCGTGCGGGAGAGCGAAGAAGATATCGGCCGCAAGATCAATTTTACGCTCGCATTCAACCGTACGAGCCCGCCACCCTTCATTCGCCGCATCGAGCGGGAGATCACCACCCAGATGCTGGAGAACGAGCTGCCGGTACTTAAAACCCATCTCTATCGACGAGAGGCCTATAATGCGATGTTCATGGAGCGGACCAGCCTCTTTGAACTCAACCCTGCCAAGGTCAACGGTCTGGACGCTGCCATCGACAACGCGATCCAGCTGACCGAAGAGGTTCTCAACGTTCTCAAATCCAATGCAACGGAGCGCGCCGCCTGATGAGCAACGATCTTGGATTTGGCAAGCCGAAGAAACTCGATCTCTCCGCCTTCCAGCCACGCGCGCCTGAGCCACTAGAAACCAAAGCTGCACCAGTGCGGGATGAAGAGGAGGCAGCCGATCGCGCCGCCGAACGCGTGGGCTTTCAAAGCCGGGAACCTGTCCAGCGCGTGAAGAGGATCCGGCGTGTCAGTGAACCGCTTGATCAGGCTTTTGTGCGCGCCCCGATCGACGTCATCAACCGCTTTAAGCAGTACTGCAACCAGACAGGCATGTCCTATGGCGAAGCGCTGGACGAATTGATGCGCAAGGCGGGGATTTAAACACTAACGATCACGATCTTCACGGTCGCGCTGCGTTCGTTCAGCACGCTCCCGTTCAAGATACTGAAGGCGCGTTGATTGGGACTCTCCTGTTAGAGCCCTTGAGTATTGTCGTGGAGGGGTAGGGGTAGGGACATGTACACCTGCATCGAGGCGATCTTGCGAGGTATAGACCCCATCCTGCTCATCAAGCCCACGCTCCTTCATTTCGAGCATCTGCCTGCGCAGATCGACGATCTCGCGAGCGAGGGAGGAAACCTCTTCGAAGCCTGACCGGTCCTCTGGGAGAGCGCTGCGCTGAAGGTTGAACAAAGCCGTTTCAACCGTCTTTTCGTACGCTTCGAACTCTGGGCGTGTCTGCTCGCGCATGTCCTTTGCCTCCGACAACATGTCTCTGATTGCGACCATATTGGAGCGGTAATCACGGCCAAAATCCGCATGAATGACTGAACCAGCAGGCGATTGATCCCCTTGGGTAACGCCGCTTTCGAGATAGGAGCGATGCTGTGCGGCGTAGGCCGCAACCACTGTGTCGCCAGCGTTGACTGCAATCTTCTGCCAGGTCTCCTGAGCTTCTAGAATGTACTGGCGGCTTCTCTGGCTCGTCGCCACCACGCGCCGACCAGCTCGCTTTGCGTCATATCGCGCCTGTGCCGGCTCGCTGGTGCCTACATGCTCGGTTCGACCGTTATGTTTGACGGCGCGAACCTGATTACGCGTGAAGGCTGGCGGCGTAGCAAACTCGCGCCGATCGGTCATTTCCATATTGATGCCGTGGTCACGCGCCTTCTCGGCCATGACCTCCCGCCATTGCCGGAAGGTGGCCGGAGTCGTCTCGATCCGGTCTCCCGCTTCCGATCGCATGGTGACGATGGCATGGGCATGAACATGCGGCCGCTTGCCGCCCTCAGAGACTTCCTTCGGATCGTTCTCTGGATCGTGCAGGGAGAAGACATAGCGATGGCCCGCAAACTGCTCAGCCAGGAAGTCGCGAACAGCTCCTTCAAACGCGACTGCATCCGTGCCGGCACGCGCCGATAGGATCACGTGCATCACGTCACGGCTCTTGCGGCTGTGCAGCTCATGCCGCCATTCCTTCTGCACGAGATCGCCTGCAGCCTTGTCATCGGCAATCGAGCGACCCTGATCGTCCCGAACGTCGTTGCGCTGCGCGATCAGGTCTCGCAACTTGGCAGCGCCGTATTCCACGCCGTTGCCATAGCCTTTGAACGAGAAAGCCGCAGAGGCCTCTTTTGCAACAACGCTGGCGTTGAAACGCACCTGAACGATGTCGGCCGCCTTCGCGTCCGCCGTCAGTCGCTCGCCCTGCCCGCTGCGCAACACAACATAGCCCTCAATCTTCAGCGATCCGTCATTCTGGGTTTCGACACAGAAAGCATAGCGCCGATTACCAAAGCCACGCTCAAGAATGTCCCGCACCTGCTCATGTCGGTCCGAGCCGCCGGACAAGCTCACCTCGACGCTGAACGCGCCGATATCGCGGCTCTCGGTCCTGTTCTGGAAAAGGTGATCCCAATCGCCACGGAGACGCGCCAGCTCCTCACGGCCACGCAACGTCTCGCCGTTCTCATTCTCAACCTTCAGCTCCCCCCCTCTGGAAACATAGTTGAGCATCGAACCGACACGGGCGCCACCACCGTAGGACGCCAGCTTAACCACGGCTGGCTGGCTCCCTTTGGCAACGCTCGCAAGACGAACGTCCATCGATCGCGCAGCACCCGAACCGTCAGCCAGCGACCGAGACCTGGATGTGGTATTCAACATCGAGGCCGAAGTCCTCCCGCCTCCCCTGGCTCCGGATCCGCCTTTTGACATTCCAACCTGGTGCTGGAGATTTTTCAGTCTCTTCTCAAGCTCTTCTTCTACGGCACTCCCACGGCCGCCAAGCGTCATGTCATGCAAGAGCGCCGCGCGTCTCTGCTCCCACTCGCTTGTGAAAGTGCCAAAGAAGAACTCCACGGCCTACACCTCCCCTCGGCGCTCATGGCCGGCGCGGCGCGAAAGTGTCCGCAGCTCACTCATTACAGCCGCCTGTATCCGCTGGACATTGCCAAGATTGATGTCCAGCTCGGAAGGGTGGACAGCCTTGTCCGCATTCAGGGAGCGCGCGACCTGGTTCAAATTGATGCCGATCATCCGCATGTCTTCGAGCAGTGCGCCCATGATCAACCTGTCTTCCACAGTCAGAATTGGGCGAACACCAGCACCCTCGAGGAGCAGCGAACGGAAAAAAGCAGACACACTCATACCGGCCGACTTGGCCGCTTCTTCGATAGCCGAATGCTCAGCATCGCTGACACGGGCGTTGATGAGACGCCCCTTGCGTTGCTTGGCTGACGCTACTTCGATCGTGTCTTCGCTCATCAATCAATCAAGCCTGTTCGGAGCCTCGCGACACTCATCGTGGGCACGTTCCACGATGGCAATGCAAAATGTAAAACATTTTTGCGTATCCTGCCACTCTCACTTAAAGCACTATTTCCAAATTTCAATCTAATTCCACCCCTTGACTGGCTCCGCTTCGCTTCGCGTTATTTCCGTTGGAACGCTCACCAGGGTTCACCGCCAAAACCGATCTCGAAGGCCTTTGTCTGTCCCTCGTACTCGAGGTGACAAGGGACGCTTCGCTCTTCGCCCTTGGCACCCTGCGTGCGAGCGCCAATTGAGGCCTCACGCGGCTCCGGGGTTCACCACTCGGCCGGTACACTCGTACCAAACCACACGACTAACTCGTGTGGTTTAATGACGGCAAATTACCGTGTGTTCACACGGTGGTTTTGATCTTAACCTGCGTGCATCCACATGGTAGTTTGGCATCGATGTTATGATCTTAACGACGATACTGATGTGCCGATTTAACCCATGTAGGGGCTATTCAAGCTGAAGCCGAACGCCAACGACTGGCTAGATAGCGGCGAGGGTCAGCAGAAAAGGCCGTACCCTGGCCGGCCACCTGGTAGTAAATAATGAAAGGTTGACACCGACAGACGATTGAAGGACGGAAAACGGTCGTCAAGTGATGGCAAGTCGAGAACGCGTTTTCTTCGTGCTTGAGGTCTATTCGATAGAGGCCGCGACCCGGTCCTTCGGCACTATGGCCTGCTGCCGGTTTTTCCGACACCTAGCTAAGCTAATCCCATCTTGTTTTCAAATTCCATGGGGCTGAAGTAGCCTAGTGTTGAATGGCGACACTTTGGATTGTAGGAGCGCTCGGTGTAATCGAACCCGTCCGCCTTTGCATCTTCCTTGGTCTTATAGACCTTGCGAGCTGTCCTTTCCGTTTTGAGTGATGAGAAGAGGTTTCTCGGCATCGGAGATTATGTCTGAACTGCCGATTGCGATCAGTATGGCAGTTATTGGCGATGGCCTGACCGGATGGCTTGATCTGCAGCACACGGCGACATTGTCACTTGTGGCCGCTCTCTTCTACCTTGACCCTCGCGGCTTCGGAGTCATGCTCAGCAAATAGTACGGCAAGATCGTCGGCGAACAACCCGTAATGAAGGTTTGCAACTTCAGTCCGCAGCATAGCCCTAGGATGAACCGGCCCAACTACGCCAATCGGCTTTGTACTCAGGAGGGTATAAAGATCCGTTTTGATCGGCCCTTCCTCGACCTTCCACCCTGCGGAACCCATAGTACCGCAAATGACATCAGCCGGTGGCTCTTATCACTGGCGAACCCAACATCAATACAAACTGGGTCGGAAAATCATATCCGATGTTCCGACCCTCAAGGTATTAGCCGCTTGAGATCATTGGCGGCCGCTATAAATGGATAGGTGATGATCAAGGGCGCTTGAATCTGGCCAGCATCTCTTGGCGTATTTCCTCGGAAGTGATGTCCCCAGCGACGTAGCGGGCCTTCGCTTCTTCCAATATCGGGTCACCGGTGTAACCCTGCCGCATATTTGCAGCGCGTGCCTGATCTGAAGCCTTCTTCCGTGCTGCAACAGCTTCCGGAGAGCGATCGGGTCGAGGGGCATCAAGATGCATTTGCAGAGCCTCCAGTTAACATTCAAATTAGCACAAAGAGAGCCGAATATCCAGCGAATGCGGGGTCGATCTAGAGGAGATAAGAAGAGGGGGATCACTTCGTTGTGCCATCCGTACCTGACCGACACGACAAAAATGTCAAAATTCGCGTCCGCGACAAAATCTGTTTTTGCCTGCCAGATTCTGGCTGGAAACCGACTTGGATCAGGGGCGGAAAAACCGTCAGTTTTTAGCTGGCATCGGCTGGTTTTGGTGCACTCAAAACCCGTTTTTGTCGTTCCGGATTTTTCCTTCACCCCTTCAAAAGCCTCTTTCCCGCTGTGCGTTTTGTCGGCTTTTTGTCGCCCTCGCGCAGTTTTTGTCTAGTTTTGATTGTTTTATATAGTTTTACGAAAAAAAAAGGGCTTTTTCTGTCTTCAAATCAGAGGCTTATCGATTTTTGTCGTCGGCGATGTACGGAAAAATGTCGGCCAAGTACGGAGTGTCGTCGGCCAAGTACGGAAACAAGTCGGTCAAGTACGGTCTGTCCACAGGCACGACAAAGAGGGGGCAATTCTATTTTGTCGTCGGCAATGTACGGAAATGGCGAATGATTTTTGTCGTCGGTCATGTACGGAAGTTCACGACAAAAATGACCGACAAAAACGAGTGGCTTTTCACTCGCTGTCGATGAGCGTCGGCACGTTATGGGCAGCCGTTTCCTCGCGCCGTTTCATGACGAGAACGGTCCCGTCCTTACCCTCCTGAAGCGCCAGATCATAGTCCGGCATGGGGAAGGCCTGCGTGCGGGTGATGAACTCTTTCAGGTCATAGGCGAACTTGCGATATTCCTGGGTGGAGCCACTGCGCTTGTAGATTTCGCGCACGCTGTAGGTTGCCTCACCCTTGCCAGCGGCCTTGCGCGCCAGGCGATAGATGAAGCGACCAAGGCCCGAACTGATGAGGAAGTAGTCCTCATGCAGCGTCAGCAGCGGAATGGTCTTCTCGTTGCGCACCACGCTCGTATAGACCCAGTCGGGAATGGTGATTTCGATCATGTCGATGCGGTTGGCATTGGTGCGGCTCACCACGCTGTAGCCGCCGATGAGCGGGCGGCTGTCCACCTGGCGGCGGCGACCGTTCGACAGGTTCACCACCTTGATCGTGGTATTGGCCAGACGATCGAGAGCGGCTTCGAGATCCTCATAGGACTTTCCGCCATCGGAGCGACGGCAGAATTTCAGGACATGCGAGGCACTCGGACGATAGGTTTTCGGCGGTAGGCTGGGGCGCAAGCCCTTGGCCTCCTCACGCCGGTAACGCGTGACCTCGTCGGCCAGATGCGAGACCATGTTGAGGAAGATGTCGTAGTCGAACACGGTTGCGAGGCCGGTTTCGGCGCCGCCCTCGATGGTGATCAGGCTGTCTTTCAGCTCGTAGCGGATGATACCGGCATTCGAGCGCTTGCTGAGCGAGAAGGGGGCAACATCCATCAGGTTGACGTCGTCCTTGATCGGCGCGTCATAGACGGTCGGCACGAAGAAGGTCAGCTGTGCATCTTCCGGAGGGGCCGAGCGCAGGATGCGCTTGGGCTTGCTCTCCTGCATCAGCACGGCTGCAATATCGGCCTGCAGGCTTTCATTGCGGATGGCTTCGCCGAGATTGCGGATTGCGCGTGTGATCGGGCTATCGTCATCCTCGATCTGGTCGAGCTTGAGGTCGGCCCAGACGCGGCGGCTGTAATAGCGCCGCAGGCGGCTCAGCGCATCCTTGTCCAGCTCACACTGGTCGCGGCCGTGAAGGTCGGCAAAACGCTTGGAGAGGTCCTGCAGATAGGCATTCTTCTCGTGCAGGGAGAGGCTGGCGAATTCCTCGCGCGGCATCAGGTTGAATTTCGAGCGTTTCATTCCGTCCTGCAGGCTTTCGATCCCAAGCAATGGGTTTCTATCATCGACATTTGGTATATGAACCGTCCCGAACGTCGTCGCTCTGGCATCACCGAGGGCGAGCCCCTATCCAATGACAGGAAATGCCGAAAATGCTAGCAAAATTGAAACAGCACCTCAAGGAGGTGATGCAGAGTATCAAGGTCATCCAGCCCGATGATCGCAAGCATTTTTCGGCTGAAATCGATAAGTTATCTGTGCGGCTCGACCGCATTTCCCAACTCAACAGCGGGATCTATATCGACCTTCTCAAGGAAAAATCCCCGCGCTATTCGGATCAGAGATCAATCTCTGCTGCCTACGGACAGGTTTATAGCCAGAACAATGAAGATGGCATCATAGCCGAAATCTTCCGCCGTATCGGAACCGACAGCAAGACCTTCATCGAGATTGCTGCAGGTGACGGTATCGAGAATACAACCCGGCTCCTGCTTGAGACAGGATGGCGCGGCCTGTGGGTTGAGGCAGGCGATGCGGAAGCCGATTGTATCCGCAATCTGATGCGCACACCCATTGCCGATGGGCAGCTTGCCTTCGTCAATGACAAGGTCACCCTCGACAATGTGGAAGCCATGGTCGAACAGAGTGGCTTCGTAACGCCGGACTATATTTCCGTCGATATCGACTACAACACGTCGCATGTCTGGCGGAAGCTGATGCGCTTTCGTCCGCGTCTCTTCTGCATCGAATATAACGGCCACTATCCGCCGAGCACGGATTATGAAGTCCCTTACCGCGAGGACAAGTTCTGGGCCGGAACGACCAAGTTCGGGGCAAGCCTCAAGGCAATGGAGCGCATTGGCGCCGAGCATGGCTACCGGCTTGTGGGTTGCGACATCTTCGGAGTGAATGCCTTCTTCGTGCGCGAGGATCTCTGCAGCGAGGCGCTATTCATCGGCCCGTTCACCGCAGAACAGCATTACGAGCCGCCCCGCTTCAGTGCCGTCGCCATGCGTGGCCATGCGAGGCATCTGCCGTTTGCAGAGGAATAGGATTTTCCGGATCATCACCCTCTGGTGATGATCCGGTCAGTTGCGCAGTCGGGCGCGCTGCGCGTCCAGAACCGATTGCAGCGTCTCTTGCAAATCGATCGATGGAGACCAGCCCAGATCGCTCGTCAATGACGATGGATCGCCGGAGGCTGTTTCCACCTTGTTGGGGAAATAGCGGGCAGGATCGACCTGAACGGTGATCGATCTTGACGATTTTGCCAGCAGGCCCTGCAGCAGGGCTTCGATCATCACGGGCTGTCCGGTCGATACATTGTAGCATCGACGAGCGGGGAGGGGGCCAGTAGCTGCCAGCAGATAGGCTTCCGCAACATCCTGCACATCGAGGAAATCGCGGCGGGCTTCCAGATTGCCGACATTGAGGATCGGTTCCTGCAGGCCTGCTTCGATGCGGGCGATCTGTTCTGCGAAGGCCGGAACCACGTAATCCGGTGTCTGCCCGGGCCCGGTATGATTGAACGGCCGGAAGGCGATGGCCTCGAAACCATCCTCGGCCATTTGCCGCAGCATGATGTCGGCTGCCGCCTTGGTGGCGCCGTAAGGGCTCATGGGCTCAAGGGCAGCCCCTTCCGAAACGGGGCTGGTGCTCCTGTTGAAGGCATTGCCATAGGCTTCCGAGCTGCCCGACCAGATCAGGCGTGCCTTTGGTGTCAGGCGGCGCATGGCGTTTGCGATATGGAGCGTGCCCATCACATTGACGCTCCAGGCGTGCGTCGGATCCTTCTGGGCTTCCCGTGGTGCAGCAATCGCTGCCAGATGCAGGACTGCATCGGCCTCGGCAGCGCCAATGGCGCGCTCGACCGCCTGCGCGTGTGTAATGTCGGGGCGAGATGCCGTATCTGGGTCGATGAACTCGACCGGTTCGATCCGGTCAGCATGATGGCTGAGGATGCGGGCCGTGACGGCACGTCCCACGAAACCTTGCGATCCGGTGATCAGAAGGCGGCGCTTCGGCATGGTGACGTGCTCCTGTCTTCACGAATGATCCTGCCCCACGATCAAGCGGGACAGGATAAAATCTTAAGCGCCGATCAGGAAAGGCGCTTCAGGTCAGCTTCGACCATTTCACGGATCATGTCTTCCATGCTCGTGGTCGGTTCCCAGCCGAGCTTGGCCTTCGCCTTGGCCGGATCTCCGAGCAGGATATCGACTTCGGCCGGACGGAACAGCTTCTCGTCAATGACGAGATGGTCGTCGATGTTGAGGCCGACATGTTCGAAGGCGATTTCGCACATGGTGCGGACGGTCGAGGTGCGGCCGGTGGCCACCACGTAATCGTCAGCCTTGTCCTGCTGCAGCATCAGCCACATGGCCTGAACGTAGTCCTTGGCGTGGCCCCAGTCGCGCTTGGCGCTGGTATTGCCGAGGCGCAGTTCCTTGGAAAGACCCAGCTTGATGCGGGCAACGCTGTCGGTGACCTTGCGGGTCACGAACTCGATACCGCGCAGCGGAGATTCATGGTTGAACAGGATGCCGCTGGAGGCGTGAATACCAAAGCTTTCGCGATAGTTCACGGTGATCCAGTGACCATAGAGCTTTGCGACGGCGTAAGGCGAACGGGGGTAGAAGGGCGTCTGCTCGGACTGGATCGGATGCTGAACCAGACCGTACATTTCCGAGGACGATGCCTGATAGAAGCGGGCATCCGGCTTTGCCAGACGAATGGCTTCCAGAACATTGGTAACGCCGAGCGCGGTCACCTGACCGGTCAGGATCGGCTGCTGCCAGGAGGATGCCACGAAGGACTGTGCCGCGAGATTATAGACTTCGTCCGGCTTGATCGTCGTGATCGTGCGGACCAGGCCAGATAGGTCCTGCAGGTCGCCATCGACGATCTGCACGTCTTTTTCGATCCCCAGCCATTTCAGGCGCGTGAGGTTGACGTCGGCTGTGCTGGAACGACGGGCCATGCCGTGAACTTCGTAGCCCTTGGACAGAAGAAGCTGGGCGAGATAGGCGCCATCCTGGCCGGTGATGCCAGTGATCAAAGCTTTGCGGGTCACTTCATGCTCCTGGTTGGTCAAGCAGCGTCATCTGCTTAGATAAGGGTCGCTGTTAGCTGATATTCATATTATTGATTCTGAGCCCTCTAGCGGATGCCCCTTTATCGTTCAAGCGGATCCGTGGCAAATTCCTCGCACCAACGAACAGAGTCGAGTGCACATTATAGTTGAGTTTCCACTTCCCATTGCCTTTGTGACAAACTTCGCTATGAACCGGGGGGATTCAGTGTCAACGGGCTGAAAGACATCGCAATTCAGCCATAATGTTGATACGTTGGTCAGTAAATGACGGTACTGTATTCGCAGGGCATGTCCTGACAGCAGCGATTGGAAGATAGCTTCATGAAAGTAAATCCGTTTCAGCAGGCGTTGACGACCTATCGCACGATCATAGTCGCGACGATGATCTTCAGTATCGCGATCAACGTGCTGATGTTCGTAAGCCCGCTCTACATGTTGCAGGTTTACGATCGCGTCCTTCATAGCCGCAGTGAAATGACGCTGATCATGCTGACGGTCATCGCGCTGGCCATGCTGGCTCTCTACGGCTTGCTGGAGTGGATCCGCTCTCGCGTTCTGGTTCGCGCCGGTCTTCGCTTCGACGAGATGATTGCGAAAAGCGTTTTCAGCCGCGTGATCACGTCGACATTGAAGAGCCCGCAGTCGCGTTCCGAATTTGCCCTCATGGACATCGACCGTCTCCGTGAGTTCCTGACCGGTTCCGGCCTGATCGCTCTTTGTGATCTGCCATGGATGCCGATCTTCCTCGCGGTCTGTTTTCTCTTCCACCCGCTGATCGGCTGGATCGCACTCATTGGTGCAGCAATCATTTTCGCGATTGCTATTGCCAACGAATTCATGACCAAGAAGCACCTGTCGCAGGCCACCATGGCCAGCCAGGGTGCCATGCACTTCTCCAACTCGACGCTGCAGAATGTCGAAGTCATCCGTGCGCTCGGCATGGAAGACAGCCTTCGTTCGCGCTGGAGCTTCATGCATCGTGGCATGTTGGAGAGCCAGGCGATCGCCAGCGACCGCTCCGGCGCTCTGCTCTCGATCTCCAAATTCGTGCGTATGGCCCTGCAGACCATCATTCTGGGTGCCGGTGCCTATCTGGCGCTTGAAGGTGCGATTTCGCCCGGTTCCATCATCGCCGCCTCGATCATGATGGGCCGTGCCTTGCAGCCTGTTGACCAGGTCGTCGGTCAGTGGAAGCAGTTCCTCGGCGCCCGCCAGGCCTATGATCGCCTGAACAAGATCTTCGTTGAAATGCCGGAAGAAGACGAAAAGCTGCCGCTTCCGGCCCCAAGCGGCACACTTCATATCGAGCAGCTGGCCGTAGCTGCTCCTGGTGGCAAGACGCCGCTCGTTCACAGTGTTTCAATGCTGGTGAACCCCGGTGAGGCGGTCGCGATCGTCGGTCCGAGCGGGGCTGGCAAGTCCAGTCTCGTGCGTGCTCTCGTCGGCGTCTGGCCTCCGGCTGCCGGTACGATCCGTATCGATGGTTCCGAACTCCAGCATTGGGATGCCGATGCGCTGGGTCGCCACCTTGGCTATCTGCCGCAGAGTGTGGAACTGTTTGCCGGTACGATTGCCGAGAATATTTCGCGCTTCCGGGAAGATGCAAATCCGGATGATATCATCGAGGCGGCCAAGCTTGCCAACGTGCATCACCTGATCCAGAACCTGCCGGATGGCTATGATACGCAGATCGGCGTCGGTGGACGATCGCTTTCAGGCGGTCAACGCCAGCGCGTTGGTCTGGCTCGTGCACTCTATGGCAATCCGTCCGTCATCATTCTGGACGAGCCGAATGCGAACCTCGACAGCGAAGGCGAAGAGGCTCTCAACCAGGTTATCCTGAAGCTGAAGCAGATGGGCAAAGCCATCCTCTTCGTCAGCCACAAGATGAGCCTTGTGGCCATGTCGGACAAGACGCTGGTTCTGGCGCAGGGCCGCATGCAGGGCTTTGGTGCAACCCGCGATCTGCTTCAGCCGAAGCCTGCCGTTGCCGCCGTTGCCCAGCAACCGGCCGGGCAGGGCGAAGGCGGTCAGTCGCAGGAGCGCAGTGCGGCGTCCTAAGGGGCGCCACGCGATGAAGGCAGGTCCCTGCCGGGATCTGGTGGACGACAATCGGCGCATGATGGCGCTAGCGAAAGAAGTGAATGCCTGAGATGACGAAAGCAAAACCTGAAACCAAGCGTTCCTTTTCTCCCAAGCCCTATATCGCAGCGGGCTATGCCTCCGTGTTCCTGGGACTCGGCGTCTTTGGAACCTGGGCTGCGACTGCGCCTCTGGCCAGCGGTGTTGTTGCCCACGGTGTCGTTTCGGTTGAAGGCAATCGCAAGACCATCCAGCATCTGGAAGGCGGCATCGTTTCGGAGATCGTCGTCAAGGAAGGCGATATCGTCAATCCGGGCGATATTCTCGTCAAGATCGATCCGACCCAGGCGACCGGCAACTATACGGTCTGGAGCACCAAGCTTCTCTATCTGCAGGCTGCGGAAGCCCGTCTTGTGGCAGAAGCCAAGGGAAGCGCAGACATTGATTTTCCTGAAAGCCTGCTGACCAGCAGTATGCCGGAAGCAAAGGCTGCCATGGCGCTCCAGAAAAACATTCTGGAAACCCGTCTCAAGACCCGCGATGGTCAGGTCGCAATCCTGAACTCCCGCATCCAGCAATTGGCAAAGGCAACGGAAGGCCTGACGAACCAGTTGAATGCGAGCGACAAGCAGGTCGCGTCGATGAACGAAGAAATGGATCGCATGAACAATGGCCTGAAGACAGGCGCCGTTCCGATCAACATGATTTCGCAAATGACGCGTCAGCTGCTGGAGATGCAGCGTATTCGCGGCGAAGCGGAAACCGATCTTGCCAAGATTCACGAGACGATCAGCGAAACCGAGCTGCAGATCGTCCAGACCAAGCAGGAATATGCCGACAAAGCCGTCAGCGAGCACAAGGAAGTGCGCGACCAGATCGAGGAAGTGCGTGAGCGCGCCCGCGTTGCCAAGGATGTGCTGGAGCGGACCACGGTTCGCGCCCCTGTGCGCGGCATGGTGCAGAATATCCGCATTCACACCACGAACGGCGTCATTCGTCCGGCCGAGCAGCTTCTCGACATCGTGCCGCTGGACGACGATCTGCTGGTCAATGCCCAGATCCGCCCGATCGACATCGATAGCGTAAGCTCTGATGCCAAGGTGGAAGTGCGCTTCTCCGCCTTCTCGGCCAAGACCACGCCTGCGATCTATGGCGAAGTCTCTGTTCTCGGCAAGGATGTTATCCAGCCGGAAGCCGGCACGAACCGCGAGCCCTACTATCAAGCGCTCGTGCGCGTCGACGACCAGAACGTTCCGCCGGAAATCAAGGGTCGTATCGTTGCCGGTATGCCGGTTGACGTCATCATCTCGACAGGCGAGCGGACCTTTGCACAGTATCTGACGAAGCCGTTGATCGACTCCTTCCACAAGAGCATGAAAGAGCATTGATCACGCGCATCGCCTCTGTGATCAATCAGGGCTAGGGGTCCGCATGGATGTCGTTCTATCGGTGCAATCGATCAAGTATCCGCTGACGGGTATTGGTCGATACACCTACGAGCTTGCTCGTCATCTGCCACATCTTCCGGACGTGCAGAGCCTGCGTTTCTTCGATGGCGAAAACTTCGTCGATCGTTTGCCGGATGCCAGTTCGCTGAGCGCGGATGATGCGGTTCGTGCTTTTCATGGTGGCCCCGTTCATCGATTGAAGCGGTTTCTAGCCCGCAGCCGTCTGGTCGTTGATGCCTATCGCTTCCTGAAGGCGCGCACGGAAAAATCGCCCTTCGCCGGTCTGGAAAACCATGTCTATCATGGCACAAATTTCTATGTTCCGCGCTTTCCCGGTGCCTCGGTCGTGACGATCCACGATCTGTCCGTTTTCACGATGCAGCATTTCCATCCACGTGAGCGGGTGACCTATCTCGGTCGCGAAGTGGAGGCCTCGTTGAAGCGGGTCGATCGCATCATCACCGATTCAGATTACATCAAAGCAGAGATCATTTCGTATTTTGGCTTTCCGGAAGAACGGATCAGCGTTGCAAAACTGGCATGCGGCGAAGAATTCAGGCCGCGGGCTGCTGAGGAGGTTGCCGAGGTTCTGGCTCATTATGGTCTGGCCTACGGTGAGTACGCTTTCTATGCCGGAACGATCGAACCCCGGAAGAACCTGTCCAATCTCATCGAAGCCTATGGACGGATGCCGTCTTCCGTTCGTGAGAAGCGCCCTCTGGTGCTTGCAGGCTTCAAGGGCTGGAACAATGCCGATATCCTGAACCGGATAGAGCAGGGCAAGCGGGAAGGCTGGATCAAGTATCTGGGTTATGTACCGAATGACCACCTGCCGCACCTTCTTTCTGGTGCTGCCCTTTTTACGTTTCCGTCCTGGTATGAAGGTTTTGGTCTGCCGGTTCTTGAAGCCATGGCGTCCGGCGTGCCGGTCATGACGTCACCCTTGTCCTGCCTGCCGGAAGTGGGGGGCAGTGCGGTGCTCTATGCTCAGCCGGACCGGATCGACGAGATGACGCAAGGCTGCGAACGGGCGTTATTCGATGAGGCCTGGCGTAGCAAGGCGCGCGCCGATGGTCTTGCCCGTGCTGCAACCTTCAGCTGGCAGCGTTGCGCCGAAGATACCGCGCATGCCTATGCGCTCGCGCTGAAGAACCGAAAATAGTCCTTCAGGATAGGCTTATCAGGAGAAATGCTTTAGTCGACTGCCAAGGCATTTCTCCGGAAATGCATAAAGGTGCTCGTCAAAGCGCCTGGTGAAACCAAACAGTCAGGCAAGGCGACCCCTTATCCATGCTGAATGCCATCTGGAACTATCGATATTTCATCGTGACGTCGGTGCAGGCCGATTTCAGGAACCGCGTGGCACGCAGCCGCCTCGGCCTGTTGTGGCTCGTCATTGCGCCGCTCGCCCAGATCGTCACCTATGCCTTTGTTCTTTCGTCCGTGATGTCGCAGCGACTGCCCGGCATCGATAATACCTTTGCCTATGCCATCTACCTGATGGCCGGCTTTCAGGGCTGGTTGCTGTTTGTCGAGATCATCAGCAGAAGCATGAATGTCTTCATCGAAAGCGGCAATGTTCTGAAGAAGATCGCCTTTCCCCGCATTGCCTTGCCATTGGTCGTCGTCATCACCTCGGTCATAAACAACCTGATCTTCTTCGTTGTGCTGCTGGCTGTCTTCACGCTGGCCGGCTTCCAGATGGGTTGGAATGTCCTGTGGTTGCCGGTTCTCATTGCCGTCAATGCGGCCTTTGCCGCCGGACTTGGCGTCACGCTTGGCGTTTTGAACGTCTTTATTCGCGACGTCGGGCAGATCGTACCGATCATCATTCAGTTCCTGTTCTGGATGACGCCGATCGTCTATGTGAAAGACATTCTGCCGCCCGCCTTCCAGTCGATCATCAAGGCCAATCCACTGTTCTGGATGGTCGAGAATTATCACCGCGTCATGGTCTACAACACCATGCCGGACCTGAAGGTGCTTGGCGTGCTTGGTTTTCTGGCACTGGTTTTCTTGGCTCTCGGCTTTACGCTCTTCCGCAAGGCAAGCCCTGAAATGGTGGATGTGCTATGACGAATGTGGTCATGACCGTCGACAAGGTCGGCAAGGTTTTTCGTCGCTATCGGCACGAACTGCATCGCGTTCTTGGCTGGTTTTCTCTTCCCGTCGGGCAGCCGGAAGAGCGCTGGGTTCTGCGGGATATCAGTTTCACCGTAGAGGCAGGGCAGGCGCTGGCGATTGTTGGTCGCAATGGCGCGGGCAAGAGCACGTTGCTCAAGCTGATTACCGGCACCATGCGCGCGGCCGAAGGCAATATCGGTCTTTCAGGCAAGATCTCCGCCATCCTTGAACTGGGGATGGGCTTCAATCCGGATTATACCGGCCGCCAGAACGTGTTCCATGCGCTCGGCCTCATGGGCTACCAGCATGCGGATATTGCCGCGGCCATGGAGGGCATCGAGGCGTTTTCCGAACTGGGAAGCTATTTCGATCAGCCGCTGCGTGTCTATTCCAGCGGCATGCACATGCGGCTTGCTTTCTCGGTCGCGACAGCATTTCGTCCCGACATTCTCATCGTCGATGAGGCGCTCTCAGTAGGCGACGCCTATTTCCAGCACAAGAGCTTCGACCGCATCAAGGAATTTCGCCAGCAGGGTACGACCCTGATCCTCGTTTCGCACGACCGGATGGCGCTGCTCAGCCTTTGCGACCGCGCCATTCTGCTGCACGAAGGTGCCGTGGCGCTCGATGGAGAGCCAGAAACTGTTCTCGACTATTACAACGCCCTTCTCGGGCAGAAGGAAGCGCAACCGATCCTCACCGAAGAGCGGGAGGATGGCCGCGTCCAGACGAGTTCCGGTTCGCGCAGGGTTTCGATTGTCGAAGCGCGGCTGGAAGATGCGCAGGGCGGCCCCATCGATACGCTGGATGTGGGAGCAGAGGTCGCCATTCGCGTGAAGGCCAAAGCGAATGAGGATGTGGAATCTCTCGTCTTCGGCTACGCGATCAAGGACCGCTTCGGTCAGACCATGTATGGCACGAACACCTATTACAGCGAACAGGCGCTGACCGATGTAAAGGCTGGCGAAGAGATCGAGTTCTCCGCGCGCTTCAGGGCGGATCTGGGGGTCGGCACCTATTCTGTGGCTCTAGCGCTGGTGGGTGGCGAGAACCACATCGAGGATAATTATGAATGGCGCGATCTCGCCATCATCTTCGATGTTGCCAATACCAGCAAGCAGACCTTCGACGGGCGGATTTATCTGCCGAGCGAGTTTCATCTCAAACGAACCGGAGGCTAATCGCCGCGAAAGACAGGTAAGCCCGGTGCAATTCGATCCTGCACATAGTCATTCGGGTGATTCGCGAATGGCTATAGGGGTCGGATTTGAGCAGGGTGCTTGTTGTTGGGGCCGGTTTTGCCGGAGCCGTCTATGCCAGGGAACTGGCCGAAGCCGGATATGAGGTGGAGGTTATCGACAAGCGATCGCATATCGCGGGCAATTGCTATGACTATGTCCATTCCAGCGGTGTGCGGATCCATCACTATGGCCCCCATCTGTTTCACACTTCCAACATGCGCGTCGTGGAATGGCTGAACACGTTTACCGACTGGGTACCTTATGACCATTGCGTCGTCGCTCGTCTGCCGGATGGGCGGCTGGTGCCTGCGCCTGTCAATCTCGATACCGTCAATGCTGTCTTCGGTACGCAGTTGGAAACGCCGCAGGAGGTTGCGGATTTCCTGTCGACCCGCGTCATTGCGCGCGACCCCATCACCAGTGCCGAGGATCATCTCTATTCGAAGATCGGACCGGATCTGACAGATCTCTTCTTCCGCCCCTATACGCAGAAGATGTGGGAGCTCGATCTCAGCGAAGTGGATGCATCGGTTGTGCAGCGCTTGCAAATTCGAACCGATCGCGAAAATCGTTACTTTCCGTCAGACACGTTCCAGGCCATGCCAAAGGACGGATACACGAAGATCTTCGAGCGGATTTTCGACCATTCGAAGATTTCCATGCGCCTGAATACCGAATTCAGCGCGAGCATGCTGGCGGACTATGATGCCTGCTTCAACAGCATGCCGATCGATGAATTCTTCGGCTACGAATTTGGAGAACTTCCCTACCGCTCGATCCGCTTTCATCTGACGGAAGTCCCGAAAGCGGATGCGCCTGAGCATGTCGTCATCAATTATACCGACACGTCTCCCTATACCCGCGAGACCTGGTGGCATCGGATCCCTGCGCACCTCGTCTCGGATACGGGCACGGTGTTGCGAACTGTGGAAGAGCCTTGCGATTACAAGGACAATCACCTGGAGCGCTATTATCCGGTCAAGACGAGCGATGGCCGTTTCGAGAAGATCTACAAACTCTATCAGGAAAAAGCGGCTGCCAACGACCGGCTGGTCTTCATCGGCCGATGTGGCACCTACCAGTATCTGGACATGCACCAGGTCATCAACCAGTCGCTGACCCACGTCGGGAAGTGGATCCAAGATCACCGATGAACAACGAAAAAGGCCATCCCGGTTTCCGGGATGGCCTTTTTCATGAGGTATAGCTTATCTATCAGGCTGCGAGTTCGAGGCCGAAGAAGTCGGATGCTGTCAGGTTCTTCTGGCCCGTCAGCACCACCTGGAATTCTACGGTGTTTGCATCGCCATCGGCATCGCCGAAGATGCGGGTGTTGCCGCTGACGAAGTCAAAGGCCAGGCCATTGGCCTGGGCCGTAGATGTCTGGCCAAGGAATCGGAACTCCTGGTTGCCAGCCACTTTCAGGTTGGCGTCGATGAGGCGCAGATCGATCTTGTCGGTTCCAACCACGAAATCGGTGATTGTGTCGGTCGCCTGGGCGGTCGATTCATTGACATTTCCGTACATGAAGACGTCGGCGCCGCCATTGCCCGTCAATGTGTCGGCCCCGCCATTGCCACGCAGAACGTTGCCGACATCATTCCCGATCAGGGTGTCGTTGCCAGCACCACCGAAGGCGTTTTCGATCTGGACGCCCGCCGCGATGACGAAGCTTCCGCCCGCAATGGTCGAGGTCTGGCCCGCATTGAGGTTGATCGTGACTGCCGAGCTGACAGCCGCTGCATCAATCAAATCGGTTCCGGATGCATCGTTGACCGTCTTGGATCCAGTGAAGGAGTCCACAAGCACATAATGGTTGTCGGAGGTCACGTCCGAACCCCAGGCGCGAACGGTCAATTCCTTGAACTCCGCAACCGTGCCGGTGTTCTTGTCGATCAGCTGCAGCGTCCAGGTGCCTGCGCTCTGTTCGCCGAAGAAGGCGGTCGCGCCGATCTGGAATGTGCCGGGCCAGACGGCAGAGGCGGCATCCTTGCCGACCATCGGTTCATCGAACAGCGTGATCGTTGTGCCGTTTGGCGAAGTGATGACGGCTTTCAGATCATTGGATGTTGCCGTGGTCAGGTTGAGGTCGAACTCCATGCGCTCGATGATGACGTTCTTGGTGAGGTTTGCCGTCACCGTCGTGCCTGTACCGCTGATCGTCGCGGCTGCAGAACCGCTCTTTGCCTCGGAGCTCACCCAGTTCGCTGCAGTCTTCGCGGCGTCCGTCCAGGAGGCCGCCAGGCGAACGGCTGCGCTGACGTCGATCAAGCCAAAGCCGACATCACGAGAGAACTGCATGCCGCCGAAGTTCAGCCCATCGCCCTTCGTCGTGATATAGTTGTTGGTCGTTCCAACAGCGCGGGCCGTCAGCGCCAGGATGTTGGCAACATCGCGGAAGCCGAGAAGCGGGTTTGCCTGCAGCATGAGGGCGGCGGCGGCTCCGACCATGGGGCCGGAATAGGAGGTACCGATATTCTGGAAGGAATAATCGCCATTGGCAGCATCGGTCTTGTTGTAGCCCAATGTCGAACCGGTGATGTCGGCAGAGGTAATGCCAAAGCCGGTATTGATGGACTGGTCCTTGCTATCGGGGTTTTCACCACCGAAGGAGGAAACGAGAACGGAAGCGCCGGGCGTGGAATAGCTGGCCTTGTTGCCGAACTCATTCATGGCACCGGCGGTGATGATGTACTTGTTGTTGGTGGAGCCGGTCATGGCCGTATCAGCCTTGGCGGGTCCTTCGTTACCTGCCGAAACCTCGACCACAGTTCCAAGGCCGCCGCGACCCTGCTGGCCTGCCTTTTCGACGGCAGCCAGGTAACTTCTGTCTGCCTGATTTGGCGATTGCGACCAGAAATTTTCGGAAAAGGCCGGATCCAGACCGTAGGAGTTGACGGAGACATCGACCTTCGCAACATCCGTCATATAGTTGTACAGGGCGGGTACATCGACACTGCTGCCCTTGCTGACCGCAAGGCTGGAGACGAGATTTGCATTGGGGGCCATGCCCACCATGCCCTTGCCATCAAGCGCCATGGCCACGATGGAGCCTACCACCGTTCCGTGTTCGTTGGCGTCGGCATCGGGAGCATAGCCACCATTTCCTGCGGTGTAGGCGTTGGCGCCGGTTGCCTTTGTGGCGGAGTTGAAGGTGAGGTCCTTCAGCAGAATGCCTTGGAATTCAGAATGGTTGATGTCGATACCGTCATCGTTGATTGCAACACGAACGCCCTTGCCGGTATACCCGCTTGCCCAGGCACCCGCGATATTGACGTCGAGGCCCGCGGAAGCGCCGCGATCGCCATTGTTCTTCAGATACCATTGCGAGGCGAACAGCGGATCGGAAATACTGTTGACGTTGACGCCCGTCAGGGCTTCCTGTGTGAAGGACTGGCCAAGCAATGTTGGGACAGGCGCTGCCGGTGCTGGGAGAGAAGCCACTGCCGTATCTGCGCCGACCTTAGTGGGTACGGTGCTGGCCTGATCTGTGATGTTGGCCAGGAAGTTACGACCGACCACCGCAGCCGCGGTCCCCTTATAAGCCTCGATTTCCGGCGTGGTATCCAGTGCAGTCGTGAATAGATTGGCGGCAGAGATCTTGTTGTTGACTGTGGTCAAATCGGAACCCTGAGCGCCATCCAGAATTGCAATCGCAATATTCTTGATGTTGAACGTTCCGTTGGTCAGTCCATCGACGAAAAATTTTAGGCCGTTTGCTTCCGCATCGCGGTTGAACAGAGACTTGTATATTGAATTTACGATCTGGCTGTTCGTCTGACCTGCAAAACGTTCCTTGTATTCTGCTGTCGCAGCGAGATCGCCAATGGCTGTAAGATCAGCACCGTTCTTTGTCACACCGTTGAAGTAAGTAAGACCCGTTGGATCAGCCGGACGGCCGAACAGCGCAACATAAATCCCTTGAATGGTAGCCATGGAATCCCCCAGGAAAAGCTCCTAAACTAAAGGGGTATTTCGAGGTCATTGCTTCGTCAATGAGGAAAACATCAACAGGTATTGAGAGACAATCAGATTTGATTCATGAATCGAACAGTTAATACATGAGTATATGTCATTATTTTCTCTGAAAAATTCGAGTTGTACAAAAGTCGCCTTTTCGCTTCGGACTTGGACGCTTTCGCTTCTAATAGATGCAAGTGCAATCTTCGACATTCAAAGCTGATCGAAGCCGGAAATGGTCGGCTGTCTATCGAGCGCTACGAGGCTTACGCGACCGCGCTGCAGATCCGGACGCGTGAATTTACGCTCAAGATGCTCTCCTATAACGAACCCACAATCTACCGCCTGCTCCAGATCGATGACATTGCAAGCGACGGTAGCGACGAAGTGAATGCCGAGGAATTGGAGTGCCGCCTCGCCCGACTTGAGCAGGTTCTTCTGCGCCGTAATGGCTAAGCGGGTGGTAAGTCAGGTCCCGGAAATGACGGAACCTGACTGCTTGGTTACACCGCCTTCACTTCTCCGCTCACTTCCGCCTTCCGGGCTTTGCGCTTTGTGCGCCAGTCGCCGAGGAAGAGCAGAATGGGTGCGGCAATGAAGACCGAGGAGGAGGCCGCCACGAAGATGCCGAAGACCATCGGGATGGCGAAGCTTTCGACAGCACTACCGCCCCAGATCGCCATGGGGATCATGGCCAGAAACGCCGTCGCCGATGTGTAGAGGCTTCGGGCCAGGGTCTCGTTGATCGAGAGGTTGATCAGATTGCGGAACGGCATTGATTTGTAGAGCCGCATGTTCTCGCGCATGCGGTCATAAACCACCACCTTGTCATTGACCGAGTAGCCAACCAGCGTCAGCAGGGCTGCAATCGCTGTCAGGTTGAAATCCAGCCCTGTCAGCGAGAAGAAGCCGACCGTCTTCGTCACATCCAGGACTAGGGTCGCGATGGCGCCAACGGCAAAGGGCCATTCGAACCGCACCCAGATGTAGACCAGCATGGCAAGGCTGGCGAGGATGACCGAGAGGATGCCGGCGGTTGCCAGCTCATCGCTGACCTTGGGGCCGACGACTTCCGTGCGTTCGATCGAAGCGCTCGGGTCGATGACGCGGATCTCACTGCGTACCTTTTCCACGGCTTCGGTTTGCTTTGTCTCAGGCCCTGCCTGCCGTTCGAGGCGGATCAGAAGCCGGTCATTGCTGCCGAACTCCTGCAGTGCCACTTCGCCGAGGCCGAGATTGCCGAGTCCGCTGCGGAAGGCAGAAAGGTCGGCCGGGCCAGAGGTCTTGACCTCGACCTGGATACCGCCCTTGAAGTCGACACCGAAGTTCAGCCCATGCGTGAAAAGCAGAACGATGGAGCCGATCGACAGGAAGGCCGAAATGCCGAGACCGGCAAGCCGCGCCTTCATGAAGTCGATCGTCGTGCCATCCTTGATCAGGCGGATCGGCAGAAGCGGCTTGATATCGATCGTCTTCAGGCGACGGCGCGTGGCAATCGCCACCATGGCAACGCGCACTACCGAGACGGCGGTAAACATCGAGATGGCGATCCCGAGCCCCATGGTGACCGCAAAGCCGCGCACCGGGCCGGAACCGAACCAGAAGAGCAGGGCCGTGGCGATGAGCGCCGTGACGTTACTGTCGATGATCGTGGCATAGGCTTTGTTGAAGCCGAGATCGATAGCTGCAAAAGCGCTTCGCCCTTTTCGGCTCTCTTCGCGAATACGTTCGTTGATCAGAACATTGGCATCGACGGCAAGGCCGATGCCCAGCACGATGCCGGCAATGCCGGGCAAAGTGAGGGTCGCCCCCAGCATCGTCAAACCGGCAAAGGTGAGCATGACGTTGAGCGCCAGCGCCAAAACTGCCAGCAGTCCCCAGCTGCCATAGAGCGCCAGAATGAACAGCATAACGAGCGCAAAGCCGCCGAGACCGGCAACAATGCCCATCTCGATGGCATCGCTTCCAAGATCTGCCCCAACGGTGCGTTCTTCGATGACGTCCAGCTTCGCAGGCAAGGCGCCGGCGCGCAAAAGCGCCGCCAGCGTATTGGCGTCCTGGACATTGAAGGAGCCGGAGATCTGCCCGGAACCGCCGGTGATCGGTTCACGAATGACCGGTGCGGACAGTACCTTGCCGTCGAGCACGATGGCAAAAGGCATGCCGACATTCTGGCGGGTGACTTCCGCAAAGCGTGTAGCACCTGCCTGGTCGAACCGGAAGGAGACCACGGGTTCGCTGGTATTCGGGTCGAACCCGACGCGGGCATCGGTCAGGCGATCACCGGAAATCAGAACACGATTTTGAACGGGGTAAGGACGGTCTTCCGCATCCTTCATCATCGTTATGCCAGGTTCACCCTCGCGGCCCAAAAGATGGAAGCTCATCTTGGCCGTGGAGCCAAGCAGCGCCCGTACATTGGAAGGGTCCTGCTCGCCCGGCAGCTGGACGAGAACACGGTCGCCGCCAACCCGTTGGATGGTTGGTTCGGCAACACCCACCTGATCCACGCGCTGGCGAATGATTTCAAGGCTCTGGGTGACGGCCTGCGTCATGCGATGTGTAAGACCCGCCTCGGACGGCAGCACGCGCAAGGTGTCCGCGCCTGTCGCCTCGATCGTCAGATCGCTTGCGGTCAATGCTGCGGCCTGAACCTGATTGGCGATGCCATTCAGCTCGCTGATCGCCTGCTGCACCTTGGCAGGATCCGTGAGACGAACCTCGATGGCGCTTTGTGTCCGCCGAAGAGAGGCAATCGTAATCTGGCTCTTTTCGAGGGTGGACCGCACATCCTGCTGAAGGTTTTGCAGCCATTCCGTGACCAGTGAATCCCGATCCACTTCAAGGACCAGATGGGAGCCGCCGCGCAGATCGAGCCCCAGCGATACACGCTGGTGAGGAAGCGCGGATGGTAGCTGTGCGAGCATCCTGTCGCTCAGCACGTTGGGCAATGCAACCAGCATGCCCGTGATGATGACGACCACATAGATCGCCACCTTCCAGAGGGAGTTCTTCATTATTTTATCCTGAAACACCGGACCGCGCACTGCATGCCATGCGGCGTCGGTCAGTCATCTGTCTTGACGGGCTGGGCCCGTTGCAAAGATCAGAGGGTCAGGAAAGGCGGCGCGCGGGCAAGAAAGCCGGTTTCAACTTTGCTTGGAGGCAGAGAAGGAGGGGCATTGACGGTCAGAATGGAAACATCGATCGGATGCAGAACCGAGATGGCCGTTGGCAGGAAGGGATCAGATTGCGTGCCGCGCCAGTTCTTCTGCCCACGCTTGTCAATCGGCTGGGCAAAACGTTGATCGTCATGTCGATCAACCAGCAGAAGGGAAACGGGCCGCTGCCTGAAGGCTTCGGGTTCTTCCGCCTGCCTTCCATGGGAGATGCCCGGTGTCCCGGTCAGTGCGAACCCGACAAGCAGAAGCGCCAGTTGGCAGAGATATGCCACCAGTCTTTCGGGTTTCTCCCGTCGGTTGCCGCCGCAGGTCAAGATCGTCTTAAGTCCTCTTTTTTGCCCGTGCCGTCACTGCTGAGCATATTTCATATCCTGAAACAATCCTTCAGACGATTATGCGACAGATAGGTGGGATAGCCGATGATGAAAGGTCGAGCTTGAGCAATGGACGCGCAGCTTCTACATCGTCCTGATGTTTATTCTCACTTCGCCGTCACGTTTCGAGCAGGATATCAAGAAAAGCCGATTTCTGGCACTGGCCGCTCCGGTATCAGATGAGGCGGAAGCGAAGGCTTTTATTGCAGAGAATTCTGATCGCAACGCCAATCATAATTGCTGGGCCTGGCGGATCGGACAGAACTATCGGTTCAATGATGACGGCGAACCGAGTGGAACAGCCGGAAAGCCTATTCTTCAGACCATAGATGGTCAGCAATTGACGAACATCGTAGTTCTGGTCACCCGATGGTTTGGCGGTATTCTTCTGGGAAGTGGAGGGCTGGTGCGCGCTTACGGAGGAACTGCTGCCCTGTGCCTGAACGGTGCAACGAAAGAGCGAGTGATTCCATCGATCACGGTCGTCGTCGACCTGAATTTCTCCGATCACGCTTCCATCAAGGCAAGGCTTCCCAGTTTGGGAACGGTTGCCATCATCCAGGAAACCTTCACTGGCGACGGCGCCTCATTGTATATGCAGATTCCAGAAGAGAATGCCGACGCAATCGTTGCAGCGATCCGGAACCTGACCAGCGGGCGAGCATCCCTGAAGCAACAATGACGTTCAGGGAGAGGGAAAATCCCGTATCACTGATGCTTCATCTATTGTTCAAACAAAAGCTGATGTTTATGAAAATCGAATAGAAAATATGTATGTCCATCTTTACGCAAACTTAGCAAATCTCCCGGCGAAGCGCAAGGTATTTCAACATTTGCTCATATAGCTATAAATTTGAATTGAAACGATTTTTCCGATTATCAACAGCAGCGTGTAATAACCGCTCTTCTTTGCAGTCCATTAATCCAATGTTAAAAGCTTGGCCCTACGTTTAAGTGGAAAGACGAGCCATGTTAACCGCCCGCTCCTAAAGGGCTTCAGGTGGTAGCCGGTAGATGATTGACCGGTTTGGATTTCGTTGTTCAGGCTAGGGGTCAGAAGCCGCGGGGTTTCTGGATGCATGATGCCATTCCGATGCGACGGCTCGCTCGAGCCATGTTCCTTGCAGTGTTGTGTAGTGCCGACGGGCGGTTGAACTGCTTTTTGTAGTATCCAGCGTAAATCCGGGCATCCAGCAGCATTTAAACCATCGAATCTGGAGAGAAATCCGTGGCAATTGATTCCTTTATGTCCAAACTATCCGTAAGCCAGGTCAAGCTGCTGTCGACGGCGTCGGTAGCGGGCCTGAGCAGCACGGCCATCAACGCCCTGGCTAGCGACCGGATTGCGGCCCTGTCTTCCGGGCAGCTCGCTGTCGTAACCACCGATGCTATCGCAGGTCTGGATACCGCCAAGATTTCGGCATTCTCCAGCAGCGCGCTCGCCGGTTTGACGGCAGCCCAGCTCGGCGCCATCACCAACGGCATAACGAACTTCGAAGAGTCCCAGCTGAAGGCTCTGAAGACCGACATCATCGCAGGTCTCGTTGAAGCCGACCTGACGGCTCTTGCAACCGCCGACAAGCTTGATGCATTGACGACGACACAGATCGCCGTTCTGACCGGCGACAAGTTCTCGACCGATGCCATCATCGACCTGACCTCCGCTCAGGCTTCCAAGCTGACGGCAACGCAGGTCACGGCCTTGACGTCCGACGCGGCGGCTGCTCTGACCAGCGACCAACTCGACGTTCTGACCACGGCTGCTATCGCAGCTCTGGAAACGGCTGACGTTGCTGCCCTCTTCAACGGTGCTGGCTCTGCCAAGCTTGCTGCTCTCGATGCCAAGCAGATTGCAGCTCTCGGCTCCGACATCACCGAACTGGACAGCGTCGGCGGTGGTGCACTGTCTGCAACGCAGATCGGCGGCCTGACGACGGCACAGCTCGGTGCTCTGACGAGCGACGAAATGGCTGGCTGGACTGGAACGCAGATCAACGCAATCGGCTCCAAGCAGATCACGTCTCTGGCTGTTGGCGAACTGACCTCGGCGCAGCAGAACCTTCTGACCTCGACCCAGGTTTCCGGCCTGAACTCCACCCAGATCGGCGCAGTCACCTCTGATGCCTTCGGCGCATGGAGCACCGACAACCTCGCTGCTATCTCCAGCACGGCTATCGCCGGTCTGACCACGGACCAGGCAGCAACGCTTGGCTCTGCTGACGTCAACGCCCTGAACATCAAGGCTCTGACGGCAATGTCGACGGCGAACCTTGCCGCTCTCACCACCGACGCGATTGCAGGCCTCGGCTCTGCACAGATCAAGGCTCTGACGACAGCTCAGATCGTTGCTCTGACGACCGATCAGGTTACAGCGCTCGGCACGGATCAGATCGCGGCCCTCTCGTCTGCTCAGGTTTCGGCACTCGAAAGCGGCGATATCGCGCTCTTCTCGACGGCAGAAGTCGCGGTCATCTCGACAGCTGCGATCGGCGCGATCAGCTCCGACGACTACATGACCCTGACGAACGACCAGCTGGATGCAATCTCCTCGGATCAGGTTGCTGCCCTCAAGGACAACGTCAACTGGGTCATCGCCGCCTACAACGACAGCACCGTATCCTAATAGATACCCGGCACGGTCCAAACCGTGCCGGATTTCCCACCACGAAAAGGGCGGTGCATTGCATCGCCCTTTTTGCGTTATCTCCCGCACCAATTGCACCGCATCAGCCTCAGACAAGCTCATTGTCGCAGAAGAACAGAGAGCATGCGAGCAAAGCGACGTCCGGCCAGGTACTGCCGGAGCGTCCAGGGTGATGTGAGGAAGCTAATGAACATGACCGTGCCAGCGACGAGCGTCGATCCGGTAGCAGTGATACAGGCCGTTTTTCAGCGTGCGCGCCAGCAGCAATTGCCTCTCGCAGAACTGATCCAGACGGTGGAAAGGTTGTCCAGTCTTGGGGCTTCAGCGCCAGCGCTCGACCTGTACAAGACGTGGATCGCCTTCAACGACAAGAACCCTATGGTTCATGTCGCATCCTTCAACTATGCCGTCATGCTCAACCAGACCGGCGATGCTGCAGGTGCCATTCAGGCCCTGAAGGCGACGATCGCCTACAAATCGGACTTTGCTCCTGCGCATATCAATCTCGGACGCGTCTATGAAGACTGCCAAATGGTTGGCCGCGCGGTAGAGCAATGGCGCAATTTCGCCAACACCTCCAACGAGATCACGGCTGAACGCCTGAGCTTCCGCCTGATGGTGCTGAAGCATATGGGGCGTGTGCTCGAAACCGCAGGTCTTCTGGAAGAAGCCGAAGCGGTTCTATGGCTCGCCATCGAGCTTGATCCCAGCAAGCAGGATGCATCGCAGCACTGGCTTGCCACGCGCCAGCATCAATGCAAATGGCCGATTTTCACAAGCTCCGAACATGTCACGCGTCAGCAGTTGACCGATGCGATGTCGCCGATGACCATCGCCTGCTTTGCCGATGATCCCTTGTTCCAGCTTGGCAAGGCCTATCGCTACAACAAGAAACTCGTCGGCAGGCCGGATACGAGCGGGTTGCTGCGCAAGCCGGTGCGCAACAAGTTGGCGTCCGGCCAGCGCATTCGTGTCGGCTATCTGTCTTCGGACCTGCGCGAACATGCGGTCGGCTTTGCGCTCTGCGAAGTCCTGGAGCTTCACGACAAGGAAAAGGTCGAGGTTTACGGCTATTATTGCGGCATTCCGCGCAGCAACGACAAGACGCATGACCGTATCCGCGCCGTCATGGATGGCTGGTGCGATATCAACGGCATGAGCGATATCGATGTCGCGAAGAAGATCATCGATGATGAAATTGATATCCTGATCGATGTGAACGGTTATACCAAGCAAGCCCGCGCCGGCGTCTTTGCCTACCGGCCCGCGCCTGTCATCGTGAACTTCTGCGGCTATCCGGGAACGCTTGCCAGCCCGTTCCATCAGTACCTCATCACCGACAACTACATCGTTCCGCCGGAGCGCGAGCTTTACTACAGCGAAAAGGTTCTGCGCATTCCTTGCGAGCAGCCGGTTGACCGCAAGCGCGAGATTGCGCCAAAGCCCACCCGCGCGGAATATGGATTGCCGGACGATGCCTTCATCTATGCCTGCTTCAACGGCATGCAAAAGATCACCGAAGCCTGCTTCCTGCGCTGGATGAAGATCTTGGCGGCCACGCCGGGCAGCATACTCTGGCTGTTGGGCGACAAGGACCCCATCCATCAGAGACTGCGCAAGATTGCTTCCGAAAATGGTGTTGATCCGGATCGCATCTACTTCGCGACCAAGGTTCCAAACCCCAAGCATCTGGCCCGCATTGCGCTTGCCGACCTGTTCCTGGATACCTTCCCCTATGGCGCCCATTCAACGGCGGCAGATGCCATTACCATGGGGCTTCCGGTCCTGACGGTTCCGGGAATGGGCTTCCCGTCGCGCTTCTGCGCCAGCATTGTTTCTGCCGCCGGTATTCCGGAAATGATTTGCGGTTCAGCAGAGGAATATGTTGCCAAGGCGATTTCTTTCGGTCGCAATCGCAAAGCGATCGACGCCGTCAAGGCAACGCTCGCCGCCAAGCGGGAAACCTGCACCTTGCGCGACATGCCAGGTCTTGCGCGTCGCCTTGAGGAACTGTTCCGGGAAATGCAGGAAGCTGCCGAGCAGGGCAAGCTGCCGGTTCCCAACCTTCGCAACCTCGATGTCTACTATGAGATCGGTGCTGAACTGATCCACGAAGGGCAGGAGATGCAGGATGAGGCCGCCTATCGCCAGCACTACCGCGACAAGCTGGCTGCACGCGACGCGATCGAGCCCCTGTTGGCCGATCCGCGCCTTTGGCCGGAAGGGACCGCCTGATCGGAATTGCGACTGGCAGGGTTGTCACGAGCCCTGCCAGCTACAGACAAGTTTTAAGCTTTAACAAGACGGTATTATCAACGGACAGTGGAGACAGGGTCCGGTCACAGCTTCGGGATATCCGCTCTGGTTCCTGTTGTTTGTGGGCGTATGCTCCAGCTCCTTCTCGTCAGGCTGATCACGTGGGGACGGGATGAAGCTATCAGTCATGATTCGTGGAAATAACTTCCTCGAAGCCGATCGTTTTGGTTTTCCGATGGATGGCCGGGACAATGTAAAATCGCTTCTGGAGAAGATCGTCCAGCCGGTTCGCAGCCTCAACCCTGGCGCCCGCATCTTCCTCGTCACATATCCGAGCGCAGCGCTCGACGAGATCAGGGCCGCTCTCGAGCCTTGCGAGCTCGTTCTGCTGGATCCGAAGGGAAGCAGCCAGATTGAGACCTTCAAGCACGGTATCAAGCACATCTTCGAGCAGGATGATTGCGATGCGGTGTTGAGCGTCCGCTTCGATCTTGAATTCAAGAAAAGCTTCTATTCCTGGGGTCTTCAACTCAGCGATGATGCCATCTACTTCCCGTGGAAGGAATATCTGGCGGCCTGGCGCGATCATCGCCGCGTCGGCGATGCGGTTCATATCATTGGCCGCAAGGCGCTGCCCGATTTCTATTCCGGGCTGACGCTGTGCCAGGTTGCGGGCCGCAAGGACCTGCACCTTCTCTACTACATGACACGCACCCTGAACGGCAATTTGCGCTTCATCGAAGATGGCTATTGGGATTCCAATACGGTCTATCTCAACCCTGAATGCGACAATCCCCTCTATCGGATTTTCAACCGGCCGAAGCTGGATGGTTACGCGCCCTATACAGGCCGGGTCGTGACCGAGATCCGGGGCGAATAGCCAACAGCGCCGACCTGGGAACGGCAGATCAAGGATGAGCAAGGGAAGTCGATGAAAATTCTGGCGCACCGGGGATGGTGGAAAGAGGATTCGGAAAAGAACAGCGAGATCGCGTTCCGCAGGGCATTCGAAGCGGGTTTTGGCGTCGAAACCGATGTGCGCGACCAGAATGGTGTTCTGCGGATCGCCCACGATATTCCTGTCGGTGACGGGCTTATGGCGTTCGATACGTTCCTGACGCTGCACAAGGCCTATCCGCAAGCCGGAACCATTGCTCTGAACATCAAGGCGGATGGCCTTCAACGTCCTGTCAGGACGTTGCTTGATGAGGCGGGCATTCAGGATCTCTTCTGTTTCGACATGGCCGTGCCGGATGCGCTCGGCTATTTCCGCGAAGGCTTCGTGACCTACACCCGTCATTCCGAAATCGAGCCCGTTCCTCCTTTCTACGACAAGGCGCATGGCGTCTGGATCGACTGCTTCTACTCTGACTGGATCCAGCCGGAAGATGTGCATCGCCATCTGGAGGCAGGCAAGGCCGTCGCGCTCGTCTCGCCGGAGCTGCACAAGCGCGATCACAAGGCTGCCTGGAAGGCCTGGGCGGATATTCGAAGCGAAAACGTATTCCTGTGCACCGATCTGCCGGATGCGGCAGCGGAATTCTGGGCATAGGCTAGAGCATGTCGCGCAAAAGTGCACCGCGGTTTTGCGATAACGACATGCAGGAAAACAAAGAGTTAAAGCGACAGGAGCGAATCCGAACGATCGCGACGCGCTTTAAGACAAGGCGAGGGTGGAGTAAGGTCATGGGGAAGGCACGATGATCAAGGCGGTGCTGTTCGATATGGATGGCGTTCTCATCGATGCCAAGGAGTGGCATTACGAGACGCTGAACGATGCGCTCGCGCTTTTCGGCCTCAATATCAGCCGCGCAGAACATCTTGCGGTCTATGACGGGCTGCCTACGCGCAAGAAGCTGGAAATGCTCAGCAAGTCGCAAGGGCTGCCGACAAGGCTGCACGAATTCGTCAACGCCCTGAAGCAGAGCATGACCTATCAGGCCGTGATCAGTAAATGCCGCCCTGTCTTTCATCACCAATATGCACTGGCCCGGCTGAAGCGGGAAGGGCGCAGCATCGCCGTCTGCTCGAACTCGGTACGCTCCACCGTCGAAGCCATGATGCGCCAGTCCGATCTGCTGCAATATCTGGATTTCTTCCTGTCCAATCAGGACGTTGCCAAGGCAAAGCCCGACCCGGAAATCTATCTGACCGCCATTGAGCGCTTCGGCTTTCGGCCGGGGGAGTGCCTGATCATCGAGGACAACGAACACGGCATTCAGGCCGCGCGGGCATCCGGTGCCCATGTGCTCGTGGTCGGCTCCACCAATGATGTGACCTATGACAGGATCCAGAACGAAATCCGCAAGATAGAGGCGTCTGCAGCATGAGGTACCTTATTCCGATCGCCTCGAAGGACGACCTTTTCCCGAAGGATGAGTTCCATTTTCCCAAGCCCCTGATCGAGATCGACGGCATGCCGATGATCGCGCTGGTGGTCAACAATATCCGTCGCCGCGATCCTTCCGCCTCCTTCATCTTCGTCATCCTCAAGCAGGATGCGGTCGAATACAGCCTGGATTCGATCCTGATGCTGCTCGCAGGGCCGGATACGAGCGTCATACAGCTGGCGCATCCGACCATGGGGGCTGTCTGCTCCGCCTTGATGGCCGTCGATCATATCGTTGAAGGCGAGCCCCTGATCATCTGCAACGGTGACCAGATCATTGATGCCGATCTTGGTGCCATTGCCTGGGAATTCACGTCGTCGGGCGTGGAAGCCGGTGTCGTGACGTTCAAGTCAGTGCATCCGCGCTGGTCCTATATCCGCGAGGACGAAGCTGGCATGGTCATCGAGACGGCCGAGAAGCGTGTTCTCAGCCGCAAGGCCATTGCGGGCTATTACTATTTCAAGACCGGCTCCCTGTTTGTCGAGGCGACCAAGAGGTACCTGCTGAAGGCGGATTCTCTGGGAGGGCGCTACTATCTCTCTCCGGTCCTCAATGAAGTCGTGCTCGAAGGCGGCAAGGTCAGCCAGTACGAGATCGAGAGCGAGGCCTATATCTCCTTCTATTCGCCGCAACGTATCGAGTTCTACCGCAACGAGATCAAGGGTAAGCGCGGCGTCATCCAGACGGCGGCTCCCGCCATTCAGGTGGTCATCCCCATGGCGGGTTTGGGAAGCCGTTTCGCCAAGGAAGGCTATGCCAAGCCAAAGCCCTTCATCGATGTGAAGGGCCAGACCATGATCGAACGGGTCATGGACAATCTGCGTATCGCCAATGGCCGCTTTGTCCTCATCGCGCGGCAGGAGCATCTGGATGCGGAACCCGATGTGGTGCAGGAACTCGAGGGACGCGGCGATCTCGTCTTCTCGCCGATCGATTTCGTGACGGAAGGGGCCGCCTGCACGGTCCTGACATCGAGGCGCCATCTCAATCCCGATGCGCCGCTTTTGATCGCCAATTGCGACCAGATCGTCGATTTCGCCGTGGAAGACTTCATTCGCGACGCCATCACCCGCGATCTGGACGGCTCCATCCTGTGCTTCAAGGACAAGGATCGTGACCCGAAATGGTCCTTTGCCCGCATCAACCAGCAGGGACTTGTAGACGAAGTGAAGGAGAAGGTGGCGATCTCCGACAATGCGACTGTCGGGATCTACTATTTCAAGCGCGCCAGCGACTTCATCAACGCGGCAACTGATATGATTGCCCGCAATGAACGCACCAACAATGAGTTCTATGTCTGCCCGGTCTATAATGACCTGATCCGCGAAGGTGCCAGGATCGGGATCTACATGATCGCGCCTGAGGCCATGCATGGAATTGGCACGCCCGCCGATCTCAACACCTATCTGAAGCTGATCTGACCGCCATGAAATGTGTCGTGCCTCTAGCTGGTCCTGATTTGTGGACGGAGACTTTCGGTTTCCGCCCGCTTGTGCCGGTGGAGGGCAGGCCGCTCTTGCAGGTGGCGCTCGACCAGCGCGCCTGGAGAGGCAGGCTGGAGAGCCGCGACTACATCTTCGTTGTGAGGGAGGTCGAAGGGCTCGAGCAACTGGAGCGGGCCTTGAGAGCCCTGTGGCCGGAGTGCCGGATCGTTCGGCTCTCCCACTTGACCGGCGGCGCGCTTTACTCCGCGCTCGCTGCAATGTCGCTGGTGGCGCCGGACGAGCCGGTCATTGTCGATCTGGCCGATATCCTTTTCACCGAAGGCCCGGAAGACCCGGAACATCTGTTCAAAGCCCAGGACTGGGGAGCAATTGTTCCGGTCTTTCAGTCCACGGAGCCCTGCTACAGTTATCTCGAAATAGAGGATGGCAGAGTTCTGCGCGCGCGCGAGAAGCAGGTCATTTCTGACCATGCTTCGGCCGGGGTCTACATGTTTGCCAGTCCGCAGCTTTACCTGACGGCTGCCGTTCATAGCCTGCAGCAGAGAGACGAGCTGAGCTATCGCAATCTGTTGTTCATCTGCCCTATGGTGAACGGCGTCATTGCCGCCGGTAAGCAGGTGCTGGCGCCTGCGATTGAGGCGGTGCAGCCCGTCGGCAAGCTTTTTCATATCTAAAGATCAGTCGAGCCAGCATGGTCGACCCATGTCTTCAGCAGGCACGATCGGTTCCTGACCGTATTCCCTTACACCTGTGCGTAGGCGGCGAGGACAGCATCCAGCTGGCTGCTGCTGAGCGCGCGGACTTGTGCCGATGTCAGCACATCCAGCTGATCATCGCTCAATCCCATGATCTGGTCGGTCTTCAGGCTGGTGATCGAGCGCGTCGAGATGGCCGCGATGTCGCCGGTGCTGAAAGACTGGAGATCTTCCAGAAGCATGGCGGCAATCTGGGCGCCGGTCAGGACGCTGACCTGGGCAGAATCGAGCGTTTCAATCTGGTCAGAGGACAGTGCAACGATCTGAGCGGTCGTGAGACCGAAGACCTGTGCGGTTGTGAGCGCCTGGATCTGGGTGGTGGTCAGCTGTTCGATGGCAGCGGTCGACAGACTGCGGATCGTCCGGCTTGAAATGGCGGCGATCTGCGATGACGTGAAGGAGCTCAGCGCATCACCGGCAAGACCGGACAGCGAGTCAGGCTTCAGCGCCGCGATCTGGCCTGTCGTCATGGCGCCCAATTGCTGGCTCGTCAGGCCGGCAACCTGCGCGCTGGACAGGAGATTGATGAACTGCGAGGAGAGGACGGCGATCTGCGTGGTCGAAAGGGCCGCCAGATTGAGACCGGGTGCCTGCCGCAACGATAGTGAGGCAATCTGGTTTGTCGTCAGATTGGCAACCTGCTCGGAAGAAAGCGATGCGATCGCGCCACTTTGCAAGGTCTTGAACAGAGGTGTCGAGATGGCCGCGATCTGGTCCGTCGACAAGAGTGAAAGATCGAGCGTGCCGATCTGACGCGAGTTCATGACAGCGATCTGATCAGTGGTAATCGCCGCCAGCTGGGTTGAGGAAAGGCTGCCGATCTGCTGGGATGTCAGGTTGGCAAACTGCCGTGTCGAAAGACCCTGGACCTGGTCATCGGACAATGCCGATATCACGCTGGTCGAAAGCCCGCGCACGGAGGAGGAGACAATCGCTGCCATTTCATCGGTCGTGAAAGTGGCTATGTCTTCGCTTTCGAAACCGGACAGCGCAGTCGAGCGCATGATGGCGATCTGGTCGCTTGTAAAGGCTTCAGCCTGCACAGAAGAGAGGTTGGCAATCTGTGCACTCGTCAGGAGACTGATGAGACTATCGGACAGGACGCCGATCTGATCCGGCGATAGCGCTGTTATGTTCAGTCCGGCTGCCTGACGGCTCTTGAAGGCGGCAATCTGGCCAGTGGTCAGGGCCGCGATCTGATCGGTCGAGAAATCCGCAACGAAGGTGCTGCTCAAACCACTCAGCGTGTTCGTGGACAGAACGCTGATCTGGCCCGTCGTCAGCGCATCGGCATTCAGTTCCATCAGCTGACGGGCAGTCATTGCAGCAATCTGGTCATTACTGAAGAGACCGATCTGGCTGTCGGAAAAGGCGCGGAGCTGCTGGGATGTCATCCCGGCAATCTGGCCGCTGGACAGGGTCTGGATCTGGCTGCTGTTCAAGGTCGCGATTGCCGCGGTCGAAAGGCCGCGAATATCATTGGCCTTGATGGCCGCCACTTCGTCATTGGTCAGGGAGGCTATATCTGCAGTCTGCAGACCCGAAAGGCCGCTCGTGCGCATGGCTGCAATCTGCGTACTTGTCAGCGCCTGGGCCTGATCGTCTGAAAGGCCTGCAATCTGGCTGCTGCTGAGAACGCTGACGAAGCTCGTGGAAAGTGCCGCGATCTGTTCGGTCGAGAGGGCCGACAAGTCGACCCAGGCCACCTGACGCGAGGTCAGTGCGGAAATCTGCGTCGTGGTCAGGCTCGATGCATTGGAATCGATCAGGGCAGACAGCGTGCCGCTGGCGAGGCTGCCAATCTGGCTGGTTGTAAGCGCAGTAATCTGCGCATTTGAGAGGGCCGCGAGGTGGCCGGTATTCAGGCCCTTGATGCCGCTTCCGGAAATTGCTGCGATTTCATCCGTCGTGAACGTGGCAAGGGCGCTGGGCGAAAAGGCCGCAATATCGCTCGAAGCCATCGCCTTGATCTGGTCGACGGTAAAGGCCGACACCTGCGCATCCGAGAAGCTGCTGAGCTGGCTCGTATAGAAAGCCGTGACCTGCGAAGCAGAAAACCCTTCGATCTGCTGGGAAGAGAGAACCGCCAGCTGACTGGCGTTGAGACCGACCAGAGAGCTGGCCGTGACCGCAGCGATCTGCGTGGCGCTGAGCACGGCGACATTGCTCGCCCCCAACGCCTGGAGCTGATTTGACCTTAAAACCTTGATCTGGTCTGTCCGAAGGGAGGCGACGTCGGTCGTCGTCCAGGCACTGATCGCAGCCGTATCCAGCCTCCGGATCTCGGCGGGCGTCAAACTGGAAACTGGGTCGCTCATCAGCACTTTCCCTACAGATTAAATAATGTCTGCCAAAGCCAAAAGCCGCAAAGCTGTATCGGGGACGGAGCAATTTCTAGACCGCGAAGCTTTTGCAAGGCCTGCGGCAAGACGGCAGACAGCATATTTAAGGCGTGAGATCATGGCTCGTATGAGCCTCGCGCAAGAGATGTACATCATGCAGCGGAAACGATCCGCTTCTTGCGCCGTAGGTATTGGAAATTTCTAAAATGCCAGTGAGGCACTTTAGTCATCCGGTTAAAGGTAACGAAAGCAGGTTTAATTTTTGATTAATTTCCTGGCTCGTTGATACCATAAGTATGTGACGGAGCGATATTTTCTGGAAAAATCACGTTATGCGCGTGAGTTGCGCACGTTATCGGCTTTGAAAAATGGGCTCCCATTCTTCCTCGTGACTGCCCGCATGATTTGCCATTCCGGGTTTGGTCAGGCAGCCTGACGGTTTCACATAGCTGTCGATCCTGCGCTCTGGTCGTTCATGCCAGGTAATGTTGAAAGCCCAGTATTTCGGGAAGAAATAAAGTGAGGAATAGGGCAGGTGGTCGTGAATCCACCAGGCCAGCTTCTGCCAGTCGCCTTCCCCGTTGAAGCGGTCCCAGAAGGATGGCACCACAATGCAGGCCGTGGCGCCCATGCAGCCTTCTGCATCGAGTCTGTCCCAGATATGACCTGCATAATTGGCTTCGTTGACAGCACAATTGTAACCGCTCTTTCCGGCCCGCTGCATGTCATTGCCAAAGCCGTTGACCTCTGCCGAGCGATAGGCCGAACGAACGGCGATACGGCCAAACCTGTCCTGCAAGGGTTCGAGCAGGTCTTCGCAAAGTCGCGTACCGGCGGCAATTGCCAGATCCGGATTGTCCGGTACGTTGTTGAAGCCGTGTATCGAGGCGATATCCGAGAACAGGAAATCCCGCATGAAAAAGGTTTTCGAAAGCCGGACACGTCCGAATTCGGTGAGGCTGGCCACACTGGCGGGCTTCTTCATCAGACGTATCCATTTCGAGATCTGTCACGCCCCCCAGTCACACCACTCAAGTCACATACCCAAGGCTGGGGCGTGGGAGACACTGGACGAAGAGCCATTCCGATGCCACCCGAAACCTGTGAGGTTTCGCGGTGGCATCGGGATTATCAACTGTTGGCTGCGTAAGCTGCGGCGATCATAGCCACCTGTTCCGGGCTCATCATCTTGATCTGGTCTGCAGTAAAGGCGCTCAACTGAGCCTGGCTGAGTTGAGAGATGCCGTTCGAGCTCAGACCGGCCACGCCCCGGCTGCTCAGGCTCGCAATGTCCTGTGTCGAGAAGGTTGCAAGGGAAGCGCCCAGAGAGGCAATCTGAGCCGAGGACAGGATGGTGACCTGAGCCGGTGTCAGCGCTTCCACCTGTGCCGATGTCAGGCTGGAAAGAACCTCCGTGCTCAGACCTGCAATGGCCGTCGGATCCAGTGCCGCAATCTTGGCGGTCGTCATCGTTGCCAATTTGTCAGAACCAAGCGCTGCGATCTGAATTGCATTCAGGGCGGCCACCTGACCTGTTCCCAAGGCTGCAATCTGCCCGCTCGAGGCTGCACGGATCTGCGCAAAGCTCATCTTGCCGACCTGTGTCGGGACAAGGGCTGCAAACTGTTCATGATCCAGCGCGGCAACCTGTGCCGTCGTCATGCCGGCGATGGTTTCCGGACGGATCGCCGCGATGTCATTGGTCGAGAAGGTGCCGATGGCGCCAAGGCTCAGCACCCCGATCTGGGCTGATGTCAAAGCACCGATCTGCGCTGTCGAGAACGCATCCAGCTGGATGGTCGAAAGTGCGGCGATCTGGCCTGTCGTCAGGCCGGTAATCGCGCCGGATGCCAGCGACATGACCTGCTGCGTCGTCAGTGCAGCGATGTTGGCCGAGCCGAGCATGCCGATTTGCAAGGCGGAAAGAGCGCCGATCTGCGTGGTCGAAAGAGAGGCAACCTGCGTCGTTGTCAGGGCCGTGATCTGGCTTGGCCGCAGGGCTGCCAGTTGCGCGGTCGAGAGCGTTACGATCTGCTCTCCCGTCATCGATGCAAGCCCGGTTGCGGAAAGCCCCGCCAGCGCAGACACGTTCAGGGCAGCGATATCCGCTGTCGAAAGCGTTCCGATTGCATCAGCGCCGAAAGCCGCAAGCTGTGTGGATGTGAGAGCGCCGATCTGGGCCGTGGACAGGCTGTCGAACTGGGCAATGCCCATGGCACCGATCTGATCGCTGGTCAGTCCGGCAATCGCTGCGGCGGGAATGGCCTCGATCTGGCTGCCCAGAAGTCCCGCAATCGCTGCGGGCGACATGGCCCCGACCTGCGCACTGCTGAGTGCCGCAATCTGGTTCGTCGTCAGGGCGCCGATCTGTGCAGCGGGCAGAGCAGTCAGCTGGGCCGTGGTCAGCTTCGCGATCTGGGCCGTCGTCAGGGAGGCCAGCTTGGTCTGGCCAAGGGAGGCAAGACTGGACGGAGAAAGGCCTGCCAGGGCATCCGGAGTCAGCTGCGCCAATGCATCCGTAGAGAAAAGCTGCAGATTTGCGTCATCCAGGGTGGAAAGTTGCGCGGATGTCAAGGCGCCAAGCTGGGATGACGTTAGCGCACTGATCTGTGTTCCGGACAGTGCATCTATCTGCGTTGTCGTCAGGCCGCTGATGGCCTTGGCCGTCAGCGCCTGCATCTGCTCTTCGGACAGCGAGGCCGTTGCGTCCCCGCTGAGGGCGCCGATCTGAGTGTTGTCGAGCGCGGCCAGCTGGGCGGTGGAAAGCGAATCGATCTGCGTCGCCGTCAGGGCGTTGATCTGGCTCGTATTCAGTCCGGCCACCTGTGCCGTCGTCAGGGCCTTCAGATAGGGGTCTGTGAGAGACGAGACGACGCTGCTTTCCAACCCGCCAAGCGCTGCGGGTGTCAGTGCGGAGACCATGTTGGTCGAGATGTCACTCCAGATCGCATCCGGCAGGGCCGTGACCTGTGCGGCAGTCAGCGCTGCAAACTGCGTTCTGGTCAGACTCTTGATCTGGTCAATGGAGAGAGCCGTGACCTGATCCGTTGTCAATGCGGCAACCGATGTGGCAGGCAGCGCATTGATCTGGTCGATCGTCAGGGCGGCGATGCCGCTGGACGACAAGGATGCGACCTGCGCAGTCGTCAATCCCTGGACCTGCGCTACGGAAAGCACTTCGATCTGGGCAGGCGTCAGAACGGAAACCTGGCTTGTCGTCAGGGCGGCGATCTGCGCCGAAGAGAGAGCCCGGATGTTTTCAAGCGGCAATGCCGCCGTTAGGGTTGTGGAGAGGCTTGCCAGTGCGGCAGGTGATATGGCCGCGATTTCCGTACTGGTGAACGTGGCAAGCTGGGTGCTGGTCATGGCGCCGAGCTGGGCCGATTGCAGTCGGGCAATCTGGGTGCTGGAGAGAGCCTCGGCCTGCTCTTCCGTCATGAGCGAAATTTGCGCAGACGAAAGACCTGTTACAGCGGCAGCCGACAGTGCTGCGATCTGCTGGCCGGACAGGGCCGAGAAGCTTCCCGTGCTCAGGCTTGTCATCTGTGCGGCATTCAGGGCTGCAACCTGCGCCGTTGACAGAACGCCGATCTGGGCAGAGGTCAGCACGGCCGTCTGTGTTGTCTTCAGGGCTGCGAGCGCTGCGGTGGGCAGTGCTTCGACCTGGTCAAGCTGCAATCCGCCGATGACGGAGGCGTCCAGACCGGCCAGAGCTGCCGGTCTCAGCGCTGCAATCTGGGCCGGCTGCAAACTGGCTATCTTGCCGGACCCCAGCTGCGAGAGCTGTGCTGATGTCAGGCCGCTGACCTGCGATGTCGAAAGATTGCTCAACTGATCGGTGGAAAGGCCCGCGATCTGTGTCGAAGTCAGACCGGCGATGGCATTGGCGCTGAGCGCCCCCAGTTGCTCGATCGTCATTCCGCTGACGAAGCTGGCCGGCAGAACCGCAATCTGGGCCGAGGTGAAGGCCTTGAGCTGTTGCGAGGACATAGCCTGTATCTGGCTGCTCTTCAGCGCGGCCATGTGCTCCGTGCGCAGGGCTAGCACCTGACTGCCTGTAAGGGCGGCAATCTGGTCTTCCTGAAGGGCTGCCAGCGCAGCGGTCGAAATACCGCCAATGGCCGTGGGCTTGATGGCGGCGATATCGCTGGAGGTGAAGCGTGCGATGCCGGCCGAGCTGAAGGCAGCGATCTGCCTGCTGCTCAGGCCATTGATCTGGAACGATGTCAGCGCATCGGCCTGATCTGCCGAAAGGGCGCTGATCTGATCTGTGGTCAGGCTGGTCACGGCCTTCTGGGTCAGGGCTGCAATGCCGTCACCGGAAAGCGCGGCCAGCACTTCCGTCTTCATTGCGCTGACCTGGCCTGCGGTGATTGCCGCAATCTGGCTCGTATCCAGTCCCTTGATCTGTTGTGAATTGAATACGGAAAACTGCGAAGGCGAGAGGGCCGCAATCTGGCTTGGCAGCAGGCCGGCGATTTGGTCGCCGGTGAGTTCCTCCAGATGGGCGGTTGTCAAAAGACCCATGGCCGAGCGATTGATGGCGCCAATTTCTTGAGAGGTGAACGTGGCAAGACCCGCCGGAGTGATCGCTCCAAGCTGTGTTGCGCGCAGGCTCGAAACCTGCGAGGCGCTCAGTGCTTCAATCTGATCGACCGACATCGCCTTGATCTGGTCGACACTCAAGCCGGTGATTGCCGTCTTGCTGATCGCGCCGATCTGGTCGGAGGTGAAATTCGAGATGAAGCTCGCCGGTATCGTTCCGATCTGGATGGCACTGAGTGCGGCAAACTGGCTCGAGGTCAGGGCCGCAGCCTGAGAGGTGGAGAGGGCCGCAATCTGGCGCGCTGTCATGCGCTGGACCTGCTTGACCGTCAATGCCTGCACCTGATCATCGCTCAAGGCGGCAATTGCCGTGCTTGGCAGACCACCGATCGACGCTACGCTCAAGGCGGCGATGCCTGCCGTCGTGATCGCGTTGATCTTGGCTGGATTCAGGGCCGCGATCTGGCGTGGACCCAGAACCGACAGCTGTGATGTGGATAGCGCTCCGACCTGATCGGCGGATATGGCGCTCATTTGCGTTGTCGTCAGGGAGGCCAGGGCGCGCGTGCTGATGGCACTGATCTGGTCCGTGGTCATCTCCACCAGCGTGTCGGTGGACAGGCTGACCAGTTGGGACGGGGTCAGCATGCGGATCTGTCCCGTTGAGAAGGCTGCGACCTGCTCCGGCTCCAGCGCCGCCAGCTGGACCGGCTTCAAGGCTGCGATCTGCGATGTGGTGAGTGCTGCTAGCTGCGCGGTGCTCAGCGACGCGAAAGCCGCCGTCGTCATGCCGGAAATTGCGCCGGAGCTGATGGCTGCGATATCCGATGGCGGAAATGTTGCCAGTCCGTCCGATGTCAGTGCGGCCACCTGACGTGCATTCAGGCCAGCGATCTGGTCAGGCGTCAAAGCTTCTGCGTGGTCATCGCCAAGTCCGGCAAGCTGCGCCGATGTCAGTGCTGCGACCTGGGAGGCGGTCAGTTTCGAGAAGTTGTCCGTCGAGATGGCGGCCAGCTGGTCAACGGTCAGACCGACGACGGCCCGGGCCGAAATGGCTGTGAGCTGACCGGAGGAAAGATTGGCCAGGGCATCTTCCTGGAGCGCTGCAACCTGCGTCGCCGAAAGCTCGCGGATCTGCGTCGACTTCAGTTCAGCCACATCGCTGGATGTCCAGGATGCGATTGTGGAGGCTGAAAGGAGACGGATCTGGCTGGGCGTCAGTGAACCAATGGACGTCATAAGGGCGCTTTCCGGTCAATCAGGTTGATGCGGCTGAAAATTCAGGATTTGAAAAAAGCCGAGGGACCACTCATCCGGATGCCCATGCAGACAGGCCAGCCTCCCGAGGAGGGAGCCGGACAGGTGCATTTTAGGAAACGTTCATGTTCCCGCGTTTCTGGCATCCTGCGCTACAGGTAGAATACGACCCTTGAGCGAAGCTGGCTGAGTGCGTATCGAAATCGGATGGGCGCAATTGCTTATCAACGAAAGCGCTTCAACAGTGGAACAAGCGGCAGCCGGACATCCATGTTCATGCACATTAGCGCGGTTCCAGAAATCTTGCGTTGAATGAACATCTTGTCAGGCGAGGGCAGGCTCCAGCCCTGGCGATCTGCAATGATCGGTGCTGCACGATCCCGCACATCCGCCAACGGGCCGCGATCGGAGAAATCCACCGTGCCGTCCGCATTCCTGTGCACGTGATCCAGCACGAGACGAATCATCGCCTCCAGTTCCCTGCCATGGCGCTGCATCTGGACCGGCGAGAGGTAATCCATCGCCAGCAACGCATCCCTGACCTCCGACGTGGTGTTATCAAGCCCGGCCTTCAGAAGCCGCCTGTAATGGCTGGCACTTTCGGGAGGAACGGGGCGGGTTGCGCCAAAATCCAGAAGCACGATGCGGACTGTCTCCGGCTGCCAGCGAAAATTCGCGAAATTCGGATCGGTTTGCATCAGGCCGAATTCGAAGAGTTCACGCAAGGCCAGTTCCACAACGGCGCCCATAGCCTCATTGCGGGTGGCAGGCGGCGCCGTCTTGATCGTTTCTATGGGTGAACCCTTGATGTAATCCATGGGCAGGATCGTTGGATGGAGAAGTTCATCCACCGGTTCTGGCAGCACGAAGCGCGGGTCGTCGGCCAGTAACCTGCGATACTGACGCATCTGCTCCGCCTCGCGCAGGTAATCCGCCTCCTCGTGCAATTGACGCTTTGCTTCTGCCAGATGCGCCTTGATATCGAGGCCTGCAGGCAGGATGCCGGAGATCTTCAAAAACGTCGCGACATTATCGATATCAGCATCGATGCTGGCTGCGACGCCCGGATATTGAACCTTGACCGCAACCTCTCGCCCTGAAACCAGCACAGCCTTATGAACCTGACCTATGGAGGCTGCGGCAATGGGGATCATGTCGAAACGGGAGAAATGACGTTGCCAGTCGGGCCCCCAGGCCGCTGCCAAGGCCGACCGCAACTGGCTCCCCGGCATGAAATGCGCGGATTCCCGCAATTGTCCCAGAATGGCGGTGAGTTCCGGCGGCAGCACATCGCCCGGATCGAGCGAAAGCATCTGGCCGAGTTTCATCGCCGCACCGCGCAGCCGCGATAGCTGGTCGGTTACCCGCCGGGCATTGGAGGGCGTGAGCAGCAGATCGCGCAGATGCGGCCGCTCTCCCTGGGTCAGCCGGCTCAGGCCTTCCGACAGCGCGCCCGTGGCAATGCCGCCCGCCAGTTGACCGAAAGCCGCGAGCCGACCCAGACGGCTCTGCGGAACCGGTCGATAGCGATCTTTCATGCAAAGAACCCCGCAATGCTGCATACCCATCCTGGTCTCGATACGATGGGAGGATCGGAGCAGATCAAACCCTGCTCCGATCATTGTGGAGACTTATCCTTTCCAAGATCTCGGTAAAGGGCAGGGTGCAGGATTTACATCTTTGTCGCCGAATCCCAGTGTTCGTCGGCCTTTCCGTCTACGATGCGCCAGGTATCGTACCAGGTGGTCGTATAGGTCTTGGTGGGATCCTTCGGATCCTTCTCTGTGCGGACAAAGCCAACCGTCACCAGATCGCCCTCTGCCGTCACGAAGACGACGGGAGCGGCAATTTTGGACGGCAGGGGGGTCTTTGGCTTCTTCAGCACGTGCGTAAAGAAGGCGATGACAGGCGCTCTGCCGGATGCGACATTCGGATTGTGCTGCAGATATCGCTCGCTCAGAAGTTCATCAGCCTTGTCCCAATGGTTGGCCTCCAGCAATTCGCGGATAATGCGGTAGACGACCTGCTTGTTGGCGTGGAGTTTGGGATCCGTGCTGGTAAACAGCGCCTCTGCATCCGGCGCGGCAACCACCGCTTCCTGGGCTCGGGCAATACCCGACAAACCTAAAGGGGCATTCACGGCAAGAGCGCAGATGAGAACAGCGAGTGCATGGGGGCGTGCGAGTGCATACATGCGTTCATTCCTTATGGCAGATGACACTGGAACTGCATGGTAAGGAAGCACGCACGATGGCGTAAGGAGGCAGTATTGCCGCCCATGGTATGGAAAAGGGAACCACCAACACACCGTTGAAGCAGTTTGGCGGCTTGAGCGATTGATCCGCGCTTCGGATCAATCGCCTCCCATGTCAGATTTGGCCTGGAAGCGGCAAAACGCGGATTTCAGGCTTCGACCGTTTCGCGAACATCATCCAGAAGAAAATGCACAATCACATAGCGGGTTGTGTAGCGCTGACCGCTGGCCGAGACGCTTTCCTCACTGCCGCCATCGGATGGATGCCAGCTCTTGTAATGCGGGTTTGTGGTGATCAGCGTGATCGCCTTGCCTGAGAAGCGTCCGCCGGGCCGATAGCGGGCTTCGGCAAGCGGCCAGATTTCCTCGAAATCCTGCTGGCTGATACGGACTTTCAAAGCCTTGCGCGTGATTGCCTTGCCGGGCGTTCCATCCTCGCGTGTTGCAGGCGGGATATGAAGGTCTACCTCTTCTGCATTTTCCAGCAGAAAGGCATATTCGTCTGGCCACATCCGTTTCACGTATTGCTCCTCCCAAAGCTTTCCGTTCACTGAAAGAGTGTAGCGCTTATGCTGGCAGAGGCAATGCGGATACCGGTGGTATTTATCCTTTGTTGGAAAAGGTGAAATCATTGCCGTCTAAATTTATGGTTGAATCGGAAAACTAAAAGTTGACGAATGGGATAAAGATCCCTATGTAGTGTTCATCGATATTTTCTTGCTGAGCTTTGGTTACCGCGCGATTAGCACCGCGCTCGCAACGAACCCTCCCTTTAAAACAATCGTTATCGCCATCTGCAGCGTCTTTGCGCTGCGGTCGTTCCGTATTTGCTATGAGAGGGTTCATCATGACCACTGGCACAGTTAAATGGTTTAATTCCACCAAGGGCTTCGGCTTCATTCAGCCTGACAATGGCGGCGCTGACGCCTTCGTGCACATCTCTGCTGTCGAGCGCGCCGGAATGCGCGAAATCGTCGAAGGCCAGAAGATCAGCTACGAGCTTGAGCGCGACAACAAGTCGGGCAAAATGTCGGCCTGCAATCTCCAGGCTGCGTAAATCGGTATCTGCTTTCCTTTGACCACGGATGTACTGGCACTGTTGAAAGCAAAACCCTTGATGAAGGCCGGGCATTGCCTGGCCTTTTTCATGTCGCTCGCCCGCTTGAGAGATTGACGCAAACACCGTGTGTCTCCCGGCATTCCCAACAACAGGACTAAAAGTTTGAAATACAACAAAGCCAATGATGTTTCCGATCGTCGTAGTGCTGCCAGCAACGCCAAGGCCGCACTTCTGCAAGGTTATCTTGCCGCAAAAGACGCCGCCGAACCAACCCGTACAGCAAAACAGGCAGAACGCCTGGCTCTTGCCGAGGCACGGGAAATGCGGCGCACAGAGCGTGAGCAGGTCAAGCGCGATGAACTTGCCCGGATTGCGGAAGAAGCGGCCGCACGCGAAGCCGTGATCGTAGCGGCAGCCAAGGCTGAGGTTGAAGCGCGGGAATTGGTTGAAAAGAACCGTGTCGCTCGCGTTCTCGAGGACGAAGCAGCCCGCAAGCTCGAGCGCGATCGGCGCTATGCCAATCGCAAGGCGCGGCAAGCCTGAACGGTCCGGGTAGGACCCAAAGAGGTTCTAACCGATATGGCGATGGGCGACCGTAGCTGCTAAACGAGCGCCATTCGTTCATGAAAAGAGGGACCAGCGATGATCCAGCCCACGGCGTCGTTCAAGGATAATCTGCAACTGCTGCCATCGATTGAAGGCCTGGCGCGTATAGATCTTGTCGATCAGACTGGCGCTGTTGTCGCAACCATCGAAAATCAGCCAGGCAAGCAGGGTTCGCTGGCTGTCTATCAACACATACAGCAATCTTTTGGAACGCTGGACAGCCAGTCTGCTGCCTACGCCCTCGACATTTTTGCCGAACATACCGCCGATGCCAGAAACCGCCCCGGTGCCCATCCCAATATTGACCGCCTGCTGGAAATCGTTGCCGGAGCATCGCCTTTGAGCATCAGGCTTGTAGCTTGCGAGCAATAAATGTCCGGCTAAATGGTTCGAGGCCGAAAGCGAACGTGTGGTGGTCCATTGCACGCGAATAAATTATCCTGCTCATTTCCGATGTGTATGAACGCCTTCATTACGCGGGGTCTCCATTACCACGTGTGCGTCATAACCCGAAAGAGACAGTCGACGGCAGATGGCAACCAAAACTACCCTCAACGCGAAAAACCTTGAGGCCCTTGGCACACAGCGACTTGCCGAACTTCTGATAGAAATCAGCACCGGCAGCGCTGCGCACAAACGTCGGCTACGTATGGAGCTGGCCGGACATCAAAGCAGTGCGGAAGTCGCCAGGCAGGTTCGCAAACGGTTGTCCAGCATTGCACGCACTAAAACCTTCATCAATTGGCGCAAGGTCAAGGCGACAAAGACGGATCTGGAAACGCAGCGGAAGACCATAGCCGACACCATCGCACCCGATGATCCGGCAGAGGCTTTCGAACTGATTTGGCAGTTCCTGGCGATCGCAGATCCTCTCTTCGAGCGGTCAGACGATGGAAGCGGCTCTCTGATCCAGAGCTTCCATCAGGCAGTCGCCGACGCGGGCATCATTGCAAAGGCCGCCAAAATCGATGCCGCTGTTCTGGCTGAGAAGGTGTTCAAAGCGCTTCAGGACAACGCCTATGGTCAGTTTGATGGACTAATCACTGCGATGGCTCCGGCACTCGGTAACGAAGGTCTGGAGCGATTGAAGACGACTTTTGTGACCTGGTCGAAAGAAGCCATCGAGAAGCTGGCCAGGAAAGATCGGCACGTGATTGGCTGGAGCAGCGCAGGCGCGATCTACGAGGGTGATGTCTATGCAAGCGGCCAGGATCTCACCATCCGCATTGCTCTGCAGGAAATTGCTGACACCCAGAACGATGTGGACGCCTATATCGCCCAACAGCCGGAGAAAACCCGCAGCGCTCCTATGGTCGCAGCTG